>CATVYG010000009.1 GCA_958348225.1 uncultured Collinsella sp.
GCAGGTAGATAGCTTGTTACAAAACTGCCTGGTCGCCAAAGTTCCAAAAGCCTACTCACTTAGGTTGCAGAGTGCTCCCATTAGCTGCGATTCCAAGGTATTTAGCGCTTTTGGACTCAAATCGTCATACTGAACAAGAATTTGACTTGAGTTTTCAGGGACAGATGCGCCATCGGCACACCAATAACAGTTACTGATATCGACAAAAGGGATACTCGAGCGCGTGAGGGCCCGCACAAAAGAGCTTCCGCCCGCTCCACGCTCCGCAACCACGATACAGTAAAGGCCCGCGTCTGCATGCTCGATCGAGACCTCTCCTGCCGGAAATACCTTCCGCACAAGCGCCATCAGGCCATCACGCGCCTCGCGAGCACGAACGCGCACGCGGTTCACATGTCGCTCGTAATCACCCGATTCCAGCAAACGCGCCAAAGCGACCTGATCAACAGAGCTCACCGACGAGGCGTAGAAACCAAGGTTGCGCCTAAACCGCTCCATTAACTCATCGGGCAACACCATGTACGCCAAACGCAACGCCGATGAAAGGCTCTTCGAAAACGTGTTGGTGTAGATAACCGACTGGGCGGCATCGATCGACGCGAGCGCGGGAATCGGCTTCCCGGCAAGGCGAAACTCACAATCAAAGTCATCTTCGATGAGATACCGACCTGGTCGCTCGGCGGCCCAGCTCAGAAGCGCATAGCGCCGCGCAATGCTCGTCACAAGGCCGGTCGGATACTGATGGGACGGCATCAGATGAAGTACATCGGTCCCGGTTTTCTGCAGAGCGCTCAAGTCCACGCCCTCATCATCCAACGGGATATGTCGAACTTTGCAGCCCATAGCCTGATAGATGCGCGTCAGGCGCAAATAGCCCGGATCCTCAACGGCATACACCTTGTCCGCGCCAAGCAGCTGAACCAACATGGTATCGAGCAGCTGGGCGCCCGCACCGATAACAATGTTGTCGGGGTCGACATTCATACCCCTCGTCCCGCGCAGATGATGAGCAATTGCGCATCGTAGCCGAACGGTGCCCTGTACCGGTGCGGGCGAAAAGATCTCGCGCTCGTCTTCGGATGCCAGCGTCGCCCGCAGTGCGCTTTGCCAAAGCCGCGCCGCCTCCAAAGCGGAAGAAGAAAGTGCGTCGAATTGCTCGACCCGCCCGCGGACATCATGCGCGCTGGGGTCCACAGAGACGGCATCTCGGTCGATGCCCTCCGAAGCCAAAGGCAAAACCGGTGCATCCGGAAGCTTGCAAGCGTAGTAGCCACGCCGCGGCTTTGAGCAAATATAGCCCTCGGCAAGTAGCTGGCTATATGCATTCTCGATAGTAATGACACTGATTCCCAGATGACTGGCAAAGGCGCGCTTAGACGGCAAATGCTCCCCCGCCACAATGCGTCCAGCTACGATATCATCTCGAATTTGCTGGTAAACATACTCATAGAGCGATGCTTCGCCGCGTTTTTCCAAATTGTAGTCAAGCATGAGTTTGCCACCTGATCTTATCGAGCTGTTCAATCTGGTATTAGTCTGACCTTATTATTATCTCGAAAACTGAGTATTTCGCCATACCCAGCTCCCAGATAGGATGTTCCGTCAAGCAATGCACATGCCAACCAAGGGAGCAACCATGCCAGAACAGACCAGCAAGGCCGATCGCGTCAAACTCAATCGCGAGCTCGCGCAGATGCTCAAGGGCGGCGTCATCATGGACGTCACCACGCCCGAGCAGGCACGCGTCGCCGAAGAGGCGGGCGCCTGCGCCGTCATGGCACTCGAGCGCATTCCGGCCGACATCCGTGCCGCAGGCGGCGTCTCGCGCATGAGCGACCCCAAGATGATCAAGGGCATCCAGGAGGCCGTCTCCATCCCCGTCATGGCCAAGTGCCGCATCGGTCACATCGTCGAGGCGCAGGTCCTTCAGGCCATCGAGATCGACTACATCGATGAGTCCGAGGTTCTCTCCCCTGCCGATGACGTCTATCACATCGACAAGACCCAGTTTGACGTGCCGTTTGTCTGCGGCGCCCGCGATCTGGGCGAGGCGCTGCGCCGTGTTGCCGAGGGCGCCACGATGATCCGCACCAAGGGCGAGCCGGGCACGGGCGACGTCGTCCAGGCTGTACGCCACATGCGCAAGATCCAAAAGCAGATCCGTGACGTTGTTGCTCTGCGCGACGACGAGCTCTTTGAGGCAGCCAAGCAACTGCAGGTTCCGGTCGAGCTGGTGCGCGAGGTCCATGCCACGGGCAAGCTTCCCGTTGTGAACTTTGCCGCCGGCGGCGTAGCGACCCCTGCCGACGCCGCGCTGATGATGCAACTGGGCGCCGAGGGCGTCTTTGTCGGCTCGGGCATCTTTAAGAGCGGCGACCCCGCCAAGCGCGCCGCCGCCATCGTCAAGGCCGTGGCAAACTTCACCGATGCCAAGCTCATCGCCGAGCTTTCGGAGGACCTGGGCGAGGCCATGGTGGGCATCAACGCCGACGAGATCGAAATCATCATGGAGGAGCGCGGACGCTAGTCCGGCAGAAAGGATCGCACATGAGCGATTATGCAGACCAAACGGTCGCCGTGCTGGCGGTCCAAGGCGCATTTGCCGAGCACGAGGCAAGACTATCCGAGCTGGGCGCGCGCTGTATTGAGCTGAGGCAGGAGGCTGATTTGAAGCAGGACTTTGACCGTCTGGTACTTCCCGGCGGCGAGTCTACCGTTCAAGGGAAGCTACTTGATGAGTTGGGCATGCTCGAGGAGCTTCGCACCCGCATTGTTGAAGGCATGCCCGTCCTGGGCACTTGCGCCGGCCTGATTCTGCTGGCTCACGACCTTGCCGCCCATGACGATAAGGGCACGCCGCGCCTGGCAACCATGGGTGTGCTCGTTGAGCGCAATGCCTACGGCAGGCAGCTCGGCAGTTTTCGAATCAAGGGGCAGGTAGCTGGCATCGACGGTGAAGTGCCACTGACGTTTATCCGCGCGCCCCGCATCGTCGAGGTCCACGGCGACGCAAAGGCCTTAGCGAAAGTCGACGGCCGCATCGTCGCCGCCCGCCAAGACAACCAGCTCGGCGTAACCTTCCACCCCGAACTCGACGAAGACACCCGCCTCCACGAACTGTTCCTACAAATGTAGGCATCGAAATCAACAAACGAAACGAGAGTGGATAATCTCCCACCTTGAGCATGAATATGGGCTCATACCGGGAGATTATCCACTCTCATGCTACGTAGTCGTTGGGGACGTTCTTAAATGACCAGTCAAACAAGAACGTCCCCAACGACTAGTCATTTAAGAACGTCCCCAATGACTACAAGGAGTGTCCCAAGCTGCCGGCAGAAAAGGAACGTCCCTAACTGCCGCATCCGGAGCAAGACAACGCCGCAGGCAGAGGACGGACAGCGAGCGGGTCGCATTTGAGGCAAGGTGACGTGAAACGAAAGGGCGCTGACCTTCTGGTCGCGCCCTTGAAGTTGAACGTCAGATTGTCCAAATGCGGCCCGCGCAGCGTCGGCCCGTTACGGCGTTTGGTAAAACGCCGTAACTAAAAACGGTTGCCGCGGAAGCCGCCGCCGTTGCGGCCGCCGCGATCGCCACCGCGACCGCCGCGGTCGTTACCGCGGTTGCCGCCGAAGCCGCCACGGTTGCCACCGCGATCGCCATAGCCACCACGGTTGCCGCCAAAGCCGCCGCGACCGCCGCGGTCGCCACCACGGTCACCAAAGCCGCCACGGCCACCGCGATCGCCACCGCGACCGCCGCGGTCACCACCACGGCCACCGCGATCGCCAAAGCCGCCGCGACCGCCACGGTCGCCGCCACGGCCACCGCGATCGTCACGACCGCCGCGAGGACCGCGGTCCTCGTCCAGGCCCATGGCGACGAGCGGAGCGATGACCTTATCGAGAGCGGTCATCAGCTCGGTGGCCTCCTCGTAAGAAAGCTCGGGCAGGAGCTTCTCCTTCTTGTTGGCAAGCTCGACCAGGCCCTCAGCGGCATCCTCGGCAGCGAAGACAACGATCTTGCGCATATCGCCCTCGGCGTCGTCGATGCGGCCAACCAGATCGGCAGCCTCGGCCTCGGCCATCAGGCCATCGAGCTCACGAAGGCGCATGCCCAACAGGTCGGACATTTCCTTCTGCTCCATCTTGGGCTTGAGGTCAAGGAGCTTGATGGCGCGCTCGATGTTCGCCATGCGCTCGGCCTTGGCCTCCTCCTCTTTGGAAATAGCAAAGCGACGGCTACGCAGCAGGCGGGCGGCCTTCTGCATCTTGTCCATCAGCTCTTCGTCATCGTAATCAACGGCGGCCTCGACAACCTCGGCCTCCTCCTCGGCGGAAACCTCGTCAGCAGCCTCAACCTCGGCAGCTTCGGTCTCCACGGTCTCGACTGCCTCGACCTCGGCAGCCATGGTCTCGTTCTCGGTCTCGTTCATAATCTCTTCGTTCTCAGACATGAGACTCCTTCTTGGCCCTCTCGGGCATCATCGCCCCATTCGCGGGGCCCGTCGCGCACTCTTTGCGCTTTAAACATTCATGCCTCTCGGCAAAACGTCCATTAGTTTATGGTGTCGCCATCCAATCTAGCTGCAGAATCTATGTGCACACATTAATGCGACATGTGCGACTCGCGACGAGCGTACACCAGTGACGCCACGAACCCGACCACGGCAATTACAGCCGCCACACGCACGGCAGTTGCAAATCCAATCGCCTGGGCAACGTCCGTCGCAGCGCCAGCGGTGCCGGCAGTCGCCGCAGAACTCGAGAGCAAGCCGATAAACAGCGACGGGCCAAACGATGCGGCAATCATGTTCCACGTGTTGAGCAATGCCGTTCCGTGAGGATGCTCAGCGGCAGGAAGCGTCTCCAAGCCGGCTGTCTGCGAGGGGCTCAGCACCAGGCCGACTCCGGCATACACCACAACGGTCAGCGCCACGACGACGCCGATGTTCATGCCTGCCGCCGTCATCGAGATGGCAGTCTGCCCCACGGCAATCAGGGCAAAGCCGACCGGCAGCAGCGGCCATGCGCCACGGGCGTCCATCACGCGTCCGCCCACAATCGAGGTCACGGCGTTGCAGGCAATCGCCGGCAAAATGAGCAGGCCCGCAACAAGTGCGGTCATGTCGTAGGCACCTTCAAAATAGAGCGGCAACAAAACACTCATCGAGAACGTCGTCATCATCGACACCACCACAAGCAGGCACGCAGGCCAAAAGCGAACGCTCGCCATGGGGCGCACGTTGAGCACCGGATGCTCGAGCTTGAGCTGGCGGGCCGCAAACAGGCCGAGCAGCACAATGGCGACGAAGAGCGTCACGATACCGGCAATCAGATTGGTCGAGAACTCGCCTACGGAATACACAAACGCCGGAATACCGGCGGCGAGCAAAACAACCGACAGAATGTCAAGCGTGGTGTTCGAGCGCTCTCCGACATTCTGAACAAGCTTAACGCCCGCCGCAGCGACCGCAATGCCGCCCACCAGCGGCACTACGAACACCGCCCTCCAGCCAAATAACGTGCACATAAGACCGCTAATCACGGGTCCAAACGCCGGTCCTAGCGTAATGCAGGCGCCGCCCAGGCTCAGATACAAACCGAGCTTCTCGCGCGGGGCGCAAGACAGCACCACGTTCATCATGAGCGGGAACAAGATGCCCGATCCCGCAGCCTGCAAAATACGACTTGGCAGCAAAACGCTAAACGACGGAGCGACCAGGCACAGGACTTCGCCGGCGACCATGCATCCGCATGCGAAAAACAGCAGCTTGCGCGTCGAGAAACGACCGGACAGGAAGGCCATGATAGCCGTAAAAATCGACGTCACGATCATGTAGCCCGAGACGAGCCACTGCGCCGTGGTGGCACTCACCGAAAAGGCCGCCATAATGTCGTGCAGCGCCACGTTAATGATGTTCTCGTTAAACGCGGCAACAAAGGCTGCGATATACATTACGGCGAGAATCGCCGCAGTGGCCGATGGCGCTACTTGAACTTGTTGCTGAGATTTGCTCCCCATGCATTTCCTTCCTCTTGGAACGACAGTCGCATCGCCCCAGAGGAACAGTCCAGGGCGAAAAAATGAGCCCTAGACTTACGCCAGACGCCGTACTCGACGAGTCTGACAACATGGTCCAACGTCGAAAGATTGTAACGCGGACGCACAGCTTTCCTTCCGCGCTATTATTAAAAGTCCACGAAAGCATGAGACATGAGGAGCCCGCCATGATTAAGCCCATCATGAAATCCGAGTTCTTTTTGCGCCTGCCTTCCGAAGACGCGGGACCCGACGATGCCTCAACCGGGCATGATCTCCTGGATACACTCCACGAGCATGAGCGCGAGTGCGTGGGCCTCGCCGCCAACATGATCGGCGTGCGCAAACGCATCATCTGTGTAAAGGACGGCAACAGGACACTCCTGATGTACAACCCTCAAATTCTTGAGCAGGTCAATGCCTATCAGACGAGCGAAGGATGTCTCTCGCTGATCGGCGAGCGTCCCTGTACCCGCTATCGCCGCATTAAGGTTGAGTATTTGGACGAGAACTTTGTCCACCGCATCAAAAACTTCTCGGGCTACACCGCCGAGATCATCCAGCACGAAATCGACCACTGCAACGGGATTGTTATTTAGTTCCGCCGATTCAAGAAAGCTCCCTGCAGCAAAACAACTGCAGGGAGCTTTTCATAGTGCGGAACTTCTATCCCACTAGCTCTGGCGGTAATGGTCAAAGAAGTCGGCGAGGTCTTCGAGGGACTCTTTGAGTACTTCCATGCGCGGCAGGTACACGATGCGGAAGTGGTCGGGCTCGGCCCAGTTAAAGCCGCCGCCGCGCGTGATGAGGATCTTCTTCTCGTGCAGCAGGTCGAGGGCAAACTGCTCGTCATCGGTGATGTTGAACTTCTTCACATCCATCTTGGGGAAGATATAGAACGCCGCGCGCGGCTTGACCACCGTGATGCCATCGATCTTGCTGAGCGCCTCATACACAAAGTTGCGTTGCTCGTAGACACGACCGCCGGGGCGGATGTAGTCGTTAACCGACTGATGGCCGCCGAGCGCCGTCTGAACGATCGACTGAGCCGGCACGTTGGAACACAGGCGCATGTTAGAGAGCATGTTGACGCCCATGATGAAGTCGCTCATGCAGCGCTGGTTGCCCGAAAGCACCATCCAGCCAATGCGATAGCCCGCGATCATATGCGACTTGGACAGGCCGCTAAACGTAATGCAAGGCAGGTCGGGGGCGAGCGAGGCAATGGAGACGTGCTCGTAGCCGTCCATGCACAGGCGGTCGTAGATCTCGTCGGCAAAAATCATGAGCTGGTGCCTGCGCGCGATCTCAACAATGCCCTCGAGCACCTCGCGCGGATAGACAGAGCCCGTGGGGTTGTTGGGGTTGATGATGACGAGGGCCTTGGTCGCGCTCGTGATCTTGGACTCCATATCCTCCAGGTCGGGATACCAATCCGCCTGCTCATCGCACAGATAGTGCACGGGATGACCGCCGGCAAGGGTTGCGCACGCCGTCCAGAGCGGATAGTCGGGGCTGGGGATCAGAATCTCGTCGCCATTGTCGAGCAGCGCGTTCATCGAAAGCTGAATGAGTTCGGACACGCCGTTGCCCGTGTAGATGTGCTCCATCTGAACATTGGGCAGGCCCTTGATCTGCGAGTATTGCATAATCGCCTTGCGCGCAGAGAACAGGCCGCGCGAGTTGGAATAGCCTTCGCAGTCGGGCAGCTGCTGGCGCATATCCTTAATGACCTCATCGGGCGTGCGGAAACCAAAGGGCGCGGGGTTGCCGATGTTGAGCTTGAGGATGCGCTCGCCTTCGTCCTCCATACGGGCTGCCTCGTCGACGACGGGACCGCGCACGTCATACAGGACATTCTCGAGTTTGGTGGATTTAGAAAAAGTACGCATGGTGGTGCTCCTTGGAATTTGAGCTGAGGGATGGGGTTCGGGCTTGGAATCGTTGCGAGGCGATGATGTCTCGCCTTGATCGGCGTCACCGGCAAGCAGCCAGGTAACATCGACCTCCAAAATGCGGGCGAGCAGCTCTGCCACATCGCGCCGCGGAATCGTCTTGCCACTCACATATTGGCTCATCTGACTCTTGCCGAGTTTTTTGCCGAGCATCTCCGATGCGCGGATTACGTCCGACTGGCGAACGTCGCGATCGGACATGGTCTGTCGCAGGCGATCGCTAAACGTCTCTTGGGCCACAGGAACCTCCTTGCTGGCAAAGTTCAATTTATAGAACACGAATTGAACCAAGGTTCAATTTAGCAAGCAGTATAGCGCGGCGCATTATCTGGAAGTTCAATTTCACAAGAAAACGTACCGAACTCCGAGATTTGCCCAAAGCGGACAATGACGTGTACACGTTTAGAGATATTCGAGGAAACGAGCCGCCGCGAGCGAAACGTCGGCGGTGCGGTATATGGCGTTGATCTGCCGATGAGGATGTCCCTCGAGCGGGCGCACGGCAACATCGAACTGGCAGCGGCGCAAGATGAGCGCGGGAAGAATGCTCACGCCCAGGCCGTCCTCGACCATGGCCATAATCGCATAGTCATCCCAGGTCGACAGCTTGGAGCGCACCGTCAGCCCCGCCCGACGGAACAGCGGCGTAATCTCGTCGTCGCTACCGCGTTCCAGCAGAATAAACTGCTCGTTGGCCAAATCGGCAAGGGAAACGACCTCCGCGGTGGCAAGCGAGGAGCCCGCTGGCACCACGGCCATCAGCTCGTCTTGTACCAACGGCCGCGACGCCATGCCGGCGCCGCGTGGCTCGCGCGGAATAAAGCCCAGGTCGCAGCGGCCTTCCGCCACCCATTGCTCAATCTCGGAGTAATCGCCCATCAGCAACTCATAATCGACGTCCGGATGATCGGCGCGAAACCGCGCGATCACCGGCGGCAGTACATGGGTCGCCACACTCGAAAACGTACCGATACAGATCTTGCCACGCATGAGCCCTCGCATCTCGTCCACGCGTCGCTGCAGGCGGCCAAACTCTTCGCATAACGCCTCGACTGCCGGCATGACCTGCCGCCCGTCGGCGGAAAGCACCACGCCCTCGCGGCTTCTATCGAGCACTTTAAAGCCCCAGTCGGCCTCAAGGTCTCCCACCATGCGGCTCACGCCCGACTGCGAATAGTTCAGCCGCTCTGCAGCACGCGTAAAACTGCCGGCACGCACCGTCTCGAGCAGCACTTGCATCTTTTGGATATTGGTCTCCACGGCACGTCCCCGCCCTTACATGAGTATTTGTCATGTCATCCATGCATTATATTCGCTTTTCTTCTAAAGCCAGTTCACCCATATTGAACATGCTCGGATATAGAGGGGACGGAAGCGCATGAACAACGGACTGTTTACATACTTAGCAGCATTGCTATTGTTTGGCTCCAACGGCATCATCGCCGCTGCCATCGCGCTGCCGAGCTCCGATATCGTGCTCCTGCGCACGTTTTTGGGCGCCCTCTCGCTTGTCACCGTCCTCGCCATCACTCAACGCCATAAGTTGCAGGCGCCATCTCGCCCCCGCGAAGCCGCAGCCCTTCTCCTCTCGGGAGCCGCGCTGGGCGCCAGCTGGATTTTTCTGTTCCGCGCCTACCAGACGATCGGCGTCGGCATATCCTCGCTGCTGTACTACTGCGGCCCCATCATCGTTATGGCGCTCTCCCCGCTCATCTTTGGCGAAAAATTGACCGGTGGCAAAATCGCCGGCTTCATAGCTGTCGCCTGCGGCGCCTTCCTCATCGCGGCCCAAGGCCTCGGCGGCAATATGCCCATCGCGGGCATCGTGTGCGGCATCGCCTCGGCCTTCTGCTATGCATTGATGGTCATCGCCAGCAAGGGTGCGCCGCACATCGAGGGCCTCGAGAACTCCGCGCTCCAGGTGAGCGCCGCCTTTTTGACCGCGCTGGTCCTTACGCTCCTCACGCAGGGCGCCCCCTCATTCCTGTCCGCCGGCGTCGCCGCCAGTATTGATTGGCGCGCCGTCGTCATGCTCGGCGTCGTCAACACCGGACTCGGTTGCCTGCTCTACTTTAGCGCCGTCGCCAAACTGCCCGTGCAGACCGTCGCCGTCGTCGGCTACCTTGAGCCGCTTTCGGCCGTCGTGTTCTCGGCCGTCCTTTTGGGCGAAACCATAACACCGGTCCGCCTGATGGGCGCCGCGCTTATCATCGGCGGCGCGATTTTTTGCGAACTCGCCGGCAAACGCGCAAACACCAAGGCTGGCATCGCCCAGACAGCACGTGCTTAATAGCCCCTGCTCTGAAATACTACCTGCGTATATGAATAATCCCCAGATGGGGATTATTGTCTAAAACACCCCGATGTGCCAAACTGCTCTTATATGTATAAAGATGGCATAAAGGTCTACTGCTCGTGGCAGAGGCCAGATGTCCAAGGGAGTCCACGTGGCACACAACAAGCTGGAGGCAAGCCTCCAAGACCAGCGTAGTCAAGGCGGGCATGGAGCCATTCCCCTCTCCGCTGGCATGCTGCTCGTAACGCTCGGCGTCGTCTACGGTGACATCGGCACAAGCCCCATGTACACCATGAAATCAATCGTCGCCAACAACGGCGGCATCGGCACCGTCAGCGAGGACATGATTCTGGGCGCGCTTTCGCTCGTCATCTGGACCATGACACTCGTGACCACGGTCAAGTACGTTGTAATCGCCATGAAGGCCGACAACCATAACGAGGGCGGCATCTTCGCCCTGTTCAGTCTCGTGCGTAAGGTGGCGCCGTGGCTGATTCTGCCCGCCATGATCGGCGGCGCGGCGCTGCTCGCCGACGGCATCCTCACCCCCGCCGTCACGGTTACCACGGCCATTGAGGGCCTGCGCACTATCGAGTGGGGCCACGCGCTATTGGGTGACGGGCAAACCAACGTCATCATTATTACCATCATCATTATCTGCGGCCTATTTGCCATGCAGCGCGCCGGTACCTCGTCGATCGGCAAGCTGTTCGGCCCGCTCATGACACTATGGTTCCTGTTCCTGGCGGGCGCCGGCCTGTTCAACATGCTCGGCAACCTGTCCATCCTACGCGCGCTCAACCCCATCCGCGGCATCATGTTCCTGTTCTCGCCCATCAACCACTCGGGCATCATGGTGCTCGGCTTCGTCTTCCTGTCGACGACCGGCGCCGAGGCGCTCTATTCGGATATGGGTCACGTGGGCAAGGCTAACATTTACGCATCCTGGCCGTTCGTAAAGGCGGCCCTCATCCTTAACTATCTGGGTCAGGGCGCTTGGCTGCTCGCCAATAACTCCAACCCCCAGATGCTCGCGATGGATATCGTCAACCCGTTCTATATGATGCTTCCCGAGCCCCTGCGCCCCTTTGCCATCGTGCTTTCGGCCGTAGCGGCCATCATCGCCTCGCAGGCGCTCATCACCGGCTCGTTCTCGCTGGTATCCGAGGCAACCCGTCTCAATCTCATGCCGCACCTGCGCATCCACTACCCCAGCGACACCAAGGGTCAGCTCTATATTCCGCTTGTCAACAACATCATGTGGGTCGGCTGCATCTTCATTGTGCTGCTGTTCCAAAACTCCGAGCGCATGGAGAGCGCCTACGGCCTCGCCATTACCGTGACCATGCTCATGACCACGACGCTTTTGACAAGCTACATCGCCGGCATCCTCAAGCACAAGCTGGGTGCCTGCGTCTTCGCCCTGCTCTTTGGTGCCATTGAGCTGTGCTTCTTCGCCTCGTGCCTCACCATGTTCTTTGACGGCGGCTACGTCATGATCTTCCTGGCCGCACTGCTGTTCGGCCTTATGTATGTGTGGCGTCGCGGTACCGCCATCGAGCGCACGCAGACGATTCTGCTGCCCGTCTCCAAGTACATCGATCAGCTCAACCGCCTGCGCAACGACGAGACTTACCCCGTGCTCGCCGACAATCTCGTGTTCCTCACCAACAGCCCCGACCCGCTCACGCTCGACCGCGACGTGCTCTATTCCATCCTGGACAAACATCCCAAGCGCGCTAAGGCTTATTGGTTCATCAACGTGCACGTTACCGACGAGCCCTATACTCACGAGTATTCCGTTGAGACCTTTGGCACGGACTTTTTGTTCCGCGTGCGCCTGGACCTAGGCTTTAAGGTCAATCAGCGCATCAACGCCTACCTGCGCCAGATCGTTGGCGACCTGATGGCATCGGGTGAGTTGCCACCGCAGCATCACACCTACTCCATCTACGAGACACGCGGCAACGTGGGCGACTTCCGTTTTTGCATGCTGCGCAAGATGCTTGCCCCCGAAACGGACATCAACCGCAACGACCATCGCGTCATGGCCATCAAGTACGCCGTCCGCCGCGCCTGCGGAAGCCCGGCACGTTGGTACGGTCTCGAGAACTCGGCCATCATTATCGAGTACGTGCCCCTCTTTGCCCGTATGCGTCCGGCAGTCAAACTCGTACGCACCCAGGTGCCGCTCGAAGTTCAGATCGAGGAAGCTGAGGAAATGGATGTCGATATCTTCTCGGACGACCTGGTCAACGGCAACGAAGCCGGCAAGAACATGAACGTCGATCCCACCGAGCTGCTCGAGAGCGTCGCCGATACGCCCGAACAGCAACAGCTCGACGGCCTCGAGAGCACCCAGCTCAACGACGCCAACTTCTAGCGACGTCACAAATCAACGACAGCGGCCCTGCACCTCACGAGAGACGCAGGGCCGCTTTGCATTGCAGTAAAGCTAACGGCTACGAACGACGCGGCTCGGGAACCACGAGCCTATCGGGGCTTGCGCCCTCGGCATCCATCAGGCTCACGTAGCGAATCGACGGATCCCCATACATCGCGTAGTAATAATTGCCCGTGCGCGCGCTAAAGCATCCGGTGTAGATAGTCTTCTCGAACTTGCCATCGCCCATCCTGGACGCCCCCTCGATCATCACCACGCCCTCGAGCGAGCGGAACATGCGGACGACGTTTTCGGTCTCGCTCTCCTTTTGCGGGTAATTGGCATTGAGGTACGCCGCCTTTACAAAACGGCTCGGCGAATAGCAGTCACCCGGAATACCGCGCATGCCGGCACCGGCTCCATAGGGCTTAAGCTCGGCGCCACGCCACTTCGCCGTCTGCGGAAAATCGCTTGTGGCGGTGATATAGGTGCGCAGGTTTTCCATGTGCCACGGGAAGGTGGGCTGATTGGCAAGGGTGTCGACCGGATCGTCGTATACATGCAGGCCGTCAGCCATCATCTCGACCACGATGCTGCGCTGGCTGTCGCCGATAATCCAATGGAGCAGCGACACACCCAGCCCCTCTCCGGCAGATTTGGCGACAATCACCGTGTCGCGCAGCGCGGCCTCGGCCTCATCGACCGTCGAGAACGTCGCTGCCACCCACAGGGGAAACTCATAGGCCGCGATATTGGTCTTTCCATCAACCGGCCCCTCGGCATACTCGGCATAACCCGGGAAATTGAGGCCCGCCACGGCGAGGCCCGCATCGTTGCCGCAATCGAAGAACATAGGGTAGTTCTTGTAATCGATGCACATACCGATCACCGCGTGTGCCGCTGTCGCGTCGTCGATAAACGAATACGGAATGTGAAACCCGCGCGGCATCACGCGAACCTGTTGGCCGTAGTCAAAGCTCCAGTCGAGGTTGCGGCCCAGATACATGTGACCAGAATTATCGGTAAATCGAATACTCGTACACATAGCGCCTCCTAGCTTTACGTTCCTGTTAAGTTCATTGTCTCCAAACAAAAAGGCGCTAAACACAAAAGCCCGGACATGACAACAACGTCATACCCGGGCTATTCAAGCAGGATAAGCTCAACCAAGTTAACCCCGCAGGTCGTCTAAGGGGTCAAAGTGCGGTGCTTTGGTCCCCTTAGACCAACTTTCCTAGACAGTGGTCAATCATATGCTGGATCATCTGTGCCTCAAAGCCCGCGTAGTCGCGGCGGCACTCCTTCATCTTGCCGTCGACAATCTGGTCAAAGGCAACCTTGCACTTGATGTAGCGCGTGGACTTGGTGACCTCCTCGTGCGTCAGGCAGCTCTCCTCCATCTTGCTGGCGCCCAGACCAAACACCAGACGGGGGTTGTAGAGCACATGGGGCTCGCCGGCATCGTCCAGGTAGACGCAGACCTTCTTGGTGACGCCAATCTGGTTGGCGGCAAGGCAGCCGGCATCGTCGAGCGACTTGATGGTATCGATCAGGTCCTGTGCCACCGACTCGTCCTCGACGGTCGCGACCTCGCAACGCTGGGACAGAATAGCCTCGTCGTGGCAAAGCTCTTTAATCATACGTTCCTCCATAGGGGTCGTTGTAACCGCTTAAGTATACGGTACCCACACTTTTTCATGCGAAAAATACCGTCCGTCTGCTACAAAGCGCCGAACATCAACATGCGAGGAACAACAGCGTCGTAAAGGGGCTATAGTGGGTGAGTTCGTGTCAATCGGCCTAAACTCGGGGCCGAACAAGGAAAGGGTATGCATGGACGAACTATTTCACGTCAGCGAGCGCAAGTCCACAATCGGGACCGAACTCCGCGCTGGACTGACAACATTCCTGGCGATGGCCTACATCATCGCCGTCAACCCCGCGGTGCTCTCGGGCGCTGGCATCGATGCGGGAGCGCTCGCCTGCGCCACCTGCCTGGGCGCCGGCATCATGACCATCTGCATGGGCATCTTCGCCAACCGCCCGCTCGCCTGCGCGTCGGGCTTAGGCGTCAACGCGATGATCGCTGGAATCACCACCACCGTCTGCGGCGGTGACTGGCACGTGGCCATGAGCGTCATCTTCCTTGAGGGCGTCGTCATCTTGCTGCTCGTGCTTTGTGGCCTGCGCGAGGCCATCATGGACGCCATCCCGGTTGTCCTGCGTCACGCCATCTCGGTGGGTCTGGGCCTGTTTATCGCCATGATCGGCCTGTGCGACGCTGGCATCATCACCGCTGGCGCCGGTACGCTCGTCGGCCTGGGCGACATCGCCTCCCCCACCTTTATCGTCGGTATCATCTCCATCGTCGTGACGGTTGCCCTGGCTTCCCGCAACGTGCCGGGCTCGCTGCTCATCGGCATCATCGTCGCCGTTATCGCCGGTATCCCGCTGGGCGTCACCCACGCCCCCGAGGGCCTCATCGCCCCGCTCGACTTCTCGAGCATCGGTGGCCCCATCGCCGACGCCGGCGGCGTGCCCGCCATCGTCAAGGTCCTTACCGACCCCACGCTCCTCGTCATCTCGTTCTCGCTGCTCATGAGTGACTTCTTCGACACCATGGGCACCGCGATGGCCGTGGCCAAGCAGGGCGAGTTCCTCACCGACGACGGCAACGTCGAGAATATCAAGGAGATCCTGATCGTCGACTCCGCCGCCGCTGCTGTGGGCGGTTTCATGGGCGTCTCCTCCATCACCACCTTCGTCGAGTCCACCTCTGGCGCTGCCGACGGTGGCCGCACGGGCCTCACCTCCGTCACCACCGGCGTGCTGTTCATTCTCGCCGCGTTCTTCTCCCCCATCGTCACCATCGTTTCCAGCGCCGCCACCTGCGGCGCCCTGGTCTACGTCGGCTACCTCATGATGAGCGAGGCCTCCGAGATTGACTGGTCCGACGTGTCGCAGGGTTTCCCGGCGTTCATGATTGTCGCCGGCGTGCCCTTCACCTACTCCATCTCTGCCGGCATCGGTCTGGGCTTTATCGCCTACGTAGTCGTCGCGCTCTTTAAGGGCGAGGCTTCCAAGATCAAGCCGCTCATGTGGATCGCAGCCCTCGCCTTCCTCGTCTACTTCTTTGTAGCGTAGCGGCAAAGCTGCCAAAGCAGAACACCAAAGCGCGGAGTCGCATCGAGCGGCTCCGCGCTTTTCTTTTAAGTCCAGGCAACGCACGGACGCGCGATGTATTGGTTACCGATTTTTGGACATTTTGCCCTCAAAACGGCACTACCGCCGGCTACATCCTGCAGATATGCTGGGCGTAATCGCATAGGCCCTATGAGGATGGGAGTAACCATGGCCGCCTTGTTCACGACCCCCAAGCGCAATGACAAAACCTCTGGAGCCCATTTTGTCGAGCCCGACGTGCGCCGTCGCACGCTGCTCGCACGCGGCAGCTGGCGCCGCGTGACGCGCCGCATCGTCTGCAGCCTGACCTGCGCGCTCACGGTGAGCTCGCTGCTCATGCCGAGCGTCTCGCTTGCGGCCGAGTGGGTGGACGTCGGCGGCAGCCGGTATGACGCTGGCACCGCGGCGGGTGACGAGGCTGGCACCTGGTCATGGGACGGCGCCGATGACATGAAGCTCAACGGCTATAACGGAGGTGCAATCCAGGCTGCGGGCAAGCTCAACATTGCCTACGAGGGCAAGAACACCATGAAAACCGAGCCCGATTACACCGGAGCCGCCATCAAAGCGCAGGATGGCACTAGCCAGAAAGCAGAGTTGAACATAACGAGCTCGAATAGCACGGATGAGCTCAATGTGACAGCCGAGACCGATGCAATTAAATCCACAGGCGACCTCTCCATTTCTGGCCCAGGCACTGTGAACACCACAAGCACTAATGCCGACGGAATTGAGGCAAAGGGCGATCTCTCTATCACGGGCTCGGGCACCGTGAATGCAACGGGCGGCACCGAAGGCATCCAATCCAAGGGCAAGACCACCATCGATTCCTCTGGCACAGTGATCGCTAAAGGAAACGAAAGTTACGGCATCTCCGCAGGCAGTGACCTGATCATCAAAGGCGGTGGCAAGGTAGAAGCAAGCTCTATCGAGGACGTGGCGATTTATACCGATGGCAACATCGAGATTTCGGGCGGCAGTCAGGTCGAGGCGAGCTCCCAGGAAGACCTTGCCGTCGACGCTGAGGGCAGTCTCACGGTCACCAACGCATCCCTTAACGCAAGCGGTGTTGAGTATGGCGTCTATGGCCGCAAGGGCATCACGCTCGACCACGCGACCGTGACGGTCCGTGCAAGCACGGGCGGCGGTTGGCAAACTATCGCTCTCATCACTGACGAGGACGACATCGTCATCAAGAATGGTTCCATCGTGGACGCGCTCGCGGAAGGCGGGTTCTCGGCTGCTATCGCCAGCAGAAACTACAACCCTGGCGAGTCAGGCGGCCACATCTACATCAGCGACTCCGCTGTCAAGGCTATAGCCCGCTATATCGAGACCGGTGGCGGCGGCCCCGATCACTACAGCGGAGACCAGAACGACGAAATCATCCCTGAGTCCGAGGGCCTGAACATCGGCATCTTCGCGCAGACCAGCGAGGGCATCACGCCCGCGACCATCTCGATTATCCGCAGCAAGGTCACGGCCGAGGGAGACACGGCAGCAATCTTCGCCCTTGCCATGAGCGAGGACGGCAAGGCGATCGGCACCATCGAGATCGAGGGCGCTCCCATTCAGAGGCCCGCAGGCGGCAAGGTCATTGACTATCGCTACGAGCAAGAGTACAGCCGCAGCATTATCTATGAGGCAGGGCAAACCATCGGCACGGGCGACGCCACGATCGACTCCCCCTATGACGCCGCTGTCGCCAAGAGCACGGTCATCGTGCCTCCCGAGGAGATCAAACCCGAGGAAAAGCCCGGCGAGACCAAGCCCGAGGGTTCCAAGTCCGAGGGCACGAAGACAACCAAGACCGTTGCAGTTGCAGCCACGGGAGCCAAGACCACCGGCAAGCTCGCGGCAACCGGCGACGCCTCGAGTGCCTTCATCGTGGCATCCGCCCTTGCGGGAACAGCCGCCATCGCCGCAGGCGCCGTGGTGAGCCGCAAGCGCTCATAGACGCCCTTCATACACGAACCGACACTTTTAAAGCCGCCTAGTCCGCGCACCGTTTAGCAACGCCACCGCCGAGCTCCCCTCCAGCGGTGGCGTTTTCTGTTTGCACTCGTATGGCGCACACGCGAGCGGAGTCGCAACAAGCGGCTCCGCGCTTTGTGATTAATGCCCGACAACGCGTAGGTGCGCAGCTTATTCCTCTTCCGGATTTTGGACATTTTGCCCTCCAAACGGCACTACCGCCGGCAACATCCAGCAGATACGCTGAATCTAGTCGTATAGGCCCTATGAGAACGGAAGCAACCATGGCAGCCTTGTTCACGACCCCCAAACGCAATGACACTACCGCCGGAACCCATGTTGCCGAACCCGACGTTCGCCGTCGCATAGGACTCGCGCACGGCAGCTGGCGCCGCGTGACGCGCCGCATCGTCGCGGGCGCCGTGTGCGCGCTCACGGTGAGCTCGCTGCTCATGCCGAGCGTCTCGCTCGCAGCGGAATGGGTCAAGGTCGGCGGCAACAAGTACAACACCGCGGCGAGCGACGAGGCCGGTACCTGGTCGTGGGACGGCGCCGACGACTTGAAGCTCAACAACTATAACGGCGGCGAGATCCAGGCCGCAGGCAAGCTCAACGTGAATTACTCGGGAACCAACATCGTCACTGCCGAATGGATCGAAAGCATCAACGTTTCTCATGGCACTAACGAGAATGCCGAGCTCAATATCCAAGGCGACGAGGGCGGCACGCTCAGCGTGACATCTACTGAGGACGCTATCCTCTCCACGGGTAATATCAACATCGACGGAGCCGGATCCGTCAACGCCACGAGCGCTGGGTTTGATGCCATCAATGCCGGAGGTGATCTCGCTATCAAAGGTTCGGGCAACGTCAACGCCACGGGTGCATCGGATGGCATCAGGGCAAACGGCAATATCACGATTGACGACAGCGGAGCCGTCACCGCCAGGGCTACCAAGGGCAAGGGTATTGGAGCCGACAAGAACCTCACCATCAAGGGTGGCGGGACGGTCGAGGCAAGCTCAGCCGATGGTGAGGCCCTTTGGAGCGGCGGCAATATCAACATCTCGGACGGCAGCCAGGTCAAGGCAAGCTCCGAGAAAGACGCTGCCGTCGAGGCCAAGGGCAGCCTCGCAGCCACAAACGCCTCCCTCAACGTAAACGGTGTTGAATATGGCGTCTATGCCCACAAGGACATCACCCTCGATCATGCAAACGTGACGGTCCGTGCAAGTAAAGGCAGATACGGTGGCGCCAACGCCCTCTTCACCTACCAGGACGACATCGTCGTCAAGAACGGCTCCACCGTGGACGCGTTTGCGGAAGGCGAGGTTTCGGCTGCATTCTCCACCAGAAACGATCGACCCAACGAGAAGGGCGGCCACATCTACATCAGCGACTCCGTTGTCAAGGCCATAGCCCGCTATGTCGAGAACGGCGACGGCCCCATCCCCTACAGCGAAAACCAAGATGGCGAGACGAGGCGCGAACCCCAAGGCGAGAACATCGGCATCATCGCCCAGACCAGCGAGGGCGTCACACCCGCAGTCATCTCGATCATCCGCAGCAAGGTAACGGCCGAAGGAGATACAGCGGCAATCTTTGCCCGTGCCATGAGCGCTGACGGCAAGACAATCGGCACCATCAAGATTGAGAACGCCGCCATCCAGACGCCCGAAGGCGGCAAGGTCATTGACTATCGCAAGCTCCGTGACGGCATCTACGAGGCAGGCCAAGCCATCGGCACGGGCGACGCCACGGTCGACTCCCTCTATATCAAAGCAGTCGCCAAAAGTACGACCATCGCACCTCCCGAGGTGGCCAAGCCGGAAGACCCCAAGCCCGACGAGACCAAGCCCGCAGAAAGCAAGCCCGCGGAGTCCAAGCAGAACCCCAAGCCTGAGGGCTCAAAGTCGACCAAGGCCGTTGCGGCTTCAACCACGAAAGCCAAGACTACCGGCGTGCTCGCGGCAACCGGCGACACCTCGGGTGCGGCCATCGTGGCAACCGTCCTTGCGGGAACAGCCGCTATCGCCGCAGGCACCATGGCGAGCCGTAAGCGTTCTTAGACGCCTCTGCGCACATGGCAGCTCCCGCGAAGGCCCCGAGCCCCAGCACCGTTTAACAACGCCACCGCCGAGCTCCCCTCCGGCGGTGGCGTTTTCCATATGCGTCCGCAGGGGATGCACGAGATTGTCTTTGGTCTAGCCCAACCGGCATACGCTGGCGTGCGACAATTGGGGCTGCCGATATCACAACACTGAGAGAAGCCCGTCATGGAAGCGCATCAAAAGCAGATAACCGTTTATTCGAATCATACGGAAAGCGCGCCTGTCATCTACCTTCCTGTGGTCGTGGGCGACGGCAGCGAGGTTTATAAGTGTTGCCGAGAGCTCGACTGTCCGCCATTCGCCCTCGTCGCCATTGGCGGACTCGACTGGAATCGCGAGCTGAGCCCCTGGGCATGCGATGGTGCCGTACGCGACAGCGAGTCCTTTGGCGGACAGGCGTCTGAGTTTCTCGATGAACTGCTGAATCAGATAGTCCCACAGGTCGAATCATCACTTCCCTGCCCGCCTTCCTGGCGCGGCATTGCCGGCTACTCATTGGCGGGCCTCTTTTCACTTTGGTCCCTCTGGCAGACCGATGCCTTTGACCGCGCCGCAAGCGCATCGGGGTCGCTGTGGTTTCCTGGCTTTATCGACTATGCGCACGAGCACGCCATGGCAGTTACGCCCGACTCCGCCTACCTGTCACTCGGCAAAAAGGAGACCAAGACACCCAACCGCATGATGAGGCACGTGCTCGACGACACGCGCGCAATGGAAGGGCTACTCATCGAGCGCGGCATTCCGACAACGCTGGAACTCAACCCCGGCAATCACTTTGCCCAAACCGACTTGCGCATGGCCCGCGGAATCCACTGGACACTGACGCATTAAAATGGTGCCCACGCGCATATACGCATGGGCACCATATCTTGTTCTAGCTGAACGCAGCTGCTACTCAGCGGCCTCCTCAAGCTCAGAGACATCGAACTCAAAGTCGTTGCCGGGCAGAATTGCGTTGAGCACGATGCCAACCAGCGAGCCCACGGCAAGACCGGAAAGCGAAATCGTCACGCCGCCCAGCTCCAGCACGATGGCACCGGCAGTGCTGTAAGCAATGCCGAGTGAAAGCACGAGCACCAGAGCGGCCACAAGCACGTTGCGGTTGTTCTGGAAATCGACCTGGTTCTCGATGAGGTTACGGACGCCCACGGCGCTGATCATGCCGTAAAGCACGAGCGACACGCCGCCGATAACGCATGCCGGCATGGCGGCAATCACGGCAGCGAACTTGGGGCAGAACGAAAGCACGATAGCGCAGCACGCGGCAATGCGAATCACGCGCGGATCGAACACGCGCGTCAGGGCAAGCACGCCGGTGTTCTCACCATACGTGGTGTTGGCCGGAGCGCCAAAGAGCGAAGCCAGAATCGTGGCAAGACCATCACCGAGCAGCGTGCGGTGCAGACCGGGATCGGCAATGTAGTTGCGCTCGCAGGTGGAGCCAATAGCGGAAATATCACCGATATGCTCGATCATAGTTGCAAAGGCCAGCGGCATGATGGTGATGATGGCCGTCGTGGCGAGGCCGCTATCAAACTGCGGACCAAAGAGCGCAAACACGGTGTTGTTCCACACGATGGGAAGACCGACCCACGGCGCGGCTGCGACACCAGAGAAATCGACCTCACCCAACGCGGCCGCAACGGCATAGCTCACCACGACGCCCAGCAGGATCGGCACGATTTTGACCATGCCGCGGCCCCAGATGTTGCAGATGACGATCACTGCAACAGCGATAACGGCGACAAGCCAATTGGTCTGGCAGTTGGCAATGGCGGAGCTTGCCAGGATCAGACCGATCGAAATGACGATAGGGCCAGTCACCACCGGCGGAAAGAAACGCATGACACGCTTGGCGCCAAACGCGCGGAAGAGCGCCGCCAGCACCGGATAGAGCAGACCGGCACAAGCTACGCCCAGGCAGGCGTAGGGCAAAAGCTCGGTCTCGCCGTTGGGCGCGATTGCGGCATAACCGGCAATAAAGGCAAACGATGAGCCCAAAAATGCCGGCACCTTACCGCGCGACAGGAAGTGGAACAGCAGCGTGCCCAAGCCGGCAAACAAAAGCGTTGCCGATACCGAGAGGCCGGTGAGCACGGGCACCAGCACGGTGGCGCCAAACATGGCAAACAGGTGCTGTAGGCCGAGCAGGAACATGCGCGGGCGGCCGAGCGACGATGCGTCGTAGATGGCATCGCTGACGGCGGGCGTCGAGGACTGGGACATGGATGTCCTTTCGAATGGAAGGGCGATCAGGCATATCGGATAACCTGCCCGAACGATACGATCCGAACCATTGTACGCGATACACTATGCCTCGCACGCGCCGCCACCTGCAAACACTAGCGCTATTTCCAAACGCGCTCGGCAATGCGCTTGACCAGCGCGATCTTTGCCCATTGCTCATCCTCGGTCAGCTTGTTGCCAATCTCGCAGCTGGCAAAGCCGCACTGAGGCGACAGATACAGGTTCTCGAGCGGCACGTACTTTGCGGCTTCACGGATGCGCTCGACGATAACATCCTCGTTCTCGAGCTCTGCCGCCTTGGTGGTTACCAAGCCCAGCACGACCTTCTTGCCCGGGGCAACGTACTTGAGCGGCTCAAAACCGCCGGCGCGCGGCGTATCGAACTCCAGGTAAAATGCATCGACATCCTCGTTTGCGAACAGGTACGGCGCGATGGGGTCATAGCCGCCCTCGAAGGCATAGGTGGAGTGGTAGTTGCCGCGGCACACATGCGTGTTGATGACCAGATCGTCGGGCTTGTCCGCGATGGCGGCATTGTTGAGCGCCACGTCCAGCTCGCTTACCTTTTGCAGGTCGACCGGGCTCATGCCGGTTTTGGCGACAAAATCGGTGTCGCAGTAGATGCCCCAAGTGCAGTCATCAAACTGGATGTTGCGGCAGCCTGCTGCGTACAGGTCGGCGATCACCGTGCGATAAGCGGCTGCGATGGCGTCGGCAAGTTCCTCATCGGTCTTATAGACAGCGCGCAGGCTCTCCTGCTGGCCGTCGCAGCGGTCGAGCGTGACTTCGGAGAACGTCTGGATCGGCGCCGGGATGGTTTGGCGCGCAACCTGCCCCTCGCCCTCGAGCGCCTTGACAAACTTAAAATGCTCGACGAACGGATGGTTCTCGCCGCTGATGGGACCGGTCACCACCGCGGTATCGGCCGTGGTCTCCTCATCGTGGAACATATAGCCCGTACGCGAGGTACGGCGCTCAATGCCGTTGAGGCCCCACATAAAATCGAGGTGCCAGTAGCTGCGGCGGAATTCGCCGTCGGTGATCACCTGCAGACCGGCGGCCTTTTGCTTGGCCACCAAGTCGCGAATGGCCTCATCCTCGACGTCCTTAAGCCCCTCGGCGTCGAGCGTGCCCGCGGCATAGGCGGCGCGGGCGTCCTTTACGGCCTGCGGACGAAGAAAGCTGCCGACGATATCGGCACGAAACGGCGCTTTGAGCTGGGCGGAATTAGTCATACTGATCTCCTTTTTGCGTGGATGCTTTAACGAGACAAAGTATGAGGGCTCAAATAGCCATCGTAAAATATGAGTTATTTTCTGTTTGCCATAGGGAATGACTATACCAATACGCGCCGTTAAGCATCATGCGTACGGCAAACATAACAAACTAGATGTGCTGACGAATCGCTTCGATATAGGCCTGCCCGTAGCGCGTAAGTGTCGTGTTCTTGCGCGTGATGATGCCGATCTCCATGTACTCGTCCACATCGAGCGGAATCGAGATGATGCCGGGGCCGTTGAGCTCGTGACTGATCACGCCTGAACACACTGTGTAGCCGTTGAGGCCCATGGCTAGGTTGAACAACGTCGCACGGTCGCGCACGCGGATATTCTTGCGGCGCTCAAACGTCGAGGTCAGCTCCTCGGAATAGTAAAACGAGTTGTAGCTGCCCTGCTCATAGGACAAAAATGGGTAGTCCTCGAGGTCTTCGAGCGTCACACTCGAGCGGCCCGCCAAAGGATGGTCGGCACATACAAAGACATGCGGCGAGGCGCAGAAGAGCCCTTCGAACACGAGCTCGTTGGCCGCCAGCATGCGCTCGATGACCTCGCGATTGTGCTCCGACAGATACAGGATGCCCAGTTCGCTTTTCATATGCGCGACGTCCTCGATAATCTCGTGGGTTTGCTCCTCGCGCAGGGTAAAGTCATAACGCGCGGCATCGAACTCACGGATCACATCGACAAACGCGTTAACGGCAAAGGAATAATGCTGGCAGCTCACACTAAAGTGCGGCACCTGCTCGGATGCGCCCTTGTACTTGCCCTCGAGCAGATCGGCCTGGTCGAGCACCTGGCGCGCGTAGCCCAAGAAGGTCTCGCCCTCCTCGGACACAATGACGCCCTTGTTGGTGCGCTCAAAGATGTGCACGTCCATCTCGTTTTCGAGATCGCGGATCGACGCGGTAATCGAAGGCTGCGACACAAAGAGTCGGCGCGAGGCCTCGGTGATGCTGCCGCATTCGGCAACTTTGACGACATATCTGAGCTGCTGAAGCTTCATAGCGCCCTCCCTAGACGTTCGTGACGTCGAAACCCGTCGCATCCATCTGACGCATAAACGGCGGCATCTCCCCCGTCGCGGCGCAGGCGGCAATCTGATGCAGAGCCCCAGCGACCGCATCGTCTACCGCAGCGCCGATATGCCAGCGCGCGGCAGCCGTGACGGCCTCGTTGGCATTGGCGACTGCAACGGAGTTGGGAACGGCATCGATCATGGGCAGATCGTTATCGGAATCACCGAATACGGCCACCTCGTCGAGCGTCAGGTCCAAAGCGCGTGCCAGCTCCAACGCGGCGCAACCCTTGTCCCAACCTGCTGGAAGGATATCGAACAGGCGCACACGATTGTTGGGAAACACGAGTGAGAGCTCCGGTACCTCAGCGGCAACGCGCTCACGTAGCTCCGCGAGCTCCTCACGCGAGCGTGCGCTCCAGATATTCGCCTTGTATACCGGGGCATCATCGACAACGGGACGGCACGGAGCCTCTTCGCCTTTGAGCCATGCGTTGCCGCCCGACTCCATAGCGCGACGCACGCGCTCGGAATCGCGCGTCACGCAATAGGCATCGTTATCCCAAAAGTCGTCACCCAGGCTGTAGACCTTTAGATAGGTATCGTCGGTCTCTTGCTCGAGGTAATCGGCCAGACGCATCAGGGCATCGTTGTCGGTCGCGCGCGAAGCGACCGCCTGACCGTCGACAAACATGACTTGGCCGTTGCAGAACGCACCGGTCGAAAAGCACTCGAAACGATTTTTGAACATCCAGCCCATCGCGGACGGCTGGCGACCCGAAACCGGGCCAAAGTGCAGACCCACCGCCTGCATGGCATGAATGCCCTCAATGGCGTAGTCACTGGCACCGTCATGCCCGGCTGGAATCAGCGTATCGTCCATATCGGTCAGCACAAGTTTGATCATAAGGCCCCCATTCGTATCGGTCCTACCTATTGTAACGACCTGCCAAAATAAACCTGTCCCTTTTTGGCAGGTGCGCTAGTATAGGGAACAACAGATTCGATGCGGGAGTGCCGGCGGTGCAAACCACAAGGCTGAGAGGGCATGGGGCTCAATCCTTTGAACCTGTCAGTTAATGCTGGCGTAGGGAGCATGCCGCCTTTACAGGGGCGCTGTCTATGCACAGCGCCCCTTTTCTATGCCAAGGAGGCATGTGCAGTGATTGATTCGGAACAGCTTAAGCAAAATGTGGTCAAGGCCGTGGAAGAGATTCGCGCCACCAACCCGATGGCAGGCTCCATCACCAACACGGTGACGATTGACTTTGTCGCCAACGCACAGCTCGCCGTGGGCGGTTCGGCCGCTATGGTCTATCTGCCCGACGAGGGCGAGGCACTTGTTGCCGGCGGCGGCGCCATCTATCTGAACATGGGAACGCTCTTCCCCATCTACGAGCAGACGATTCCCCGCGCGGCCAAGGCGGCACACGATGCCGGCAAGCCCTGGGTGCTCGACCCGGTGGGCCTGGGCATCGGCAGTCTGCGCACCCAACTGGTAAGCGAACTCAAGCAGTACAAGCCCGCCATCGTGCGCGGAAACGCCTCCGAGATTATCGCGCTCGCCGGCCTGTGGGGTCTTGAGGGCGAGGCGGCCGATCTGAGCCGCGTGCGCGGCGTCGACACCACCGATACGGTTGACGCCGCCCGCGATGCCGCCGTGGCGCTCGCCCGCTACACCGGCGGTGCCGTAGTGGTCTCGGGCGAAGTCGACCTAATCACCGACGGCACAACCGTGGCCAAGTCCCACGGCGGCAGCCCGCTCATGTCCAAGATCACCGGCTGCGGTTGCTCGCAGGGCGGCGTGTTGGCCGTGTACGCCTGCGCCACCGACCCGTTTACGGCGGCCATCTGCGGCACCGCCGTCTACAACGTTGCCGGCACGCGTGCCGCCGCCGTTGCCGATGCCCCGGCAAGCTTTAAGGTCGCCTTTATCGACGAGCTCTACCGCGCAACCGCCCGGGACATTGCCGACAACCAACTCGAGCTCGAGGAGGCATAAGCCATGTCTGAGCCCGCAACCAATACCGGCATGAACACCCTGGTCGCCGTGGCCATCGCCCCGTGCGGCACCGGCGACGAGCTATCCGCCGAGGTCGCCGAGGTCGTGCGCGTCATTCGCGAGAGTGGCCTTCCTAACCGCACCACCTCGATGTTCACCGAGATCGAGGGCGACTGGGACGAGGTCATGCAGGTCGTGCGCGACGCAACCTTTGTGTTGGCGAGCAAGGGCATCCGCACCGAAGTCGTGCTCAAAGCCGATATTCGACCCGGATTTACCGACACCATGACCGGCAAACTCGAGCGCATGGAAGCGCAGATCAAAAAGCAGGAGGAAGCACGATGAGCACCCGCGACAACCTTGATATCTCGGCTTATCTGGTACTCGGTCCCGAAAACACGCTAGGACGCCCCGTGGGCGATGTGGTGGCCCAGGCGCTCGACGCCGGCTTTACCTGCATCCAGGTGCGCTCCAAGGTGGCAAGCGCCCGCGAGATCATCGCGCTGACGGGCGATGCCGCAAAGGCTATCGCACAGACCGGCAAGACCGGACAGGTCGCCCTGCTGATCGATGACCGTCTTGACTGCGTACTCGCCGCACGCGAGCAGGGCATCGCTGTCGACGGCGTGCACGTGGGCCAGAGCGACATCCCCGTCGAGGTCTGCCGCAAGCTGCTGGGTCCCGATGCCATCGTGGGCCTTTCCGCCCGCTGCGAGGAGATGCTCGAGTACGTCAAGACCGCCGATATGAGCCTGGTCGATTACCTGGGCGTGGGCCCGCTTCACGAGACCGAGACCAAGCGCGACTGCGGACGCGCGGCAGATGGCTCCATCATCACCAAGAGCTTTGAGGACCTGGCTGCCCTCCATGCAGCAAGCCCCGTGCCCATCGTGGTGGGCGGCGGCGTCAAAACGGCCGATCTGCCGCAGCTCAAGACTACCGGCGTCGACGGCTTCTTTGTGGTGAGCGCCGTCTGCAGTGCCGACGACCCCTACGCCGCAGCCAAGGAGCTCGTCGATACCTGGCAGCAGGCATAGGCCCATGCCGAGCAGGTGCTCCGCAGCCTTATGTCTTCAATAGCGGAAAGCGCATACCAGTTTGGACGTCCATTCTGGTATGCGCTTTCCGTATAGAGGACCAGCGGGAAACTGTGTCCCAGTCCGAGCGCAAATTCTGGGATGCCGTTTCCGCCGAGCCCGCCGCAGCCCTTACCCCGCCAGATACGCTTCCAGCGCGGCCAACGTCGCCTCCGCATCGCGACGACCGATCTGGTAGATGCGCTCGAGTTCCTCGGGCTCGCGGCACAGCGACGGCACTTTCACCGATTCGCTCGGCCGCACCACAAAGATCTCGCCAGCGGCCTCGCGACGCGCCAGGTCATCGAGCGTGGCGTTGTAGACCTCGTGCCGATGCTCAAGCGCCGCAACAAACGCCGGATAGTGACGATACACGCGACGCAGCATGGGCATCACGCTGTTGGGCTGCTTTACAAAGCCCGCCGGCTGCGTCAGCACCACCACGTTGCGGTCATAGCCCTGCGCAAACAGCCAGGCACTGGGAATGGAATCGGCAACGCCGCCATCCAGGTACTTATGCCCCTCAATGGCGACAGGGCGTGTTGCCACGGGAATCGCCGATGACGCGCGAATCCACTCGATGTCGCGCTCGTCGCCATAGGGCAAGTCATGGTAGACGGCCTCGCCCGTCTCGATATCGGTACACACGCACGTAAACCGCATGGGGCAGGCGCGATATGCCTCCAGATCGATGGGATCGCGCTCGATGGGCACCTCGTGATAGGCAAACTCGGCATTGAACATATCACCGGTTCGCAGCCAGCTCGTCACACTCGCATAGCGCTTGTCGGCACAATAGGCCTTGTTGTAGCGAATGGCGCGGCCGATCTGGCGCGATTTAAAGTTGTAACCAAACGCCGCGCCCGCCGAGACACCCACCATATGGTCGCAGGTCAAGCCGCGCTCCATCCATACGTCGAGCACGCCCGCCGTATACATGCCGCGGTAGCCGCCTCCCTCGAGCGCAAGCCCCACCGTGTGCGTCGTATCTGGCTGTGCCATGCGACCATCTCCGTTCCTGCGTTTAAAACCGGAACAAGTATACCCGTCAACATATATCGCCTCAGTCGCATTTTCATCGAACATCGTCGCGTTACCGTTTGGCGAATAATGGCCGCCCGCAACATGGGCACCCCTGCATAATTCCATACACTTGTTTATACTACTCAGTAGTTATCAGCAGCGAACACGAACCGACAAATAAACCCAACGACGCAGCAAGGCGGGGGCTTGGAAACACGCAAGGCGTTGAGCAGCAACGCATGTGCACAACGAGCTCGCCCGACGCAATCCGCCCCGACCTCAGAAAGCCGCTTACAGTATGGATAACGCCAGCAATTACACCGAAACGCTCGAAAAGACCATCCGTGACCTTCTCGAGCGTCAGGATGATCTGATTAGGACCGCCTTTACCGACCAGCTTACCGGACTTGGCAACCGCGGCGGCTTTGCCCGTTCCCTCGAGGAGCTCTGGGAGCAGGACATCCCCGTTACCATGGCGTTCATCGATATCGACAATCTCAAGCACTGCAACGACGTTTTTGGGCATGACGAGGGCAACCGCTACATCTTGCAGGTAAGCCTTTATCTCAAACTGTATATGAAAGTGGACGAGGCGGCGTTTCGCATAGGCGGCGACGAGTTTGCCATCCTATCTACGATTGCGACCGAGGACGACCTCGCCGAACGTCTGGAACACTGCCGAACGGTCCTGCTCAAGAACAACGATTCCGAGATGCCTCATTCGTTTAGCTACGGAGTGGCACACGCCGACCCCGCCCTGAGCGAAGCCTCCAATCGCATGACACTCGATGCCGACCATCGCATGTACGACTACAAGCTGCGCCATGCCGTGCACCTTGATCGACGCAATATCGTGCAAGTCCACACCGACGACTTCGAAATAAGCAATCGCATTTTCGACGCCCTTTCGATGCTCAACGAAGGCCGATATTTCTTTATCGAGAACTTGGACAAACATCGAACCCTTTGGTCACAAGGCGCCTTGCGCGATCTTGGTCTTCCTTCGGAGCATATAGACAACTGCCACGATTACTGGAAAACGCGTGTCCATCCCGATGACCTTGAGGCCTATACCAACGACATCGACCAAATCTATGACGGCTCCAAACATCGCCACGTCATGCAGTACCGCGTGCGCAATGCCGCCGGCGACTACATCCTCGGCCGTGCTCGCGGGTTTCGTATCGACGGCGACGGAAATGTCCCCTCGCTCTATGTCGGCGAGCTCGTCAACCATTCGCTTGCCGAAACCGTCGACGCCGCCACGGGTCTCGGAACGCAACGCGCGCTGATCAACGCTATCGATGCCTGCCGTCGCGACCGTTGCGAGACGGGGCTTATAGCGGTGCGCGTTCGCGGCACGGCAAAGCTCAACGAGCTCTACGGGGCCGAGGCCGTCGACAACATGCTCGCCGAATACGCAGGCCGCATGCTGTCGATTACTCGCGGCAGGAGTCGCGTCTTCCGTTCACGCAACGCCCAGTTCGTCGTGCTTAGCAACAATTTGGATCACGAAGCATTCGAGCAACTGATCCAACATCTCAAAGAGGCCGTTTTCGCTCCCGTTCGAATCGCGGGCGACACTATTACCCCCGTCTGTCTTGTCGTTCCGGCCTTTTACGAGCACCTGACCAATCAAACGGCCGCCGTTTTAGGCGAACTCGACCGTCGCATTCGCACGGCCGGCGGGCTTGTTCCCAACGACAGCCTCCCCATACCCGAGGTGGAGCGCAAAAGCGCCATCGCCGAACGCATCGATCCGCTCACGGGTCTCTATCGACCCAGCGAGTTTATGCGCCGCGCCAACGAATTTCTCGAGACAAGGCGCAACGGCGCCTGGTGTATCGCCACCGTCGATATGGGACACATGCGGCTGTTCAACGAATGGCACGGACAGGCCGAGGGCGACCGCATGCTCGCCGATGTGGGCACGGTTCTCAAGGACATCGAGAATGCCGACATGGGCGTCGCAGGGTACTGGGGCCAAGACGATTTTTGCGTACTCATCTCCTTTGAGCACGTCGCCGTCCATCAAATCTATAGCCGTGTTCGCGAAGCCGTGGCCAAGCACGATGACGGCGTGGGCTTCTGGCCGTCCATGGGCGTTTACCCCATCGACTCCAACGAAGAAATCACCATCGATGCGCAGGCCAAGGCAATGTTTACCAATCGGCGCGCAAAAAACGACTTTAAGGAGCGCATTGCCATTTTCCGCCCCGAGGAATACGAGCACGAAATCGCGTTCCACCGCACGCTGACCGAATTCCAGTATGCGCTCTCAAACGGCCGCATTACCTACTACTTGCAGCCCCAGGTCGACATGGAAACCGGCGAGATCATTGGCGCCGAGGCACTCACGCGCTGGATTGACAAGGACGGCTCCCTCATTTCACCTGCCACCTTTATCCCCGCTCTCGAGGAAAGCGGTTTTGTGGTGACGCTCGACAAATACGTTTGGCAGGGCGTCGCCTCGTGGCTGCGTGAGCGCATCGATCGAGGGCTGCGCGTGGTTCCGATCTCGCTCAATGTGTCGCGCGTGGATATCCTTGCCTGCGACGTCGCCGAACATATGGGGGCACTCGCCGCCCAATACAACCTGCCGCCCGAGCTCATGCACATCGAGATCACCGAGACGGCTTATACGGGAGAGTCCGAAGCTGTGGATAGGCTGACGGCCGACCTGCACACTCGCGGCTTCTCGACCTACATGGACGATTTTGGCACCGGCCAGTCCACGCTCGCGATGCTCAAGAACGTCAACGTCGACGTCATCAAGCTCGACCGCACGTTTGTGCCCGTCGACGACGATCAAGGCCGCAGCGTGCAAATCATTTCATCAATGCTCGAGATGGCGCAGTCGCTCCATCTGCCCGTTGTGGTCGAAGGCATCGAGACAAATGAGCAGGCAAACATGCTACGCCAAATGGGCGCCCGCTACGCTCAGGGCTTCCTCTACTACCGTCCCATGCAGGCGGAGGATTTTGAGGCACTGCTCGACGGTGGCGACAGCAACTAATACGCTCGTGCGCAAACGCCACCGTCGAGGGAGCGTTTGTTCCCATGAGCTAACTAATACCCCAATCTAAACCAAATTGGGAGTAAGATACAAACCATTGTTCCATCCAAGGAGGTCATCCATCATGAACGAGTCGTATCGCCTGGGCGAGCAATCAATCATCGCTCATCTTCAGCGACTTGCGAACGGGGCCTCAACCACCGAGCTCGATGTTGCCGCGCTGCCCCCGGAGTTGCGCGCCATCGGTGAGCAACTGCAGAAAACGCTCGCCATCCTGCAACAAGAACGCGAGCTGCTTGAGCACGGCGCCTATATCGACTCGCTCACCAATCTTGGCAACCGTGGCGGACTCGACCGCCATGTCGATCAGCTCTGGCGCAAAGGCACCCCCTTCACCTGCGCCTATATCGATATCGACCGCCTTAAGCATTGCAACGATAAGTTTGGCCACACCGAGGGCAATCGCTACATTCTGAGCATCTGCCGCGCACTCACCGAGACAATGGAGCACGATGAGTTGCTGTTCCGTATCGGTGGAGACGAATTTGTACTTATATCCCCCACGACAGACGAAGCCGAGCTCGAGCAGCGCCTGGAGCGGACGCGTGCCAATCTTATCGAGGCAACATCAGGCGACAAGGCGCCCATGATCGCCAGCTTTAGCTTTGGCTGCTCGCGCGTCGACCCGCTTGCAGGCGATACGCGTCGCCAGATGACAAAGGACGCCGACCGCAAAATGTATCGCTACAAGCTCATGTACCGTGTGCAACAACCGGAAGAAGGCGATGCGCCGCAACGCCCGGTCACCGAACAACCCCCCCCCTGCAACGACCGAGTGTTCCAAGCAATCTCCATGAGCTCCGAGACACGCTATCCGTTCATCATTAACCTCGACACCGGCGAATCGCAATGGTCGGTTAATGCCGTGCGCGATTTTGACCTACCCTCCCAGCATCCCTACAACTCGCTCGATATATGGCTTGCCCGTGTTCACCCCGAAGACCGCGACAACGTACGTGCCGAGCTCGATATGGTGGTAAACGGCACGTGGCACTTCCACTGCATGCAGTATCGCGTCATGAATACCGCCGGAAAATACGCGCTTTGCGACTGCACAGGTTACCGCCTGGACGGCACCGATACCGAGCCCAACATGTATGTGGGCATTGTCACCAACCGAAGCTTGGCAGATACGACCGATTCCGTGACCGGTCTGGGCGATATCCATGCCCTGGTCAACGCCATTGGCGAGATGCGTCGCGTGGCACGAAACGCGGGCTTGATCGCCATTAAAATCGACGAAATCGCACAGGTCAATGCCCGCTTTGGCTTTGATGCAGGCGACCGCGTTTTGGCAGAAAGCGCCGCCTGCCTCATGGATTGCTCGCGCGGCAAGGGTCGTCTGTTCCGCTCGACCGGACCGATGTTCGTGGCGCTCTTTGACGACTTTGATCCCGGAGAGACCGACGCGGTTGCAGACGAAATCGAGCGGTTCTTGGGATCGCCCGTGCTCTTGGGCTCATTTGAATATCAGCCGCCCCTTCGCGTGGCCACGCTTCATCTGGACGCCGTCGACCGACAGCCCGTTTCCATTTTGAACGAACTTAATGCGCTGATTAGAGAGGCGCCACAGGTACCGGGCACCAAGCTGGACTAGCGTTATGGAGCGCGATGCGAAACACAGCCCGTTTCGCATCGCGCCCCACGCCATCTGCCCGCTCGTGCGATAATCCTCCGCAGAAGTCACCGACAGCAGAGGGAGTTTGTGATGAAGGTTCTTTTGGTCAATGGCAGCCCCAAGGCAAACGGCAACACGGCCCGCACACTCGCCGAGGTCGCCGAGCAACTCAGGGCCGAGGGCATCGATACCGAGGTGTTTCAGCTGGGTGCCAAGCCCATTCGCGATTGCATCGGTTGCGGCCAGTGTAGCAAGCTTGGCGGTCGCTGCACCTTTGACGACGACGTGGTGAACGAGCTCATCGCTGCCGCCGAACAGGCCGACGGCTTTGTCTTTGGCTCCCCCGTCTACTACGCACACCCCAGCGGACGCATCCTCTCAGCCCTCGACCGCGCGTTTTATGCTGGCAGTAAGGCCTTTGCGCACAAACCGGGCGCTGCCGTCGCCGTCGCCCGTCGCGGCGGCACGTCGACGACCTTCGACGTGCTCAACAAATACTTCACCATCAACCAGATGCCCGTGGTCGCCTCCACGTACTGGAACAACGTGTTTGGCGCCATGCCGGGCGAGGCCGCCCAAGACGCTGAGGGCCTTGCCACTATGCGAAACATCGGCAAAAACATGGCCTGGCTACTGCGTTGCATCGAGGCGGGAAAGGCCGCCGGCATCGAAGCTCCCCAGGCCGATCGCGAGCGAACCAACTTTATTCGGTAGAACGGCGGAACATAAATATGAACGTGCAAATTTTCGGGACTAAAAAGTCCTTCGATACCAAGAAGGCCCAGCGCTATTTTAAGGAGCGCCGCATTAAGGTGCAGTTTATTGACCTTAAGGAAAAGGAGATGAGCAAGGGCGAGCTCACGAGCGTGATGCAGGCGGTCGGCGGCATCGACAAGCTGCTCAACCCCAAGGCCAAAGACGAGGAGACGCTCGCGCTCATCCAGCACCTCACCCCCAGCCAACGCTTCGATAAACTGCTCGAGAACCAGCAGGTTCTGGCCGAGCCCATCGTGCGCAACGGTAAGAAGGCCACCGTCGGCTATTGTCCCGATGCGTGGGGAGCCTGGGAGTAGCCTGTGTTATTTGTCGGCGCGTGGGTATAAGAGCTGGCGTTTGGCATAAGATTCAACTGTAAGCCATGTCTAACAAAGGAGGGCACATGCCCAACAAACCCGTGAAGATCATCATGCTTACCGGCTACCTCGGTGCCGGCAAGACCACGCTGCTCAACCACATCCTCGCTAACGACGGCGGCATCCGCGCCGCCGTGATCGTCAACGATATCGGCGAGATCAACGTCGACGCCAGCCTTATCGCCGACGGCGGCCTTTCCGAGACCGACGACCTCATCCCGCTCACCAACGGCTGCATCTGCTGCACGCTTTCGGATGACCTGGCTAACCAGCTGCAAGGCATCGCCGATTCGGGCAACTTCGACTACATCATCATCGAGGCCTCGGGCATTTGCGAGCCTATCCCCATCGCCTACACCATCTCGAGCTTCTGCGACGAGGCCAAGGTGGGCGGCGAGCCCAAGCTCGCGCTCGACAACATCGTGGCCGTGGTCGACTGTGCCCGCATGTATGACGAGTTCAACGGTGGCCGCGACCTGCTGGCCGAGGATATCGACGAGGACGACATCGAGAGCCTGCTCATCCAGCAGATCGAGTTTTGCTCCACGCTGATCCTCAACAAGACCGATACCGTGAGCCCTGAGCAGATCGCCGAGCTCAAGGCCATCGTGCGCAGCCTGCAGAAAGACGCCGTGATCGTCGAGGCCCAAAACGGCGAGGTCCCCATGGAGGAGCTGCTCGATACCGACCGCTTCGACTTTATGCGCGCCTACAACTCCGCCGCCTGGATCGAGGCCATGGAGCATCCCGAAGAGCACGACGACCCCGAGGTGCTCGAGTACGACATCGAGACCTTTGTGTACTCGCGCCGCAAGCCGTTTGACCTGCAGAAGTTCACCGATTTTGTTGAGCAGGAGTGGCCCGACGAGGTCATCCGCGTCAAGGGTCCGCTGTGGCAGACCGGCGATCCGGACATGTGCTACATGTTTGAGCAGGCCGGCCACCAGATGCGCCTGATGGAGAACGGCCTGTTTGTCGACTCGGCGCCCGAGGGCGAGAAGCAGAAGATCATCGACGAGAACCCCGAGATCATGCAGATTTGGGACGACGAGACGGGCGACCGCATGACGAGCCTGTGCATCATCGGCCGTCACATGGACAAGGATGCGCTCATCGCCTCCCTCGATGCCTGCCTGACTGACTGGCACCGCGCCTAGGTTTATCCAAGCGGGCATTTTTCCGCTACGTAACCGCCAAACCACCACGAAGGTGCCCGTCCCCTTCGTGGTGGTTTTTCGTTCTGAGCCAAGGAGATTCATGTTCAACATTGTGCTGTATGCGCCCGAGATTCCGGCCAATACGGGCAATATCGGCCGTACTTGCGTGGTTACCGGTGCCCGCCTGCATCTGGTGGAGCCGCTGGGGTTTTCGCTCGACGACAAGACGGTGCGTCGCGCCGGCCTGGGCTACTGGCAGAATTTGGACGTGACGACCTATGCCGGCTGGGAGGATTTCCTTGCGCGCAACGGCCTCTCCCCCGCCGACGAGCGCCTACATCTGCTGACCAAAAAGGCACGCCGCACCTATGCGCAAAGCACCTACCGCGACGGCGACTACTTGGTCTTTGGCAGCGAGAGCTCGGGCATTCCCGAGCCACTGCTCGCCGCGGCGCCCGAGCGCTGCGAGCGCATCCCGATGCTGCGCGATTGCGACTCGCTCGACAACGCCGAGGCCTGGGAAGCCCACGAGGAATCGCTCGGGCATACCGAGGACGGCCATGAGGCCATCCTTCGGCAGGATATCTGCGGCAACTTCGTCAATCCGGACGACTACCGCATCAGCGCACTCAACCTCTCCAACAGCGCCGCCATCGTCCTCTACGAAGCCCTGCGCCAAACAGGCTTTCCGGGAATGTGACAAAGGAACTGTCCCTTTGTCACATTCAAGCACCATGTCGATGGCACACACCTAATTGATGCTCTAAATAACGGACCATCGCTTTTAATCAGAATTAACTAGAATAAAATGAAGTTAAACGGCGGTGTGGAAGGAGAGCCTTGTGGAATATCTCGAGAACCCGTTTACCCCCAGTTTTGGCGAGGTTCCTGCCCATCTCGCCGGCAGACAACAGATTATTCGGGATTTGGACCGTGCCTTCTTGAGCCAGCGCAGGCGCCCGGAATTGACCTCTATCTTCTCAGGCGCGCGTGGAACCGGTAAAACCGCTCTCATGTCATCCCTCGCGACAAGGGCAGAAACCCACGGCTGGATAGCCGTAAAGACGACCGCGCTCCCGGGAATGCTTGAGGAAATCGAGTTCGGGGCGAAACGTGCTGCAGGCCATCTCATCGACCCGTCTAACAACTTCGAAGTCACCGGTCTCGAAATTGCACCATTCGGCAGCATCGAGGTCAATCGCGTTCATGATGTCTCAACCTGGCGCTATCGCATGAGCGACATCATCGACCAGCTCAACGAGGCGGGCACCGGTCTGCTCGTCACGGTTGACGAGGTGGACCCGACACTCGACGAGATGATTCAGCTCGCAGCGACGTATCAGCACTTTGTGACCGATGGGAAACGCGTCGCCCTGCTCATGGCGGGACTTCCCAACAACGTATCGACGCTACTGAACCACAAGACGGTCTCGTTCCTTCGCCGCGCTCAACAATATCATCTGGGTCGCATTGCCGACTATGACGTGCGCGAGGCCCTAATTCGCACAATCCAGGAAAACGACCGCTTGGCAGATGCCGAGGGAATCGATAAGGCCGTTCGCTCGATTTCGGGCTTTCCCTTCCTTTTGCAGCTTGTGGGTTACCGCGCCTGGGATCTCACGAGCAACTCGAGGGAAATATCATCTCGCGACTTTGATCAGGGAATCAAAATCGCACGCGATGAAATGGACGACCGGATCCTCGCGGCAACCTATCGGGAACTCACTGCAGAGGACAAGCGATTTCTTATCGCCATGCTCGATGACGAGGAAGAGTCCGCCACCGCCGACCTTGTCGAGCGCCTTAAGCGTTCGCCGCAACAGGTCTCCCGCTACCGACGCCGCATGATAGACGCAGGCATTATTGGGGAACGCGGGCGCGGTATCGTCGCTTTTGAATTACCGTTCTTCCGCGACTATCTCGCCGCTCAATGCGTGAAATAGGCATCAATGTGACAAAGGGACAGTCCCTTTGTCACATCGCCTATAGATAACGACCGGTAATGCTCTTGGAGCAGGCCGCGATGTCGCCCGGCGTGCCAGCGCAGACGATTTGCCCGCCCGCATCGCCACCGTCCGGGCCCATGTCGATCACATAATCGGCGTTACGGATGAGGTCGAGGTCGTGCTCGATCACGACAACTGTGGCGCCCTTGGCAACGAGGCCGTCGAACACACTCAGCAGCACCTGAACATCGAGCGGGTGCAGGCCAATTGTGGGTTCGTCGAACACGAATACGGCATCATCCTGCACGCGGCCCATCTCGCTCGCGAGCTTAAGGCGCTGCGCCTCGCCGCCCGAAAGCGCCGGCGTGGGCTCGCCGAGCGTGAGATAACCCAAGCCCAGGTCGTGCAGGGTCTGCAGACGCGTCTGAACTTTCTTGAGTCCCAGTGTGGCGTCGAGGGCCTCGTCCACACTCATATCCATGAGCTGCGGCAACGTGAGCAGGCTCCCGTCCTTGCCCTCGCGATGGATATGCGAAGCAGCGTCTGCATAACGCGAGCCGCGGCATGCCGGGCAGACGATCTCGACATCGGGCAAAAACTGCACGTCGAGCGATATCGAGCCCGTGCCATCGCACGTAGGGCAGCGCAGAGTGCCAGTGTTGTAGCTAAAGGCGCCCGCCTTGTAGCCGGCCGCCTTAGCCTCGGGCGTACGGGCGAAGGCGCGACGCAGCTCGTCATGGATGTCAGCATAAGTTGCCACCGTCGAGCGCACGTTGGCGCCGATAGGCGTAGCGTCAATCAGATTTGCACGGGCAATGCCCTCGGCATCGACCCAACGCACGTGCCCCGGCAGGCGCTCGCCGGCTGCCTGCGCCTTGAGTGCCGGAATGAGCGTCTCGAGTACCAACGTCGTCTTACCCGAACCCGAAACGCCCGTCACCGCGACCAAGCGACCGCGCGGGATATCAACTTCGAGCGGCTTGACGGTATGGATGGCATCGGTCGCCATGCGGATATGGCCCCGGTCGAACATTTCCTCGTCGGACACCTGCGGGCGCAAGCGCTTGGACTCTGCGCGCAAAAACGGGGCGATGCGGCTGCCCTGCGATTGTTCGACCTCGTCCACCGTGCCAGTGGCAATCACATTACCGCCGCCTGCTCCGGCAACGGGGCCCATCTCAACCAGATAGTCGGCTTCCGCTAGTACGCGCGTATCGTGGTCGACAACAACCACGGTGTTGCCGTCATCCACCAGATCGCGCATCACGCCCACCAGGCCGTCAACGTTAGCAGGATGCAAGCCAATCGAAGGCTCGTCCAGCACATAAAGCACGCCCGTCGATCGGTTGCGCACCACGCGGGCAAGCTGCACGCGCTGGCGCTCACCCGTGGAGAGCGTGGCGCCGGCGCGATCGAGCGAAAGATAATCGAGGCCCAGATCGACTAGGCGACGGGCCGCACCCAAAAACGAATCGCAGATATCCGTCGCCATGAGCTGCATCTCGGTGGGCAGCGCTGCGGGCACCCCGCGCACCCACTCAATCGCCTCGCCTAATGTCATGGCCGCGGCCTGCGCCAGATTGATACCATGCACCCGGGGCTGGCGCGCAGCCTCGGAGAGACGCGTGCCGCCACAGTCACGGCACGGGCCCTCGCGCAAAAAGCGCGCCACGCGCTTAAGCCCCTTATCGTCCTTAACCTTGGCGAGCGCATTCTCGACGGTATAGACGGCGTTGTAATAGGTAAAGTCGAGCGGCGTGGCGCCTTCGCCGTTTTTGGGAACGTAGAGAATATGCTTCTTAACCGCCGGACCGTGGAACACGATGTCGCGCTCAGCGGGCGTGAGCTGGTTAAACGGCACGTCAGTGCGTACGCCCATCTCGCCGGCTACCTGCTTCATCAGATCCCACATGAGCGTGCCCCAAGGAAGCACCGCGCCCTCGTTGATAGTCTTTGACTCGTCGGGCACCAGGCTCGACTCGTCCACCTCGCGCATGACACCGGTGCCGCCACAGGTGGGACACGCGCCGCCGCTGTTAAAGGCAAGGTCCTCGGCACTCGGCGCGTAGAACTCGCGGCCGCATGTCGGACACGTGAGCGACAGGCCCGCAGCCACGTTAAGGCTCGGCTCCACGCGCGCCCCGCAGTGCGGGCACACGTGATGGGCGCAACGGCTAAAGAGCAGACGCAGGCTATTGTTGAGCTCGGTCATGGTGCCAAAAGTGGAACGCACGCCCGGCACGCTCGGACGCTGGTGCAGCGCGAGCGCCGCCGGCACGTGCAGCACCTCATCCACCTGAGCGTGCTCGGCCTGCGTCAGACGACGGCGGGTATAGGTGCTGAGCGCCTCCAAGTAGCGACGCGAGCCCTCGGCGTAAAGAACGCCCAGCGCCAGCGAACTCTTGCCCGAGCCCGACACGCCGGCAATACCCACGAGCCTTCCCAGCGGAATATCGATATCGATGTTCTTGAGGTTATGGACGCGCGCGCCACGTACCTCGATAGCCTGCGGGCTCATCTTCTGTTCTGTCACCTTTATCACCCTACTCGTGCCATAAAATGCGGTCGCGAATGTACTTGCCCAGCATGGGCACGGTAAACCGGACAAGGCCGTATCCGGCGGCCTCGATGACGCGCTCGCGAATCAGGCTTGCACGATATTTACTCGCCCAGCTCTGGGTGCGATCGCAACGCTCAATGATATCCGCCATGCGCGTCGGCTTGTCCTCGTCAACCGCCATGGCCTCGATAAAGAGGCGCTGGGGGCTACGCAGCCCGTAATACAGAGGTGCGTCGACCGCTTCATAGAACTCGGAGACGGCATCCGCATGGCCAGCCTCGACATCGCACGCTTCAATGACCTGCGAATTGCGCCGGACAGCAGAGCGCCACATGTAATATCCCACCAGCTGAACCATATAGGGATGCCCCATGCTCTTGCGTGCCGCAAGGTCCGCGGTCTCCGCATCAACGTAAAGACCAGCACATTCGACCGTCTGGATATATGAATCGCGCACCTGGGGCAAAGAAATCGCCCCCAACGTACGCTGCTGGGCGCGCCGCAAAAACGTCACGCTCGGCTCTTCGAGCAGATCGTCAACCATACTGGGTAAGCCGGCAAAAACCAGCGCAAGACCGCGCTGGTCGCTATCGGACAAGCCCGTAGCGTCCTGGTCTCCGAGCACCTGCTGATAGAGAACGGCAAGAGCCGCCAGCTCCTCGATTGACGCAGACTGTGCCTCGTCAATCGCAAACAGTATGCCCTTACCCGGACCGAGCCTCTTGAGCCTCTCGTTGACCAGCCCCCGCAACGTCTCGCCTTTTGCCCGCGCCGCCTCGACCGACATTCGACCAAATGACGGCCCAAACTCCATTGACGTCACAACGGGTTTATTCGAGCGGAGCGCGTCGGCCAAGCGGTCGCACAAGCCAAGCGAAGCGGAATCAGAGACAACCACCCACCCGCGCTCGTTGGCAAGACGCTGCAGCTCCCGCAGAAGAACCGTTTTGCCACAGCCACGGTTTCCCGTAATGAGCATGAGCCTGCCCGGCGCTCCGGCACCGTTATCGAGTCCTTCCTCAAAATCTTCGATGACCGACTCGCGACCGATGAGCACCGGAGGTCGCTTACCAGCCGTTGGCTTAAAGGGATTTGGATTCATGTCGGTCTCCTCGGATTGGCAAAGGCTGGCAATAGTTATACCAACTTATACCGAGTTATACCAACTCGATGTGACAAAGGGACTGTCCCTTTGTCACATGTGGCCGAAAAATTCCGCGTCGGCGGGGCGATAGGGGCGGAAGGTGGCGGGATCGATCTTTACGTGTGCCGCGGCGGGCACGTCGTACCATTTGACCGTGTAGCCGGCGCCGTGGGCGCAAAAGACCGAATCGGGCGTATTGGGCAGATCGGCCTCGGGCTCGTAGGCGGCCGCCTCGATGACGCGCTCGGCATCATGACAAGCCGCATAACCGGCGAACTCAAGGTACAAATGCCCGCGGCCGCTCGTGTAGGCAGCCACCTCCAGCGCGTAATCCTGTACCTCGGATGCCGGCACGCGACCCACGAGCTTCGCCCGGTCACCCGCCATCGCCGGCGGCTCGTACTCAGCGCCCATGCGCGTGACATCCGAAAGCGCCCTGCCCACGCAATCTCCCGGCACCTCGAGCTCAAAGTGGTACCACGGCTCCAACAGTACCGCCGCGCCGGCCTCACGCGCCTGCATGAGCCCCTGGCGAATCGCACGGTACGTGGCCTGGCGAAAATCGCCGCCCTCGGTGTGTTTGGCATGCGCGCGGCCGCCCGTGAGCGTAATGCGCACATCGGTGATGGGCGAGCCGGTCAGCACGCCCAGGTGGTCGCGCTCCATGGCGTTGGTGAGTGCCAGACGCTGCCAGTTAAGATCGAACTCGTCGGTCGAGGTCACGGTGCCAAACTGCACGCCCGAACCCGCCGGCAACGGCTCCAGGCACAGATGCACTTCGGCATAGTGGCGCAGTGGCTCAAAATGGCCCACACCCTCGACCGGCTGCGAAATAGTCTCCTTATAGAGAATGCCGCCGGGCTCAAACTCGACCGCAAGGCCAAAACGATCGGCCAGCACGCGCTGCACGACCTCGAGCTGCACGGCGCCCATCAACTGCAGGTGAATCTGCTCAAGATGCGTATTCCAGCTTACGCCGAGCATGGGATCTTCGTCCGCCAACTCAGTCAATGCTTTGAACACCGTATGGACGTCGTGTTCGCCCGGCAGCACCGTATAGGTGAGGACTGGCGCAATGACGGGCGCATCGCCCGCGGGCTCCGCGCCCAGGGCGTCCCCTGGGCGAACGTGCGCAAGGCCCGTCACGGCGCAGATGCCGCCAGCGGCAACTTCCTGGGCAAGCTCGTATTTCTCACCGTTATAGATGCGCACCTGGTCGATCTTTTGCCCCCAAGTGGAGGCGCCAGAGCATCCCTCGACAACTTGCTTTGCGCGCAGCACACCGCCCGTCACCTTAACCCAGGCAAGACGCTCACCACGGTCTCCACGACTCACGCGATAGACGCGCGCGGCAAACTCCGGGAGCCACGCCTGTTCACGCATCAGCGCGCATATGCCATCCAGCAACTCGTCCACGCCTTGGTCCTTGAGCGCCGAGCCGGCAAAGCAGGGAAAGAGCTTGCGCTCGGCAACCATGCGCGAAAGCGTTGCGACGGAAAGCTCGCCTGCCTCAAGAAACTCCTCGAGCGCCGCCTCGTCCAGCGCAGCAGCGTCCTCCTGATTGGCGCCGCCCGCCAGCAGTTCGCCGGCATCCAGGCAGCCCTCGGAAAGACGCTGCCTAAGTTGTGCCAGCAAAACATCGCGGCCGGGATGCTCCAAGTCGATTTTGTTGATAAAGATGAACGTCGGGATGTCATAGCGCGCAAGCAGGCGCCACAGGGTTTCGGTGTGCCCTTGCACGCCGTCATTGGCGCCCACAACCAAAATCGCGTAGTCGAGTGCGCGCAGCGTGCGCTCCGCCTCGGCAGAAAAATCGACATGCCCCGGCGCATCCACGAGCATGACGTGGGTATCGCCATGGTCGAGCACGGCCTGCGACGAGAAGATCGTAATGCCACGCTCGCGCTCGATCGCGTTGGTGTCCAGGTGCGAATCGCCATCGTCAACGCGGCCGCGCTTGCGAATGCGACCCGCGTTGAACAGCATGGCCTCGGCCAGCGTGGTCTTGCCGGCATCGACATGCGCCAAGATTCCAACGACCGCTTGCTTCGACATGGCTCTCCTCTTATTGCAAGCCCATCGCACGCGGCAACGGGCATCCTCGTTCCACACTGGATGATACAATTTACGGGCCGGCGGGCGAAGCGGGCCCTATCCCCCGACCGAGCTCATCGCCCTGCGTTGCCGCGCGGCGATTTTCGTAGGTTCGCGCCTTGCGAAAGCCGGCACCTCCCCTTTTTGTCTGCCCGGGTTCATCTGGGGCGGTAACAATGCGAGTCCCACAACGACGCGTTTTACCAAAAATGGCCCCACTCGGGGCCATTTTTTATTTGAGCTGGGTGATGATACGTGCCTTGGCTCCTACGCCTCGCGCAGCCAATCAAACGCGACACGCGCCGTGCCGTCGGACACATAGACGATACCGACACGCTCGAACCCCGCCTTGGCGATGGCGCCCTGCATGGGCAAGTTGTCCTCGTGCGTGTCAATACGCAGATGGTCGGCGCATTCCTTGGCAAAGGCGAACATCGCAGCCGCGATACCGTGCACGGTGCCGTCGGATGCCACACGGTGCAGCACGGCGTACGGAGTGTCGCTGCGCCACCGACCGTCCTCAATGACGTCATAGCACTCGTCCGGACCCGGTAAAAAGGCAAACGTCGCTACCACGTGACCGTCAACTTCGCACACATAGCTGCCACCGGCGGCGATATCGGCAGCCAGCTGCTCGGCCGAAGGCGTGCCCTCGGGCCACTGCGTGGCGTTGCCATGCGCGCGCATAAAGGCGCGGGCCACGTCATAGATGGCCATGACGGCGAGAATGTCGGTATCGAGGGTTTTTCTGATCATCACGCGGCGACCTCATGTTTATTGGTATCACTTTGGTTGAGCAATGATACCAGCGTTTGGAAAGAGGCGCGAAGCAGATGGGAAGCAAAAAGCGAGCCGCCTGGTCAAAGGCCAAAAGCGAGTTTTTGGGCGCTGCTACCGGCGGCGATATGAGCGACCTGTTTGCACGCGAGGACGAGCGTCGCGACGCCCTGGACGCCGAGCGCGATGAAGCCTGGCGCTATAAGTCGTGCGAGCGTAAGAACCGTTACGACACGCGCGCCGAGGCCGAGGCAGTTATGGCCGACTGCGAAAACCGCGGGAGACGTGGTTTGGCCTGCTACAAATGCGAATACTGCGGCGGCTGGCACCTGACGTCGCATCCTTGGAAATAGACCCCGCATCGGCACGGCACTGACGGAGCGCCAACCGTCGCACGCAAGCTACGAGCGCGGCGGCACCAATACATCGTAACGAATGGCCTTGCCCGCAAGTTGATAGCTCAGCTTAACGCCAGCAAGCAATGCCCCCTTCACCGGCCGCTTGATAACGACCTTGCGCGGGTGCACCGCAAGCGCGGCTTCGACCAGCGACTCCTCATCGGCGCACGGCTGTTCCAGATGGTGCAAGAGTTGGAACTTCTTTTTAACCGCTGCGCTCTTGGTACGCCCGGGAAACATGGGATCCAGATACACCACGTCGGGAGCGGTGAGATCGCCCTGCTCGATCAGCTCAGCTGTATGGCGAAGGCCGGCAATGCTGTCCTCGCCCGCATGTAAGCGCATGCGCGCCACGGCTGTCGCAAGCGCCGGATCATCTGCCGCGCGATCCAAGGCATCCTTGAGGAGCGCCGCGATCACGCAATCCTGCTCATACAGATCGACGGTAAAGCCCGCGGCAGCCAGCAGCAGCGAATCCTCGCCAAAGCCCGCCGTGGCATCAATCGCCCATGGGCTTTCGATGCCTTTTGCGCGCGCAGCCTTTACCAACAGCTCTTGCTGCAGACGGCCCTGCTTGAGCCGCGGAAGCATGCGGGTAAAATCGGCACGCAGCTCCATCGTGCCGTCGGTGAGCGTAAGGCCCTCGGACGTCCGCACGAGCTCGAGCCCAGCAGCCCGAGCAACAGAAAAGGGATCGACGACGCCCATGAGCACTCCTTAGCAAGCAAAACGAATACGTGGGAGCCGTTCATGTCGGCACCCAACCGTCCGCTATTGTCCCACATGCGACATGGCCCACAGCATCCCAATGCAAAGCAACGCCATCAATCCCGTGCACACGGCAGCGATCACAGAATCACCCATGCGCTTTCCCAACGACCGCGGCTCACGCACTTGCCCTGCTCCGTACATCATGGCTCCTCCTTGAGACCAGTTCCTTGTTACGGCCTCATCATCGCAGCGTCGCACATGAGCTGCCATCGATTTGGCTTACGTCCAGCTTTCCCTTTTGAAAGGTTGGGGTGGGCTGCGCGGGGTCAAAGCGCTTTCAGGCGCATGCATCGCCGCGTTGAACTACAATGTGCTTCACCATATGTACAGCACATGGGCTACGCCAGACCGGCCGTACCCGTATCGAAAGGACCAGCCATGAGCAATGCCTGCAAATTACTCAAAATCCTATCGTTCTTCTTCTTTGTCGTCGGCATTCTGAGCGTAGGCATGGGTGCTACAGCGCTCTTTGCGGGCAGCGCGGCAGGCGATATCACAAGTGCCATAATCGTCTCTTGCGTCGTCGTCATCGTATTGGGCATCGTCGAAATTGTGACCGCCGTCTTTGGCATCCGCGCGGCAAATAATCCCGCCAAGGCTGGCGTTGTCTGGATTTGGTCCATCGTCTGCCTAGCATGTTCGGTCATCAGTCTGCTTCTCTCCCTGCCCCTCTTGGGTGGGACCGGCTCAAGCATCCCCGATTTTACCGGCCTGATTGTCAGCATTATCTACTTTGTACTCGCCAACCGCGTCAAGAAAGAGGGCATGGACCGTTTGAGCTAAGCCGCATCCGTGTCAATCGCTCAGCGACTCTGGTATATACGCCAATAAAAAGGGCCGATCGCGTATCTCCGCGGTCGGCCCTTTACGTTTGCCCAGATAAACCTGCCAAAATAAACCTGTCCCTTTTTGGCAGGTTAGTGGCGGTACTCGGCGATGATGAAGTCGATGTCGGTTTGAAGGGTGTCCAGGTTTGCCAGGCGCTCTTTATCGGCAGGGCGCGTGCGGTAGTAGTACGGCGTCATTTGGAACACCGCCTCGATGTCAGCCTGGGTCTGGAGCGTAATGTTCGCAGACACCCGCAGCGTTGAGACCAACTCGAGTTCGGTGGTCTTCGGCAGCTTCTCGTCATTGAGATATGGCGTGTCGTAGAGCACCTCTTTGAGGCCAAACAGATGCCGAGCACCCGGCACCACGATGTAGAGCGAACCCTCTGGCGCCAGCACGCGGGCAAACTCACGCTCGTTAAAGGGAGCGAAGAGCTCGGTCACCATATCAAAGGCGCCGCCCGCCACGGGGATGTCCTTCATGTTGGCCACAAAGTAGGTCGCATCGCCGCGCTTGGCGGCCAGGCGCACCATCTCTTTGCCCAAGTCGAACCCGTAGGCATCCGCGCCCGGCACCGCACCCATGGCGCTGGTGTAGTAGCCCTCGCCACAGCAAATATCGAGCAAGGTCACAGGAGTGCCCGTAGACGCCGCACGCCCAGACACCTGCTCGCGCACCAGCCCAACCATCGCATCGCGCAACGGCGCATAGTAACCGCGGTTTAGAAAGTCACGACGGCTGCGCGCCTGCGACTTGGGATCGCCCATGGAGTCGCCGCTCTTGGACGAGCGCAACAGGTACAGATAGCCCTCGCGCGCACGGTCAAACCGGTGTCCGCCCGCGCATGCGGCACCGCGCTCGTCGTCCACCAACGGCTCATGGCAAACGGGACACAACAACATGGCAACTCCTTAGCGCGGACAACACAACGCCCACCATTGTCGCACGCCTCCCCCACCTAGTCATTGGGGACGTTCTTAAATGACTAAGGAGTGTCCCCAACTGCCGGCAGAAAAGGAACGTCCCTAAGTGCCGACTGGTTGCATTGGGAGTATCATCGTCTGCGCAAATAAGCACAAAAGAGCATGTTAGAGATTGAGAGCGTATGGCTGATACCGCATCTAAGCACATTGACATGACTACCGGCTCGCTGTGGCGCAATATTCCCCTGTTCGCCTTCCCCGTCGCCGCCACGAGCATCTTGGAGCAGCTGTCGAACCTCATCGCCACGGTCATCATCGGTAACTTCTCGGGCGACCAGGGAACCCTCGCCATGGCGGCGGTCGGCTCCAATGTTCCGCTTACCAGCCTTATGATCAACCTGTTTATCGGCCTGTCGCTTGGCTCCAACGTGGTCATTGCCAACGCTATCGGCCGCAACGATCAGAACATGGTCAAACGCGCCGTCCATACCTCGATTCTTATGGCACTCGTGGGCTTTGTCGTTATCGCACTGGGCGAGATCTTTGCCGAGCCCATGCTCGCCGCGCTCAACGTTCCCACCGAAACCATGCCGCTCGCCTCGCTCTACCTGCGCGTCTTTTTGCTCAGCATGCCCTCGATCTTGCTCTACAACTTTGAGGCCGCGATCTTCCGCTCCGTCGGCATCACCCGCATGCCGCTGCAGGCGCTTGCCGTGTCAACCGTCCTCAACATTGGCCTGGACCTCATCTTTGTCCCCGTACTCCACTGGGGCGTCGCGGGCGTCGCTATCGCCACCGCCATCGCCTACACCGTCAGCGCCGCTACGCTCTTTATCCACCTGCTCAAGACCGACTCTGTCGTCCGTGTCACCCCACGCGACTTAGGCTTAGACCCCGTTGCCCTCAAGCGCATCGTCAAGATTGGCCTGCCCGCCGGCATCCAAAGCGCTGTCTTTGCCGTCGCCAACATCATCATCCAGTCCGCCATCAACAGCCTGGGCACCGAGGTCATGGCGGCATCGAGCGCCGCCATGAGCTTGGAGTATGTGTGCTATAACCTGCTCAACAGCTTTAGCCAGGCCTGCACCACCTTTGTGGGGCAAAACCACGGCGCCCGCCAGATCGACCGCTGCACCAAGACGCTCAAGGTCTGCCTGGTCGAAGGCGGCATCGTTGCGCTCACCACCATCGTCATCATCGTCGGTCTGGGACGCGAGATCCTGGCGCTGTTCAACAGCGATCCCAACATCGTCTCGATCGGCTATATCCGCGTATGCTCGATCTTCCCGGCGTACGCCTTTAGCATGTTCTACGAGAATATGTCCGGTTACCTGCGCGGCTTTGGCATCTCGCTCATGCCAGCCCTCATCACCATGATCTGCGTCTGCGGTATCCGCTTCTATTGGGTGTTCTGCGTGTTCCCGAACTTCCGCACCTTTGCGAACATCATGATGGTCTACCCCATCAGCCTGGGCACCACGGCGTTCTTTATGGTCGTGGCGGTATTGCTCTGCCATCCGGCACGCACCTACCGTCTGACGCAAGCCAAGACCGGGACGCGCTAGACACATCCAACAAGGTGGCGCATCGGCAACTAGCTCACGATATGCGAGCTCATATAATCGATAAAGCGCCTCGTGGCGATAGGCATGGTGTCCCAGCTGCGCCAAGCCGCCACCACATCACGCGAGGGAGCGTGCACGATGGGGCGCACGCAGATATCGGCCTTCATGCCCTCGACCGTACGACGGTAGAGCATGCTCACGCCAAGGCCTTCCTCCACCATCGCCATAATGGTGTAGTCATCGGTGACCTCACTCGTCACATGCGGCGACAGCCCGTGCGCGGCAAAGGCATCGAGCACCAGACTCTGTTCGCCCTCATCCAGCAGCACAAACGGCTCGGACGCCAGGTCGGCGAGCGTCACCTTTTCTTTTGCCGTCAGCGGATGCGCGGTCGGCAGCAGCGCCACCAACTCGTCGTGATAGACCACGCGCTTCTCGAGCCCAGCGGTAAATCCGCGCGCCGTAAAGCAAAAGTCAACCACGCCATCGTGCACCCACTGGGCGTTGCGCGTGTAATCGCCCTGCTTGAGGGTAAAGTGCACGCCCGGGTGCAGGGCCCCAAAGTCGCGAATCACGCGCGGCAACACGGTACGGCTCACGTTGGTAAACGTCGCAATACGAATATCGGTCGAGGAGAGTCCCAGCAACTCCTGGCGCTTGCCCTCGAGCTCGGCCTCGGCAGTTACGATCTGGCGCAGATACGGCAGATACTGTTTACCGTCGCGCGTAAGCGAGACACCCTGTTTGCCGCGCTCGATAAGCGTGGTACCCAGCTCACGCTCGAGCGCCTTGACGGCCTGGCTCACCGCGCTTTGCGTATAGCCCAGCTCATCGGCTGCACCCTTCAGGCTGCCGCGATCGACCACCATACAAACAATCTGATACCGCGATGCCATCGTGCCTCCACGTCGATATAGCCGTAAAACGTTTTGCCAGCGCTTTTTCTAGTAGCATTAGTATTTCTTAATCATACTGAAGATACATTCGCTTTACTACATCCATATCTGGGAGCAGAATCCTTTTTGCGAAACCGTTCTGTAACAAAAGGAGTCCCATGGATCGCAAAAAAGCAATCGCGCTCTCGTTTTCCGTTCCCGTCGCATGGGGCTTTTCGTATCCCCTCATGAAGATCGGCATGGACAGCATGAACGCCACGAGCATCGTCGCGCTGCGCTGCATCATCGCCTTTGCGGCCTGCCTGCTGCTCTTCCACAAGCACGCGGTGCGCATCAACCGTGACCTGATGGTCCGCGCCGCCATCATCGGCGCCATCATGGCAACCGAAATCACCTGCATGTGTCTGGGCTCCAGCCTCACCTCCGCCTCCACCGCCGGCTTTTTGCAGAGCCTGACGGTCGTGATCGTGCCGTTTGCCAACGCAGCTCTGCTGCGTCGCGCCCCCGAGCGCAAGGTGCTCATCGGCACCGCCATCGTCACCTGCGGCATGTTGCTGCTCTCGGGCGCCGACTTTACCAGCCTGAATCCCGGCGCGATCATCATGCTGCTCTCGGCCTTTATCTATGCCGGCCACATTATCGTAGCCAAGCGCTTTGTCGAGGAAGTCGACCCGCTGGCTCTGGGCGTTTGGCAGCTGGGCTTTGGTGGTCTGTTCTCGGGCATCGCCGCATTTACCTTTGGCGGCTTCACGCTTCCCAGCACGCCCAACGAGATCGTCGTTGTCGTTGCGCTCGCACTCATCTGCTCTGCCTACGGCTTTATCACCCAGACGCTCGTCCAGCCCCACGTACCTGCCGAAACCACCGGTTTCGCCTTCTCGCTCGAGCCGGTCTGCTCCGCCGTCTTTTCGTTCTTCCTGGTCGGCGAGGTCCTGAGCCCCATCGCCTTCTTTGGCGCCGCCCTCATCCTCACTGGAGTCATGGTGGCAACCGTCGAGCTTCCGCGCCTTCGCGCACATGGACACGCTCGCATGGCAGGAGCGCCCGAGCACGTCTCGTAGGCCCCACTCCTCATACAGCCGCGACATACAGGTAACCGGTGCGCCTTTACAATAGATGCCGACATAGCATCTGGCATAAAGGAGCTCCATGGACACCGCAACGCGCGACCGCAACATAGCAACTTGGTTGGGCGATGCGCCGCAGCCGGTACGTGACACGACGAACCAGCTGCTCGAGCGCATCGCCCTTCTGCGTGCCGAGCAGACCATTTACCCGGCACAAGACGATATCCTCAATGCCCTCGCCTACACGCCAGCCGACCAGGTCAAGGTTGTCATCTTGGGCCAAGACCCCTATCACGGACCCAATCAGGCCATGGGGCTGTCGTTTTCGGTCCCCGCGACGCAAACCAAGTTGCCGCCGAGCCTGCGCAACATCTATAAGGAGCTCAAGGCCGATCTGGGCTGCCCCATCCCCGCCACGGGAGACCTAACCCCCTGGGCACAACAGGGCGTCCTACTCCTTAACACGACGCTCACCGTGCGCGAGCATGCCGCGAACTCGCATGCCAAGCTGGGCTGGAGCACACTCACCGACTACGTTATCGAACGCTGCTGCCAGCTACCCCAGCCGGTAGTCTTTTTGGCATGGGGCCGCTTTGCCCAGCAGATGGTCGAGGGCAAGCTCGCCGCGACCGGCGCGGGCAAGGCAACCGGCAAGTTCTGCCTGGCCTCTACGCACCCCTCGCCGCTTTCGGCAAACCGTGCCACGGCGCAGCTCCCCGCTTTTATGGGGTCGCGCCCCTTCTCGGCATCCAATCGTCTACTCGAACAGCACGGCTCGATCCCCGTCAACTGGACTTGCCTCGGCTAAAAATCGATACATCAAAGACGCGCCCGACGGCAATCTTGCCATCGGGCGCGTCTTATTACTCGGGCCAGATAAACTGGGTGCGGCCGGCCTCGCCGCCATCGATCAGCAGGCTCTGCCCGGTCATAAACCGGTTGGTCACGCCCACAAAGTAGATCCACTCGGCGATCTCTTGGGCGGTGGCCCAGCGTTTAAGCGGCGTGAGCTCCATAATCTGGTTCCACAGGTGTTCGTCTTCCATCACGCAACGGTTGAGCGGTGTGATAACGCCACCCGGGTCCACGCTGTTGGCGATGGCCTGCGGCGCCAGGCGGTTTGCAAGGTTCTTGGTGTAGGCGATAACGCCGCCCTTGCTGGCGGCATAGGCGGGAAACTCCGATCCCGTATGCCCGCTCGCCGAGCCCACATTGACCACGGATTTGATAGCCGGCGTCGGCTTGGCGGCAAACCCCTCCCCCACAAAGGCATAGCGCTCGGTCACGTTGATGGTGCCACGTAGGTTGGCGGCAATGTCGTCGGCCGAATCCTGCGTACCGGCAACGTTTACGATCACCTGGGGTTCAAGGTCGTCTGGAAACGAGTCCGGTTCGCGGACATCAACGATCAGATGGCGGTAGCGCTCGTGTTCGATCGCCGCCGGCAGCAGATCAAAGCCCACGACCTCGTGGTCCTCGTCCAAAAAACGCTGCACGCACGCGGCTCCGATACCGCCCGAGGCACCCGTGATCAAAACCCGCATACTTGCTCCTTAGGCGGTTGCGTGACGCTTGAGGTACTCGGCGCCCACATTCTCGCGCTCCCAGCCACGCACGACCTTGTAGCCCACGGGGCTCAGGAAGACCTCGCACAGCAGCTCGGCAACAGCGCCGGTCAGCGAGCACATAAGGACCTGCACCCAAGTCCAACCAAAGAACGTGTGGCTCACCACAATGGCAAAGACCAGGTTGTCGATAAACTGACCGATGCCCGTGGACACATAGGAGCGGAAGGCAAAGCTCGCAAAGTTATTCTTTTTGAGCATACGGCCGAGCGACTGGTTGAGCGTGGAGTTGACCACGGCAGAAACGAGCATTGCCAGCGAAGAGCCCAGCACCACGTACCAGGTGCCGCCGATGGTGGCGTTAAGGGCGTTGTTGACCTCGATCATGCCGGTGTCGTAGTAGGCGCCCCACATGCCGGGCGTGAGCGAGCATGCCCAAAAGCACAGGCTCACGGCCAGGTTGACCAGCAGCGCGAGGATAGAGATTTTGATGGATGCCTTGGCGCCAAAGCGCTTGCAGATCATGTCCTGGCACAAAAACGAAACCCAGCTCACCACAAAGCCGCAATCGAGTGCCAGATACGGCAGGCTGATAAGCTCTTTGTTGGCCAGCAGGTTCATCATGATAACGCTCACGAAAAACAGCGAAACCGTTGCCGCGGGAATGCTCCGCAACAGGACCTTGTAGTCCTCCATGACCTTCTTGATCATTATGTACTCCTTTGGTTTTAGGTTTAACGAGCAGGATATCGGACCCGAACTGCTCGGACGCCCCGGTCTTGAGACGACGGTGGGTATGATAGCCGCTCACACGGCATCAGGCAAGCAAACGGCGCGGTAGCCCCGCAAGGCCACCGCGCCGGTGCGCTAAAACGTTACGTTGCCAAACTCCGACAGGATGAGGTCGGGGTTGTGGTCAGTTGCCCAATCCACGTTCCATGGGCTCGTGAACAGCAGCAGCTTGCCGCCGCGCATATCCTCGACGCGCAGCGTGTCGCGTGTGAGCGAAAGACCCGGAATATCGATGGTATCGGGGTCGTTCTGGATCCAGCGAATGTCCGTATAGGGCAGCGGCTGGCGACGAACCTCGACGCGGTACTCGGCCTTCAGGCGGCGCTCGAGCACCTCAAACTGCAGCACGCCGACCACGCCCACAATGACGCTCTCCATGCCGGCGCCGAGCTCGCGAAAGATCTGGATGGCGCCCTCCTGGGCAAGCTCCTCCATGCCTTTCACAAACTGCTTGCGCTTGAGCGTGTCGACCTGCGTAATGCGAGCGAACATCTCGGGGGCAAACGTCGGGATCTGCGGATACTGCACGTGGCGCTTGCCGGAGCACACGGTGTCGCCGATGCTAAAGATGCCGGGGTCGAACAGACCCACGATATCGCCGGCGTACGCCTCGTCCACAATGGCGCGGTCGTCGGCCATCATCGAGGTGCCCGTGGCCAGCTTGAGCTTGCGGTTGCCCTGCATATGGAAGGCATCCATGCCGCGCTCGAACTTGCCCGAGCAAATGCGCACAAAGGCAATGCGGTCGCGGTGGTTCTTGTCCATGTTGGCCTGAATCTTAAACACGAAGCCGCTAAAGTCGTTCTCGGCGGGCGCGACCGGCTCGCTGGTGAGCGTATCGGTGTAGGCGCGCGGCGTCGGGGCCAGACGCAGGAACTCTTTAAGGAAGGGCTCCACACCAAAGTTGGTGAGTGCCGAGCCAAAGAACGCCGGGCTCAGCTTGCCGCAGGCCACGGCATCCAAGTCGAGCTCGTCGCCGGCGCCATCGAGCAGCTCGATGTCGTCCATCAGGTTCTTATGGTTCTCCTCGCCGATAAGCTCGTCCATGGCGGGGTCGCCCAGCTCGGCCTCGACCTCGGCAACCTTCTTGGTGGCGTTGGCATGGCCGTCGCCCTCAAAGGCGATAACGCGACGGGTCTGGCGATCGAACACGCCGCGGAAGTTGCGACCGCTGCCGATCGGCCAGTTCATGGGATACGTATTGATGCCCAGGACATTCTCGATCTCTTCCATGAGCTCAAACGGATCGCGAGCCTCGTGGTCGAGCTTGTTCACAAAGGTAAAGATGGGGATGTGGCGCAGCGTACAGACCTTAAAGAGCTTTTTGGTCTGGGCCTCGACGCCCTTGGCGCCGTCGATGACCATGACCGCGGCGTCGGCGGCCATAAGGGTACGGTAGGTATCCTCCGAGAAGTCCTGGTGGCCGGGGGTATCGAGGATGTTGACGCAGGCGCCGTTATAGGTGAACTGCAGCACCGAGGAGGTAACGGAAATGCCGCGCTCCTTCTCTATGTCCATCCAGTCCGAGACGGCATGCTTGGCCGAGCTCTTGCCCTTGACCGAGCCGGCGGTCTGAATGCTGCCGGTATAGAGCAGCAGCTTCTCGGTAAGTGTGGTCTTACCGGCGTCCGGGTGGCTGATGATCGCGAATGTGCGGCGCGACGAGATTTCATCCGACAGGCTTGCCATGCGGATCCTTTCTTGCATTGAGTGCATTACGTCGATGTAACCGCACCATTGTAGCCGCGAAATCCCGCTCTAGAGCGCCTATCAGGACAAATTCATCAGTTGGGGCCTAGGGTAGCAGTCGATGGCGGCACTCCGCAGCAGTTCGTCTCAATCTGTAACATCTAGACGGTTTTTGAACCTCTACCTGTTACAGATTTAGACAAACAGGTGGACGTCCCAGAAAGATCTCGATCTGTAACATCTAGCCACTCAAAACGGGTCCATCTGTTACAGATTGAGATATAAGGATAGACGGGTGGCCAATGTCTCGATCTGTAACATCTAGCAGCCAAAAACTTCTCCAGTTGTTACAGATTGAGACAACCAAATGGGGTCCGCCAGCAAAATCTCAATCTGTAACAGGTAGCCGTCCAAACCGGTTCCAGATGTTACAGATTGAGATGAATGAACGAGCGGACAATCCCTATTTACCTCTTGCATAGCTGTGCATAGTGTATATATACTGTGCTTACCGGTTATATACACGTGTAGCCCATCAGCTAAGGAGCCGCTGTGGACATTATCCTATCCAATTCGAGCGACAAGCCCATCTACGAGCAAATAGCTTCGCAAGTCAAAGCTCAGATTCTATCGGGCACGCTCGCTGCGGGAGCCAAACTCCCCAGCATCCGTGCACTCGCGAGCGATCTTGGCGTGAGCGTCATCACCACCAAGCGCGCCTACGCCGACCTGGAGCAGCTCGGGTTTATCTGCACCGTGCAAGGCAAGGGCTGTTTTGTCGCCGACGGCAACCAAGAGCTCTTGCGTGAAAACCAGCTCTGCCATATCGAAGAGCTGCTCGCGAAAGCGGCAAGCCAAGCCGAGGCCCTGGGCGTCACGCGCGACAAGCTGCACGAGATGCTCGACCTGGTAGCCCCCGAAACCATGCAGTAGCCATCTGCAAGAAAGGCTATACCATGCAAAACCTTTTAGAACTCAAAGGCATCTCACGCCATGTGAGTGACCGTTTTTCGCTGCGCGACGTCACGCTTGCCGTGGAGCCTGGCCAGATCGTCGGCTTTGTGGGTGCCAACGGTGCCGGCAAAACAACGACGATTCGAGCCGCGCTTGGGCTTATCAAACTCGATGCCGGCGAGGTACACCTGTTTGAGCAGCACTGTGGCGCCGACGCACCCGGTGAGGCGCAGCGCTGCCTGCGTTCCCACATCGGTCTTGTCCTGGACACGTGCCCCTTCCCCTCCACGCTCAAGGTGGGCCAGATCGAGTCGCTCGTAGGCCCAGCGTACCCCACGTGGGACCGCGAAACGTTCGCCCGATTCATCAACCGATTTGGCCTCGATCCCAAGACAAAGGTCAAGGACCTCTCCCGCGGCATGGGCATGAAACTGCAGCTTGCCTGCGCACTCAGCCACAAGGCCAAGCTGCTCGTTTTGGACGAAGCCACCGCGGGCCTCGATCCCATGGCACGCGAGGAGCTGCTTGATGAGCTGCTCGCCTTTGTTTCCGACGGCCTGCACAGCGTGCTGCTCTCGAGCCACATTACGTCCGACCTCGATCGCGCTGCCGACCGCGTCATCTGCATCGATAACGGCTCGATTGTGTTTGACCTGCCGCGCGAGGACATTACCGACCGAGCCGGCATCGCCCACTGCACCCAAGCACAGGCCGCCGAGCTTATGGCTTGCGTCGAAGGTGCCCGCGCCGCCCGCCATGCCTACAGCGTGGACGTACTCGTACCCAACCGTCGCGAAACACTCGAGGCCTTCCCCGAGATTCCCTGCGATCGGGCAACCATTGATGACTATCTGCGCCTCATGCTGAAAGGGGCTTCGAAATGAAACGCGCCTTTATGTCCGAACTCGCCATCGTTCGCACGCTCATCCCGAGCATCGCGGGCGTCGGCCTGTTTATCTTCGTCGTGCTGACTCTTGCCAACGCGTCGGATGGCGATTCCGGCATGAGCGCTGGCGCCTGCGCGGTCAGTGCCATGTCGCCCATCATGGTCATGAGCTCGCTGGCCGGCTTCGACAATCAAAATGGCTGGGAGCGCTATCGGGCAACGCTGCCCTTCTCGCGCAAAGACATTATTTGTGCACGCTACCTGAGCGTTATTGTCTTCTCCGCCGTCATGGCATGTGCAGCTACGCTTTTGCGTATCGTCGCCATCCCGCTCTTCAACAGCGCGGGCATTCCTTCGACGGGACAGACGGTCTTTGAAATCGCAATCGCCTCGGCAGCCTCGATGCTCATTTCCCTCATGATGGTGTTTTTGGCGCAGCCGCTGTTCTTTCGATTTGGACACATGGAGGCGCTGCGCCTATCCGTCGGCCTGTTTGCCATGCTCGGGTGCCTTACCATGGCAACGTTGAGTTCCTCCAACCCCATCAGCAACTGGCTCATGTCGATTGCCGGAGCGAATCCCGATCCCGCCGTCCTTGGCTGTCTGTGCGCAGGAATTGCCGTACTGGCCCTCGCGCTATGCGTAATCAGCTGCACCGTCAGCACCAAGGTTTATCGAGTACGCGATCTGTAGCCACGCGAGTCTCAATCCACGAAGGACGCGATCGCCCCCCCCCGCAAATCCGTGACAAATGGCATGTCCTCGGCGTGCGCCACCGCGCTACTTGCGCAGCGGCTTGGGCAGCGGAATGCCGGAAGCGATAACGGCGGCGATGATCATGCAGACGATACCTTTGAGTGGGAAGCACATGAGCAGCAGGCCCACGACCATGACCGGCTGGCGCATGACCGCACCCATCGTCGATGCCGTGCAGACGGCGACGCAAAAGACCGGATCTGCGCCGGTGAGGATAGCAAGGCCATAGCCCAGGCTTACGCCCGAGAAGATAACCGGGAAGAAGTGGCCGCCGCGCCAGCCCAGGTTGATGAGGGCGGGGGTCAGCATGGCTTTGACAAGACCGGTCGCGATAAGCACGCCGGCGGGAATGGTCAGGTAGGTTTCCATGAGCACGTCGGCCTGGGTCTCGCCGGCAAACATGGTGTAGGGCAGGACCGTGCCGCAGATGGCGAGCGCCAGACCGGCCAGCATGGCTTTGACGACAGGACGCTCCCCTATTGCATGAGACAGCGCCTCGCTTGCGTGCTCGGAGACAAAGTACAGCCAGCCGCAAACGGTGCCGACCAACGCCAGCGGAATGAGCCAGGCAAGTTCCAGGTTGCCCACCTCGGCGGACTCGAACCTGGGCATGCCCATGCCGCCGCCCACAAGCTGGCCAAGCAGCAGGTAGGTGCCCAGACCGCCGGCAATCGCGATGCCATAGACCACGGTCTTTTGCACCTTGGGTAGCTTGATGGTGATCTCGCCGGACGTGGACTCATCGTCGGCGTCTTCGCCCTGGCCGTCGGCGCTACCGGCAAGCGGTGCTACAAAGCCAAAGACGGGCGCGGTAAAGAGCGCCGTCAGGGCAGCCTGGGTGCCCAGCAGCGTGAGCTCCCTAAACTCGGCGCCAAAGCAACGCATACGGTCGCCGACCCAGCTGCACAGACCCGCGATAACACCGGTCAGACCGGCCTCCGGTCCAATGCTGCCGCCAAACAGCAGCGGCAGCAACGCCGCGAGCGAAAGCTTGCCCAGGTTGTCGTACGGGTAGCGCCCGTCTTGCTTAACCTTAGCCATCACCTGGTTGAGGTCATCGGTCTTGGCGCCTGTCATCTTTTCGTACAGACCGATTAATAGGCCGCCCAGCAGGCAGACAAAAAACGGGTACGGCAAAAAGCCAAACGGGCCGCTGGCGAGCTCGGGCGAAGCGACGCCCAGCGCGTGCGGAATCTCGGTCCACAGATAGTCGATACCGTGCTCCATCGCAAAAAAGAACAGCCAGACCGCGGCACCTGCGAACGCACCGGTCACAGCAACGCTAACTAAAAACAGCGCGCGGTTTGTGGGTTTGGCAAGGTTATCCATCGGGTCCTCCCGCGGTCAAAGTCGACATAGTTATGTTTTATTGTAGAGCGAGCGTTGCCCGAACGAGCCAACCGTCTGCGCCGCAAACGGCACCATTGGGAGCCATAGCGGGACAGGCTCAAGACTCATCCGTTGATAATCGAGACAATCTCGCGCAAATCGTCGGCAAAGTAGATGCCGTGCTGGCGCCTCGGGCTCGAAAGCCCTTTATCAATCATGTGCCCGAGCAGCGCCTTGAGGTCGTTGTAGTAACCGTCCAGGTTATACAGGATGCACGGAGCGCTCAGGTGCCCCAATGACACGGCGGACATGACCTCGGCAATCTCCTCGAGCGTGCCCGTGCCACCGGGAAAGGCGATGAACGCATCGCCGAGCTCAATCATCTTGGCTTTGCGCTCGGCCATATCACTCGTCACGATGAGGTCGTCAATGCCGTCGTGTTGAAATTCGGCCTCTATAAAAAAGCTCGGCTCAACACCCGTCACGTGTCCACCTGCCTCGAGTACGCTATCGGCGAGAGCGCCCATCAGTCCCGACTTGGACCCACCGTACACGAGCGCCTGGCCGTTGGCGCCAATCCAGTTGCCCAGCTCCTGCACCGCGGGCAGAAACGCCGGGTCATTGCCGACGCTGGCACCCAGATACACGGTGATATTCATATTCAGTCCCCCTCATTGTGACGCGCGGCGCCCGCTCTAGCGTTGGCGGCGCCGATATTCGCGCACGCGGCGCGACAGATCGGCGAGCTGGTCGCGATCGAGCTCTTCCAAATGCTCAAGATCGTCCATAAAGCGCGCCATGGTGTCCTTTTGACGCATCTTGATGAGCGTATTGCAGTAGTTCACCGCCACGCCCGTGAGCATGGCGATGTAGAAGATGCTAATAACGCTCAAGACGACGGTAATAGCGCGGGCAACCGGTGTTTCGGCCGGAATGTCGCCAAAGCCGATGGTCGAGACCGTCTCGAAGCTAAACCAAAGTCCATCGCCAAAGGTGAGGGTCGTAGGCTCGGACAGCCAGACAGCCGTCGAGCACAGCAGGTAAAAGATAAGAAACAGACCCGTGATGCGCGCAAAGCCAGCCTGTCGCAGCACATCGGCAAGCGTCCTCAACTTGTTCATCGCGACCCCTTTTCCCAGACGCTCAATCACGTTCGCCCGGTATTGTCCCACAACCGGCAGCCAGGGACGTTCCTTTTGTGCCGGCAGAAAGGGACTGTCCCCAGCTGCCGGGCGGGAGCGTTTAGCGGTACAGCTGCCAACTGGGCAGGCTGAGCTGGTATCCTTATGCGGTAATGTCTCGATTCGTTAGGATTGCATGTGAGAGCTTCCGCTGTCCTTCGTTCAGTTATATATCGCGCCCTGGCCATTGTGCTTACCGCGCTTGCCGCGCTGAGTTCTATCGCGCCTGTCCAGGCTTTTGCCGATGACTCTAGTCAGCAGGTCAAAACGGTCCGCGTTGGTTGGCTCGTCAACAACGAGGGCTTCCAGGACGGCATCCCCGGCGAGCGTCTCTCGGGATGGGGTTACGAATACCTCCAGACCCTCTCGTACTACACACCCGGCTGGCAGTACGAATACGTCTCCGGCACCTTCACCGAGCTTATGGAGAAGCTCGAGACGGGCGAGATCGACCTCATGCCCAACATCTCCTACTCCGAGGAACGCGCCCAAAAGCTGCTCTTTTCCTCGAACCCCGAGGGCACCGAGCGCTACTACATCTATGCCAGGCCCGAGCGCGACGATCTGGCCAAGGGTGACCCCCGAGCGCTCCAAGGCCTTACCATCGGCTGCAACCCCGGCGTTATGCAAACCTTCGTTGGCCAGCAATGGCTCGCCAACGAAGGAATCGCCTGCACATACAAGGAGTATGACGGAAACTCCGTTCTCTTTGATGCGCTGGCAAACGGCGAGGTCGATGCCGTCATCATGAACGACACGACCTCGTCGCCCAGTGCCTCCCCCATGTTCTACATTGGGTCGAGCGACTACTATTTTGCCGTCCCCAAAAGCCGCCCCGACCTGATGGACGACATCAATGCCACCATGACAGCAATCGCCCGCGTCAACCCACGCTATAACGACGAAGTCAAATCTCACTACTCGGCCCAAAACAGCGGTTCATCATCGCTCAACGGCCCCGAATGTTCCTGGCTCAAAGCAAACAACAACACCATCACGCTCGGCTACATTACGGGCAAACTCCCCTACTGCAACGAAGACGAAGACGGCAAAATGGAAGGCTCGCTCGCATCGCTTGCGACGACGCTACACGATAAATTTGGCATTACGGTCAAAACCGTCGCCTTTGATAGCTACAAGATGATGTCAAAGGCCCTGTCAGAGGGAAGCATAGACGTTGCGCTGCCGGCATACCGAGATTACTGGTTTGCCGAGCAATCAGGCGTTGTGCAGTCGGTATCGTTGGGGACCATGTCCCTCACCGCCATCCACACCGGCAGTAACCTGAAAAAAGACCTTCAGAACATCGCCTGTACCAAATCATCGTTTGTCAACCGAAATGCACTTGAAAGTCTATTCCCCACAGCGACCGTAACCGAATACCAATCCGACGATGAAGCGTTCGACGCCCTCAGGAAGGGAACGGCGCGCTGCATCGTCGCTCCCAGTTCACGCGTAAAAACCATCGGTGACCGTTATGATCTCGAGGACTGCGAGACGGTCGAGCTCCCTGACACCTGTGACCTCGCGTGCTTGATGTCGCGCGGCAAGCCCGAACTGCTGGGAATCATCAACAAGGGCATCATCAATGCCGGAGAATCGCTCTCCGCAAGTAATTACTCCTCCACGTCGTACACGGCCCAGGAATCCAACACGCTTCAATTCCTTTATCGCAACCGCACCGCCATTGCAGCTACCCTCATCGGTATGTTGTCGGTCGGCATCGTCCTGCTCATCTGGGCGCTCGTGCGCGCTCGAACCGAGCGCAAAAAAGCCGATGCTGCCAACGCCGCTAAGACGGCATTCCTCACGCGCATGAGCCACGACATCCGTACGCCGCTCAACGGTATCCTGGGCCTTATCGAAATTGAAGAATTGAAGGAAGGCGATATGCAAGTCGCCCGCGAGAGCCGTGCCAAGGCGCGCGTTGCCGCCAATCACCTGCTCTCGCTGATCAACGACATCCTCGAGATGGGAAAAATCGAAGACCGCAAGCTAACACTGGAACATGCGCCTTTTAACCTCAAAGAGCTTTGTGACGATACGCTGGTGCTGTGCAAGCTCCGCGCGTCCAGTAACGGCATCACAATGCAGGACAATAGTCTGCCGTACGCCACGGGGCCATACGTAATCGGCAGTCCCACCCATATCCGACAGGTCATGATCAACCTGTTAGACAACAGCATTAAGTACAACAAGCACGGCGGCTCCGTCACCTTTAGTTCACAGACCAAGCCACTCGATAACGGGCGCGCGCTCTTTTGCTTTAGCGTTTCGGATACCGGCATTGGCATGGCTCCCGAGTTTTTAAAGCATATCTATGAGCCGTTTGCCCAAGAAGGTGACGATGCGCGCAGCAAGTTCCAAGGAACCGGCATGGGCATGCCAATCGTCAAGTCGCTTATTGAACTGATGGGCGGCACCATCGAAGTCACCAGTGAGCTCCATGTGGGCACCTCGTTCTACGTGGAGATTCCGCTCGATATCGACGAGAATCCCCAGGCGCGGGCGAATACGGTTGAGAGTGCGCCCGACTGCTCGCTCACCGACATGAACGTGCTGCTCGCCGAAGACAACGAATTGAATGCCGAGATTGCCCAGACGCTGCTAGAATCCGAGGGCGTCGTGGTCACCCGCGCCGCCAACGGCAACGAGGTCGTCGATCTGTACCTATCGCATCCCGCCGGCAGCTTCGATGCGATCCTGATGGACATTATGATGCCGGACATGGACGGCTATGAGGCAACCCGCGCGATTCGTCTGAGCGAGAAGGTCGATGCAGCCGATATCCCTATCATCGCGCTCACCGCCAATGCCTTTGCCGAGGACGCCAAGGCGGCACACGATGCCGGCATGAACGCCCATCTGTCCAAACCGCTCGACTTTAACAAGCTCAAAAACATACTCGCCCGCATCAAGAAAAACGGATCCGTTTCGCTATAGTTTTTGCAGCAACCACGCACGACCAGAAAGGAAGCCAACGATGTTTAGGCCCTTACGTCGAAAGAAACGCGCCATCACCGACGAGGAAGCGCGCGAACTGCTCGCCACCTGCAAGCGCGGCGTCTTTGCCGTCAACGGCGACGATGGCTACCCGTACGCCATTCCCGTCAACTACTTCTTTGACGCCGAGCACAACAAGATTTATTTCCATGGCGCCAAGGCTGGCCACAAGGTCGACGCACTCAAGCGCGATGACAAGGTCTGCTTTACCGTTTACGGAAACGAGTGGTACCAGGACGGCGACTGGGCTCCCTACGTTATGAGCACCGTCGTCTTTGGCCGTTGTCGCCTGGCGAATGACACCCCCGCGTTTATCGAGGACAAAGTCCGCCAGCTCGCCCTTAAGTACTACCCTTCTGCCGAGGAAGTCGAAGAGGAAATCGCCAAGGACATTAAGGGCGTCCAGCTCTACGAGATTACGATTGAGCATCTTTGCGGCAAGCAGATTCAAGAAAAGTAAGCCTCTCAGCAGGTCTGCGCCCAATTGCTACAGATGCTTTACCATGTGGGGCCTTCTAGCCAACTTGGCAGAAGGCCCCACATGCAGCGCACGCTTACCGTGCATTAAAAACGTAGCGGTCCAGGCGGTCGCACGCTTCCCTCACGCGCGAAAGCGGCAGCGCCAGATTCACGCGAATGTGGCAGGGCCCGTGAAACGGACGGCCGTCCTGATACCCCACGCCCACGCGCGCCCCCTCGTCGAGCAGCCACTGAATATCGCGGCCATGCTCGCGGCACCACTCGGTGCAGTCCAGAAACACCATGTACGTGCCCTGCGGACGCGAATAGGACACGCCCTCAAAATGCTCGTCCACGTAATCGCAGAAGTACTCGATATTGCCGGCAAGCACCTGGTTGAGCTCGTCCACCCACTCGTAGCCTTGCGGCTGGTAGGCACCGATAAGCGCATGCATGGAGAGGACATTCATCTCGTTGTAGTGAGTCTTGTTGGACACGGCGCACACACGGTCGCGCAGTGTTTCGTTATAGATGATGTGGTAGCTGCCGACCAGACCCGCCAGGTTAAACGTCTTGCTGGGCGCGTAGAGGGCAACCGTGCGCATGCGAGCATCCTCACTCACCGACTGCGTCGGGATGTGCTTGTGTCCCGGCAGGATGATATCGGACCAAATCTCGTCCGAGATCACCACGCAATCGTGCTGGCGATAAATGTCCATGGCGCGCTCGATCTCGTCGCGCTCCCATACGCGGCCGCAGGGATTGTGCGGCGAGCAGAACACCGCGGCATGAATGTGGTTTTGGGCGAGTTTGCACTCCATGTCCTCAAAGTCCATGCGCCACACGCCTTGGTCGTCGAGTTTAAGCGGGCTGTGGACAATACGATAGCCCGCGGCTTCGATGGACTTGGTAAAGCCGATGTAGGTGGGGCTGTGGACCAGCACCGCATCGCCCGGCTGAACATACGCACGCAGCGTCGACACGACACCGCCCAGCACGCCGTTTTCGTAGCCGATATGCTCGGGCGCCAGGCCCTCAACGCCGTTGCGGCGGCTCTGCCATTCGATGATGCGGTCGAAGTACTCGGCGCGCGGGTTAAAGTAGCCAAACATGGGATGCTGGGTGCGCTGGATGATGTACTCCTGGACCGTGGGCACCGTGGCAAAATTCATGTCGGCCACCCACATGGGAATGCGGTCGAAGCCCTCGTCGGGTGCGTTCGGAGCCATACCGGGGATCTCGCCCCAAGAGTCAACGGCGATGGAGTCCATGCCGTGGCGGTTGACAAGCGAGCTAAAGTCGTATTTCATGCTGAGCTCCCGTGCAAAGTAGGCTGTTCCGATAGGCGTTATTGTCCACCAGCGTGGGCGGTTTTGGCGCGGGGTTTGGCGCTTAATTTGACGGGTGCAGACGAATGGCAGGTTAGCCCCGCGCGTCGTTGACGGCGACTACGGTTAGCTGGGTTTCATCAACCGTAAAAGATATGTCGAGCCCGGCGAAGGCCAGATGATAGACGCGGTTCGGCTCGTGCTTGCTGCCTGCGCGGCGCGGATCTTGGCGAAGGACCTCGACCAAGCCAGGGAGCTTTGCGCTTGGGACTTTGTCTTGCAGTGCTTGCGGGAACTCGACGTCGAGCTCTTGCCACGGAGCATCCTCAATCCAGCCGCCGGTCGCATCCGGGTGGCAGTCCGCAAACGGAATGTAGGGCTTAATGTCGTAGACGGGCGTGCCGTCGCGCAAATCGGCCCCCAGCACATGGATGATGGGACCATCGTCGGTGAGCTCGACGCGATCGAGCTTGACGCAGGTAAGCCCAATGGGATTAGGGCGAAACGGACTGCGCGTGGCAAACACGCCCACGCGCTCGGCTCCGCCCAGACGCGGCGGGCGCACGGTTTTCGACCACTTGGCATTGGTGCCGGACCTGTCCTGCGCCTTGGCATCGGCAGCTATGTCCTTAGCCGTGCCGCCGGGTGTGCCGTTTTCGAAGCGCCACAGCAGCCACAGGTGAGAGAAGGAGTCCAGACCCTCAACCGCTGCGTTGGAGGCAAATTCCGGCTCAAAGACAATGCGTCCCTGCAGATGGGGCGCCAAAAAGCTGTTGCGCGGAATGCCAAACTTCTGCGGCAGGTCGGTATGTATGTGTGCAATAGGTTCCATGCCGGTCATTGTACGGCATGGAGGTGTGGGGCGTTGCGCGCAATTCTTCGCCGCGGTTCCCCGTCGTGCAACCAACGGTTGCTTGGAAGGGCACCTGCTGCCGCGTATGCTTAAGCCATCAACCAGCAGAAAGGAGCCGCCATGGCCTTTGCAGAAAAGCTCATCGCTGTCCGTCGCGCCCATCACCTTACCCAGGAACAGCTCGCCGCCAAGCTCTTCGTCACACGCCAAGCCGTCAGTCGTTGGGAACGCGGCGAGGTCACACCGGGCATCGACATGATGAAGCTCATCGCCGCCGTAACCGACGAGCCCCTGTCTCACCTGCTCGAAATGCCCGAGCACTATTGCCAGAGCTGCGGCATGATACTCACGCCCGACGACTGCGGTACCGATGCCACGGGCGCCGCGACCGATCATTACTGCAAGTGGTGCTACGACCACGGCCAGTACACCTACGAGACCACCATGGAGGCGATGATCGAGGACTGTGCCCCGCGGCTGGCACAAAACACCGGCATGTCGCTCGACGAAGCCGTCTCGCTCATGGGCGCCGTCCTGCCGCAATTGGAGCGCTGGCGCGCCGTGCAGGAAAACGAGGAGCACTACGGCGCCGAAGCGCGGGCGCGCTATGGCGATGAGGCTATCGATGCAGCAAACGAAACGTTACTGGACATGGACCCTCAGACATGGAACGACATGAAGGAACTTGAACGCGCTATTCTGGGCCAGCTCTCGATTGTCATGGGCGACGGCGATGCGGATGGAAGCGAGGCTCGCAAGCTTGTCGCGATGCATCGTCGCTGGATTGCTCTCAACTGGGGACGCGAACCCCAGAATGAAGCGTACCTGGGTCTCGCCCACGGTTATCTTGCCGACCAGCGCTTTGTTGACTACTACGACAAGCCCTGCGGCACCGGAGCCACGGCGTTTCTGGTCCAGGCGATCGAGTCGTCGTTGGCGCGCGCATAGACCACGGCGGCTTTGGGTATTTCAATCAAAACCGCAACCGATTGGAGACCTATGGCTACTGATCACGAGCTCGCTCTGTACGTTATGACCGGCTGCCCGTACTGCATAAAGGTCAAGCGCTTTTTGGCCGATAACGGCGTGACCATTCCCGAACGCAATATCTCGACCGATTCCGATGCCGAGCAGACTCTTATCGCCGTCGGCGGAAAACGCCAGGTTCCCTGCCTGTTCATTGACGGCAAGCCGCTCTACGAGTCGAACGACATCATCGCGTGGATGCAGGAGAACCTGCTCTAGTGCAACACAGCCATTGGGGACGTTCTTAAATGACTAGTCGTTAAAGAACGTCCATTACAGTTGAAATTGTCAGCCCGGGACCGTCTCGGGCTACGATG
>CATVYG010000010.1 GCA_958348225.1 uncultured Collinsella sp.
CGTCATCGAGCTCTTCAAGAAGATCTGCCCGGCTGCCTAATTTGGTTCGGCGGGCGCAGTTCTGAGGAGCTCAATGGGTTATCTCGCTAAGTAAAAAGATGGTTCGCGGTGGTATTGTTGCTGTGGGTTTAATTCGATATGAAAGGGTGACTTTGGTGTCCAAGATGGATTCTACGCTCTCCTATATTACTGACCAGCTGAAGGCGCTGACTTCTATTGCTTCGCCGACGGGCTATACCCGCGCGGCGACTGATTATCTGATGGAGACCCTGCGCGATATGGGGTTTGGGCCTGAGCGTTCCAATAAGGGTAACGTGCTCGTTGAGCTTGGTGGTGAGGGTGAGCCGCTCGTGTTGGCGAGCCATGTCGATACCCTGGGCGCTATGGTGCGCTCTATCAAGGACAATGGTCGTCTGCGCCCCACGACGATCGGCGGGCATCAGTGGTCTACGGCCGATGGCGAGAACTGCACCGTCTACACGCGCGACGGCAATGTGTACACGGGTGTGGTCCTCAATACCGAGCCTTCGGCGCATGTGGCCGATGAGCCGGTCAAGACTATCGAGAAGAACATGGAGATCCTGCTCGACGAGAACGTCGACAGCAAGGACGATGTGCTCGAGCTGGGTATTCAGACTGGCGACATCATCGCTATGGACCCTCGCACGACGGTGACGGAGAGTGGCTACATTAAGAGCCGCTTCCTGGACGACAAGCTTTCGGCCGCCATTTTGCTGGGCTTGGCGCGTGCCGTCGCCGCTGGCGAGGTGACGCTTTCGCGTAAGGTTTCGCTGCTCTTTACCGTGTACGAGGAGGTCGGCCATGGCGGTGCCTTTGTGCCGGCCGACACGCGCGAGATGATCAGCGTGGACATGGGCTGCGTGGGCGACGACCTGGGCTGCACCGAGCGCATGGTGTCGATTTGCGCCAAGGATTCGGGTGGTCCGTACAACTACGACCTGGTGACCACGCTGTCCAACATCGCGCGCGAGCTGGAGCTCGATTACGCCATCGATGTGTATCCGCACTACGGCTCGGACGTTGAGGCCACGCTCTCGGCCGGCTACGACATCCGTCACGGCCTGATCGGCCCCGGCGTTTACGCGAGCCACAACTACGAGCGCAGCCACATGGACGGCGTGCGCAACACCTTCGAGCTCGTCCGCGCCTACGTACAGCGCTAGGGGAAGCGGTTCATAGCTTGGCTGACCAATTGCTCTAAGGCCCGATTGCTCGGGCCTTTTTTCGCTTCAGTCTGTTTAGTATTATGCTGTATGTAACTAATTAACTTTACGTTTGGAATACTTAACGAGGTGATGCAGCGTATGGATACATCTGAGTACTTGTCTATGGGTGATGCTGCCCGCCTGTTGGGCGTTACGAAAGCCCGCATATCTCAGCTTGCCGCATCGGGAACGCTCGTGTGCGATATTGTGGGCGGACGGAAGATGGTTGAGTATGATTCTGCGGTCGCTTATCAAAAGGTCCGCAAACGTGGACGCCGTCCTGCGGCCGATGTGGGGCGCAAGTTTACGCTGATGTCCGCCGATTACGAGGTTGCACGTGTTTCGTTTGATCCGACGCGCGAGTTTTCCTTCGAAATCGCCGAGGTCCTCGATGCGCAACGAATGCCGTTTGGCACGTGCTCGAGCTCTTCTCCAACGGTGAATAAACGGGAGCTCAACGTGTGGTGGGGCCATCGGTCGGTGCCTGACGTCCGCCCCGGACTCGTCTCGCGCTATCGTGAACTGGGAATTGCCAGTGGCATCGAGGCTCCGGTTCGGTGCCTGGGTCTCTCGCTTTCGGATTGCTATTGGCTGCGGCCGGCCGATTGCGGCGAACTCAAATGGCAAAACATCAATTACTTTGAGAACGAATTTGAGCGATCGGCGCCCGAAGAGCGTTCGGGTTGGCTGGAAGGCATCGGTCTTAAAAATCCGGATAACACGTCCGAGGGTGAGCTCCCTAAATCGTGGATGATTCGCAACGGCGTTCGCGTTCTGGTCAAGGGATGCGGCATGGACGATCAACGTCCCTTTAACGAGGCGGTTGCAACGGCTCTACATCGTCGCTTGCTGTCAGAGGGTGAGTTTGTTCCTTATGCGGTTGAGCGGATGTTCGATGCCCCTGTGTGTCTGTGCGACGACTTTCTTGACGGCCGCGAGGAATATGTTCCGGCTGTTTACGTTAAGAACGCCCTTGGCGGCCAGCGAGGAAACTCGACGTACGACCGGTACTGCCGCTTCCTTGGTAAGCATGGAGCAGACGAGACTGCCGTGAGAAGGTCTATGTCGCAGATGATTGTTTGCGACGCCCTTTTGGCCAACAGCGATCGCCATTGGCGAAACTTCGGCATCATCCGCAATGTCGATACCTTGGAGATAAGGCATGCACCGCTGTTCGATAGCGGCAACTGTCTATGGTATAACGTGCCAACTGCTGTGCTCGCAGCTGGGGAGTTTGGGTTTGCCGCTAAGCCGTTTGGACCCAATCCTTCCGTCCAGCTGGCGCTTGCGGACTCGCTCGATTGGTTCGACTCATCGCGGCTCAACGGATTTGTTGATGAGGCGATCGAGATTCTTTCGCAGAGCAAGTGGGCCACGGCGGAGGGCCGGCTCGAGTCCATTCGCCGCGGCCTGGAGCGTCGCGTTATCGAGGTGAATGCTGCTGTTGAAGTGCTTCGACACGTGCGGCGATAAGCCCGCGGCTACTTAAGCGCGCCGGTCACGGTGCCGCCGCCGAGGACGATGTCGCCGCGATAGATAACGACGGCCTGGCCGGGGGCGATGGCTCGCTGCGGCTCGTCAAAAGTCAGTAGCATTTGTCCGTCGGCGCCACGTGTAAGGGTCGCTGCCTGGTCCTTTTGACGGTAGCGGTACTTGGCGCCCAGGCGAATGCCACCGGCATCGAGCTCTGCCTCCATGCGGTCGGCAGGGGCGCTCCAGATCCAGTCATTGGCCGTGAGCGCTGCGGCCGTCAGGTCCTCGGCCTCGCCCAGATGCACAATGTTGTTGGCGGCATCGACACCCGTTACGTACACGGGATGCGCCATCGCGACGCCCAGGCCCTTGCGCTGGCCAATGGTGTAGCGCAGCGCGCCGTTGTGGCGCCCGACTACACTGCCGTCGCGCCACACAATGTCGCCCGGTGCGGCGGGATGTCCGCAGCGGCGCTCGATATAGCCCGCGTAGTCGCCGTCCGCGATAAAGCAGATGTCCTCGCTCTCGGCCTTCTTGGCGTTGATGAAGCCCTGCTCGGCGGCAATGCGGCGCACGTCGCGCTCTTTGTCCAGCCCAGCCAGCGGAAAGATCGTGCGTGCCAGACGCTCCTGCGTGAGCGAATACAAAAAGTAGCTTTGGTCCTTCTTGGGGTCCTCGCCACGGTGCAGCCGCCAGGTGCCGTCGGACGCCTGGCTCGTTTTGGCGTAGTGACCTGTGGCGATGTAGTCGCAGCCCATGTCGAGTGCCGCATCGAGCAGCGCGTCAAACTTAATATGGCGGTTGCAGATGATGCACGGATTGGGCGTCAACCCTTCCTGGTAGGCAGTCACGAAGCGCTCGATAACGTTGCGGTCGAAGGTCTGCTGCAGGTCGAGCACATGGTGGGGTATCCCCAGGCGCTCGGCGACAGCCTTTGCATCGGCGATGTCGCGGTCGACCTTACTCATGCCCGTGACGGGATCGGGCGCGGGGCAGGTGAGGCGCATGGTGGCGCCGACGCATTCGTAGCCCTGGCTTTTGAGCAGGTACGCGGTCACGCTGGAATCGACGCCGCCGCTCATGGCGACGAGCACGCGCTTGTTGTGCATGGGGAGGTTCTCCTTGGTGGCATGTGGCCAAAAAAGAAAAGCGGCGCGGGAGGCTGGTTCCGCGCCGCAGACATTGTAGCAAGTTCGGACGTCTCGTGGGACACCCTGATTGGATGGACTCAGACTGCCGGGAGAGAGAGGAGACCGGCTCGTCCGTGGGCTCAACCTATGGGCGACAGGCCCTTAGTCCTGGAAGAGCGCCGTGGACAGGTAGCGCTCGCCGGTGTCGGCGAGCAGCGCCACGATGGTCTTACCCTCGTTCTCGGGGCGCTTGGCCAGCTGCAGCGCGGCCCACACGGCGGCGCCGGACGAAATGCCCACGAGCACGCCCTCCTTGTGGCCCACGGCGCGGCCGGTGGCAAAGGCGTCGTCGTTCTCGACGGGGATGATCTCGTCATAGATCTGGGTGTCGAGGACGTCGGGCACAAAGCCGGCGCCGATACCCTGGATCTTGTGCGGGCCGGCCTGGCCCTTGGAGAGCACCGGGGAGGTAGCGGGCTCGACGGCGACGACCTGGATCTCGGGGTTCTGCTCCTTAAGGAACTCGCCCACGCCGGTCACGGTGCCGCCGGTGCCGACGCCGGCGACGAAGATGTCGACCTTGCCGTCGGTGTCATCCCAGATCTCGGGGCCGGTCGTGGCCTTGTGGATGGCGGGGTTGGCGGGGTTCACAAACTGGCCGGCGATGATGCTGTTGGGCGTCTCCTTCTGCAGTTCCTCGGCCTTGGCGATGGCGCCCTTCATGCCCTTGGAACCGTCGGTGAGCACGAGCTGTGCGCCATATGCCTGCATAAGCTTGCGGCGTTCGACGGACATAGTCTCGGGCATGGTGATGATCACCTTGTAGCCGCGAGCCGCCGCCACCGAGGCGATGCCGACGCCGGTGTTGCCACTCGTGGGCTCGATGATGGTGTAGTCGCCGCCGCGCACGAGCTTGCCGGCCTTCTCGGCCTCGTCGATCATGTTCTTGGCGACGCGGTCTTTGACGGAGCCGGCGGGGTTGAAGTATTCCAGCTTGACGAGCACGCGGGCCTTGAGGTCCTCATCGGCCTCAAAGTGAGTGAGCTCCAGAAGCGGAGTGTGGCCGATAAGCTGATCGATGGACGTGTAAACATTGCTCATGGTGAACCTCCAAAGTGTTCAAATGACTGGATACCGTGTGGTTTTACGGTGTGTGTAGCAGCGAAACCCACAAACCTTATGGGTTGTTCGTTTTGCTGTTGGCAAGCATAGTAGACAGTAAAGCCTAGTAACGCAATAGGAAATAGAAGATTATTACGAGTCGATTAACCATCTTGACCGGAACGGGTATTTTCAAAACCAATTTTTCGGCTAGAATTTCTACGGACTAAATGACCGAAAGGCAGCACTATACATGTTGGTTTCTACTAAGGGCAGATATGCCCTGCGCGTTATGGTCGACCTAGCCGAGCACCAGGCGGCCGGTCGCATCCCGCTCAAAGAGATCGCGGCACGCCAGGGGATTTCCGAGAAATATCTGGAGAACATCTTGGCTACGCTCGTCCGCGCCAATATGCTCTCGGGCATGCGCGGCAAAGGCGGCGGCTATGTGCTCACGCGCCCGCCCGAGCAGTACACGGTGGGCGAGATCTTGCGCCTGACCGAAGGCAGCCTGGCACCGGTCGCATGCCTGGACGGCGACTGCAAGGGCTGCTCGCGTTCGGATGAGTGCCCCACGCTCGACGTGTGGAAGAACCTGGACAAGCTCATCAACGACTACCTCGACGGTGTGACGCTCGATCAACTTGTCGCTCCCAACCATGGCTACGACTACGTCATCTAACCCACACCTGCATTTGGGGACGGGGTGGAAATGGTAGATTTTCTCGCCCTTTGAGACTTGGCAAATAAGAAGGCCGCCCATTTTTGCGATGGGCGGCCTTCGTTTTGGGCTGTTGAGACGGACACGGCCGGAATGGCCGTTTTAGTCCTCGGCGATGCTGTCGAGGATGCTGCGCGTGATGGACACCAGGATGCTGCCCATAAAGGCCGATCCAAAGCTGGCGATGGAGATGCCGACGCCCAGCAGGTTGACCGACAGGTAACTCGCGAGCTCAAGCATAAAGCTGTTGACGACAAGCTGGAAAATGCCCAACGTAATGATCGTGAGCGGCAGCGAGATGACCGTGAGGAACGGTTTGACGAACGAATCGACAATGTTCAGGAACAGTCCCACAAAGGCAAAGCAGACCCAGGTCTCGGCAAAGCCGAAGGGTTGGATACCGGGGACGAGGAACGTGGCGATCGCGATGGCGATCGAGGTGAAGAGCCAGTTAAGCATAAAGCGCATGGCGTGAATCCTTTCTTGCGCCGGGATTGCTGGCGTCGCGTGAAGCGGCTTACGGCGGCGACCTGGATGGTTGCGCGGGCGCGCCGCGGTGTTTGGGCGCCCATTGTCTCAAATATTCGTGGAGCTTACGTGCGCATATGGTTTCTAAACGGCGTTCGTCCTGAAAAACGCGCCGCTGGCAGAGAGTCTTGTCGCTTTAGTTTGGTGGTGTGCTACACTGCTACGGGCAAAAGCCACAGGCGTTGCCCTATTGCATAGAACGGGTGAACGATGCCCGATGTCAGTATCAACTTCGATGCCTTTTGGCGGGTTTGGCGGTGATCGATGAATATCGAGAACATGTTTGACAAGCCTGATGTCAAGCAGCTGGTCCACGCATTTAGCCTTTTGGACGACGAGAAGGATATCCAAGCGTTTTTGACCGATATCTGCACGCCGCGCGAGATTTGCGACCTTTCTCAGCGTTTGCAGGTTGCGCGCTATTTGGACGAGGGCGAGCCTTATGTTGAGGTTCAGGCCCGTACCGGCGCTTCGTCCACCACGGTGAGCCGCGTTTCAAAGGCGCTGAACGGCGAGTACGGTGGCTACCGCAAGATCCTCATTAAGTTGGAGGATGGCGAGTAGGCCAGCGACAACATTGAATTACGAAGAACCGTCCCTCCGGGGGCGGTTTTTATATGCCTGCAATCGGCTGGTGCGTTGGGTTCAGGTTGCTTTGTACCAAAAGATGGAACTGCGGTGGCAATGTGTCCGCTTGGGCGGGTAGGATGGATGCATTGATTATTGCGAACGGTTTGAGCGGAGGACCATGCCTGTTCGAATCTATACCACCAATGCCGGCACGGATTTGAGCGATGCCGAGTCGGCGCTGCTTACCGACCTTATTGCCCGTCACGGGCGTGCCGTGTTGCTGGCACCAACGTTTGCCGAGCTCGATCTGTGCCGTCATGATGCGGCGGAAGCCGGCATTTCGCTGGGTATCGACTACAAGACACCCGCATCGTGGCTTCGCTCGCTTTGGGAGCTTTTGGGCGACGGGCGCGGTTTCGTCGACAACCTTCAGCGCCAGATGCTGTTCTCGGACATGATCGACCGCCGCGACGACGCCGCTCTGCAGCCGCTTTCGCGCAGCCAGGGCACAGTGCGCATGCTCGCGCGCATGGCCCGCGACGTGTTGCCGGGCGTTGCGGGGACGGGCGACGAGCGCTGCCGCGACGCCGCCGCTCAACCCGAGCCCAAAAGTGACGCCGAGGCCCGCGTGTTCGAGCTGTTGAGCGCCTATGCGAGCGGCTTGGACCGTCGAGACATGGTCGAGCCCTGCGAAGCCGCCGATATGATGGCAGAAGCCCTGGCGAACAGCCTGCCGGCGTGCGCCCGCGCCGTATGCGTGCGCGGTACCACGTCGTTTACGCACGGTCTACTCGAGCTGCTGTCTGCCGTGGCGAACAATGGGGGAGAGGTCGTCGCGCTGCTTGCCCGCGAGCAGGCGGCGATGCGCGAGGAGCTTGCCACGGCATTTGATGCCCGCGGTGTGCTGTTTGAGATCGCGCCGCTGGGGGAGGACGCCGTCGCGTCTGATGTCGCTTGCGGGGCCGCCGCTCAGCCTGCCTTTATTGAGGTCGCCGGCCCCCATGCCCGTGCTCATGTCTATGCGGACGCCATCGATAAGTTGGTGAAAGCGCACAAGGAGTCCAAGGCCGATAAAGCTACTGCAACGCCCGCCGACCCCGTGCGCGTGCTCGTCGTTTCTGCCCGGGCACCCCAGCTGTTCGGCGAGCTCGCCGCCCGTTTGGCGGCGCGTCACATTGCGGCCGAGACGACTGAGTTCACGGCGTTTTCCCAGTCCATCGCGGGCAGGCAGTTTACGGCGCTCGCCAACCTGATCGAGCGTATGAAAGCCGCCGACGAGGGCACCGCTTCCAAGACTGAGTGGTGGCCCGCGCCGGAGCTTACCGACTGGATCTACAGTCCGCTTTCGGGCGCTGATGCCGTCAATGCCCGTACCTTCGATAAGAATATGCGTCTCTCGCGCAGCAAGACTACCGCGGGCGTCAAGAGCCTGCTGCAGAGCGTTCAGGGCCAGGTGAGGGGCGCGCGCAAGGCGACGAGCGACGATAACTGGTTTAAGAACGTACCGTGTGTGGTCTCGGACGTGTTCCAGGCGCTGTGGCGTGACAAGCCCGTGACGGCGCTTAAGGCCATGCTTGCCGTTGCCGAGGCGTTGCCCGATCGCGCTCTAGGCGGCCTTGACGGCCAGGCCCGTCGCCAGGCAGAGACGGCTTTGCTGCGCCATGCCATCGACATCCTTATGAACGATGCTCGCGCGCTCGACGTGTCGCAGGCCGCGACCGTGCCGGTTCTCGACGGCGTTCGAACCAAGGTGGACAAGCGCAGTACCGCCTACGATTACGAGACCTATGAGGTCGATCGCACACCACGAGCACAAGTGCGCTTCGCGTCGCTTGCCGATGCGTCGGTTCTTCGCCCTGGCAGCTACGATGCCGTGCTGTTTGCCGATGTCGACCTGGACAGCTATCCGCTTTCGCACGAAGAGGGCCCGCTTGCCACGTTGACAGCCGAGCTGCGCCGCGACGGCGTGTCTTTGGAGCCCGCTGCCCTGCTGCGCGTGCGCTTTGGCCGTGCGATGCAGGCGGCGAGCGGTCCGGTCGCGCTCGCCCGTGTGACGCACGATCGCCAGGCACGCGAGTGCTACCCGGCAGCCGTATGGACCGAGCTGTGGGCACATGCCGAGGCCGCTGGCGCTGCCAAGCCCATGCGCGTGGGCGAGGGCGATATCATCGCCGACTTTGATCCCGCGGCAGGTGAAGGCCTCAAGCGCGAGCGCGTGACCTGTGAAGCCCCTCAGCATCTGAGTGCCGAGGCCGTGCCGTATTTGGTCCTGCGCCGTCGCGATGGCGAGGGTGAGGACGCGCCGCTCGTGCCGCGTCTGACGTCCGCCTCGCAGATCGAGGCCTATTCGACCTGCCCGCTATGCTGGTTCGTCTCGTACCGCGTGAAGCCCCAGTCGATCGACGCGGGCTTTGGCAACATGGAAAAGGGCAACTTTGTCCACGACGTGCTGGAGCATCTGCATGCCCGTCTGCCCCAAGAGGGCATGGAGCGCGTGACGCCCGAGAATCTGCCGCGCGCACAGGAGCTGCTGCACGAGGTCTTTGACGAGACGTTGGCCGAGCACGCCGGCAAGCGCGGCACGGAGGGCCCGCTGGTGCCGCTCTCTGCGGTGGAGGAACGCCAGGTGGCCGAGATCTTGCCGCAGCTGGAGGGTGTGCTTGCCTACGAGTCCGAGGCACTTGCCCCCTTTGCCCCGCGCTACCTGGAGTTCGCCTTCAACGAGCTCAAGGTCGAGTATGCCGGTTGGCCGCTTGGCGGGCGCATCGACCGCGTGGACGTGGACGCCGAGAATCGTGCCGTGGTGATCGACTACAAGCATCGCACGGGCGTTGAGGAGTTTAAGCTCGCCGACCCCACGGTGCGCGACGAGGAATCGGGCACGGCGCCCATCGACGATCCGCGCTGGTTGCCACCACATACCCAAACGCTCATCTACGCCCAGGCCATGCGCCGGGCGCTGGATTTGGACACCCGCGCGGCGCTCTACTTTTCGACCAAGGGCGGCAAGCCGGCGTTGCGCGGTGCCGCGAGCGCCGAGCTGCTCGAGGAAGAGCGCGGCGACGGTCGCATCCCGGGCCTTAAGAAAGGTTTCCCCGGCGAGGGTGGCAGCATGGACTTCGACGCCCTGCTCGATCGCGTTGAGGCCGGCATCGCCGAGCGCCTGCGCGAGCTCGAGGCAGGCAACGTTGCCGCCGTCGACCCGACGTCGGCTCAGGCCGCGCATGCGCGCTGCTCGTATAACCACGAAGGAACGTTTGTAAGGAGGAACGTGTAGACCATGGATCTTTCGACTTTGATGCCGCAACAGCTGCAGATTGTCAAAACGCTCGACCGTCCGCTGTTTGTCTCGGCGGGCGCCGGTTCGGGCAAGACCTTTACCCTCACGCGTCGCATCGTCTACGCGCTCTCGCCTGAATCCGGTCCGTTCGTTGAACATCTTGACCAGGTGCTCGCCATTACCTTTACCAAAGATGCCGCGGCCGAGATCCGTGACCGCGTGCGCCGTGCGCTTATCGACGAGGGCATGGACGAGGAAGCACTGACCGTCGACGACGCGTGGATCTCGACCATTCACGGCATGTGCTCGCGTATCCTGCGCGCGCATGCGCTGGAGCTGGGCATCGACCCCGAGTTCACGGTGCTCACCGATACCGACGAGCTTATGGACCAGGCTGTTGAGCATGTGTTGGCCCGCGCGACGGCGCCCGATGCCGCCCCCGAGCTCGCGGCATCGCTCAAGGCCCTCTATGCCTGGTATCCCATGGCGGGCGAGGGCGGTTCCTTTGGCGCTGGCGCGACCATCAAGGGCCTGGTGCGCGACCTGCTGGAGCTGTCGAGCCAGTTGCCGGGCGGTATGGACGACGTGTGCGTGGCGCGCGGGCAGGCCGATACCTCGGCACTCGCCGATGCCTATCGCGCGGCGCTGGGCGCAAGCAAGGCCGCGACCGAGAAGGCGCAGATGGCACTCGACGCCATTGACGCGTTCGAGGCGAGTGGCAAAACCATGGAGGATGCGGCGCGACTCATGATGTCGTGCACCATGCCGCGCGCGAGCAAGGCATTCCCTAAGGAGCAGGTCGAGCTGCTCAAGGCCGAGGCCGCCGATGCGTTTATCAATATCGTGCTTGCCTGCGGTGGCCCGGCGCTCGATGCGCTGGTGGGCCTGGCCCGTTCCGTGGAGGCTGAGTATCGCGCGCTGAAGGCTGCCCAGTCCGCCCTCGATAATAACGACCTGCTGCGTATGGCCTACGAGGCCCTGCGCGATTACCCTGCCATCCGTGCTGCGTACGAGGGCCGCTTTAAGATGGTCATGATCGATGAGTTTCAGGATACCGACCAGATGCAGGTCGATCTGATACGCTACCTGACGGGTGCGGGGGAGCGCGCGCTGTGCACCGTGGGCGATGCGCAGCAGTCCATCTATCGCTTCCGTGGCGCCGAGGTCGAGGTGTTCCGTCGTCAGGAGCGCAAGGTGGGCTCGTCTGCCGCGCCCGAGGCGACTGCCGTGGCCGATGCCCCTGCCGGCGAACTCGTCAAACTCGTGCGCAACTTCCGCAGCCATGACGAGGTGCTGCGTTACGTGGCACGCGTCTTCGACGGCGATGACGGCGGCCTGATGCAGAGCTTTTTGGATCTTGAGGCGAGCGACGACCGCAAGGACACGCTGGTGGCGGACGCCTCGCGCCGCCAGGCCCTCTTTGTTGCCGGCGGCAGTATGCAGGAGCGCACACAGGCCAAGGCCCGCGCAATCGCCGAGCGCTTCCGCGCGCTTGCCGATGCCGGCCAGCCCCAGGGCGGCATGGTACTGCTGCTGGGCCGCATGACCAACGCCGATGTCTACGCCCAGGCCTTCCGCGATCAGGGGCTCGACTGCGTCATCGCAGGCGGCTCGGTCTTTGCCCAGGCAGCCGAGGTGCAGACGGTGCGTGCCCTGGTCTGCGCGCTCGCCAATCCGGCCGATACGGCGCAGGGCCTTATGCCGCTGCTCGCCTCGCCGATGTTTGCGCTCGGCGCCCAGGAGTTCCTGGCGCTGGCGACCAAGCTCGATGGCGAGACGGGGGAGACCTCGCGCCGGAATATCGACATGGGCATCATGAGCGATTCCGATGTGCCGGGCTTGCAGGGCTTGCCGCTTGTGACGCGTGCCCGCGAGGTGCTGCGCTACGCACTGCGTCGCGTGGGGCGTGATTCGTTCGCCGCCATCGCGCGCGACGCGGTCAATGCCTCCGGCTGGTTCGTGCGTCTGGCGCAGCGCGGCCCCGAGGGCAAGGCCATTGCCGCCAACGTGCTCAAGGCGCTCGACGCTGTGGCCGAGGCAGAGGCCGAGTTCGGCAACTCGCCGCGTTCCATCGCGCTGGCCTTCGACCGCTTCTTGGCGGGCAAGGAGGCCCCGGGTGCCCTCAACGAGGAGGGCGACGGCGCGGTGCGCATCATGACCGTGCATGCGTCCAAGGGTCTGGAGTATCCGGTCGTAGCGGTTGCCGAGTGTTTTGGCGTGCGCAAGCCGTCCGGTGCGGCTCAGATGGGGCGTGTCGAGGGCGGAGCGCAGGTCGTGGCACTGCCGGCTCGTTTTGATGGCGTTAAGCTTGCCGATGGGACCTTTGTGAAGGGCGATGACGTCAAAAAGCAGTTTGAGCATGCGTTTAAGGGCAAGGGCACGTCGCTGTGGCTGCCGCCGGAGCTCATGGAGGACGTCTGTGCGACGGGTTCTCCCGCCGAGGCATTTGCTCGCCTGCGCAACGACGACCTGCAGCTTTCGCTCGAGGAGCGGGCTCGTCTGCTCTATGTCGCCATGACGCGAGCGCGTGAGCTGGTCATTCTGGCGATGGATGCCGGCGTGAGCCGCGGCAAGGTGACGGCGCCGACCTTTGATGTCGAGACCGATCTGACCTACGATGTGCTGCGCCGTATTTTGCCGACCGATGCTCTGGATATGCCGCAGCTCGATGCCGACCGCTTGGTGTTCGACAACTCCCAGCTGGGCGACTACGAGCTCATTTCGCTCGCGGGCTTTACCTTTGGCGAGCAGACGTTTGAGGCCAACGCTTCGCTGGATGCCGAGGGCAGGCTTGTTCGTGGCGATGCCGATACGGATGCTGCCGACGATTCGGCCAGTACAATCGTCCCCGGTCCTGTCGACCCCAAGCCCGATTCGTTCGAGCTTGTGTATCCCCAGGCAGTGGGCGTGCGCATGGGCATCTGTCCGTATCCGATGCGTGACTCGTATAGCTACTCGTCAATCGCCGCGGCACTCCATGCCGAGACGGAAGACCGTGCCGCCGAGGCTCGTGTTCCCATGGACGAGGCCGGCGATGATGCGGAGTCGGATGGTTCCGAGATGACGGACGCAGACGTGGCCGCTGTCGAGCCCGCCGGCAATCCCATGGCGCTGGGCTCGGCCTTCCACGCCGCCTGCCAGTGGCTCATCGAGATGGGTGCCGATGCGCTGCCCGCTGAGCGTGCCGACGCCCTGGCTCGCCTGTGGCACCTGACGCCAGAACAGCGCGAGCGCTTCGATGTCGCTCTGGAGCGCTGGCTCAAGTCGTCGGTTCGTGCCGAGCTGTTCGCGTGGCCGTGCGTTCGCGCCGAGGTGCCGTTCTTCTCGCTGGGCTGCGAGGACGAGGACATCGCCCGCTACGGTGCATATGCCGAGGGCGCCATCGACGCTTTGGCGACCGACCCGGCCGATCCGTCACGCGCACTGGTCATCGATTACAAGACGGGTGGCACGCCGGATGAGACGCCGGACCAGCTGCTCGAGAAGCACGCCCTGCAGGCGCGCGTCTACGCCGACGTGTTGCACAAGGCGGGCTTTGAGACGGTGACGGTCAAGTTCGTTCGCGTGGAGCAGGCGAATCCAGCCATCTTCGTCGAACCCGCCGAACCTCAAGTAGTCATCTACAATCTCTAGCCCTCAGATAACTTGCGGTGGAATACGGGCTGTTTTGGCCAAAAAAGCCGCCAAACAGTCCGCATTTCACCGCAACTGCAAGAGGAGCCGTGTTGGTTTGGCTAGGTTCGGGTGCTGTCCGTGCCGTGCGGTAAAATCGTTCAGTCAGAACACGAACCCGCATCGGAGCTCATCACATGGCATTCGTCCATCTGCACAATCACACTGTTTTCTCCATGCTCGACGGCGCAACCCGTATCCAGGATATGGTCAACCGTGCCGTTGAGCTGGGCATGCCCGCCGTGGCCATTACCGACCACGGCTACATGTATGGCGTGCCTGACCTGGCGCTGGCCTGCGACGCCGTCAACCACAATACGCCCGAGTACAAAACCTGGAGCCACGACAAGGCCTTCTTGGAAAAGGACCGCCGCGACGAGCTGGTGGAGCCCGATCCCGAGGAAAACCCGCGCGAGCATGCCCAGTATGTGAAGGACATGGCCATGTGGGACGAGAAGGGCAATATCGACGAGCTCAAGCCGCCCCTGGTCATCAAACCCATCTTTGGCTGCGAGGTCTACTTTACGCCGGACGAGACGCTCGCCCGCGACCATAAGCCCGAGCTCTATCACATGATCCTTCTGGCCAAGGACCAGGAGGGCTACGTCAACCTGATGCAGACGGTTTCCGAGGCCGCCGTGCAGGGCTTTTACTACAAGCCGCGCGTGACGCTCGACAACCTGCGCCGCCACGCCAAGGGCATGATCTGCACGAGCGCCTGCATCGCGGGCATCATCCCCAAGTACATCGACCGCGGTGATATGGAGGGCGCCATCAAGTGGGCCGAGACCTTCCGTGACATCTTCGAGCCCGGTGACTTCTACATCGAGATCCAGGAACACGGCATCACCACCGACAACGGCCTGACCGACGAGCAGATGGACCGCACGCTCATCGACATCGCCAAGCAGGTGGGCGTCAAGGTCATCGCCACCAACGACTTCCACTACCTGCGTCGCGAGGATGCGCCCGTGCAGGACGTCATCATGTGTATTGGCATGAACGCCAAGGTCGATGACCCCAACCGCATGCGCATGACCGGCTCGGAGTTTTACATGAAGACCGAGGAGGAGATGCGGGCGATGTTCCCGTATTGCCCCGAGGCCTGCGACAACACGCTCGAGATCGCCGACAAGTGCTACGTTGAGCTGGACTGGGACTCTATCATCCTGCCGCGCTTTCCGTTGCTCGATCCCGGTGAGACGCACGAGAGCCAGTTCCGCCGTGAGTGCGAGAAGGGCCTGCGCCAGCACTATGGCGACGACTGGGCCACACGCGAGATCGGTGGCGTCAACATCAAAGAGCGCTTTGAGTACGAATACAAGGTCATTTGCGACAAGGGCTTTGCCGCCTACTTTTTGATCGTTGCCGAGTACGTGCAATGGGCTAAGGACAACGGCATCGGTGTCGGCCCCGGCCGTGGCTCGGCCGCCGGCGCTATCGTCGCCTACGCCATGAACATCACCGCGTTCGACCCGCTCGAGAACGGCCTGATGTTCGAGAGGTTCCTGTCCCCGCAACGTACCGAGATGCCCGATATCGATATGGACTTCGACGATGAGCGGCGCCTCGAGGTCGTGGAGCACGTTCGTCAGCTTTACGGCCCCGAGAAGGTCACCCACGTCATCACCTACTCGACCATTAAGGCCAAGCAGGCCATCAACGACGCCGCGCGCGTGCTGGACTATCCGGTCTACATGGGCCAACGCCTGTCCAAGATGGTCTCGAGCGACCCCAAGGTCAAGCTCAAGCAGGTGCTCGAAAAGCAACCCGGCAAAGAGGATCTGTTTAACCCCGACTTTTCCGAGGCCTATAAAAAGGATGACGACGCCCGCCGTATCATTGACACGGCGCTCTCGATCGAGGGCCTCACCCGTGGCGAGGGCGTGCACGCGTGCGCCGTTCTTATCTGCCGCGATCCCGTCAACGAGCACGTACCCACCAAGCTCGATACCAAGGGCGGCGTCGAGATTACCCAGTACGAGGGTCATACCGTTGCCGACATGGGCCTGCTCAAGATGGACTTCCTGGGCCTGCGCACGCTGACGGTTATCTCCAAGGCCAAGGCAAACATCAAAAAGAACTTCGGCATCGACATCAAAGAGGAAGAGATTCCCTTTGACGATCCCGAGATCTTTAAGCTCATGGGCTCCGGTCACACCGCCGGCGTCTTCCAGGTCGAGTCCGCCGGCATGACGGCCACGATCAAGAACATGAAGCCCACCGAGTACAAGCACGTCGTGGCATTGATCGCTCTGTACCGCCCGGGTCCGCTGGGCGCCGGCATGGTTTCGTCCTACATCAACCGTATGAACGGCAAGGAGCCGGCGGTCTCCTACGACGACCGCCTGGACGACATCCTGGGCGAAACCTACGGCACCATGGTCTACCAGGAGCAGGTTATGCTCATCTCCGTCGAGATGTGTGGCTTCTCCAAGGGCGAATCGGACTCGCGTATCCGTAAGCCCGTGGCTAAGAAAAAGATCAAGCTGCTCACGTCGACGGTGCTCCACTGGGAGGATGGCTCGGACGAGACCACCTACGACCATTGGATGAACGGCGCCATCAAGAACAACTACACGCGCGAGGTCGCCCAGAAGATTTGGGACGATGTTCTCGAGTTCGCGTCCTACGCCTTTAACAAGTCGCACTCCGCCGGCTACGCCATCCTGGTTATGCAGACGGCGTGGCTCAAGGCGCATTATCCGCACGAGTACATGGCGGCCGTTCTGACGTCCTATACGGGCAAGACCGACAAGATCGTGCATTACGTCTCGGCGTGCCGTCACGACGGCATCCCCGTGCTTTCGCCAGATGTCAACGAGTCCGGTACTGAGTTCACGGCTACCAAGGAGGGCGTGCGCTTTGGTCTGGCCGGCATCCGCGGCGTGGGCACCGGCGTGGCGCAGGCGATTATCGCCGAGCGCGAGGCGGGCGGTCCGTTTAAGACGCTGCACGACTTTGTCGAGCGCGTGGACTCGAGCCAGGCCAACCGCCGTGTGATCGAATCGCTCATCAAGGCAGGCGCCTTCGACTCCACGGGGTATCCGCGTCGCCAGATGATGCACTTTGTGGATAAGAACAACCCTGAGAACATCATCGATGCCGCGGTGAAGCGCCAGAAGGATCGTGCGAGCGGCCAGACGTCGTTCTTCGACATGTTTGGTGATGTTGAGGGCTCGGGCTTTGAGGTGAGCGTGCCCGATCCGGATGGCCAGGAGTGGGACCGCCACCTTAAGTTGAGCCAGGAGAAGGAGGTTCTGGGCATCTATGTCTCGGACCACCCGCTGCGCCCGTTTGAGTATGCGCTGGCCAAGGCACGCGACTTCTCGTTCTCGCAGATCGACACTGGCTACGAAGTTCAGAATCCTACGGGCGGTACCATCAACCAGGAGATTCCCGAGGGCAAGGCGCTGTGGTGGGCCGGCATGGTCTCGAGCGTGTCCAAGCGCGTGACCAAAAACGGCGACCCCATGGGCATCGTGCAGCTCGAAGACATGGAAGGCGAGGCCACGGTCGTGGTGTTCCCCAAGACCTACAAGGAGGCCGAGGGGTATCTGTATGGCGAGGTCGATCCCGAGACCGGCGCGCAGCTGTCCGACGCGTTTGTGCGCATTAAGGGCAAGCTCGAGCGCTCGGACCGCGGCGACCAGATCATCGCGCAGGAGATTGTGCCGCTGGAGCTTAGCGAGGAGAAAAACAAGCCCAAGGTCTTTGAGGTCATGGTGCCCAACAGCCGATTTAGCCAGGGCAATATGGCGCGCCTGGCCACGGTGCTCACCACCAACCCGGGCGGCGACCGCGTGGAGATCTTTATTGAGCAAGTCGACGGGCGCGTGCTGCGTGCCGAGGTGCCGGCCAAGGTCAATGCACGCTCGATTCCGCTGCTGGCAGAGGCAAAGGCCATCGTCGGCAACCAAGGCCGCGTGACGGTTATCTAAGCTACCCCGGGTGAGATTGGAGGAAGTGATGGCGCAGGGGACGTTTGTGCAGGCGCTCCGGAAAGAGGCGGCGCTGAGTGGCACCTTTATGAAGGGGCGTTCGCTCATGCTCAACGGCGCCGTGCTGTCGATCGAGGACAGCGGCTCGCGCTTCTCCAAAAACGTGACGGTTGAGGGCTCGGTGCGCGGTTCGCGCGGCGACCTGTACAAGACGCACGTGGCGCTCGACATGGACGAGCACGAGGTGATCGACTACGACTGCGATTGCCCCGCCGCCTATCGCTACCCCGGTATGTGCAAGCACGCTATTGCCACGGCTCTGGCGTATTTGGATGCCAGCGGCGCCGAGCCCGTCGAAGGTTTGCGCACGCCGGTCCGCACGTTTGCGGCGCAGCCGAAACAGCCCGCGCGCAACGCGCCCAAAGCGCCGGCCGTCAATCCCAACTTTCCCTTTCCGGCGCCCGTCCCCACGAGTCCCAGCCTCATGGCGGCGCTCTCCGATCTTTCGGACGCGCGCATGGATGAGCTGGCGAGCATGCGCTGCAAGCTCGCCAGCAGTGTGGATCCCGATGCCCCCAAGGCGGTGTTGGAACCCTCGCTGGTGCCGTACTACAATCCACTGTTTGCCGACCGCTTTAGCTGGGCGCTCGAGCTTCGCATTCGCTGTGGATCGGTGTCCTACGTGGTTAAGGATATCGACGGCATGGCCGATGCCTATGTGCGCGGCGGTACGTTCTCCTATGGCAAGAAGCTTACGTTTGTCCATGTGCCCGAGGCTTTCGATGACGTGTCGACAAAGCTGCTCGACTTTATCGCAATGACGGTCGCCTATCTAGGCGATATTACGAGCTCGCGCTCGGCGTCGTATGACTTTGCCCGCAACGGTTTTGTCGCCGAGCGTCAGTTGCCGGTATCCGAGTATTCCGTCGTGTCCGTGCTGGACCTGCTGCGTGGCCGGACCATTTCCTTTGAACCTGCCTGGTCGCGGGGGACGACGACGCATCGCTCCTACGAGGTGGCAGTCGAGCCGTCGCCGCAGGGGAAGGGCGAAGTCCCGGCTAAGCGCCCGCCGCTCCTTGCCGCCAAGATTGCACCGGCGGCGGGAGGCAGCTACGACTTGCGCCTGCCGGCCGATACGTACTGCTTTGTCGCAGGCGACGCAGCCTATCTGGTCGATACGCGCCGCGCGCGCCGTACCGACACGGCGTTTGCCCAACATGCGGCGCCGTTCCTATCGCACTTGTTGCCCTGCCGCACGCCGGTCCATATCGCTGCCGACCAGGTAGGCGAGTTCTGCCGCATGGCGCTGCCTATCTTGCGCGACTATACCGACCTGACCGCTCCCGCCGCGCTCGACGCCGTGGCGCCCGAGCCGAGTTTTGCCATGGCGATTGGCGTCGACGATGGGCTCGTGACCTGCAAAATTACGGTTTCCTACGGCGACTGGTCGGCAGATCTCTTTAGTCTGGGCGCTCCGGGCAGCCCCTTCGAAGAGCAGCGCCCGGGCGTGCCGCCGCGCGATGAGGTGGCAGAGTTTCGCATTATGGACACGGCGGCCCTGTATTTCGATTTCTACGAGGGCGGTCTGGCGTTTGAGGAGCGCGATGACGAGAGCCTGTTCTGCCTGCTGACCGAGGGCCTGTCCGCCCTGTCCGAGCTGGGTGAGGTCATGCTCAGCGACCGTCTGCGCCAGATTTCGGTGCGCCCCGCGCCCAAGCTCTCGGTTCGTGCGACCGTCAAGAGCAATCTGCTCGACGTCGAACTGGGCGCGAGCGGCCTTTCGGCGTCAGACCTTGCCATCTACCTCGACTCCTACAAGCGTCACCAGACGTTTGCGCGCCTTACGTCCGGCGACATCATTCGCCTGGACGAGGGCGCTCGAGCCGCGTTTGGCCTCGCCGAGGACTTGGGTGTCGATGCCGTCGACCTGCTCGACGGCGTGTCGCTTCCCGCATCGAGCACCCTGTTCGTCGATAGCATGCTCGCGCGCACGCCCGCGCTCGAGGCCGATCGCGACGCTGCGTTCCGCCGTACCGTCGAGCGTCTGGACACGCTCGGCAAGATGGACTTTACGGTGCCGGCATCGCTCAAGGCAACGATGCGCGGCTACCAGGTCGACGGATACCAGTGGCTCGGCTCGCTCGAACACCTGGGCCTTGGCGGTATCTTGGCCGACGATATGGGCCTGGGCAAAACGCTCCAGATGATCGCGCATATCCTGGTGCGCGTGGAGGCGGGGGACAACAAGCCCACGCTCGTGGTATGCCCGGCCTCACTCGTGTACAACTGGACTGCCGAGCTGGAGCGCTTTGCGCCCTCGCTGGATGTGTGCGCCATCGTGGGCGCCAAGGCTCAACGCCGCGTGCAGATAGCAGGCGCCGACGAGCATAACGTGGTCGTGACGTCGTATGACCTCATGCGCCGCGATATCGACGAGTATGCCGAGCGGGACTTTGCCCGCGTGGTGCTCGATGAGGCCCAGTACATTAAAAACCCGCTCACCCAGGTGGCGCGCGCCGCAAAGCGCCTGCCTGCCGGCGTGCGCTTTGCCCTGACGGGCACGCCCATCGAAAACCGCCTATCCGAGCTCTGGAGCATCTTCGACTTTTTAATGCCGGGCCTGCTCGGCACGCGCGAGTCGTTTGCCAAGCGCTTCGAAAGCCCGGTCGAGCATGCCGAGGGCGACAGTGCCGCTCGCCTGCAAGCGCTCGTGTCGCCGTTTGTGCTGCGCCGTGTCAAGGAAGACGTGGTGGCCGACCTGCCCGAGAAGATCGAGGATACGGTCATGGCGCAGCTCACCGGCGAGCAGCGCAAACTCTACCTGGCCAACCAGGACCGCATCGCCCAACAGGTGCAGCATCGCGAGGCATCCGAGTTTAAGAAGGACAAGCTCAAGGTGCTCGCCGAGCTCACCAAGCTGCGCCAGATCTGCTGCGACCCGCGTCTGCACTACGAGGATTACAAGGCGGGGAGCGCCAAACTCGATACGTGCATGGAGCTCGTGCACGGCGCACTCGACGGCGGACATCGCATCCTGTTGTTCAGCCAGTTTACGGGTATGCTCGATATTATCGGTAAGCGCCTGGCCAAGGAGGACATCGCCTTCCTTAAGCTCACGGGCGCTTCGTCTAAGGAGAGCCGCGCCAAGATGGTCGCGCAGTTCCAAGCGGGCGAGGTTCCGGTCTTTTTGATTTCGCTCAAGGCGGGCGGCGTGGGCCTTAACTTGACGGCTGCCGACGTGGTCATCCACTACGACCCGTGGTGGAACGTGGCGGCGCAGGACCAAGCAACTGATCGTGCACACCGTATTGGCCAGCAGCATACCGTGACCGTGTACAAGCTCATCGCCAAGGACACGATCGAGGAACGCATTATGCAGATGCAGGAGTCCAAGCGCGACCTGGTCAACAGCGTGCTCGGCGGCGACGGCATCTCGTCGGCGCTGTTTACCCGCGAGGATGTTCTGGCGCTGCTCGGCGGCGACGGGCGTTAACCCGCTCGGGTGAGGCCGCCAGGGCGGATAGCCCGCGCTGTCCCATCGTCCCCGCTCGTTATGTGTTCATTTGCAATGCCGTGGATGGTTTGTCTGCCTTTGGGCATAAGAGCCATCAAGAACATTGGCACATCAGCAAAGGAGAACATCATGGCGAAATTCTTTAAGGACCCCGACGGCAAGCTCATCGCCGCCCTTGGCGACGACGTTGCGACCCCTGCCGGTTGCACGGAACTGACTGCAAACACTGAGGACGCAGCGCACGAGAAGCACGTGCCTGTTGTCGAGACCGAGCGTGACGGTCACGTGATTCGCGCACGCGTTGGCTCGGTCGAGCACCCCAGCCTGCCCGAGCACTACATTGAGTGGATCGCCCTTGAGGCCGAGGGCCGCTTAGAGGTCCATTACCTTGAGCCCGGCATGAAACCCGCGACGTTTTTCGCGGGCGGCTCCAAGACTGGTACCGTCTATGCCTACTGCAACCTGCACGGGCTGTGGTCCGCGACATTCTAGGAGCGCGCCCCCGCTCGGGGTATCATAGCTAGCATATGCACATGCAAGCGCCGGCTGCATTATGCGGCCGGCGCTTTTACTACGATTTCGATGGTTTACGACGGAAAGGGCTGGGCCATGAAACTCGCGCTTGCACAAATCGATATGCGCCTGGGTGATATTGAGGGCATTTGCGGCCGCATCGAGGACCAGGCTCGTCTGGCCCACGAGCGCGGGGCGCGCGTGCTGTGCGTTCCGGCTCCGCTCTTTATGGGCGCCATGCCCGGTGGCCTGGTGGGCGCTGCCGACTTTGAGCACGACGTGCTTGCCGGTTTGACTGGTGTCGCCGAGCGTATCCAGGAGCTTGACATGATCTGCATCGTGCCCGCGGCGGTTTCGTTTGAGGGTCAGCCGCTGCTCGACTACATGATGCTCAAGGACGGTCATGTGGTGCCGGCGCGTTCGAGCATTGCCCTGCAGCGTGGCGAGAACAACGACACACGTTGGGCGCCGCCGGTGTTCGACGTGGACGGCGTGCGCATCGCCGTGATTTTTGACTTGGACCGCGAGCTCGAGATGTTGCCGACCGGCGTCGACCTCATCGCGTATTTCCAATTCAACGCGTTTGACATGACCGACCGCGAGACTGCCGCCATTGCCGCCGTTCGCAGCGGCGCCTACCGCAAGATCGCATCCAAGCGCAGCGTGTGGTTTGCCTGCATGGCGCCGGTCGGTGCCTATGACGAGTCGGTGTATACCGGCGGTTCGTTTGTGCTCGACGACTGCGGTCGCGTGGTGGCCCAGGCGCCGTGTTTTGAGGAGAGCCTGCTGGTTCAGGAGATTCAGCGTGGCGTGATGCTCGATGCCCTGGAAGATCACGAACTGCCCGAGTTCCGTTCCGAGGAGTGGCTGTGGCAGGCGCTGGTGCTCGCCGTGCGCGACAACGCCCGAGCCCACGGTGCGTCGCGTGCTGTGGTGGCACTCGAGGGTGACTTGCCGTCGTCCCTGCTGGCGGCGCTGGCCGTCGACGCTCTGGGTCCGCGCAATGTGATTGGCCTGGTGCTGGGGCGCAACCGTATCTTTACGCCGGCGCAGGAAGAGGCCGAGGCTGCCCGCTGTGCCGCCGTCCGCGCCATCGCCGAGCGTTTGCACATTCGCACCGTCGAGCGCGATGCACCGGATGCGGCGCGTGTGCTCGATCGCGACGTGTCGGCGGGCGATGCCGAGCGTCTGCGCTCGCGCACGCTGGGCCTCATGCTGGAGGACACGGCGCTCGAGCTGGGTGCGATGGCGCTGAGCCCGCTGTCCAAAACCGAATACGCGCTGGCGGCGCCGGCGCTTTGCGGCGGCTACCAGGGCGACTTTGCGCCCTTTGGCGATGTGTACCTGTCGACGCTTGAGTTTGTGGCGCGCGTGCGCAACCGCACGTCTGCCGTGGTGCCCCAAGAGCTCGTGACGCTCAACGCGGTGGAAGACTGCATGGAGCGAGTGTTGGCGCAGGCGCTCTCGACGCTCGATGGTCCGGTCGATATGCTCGACCGCGCGGCACAGCTGCTCGGTGGGCTTGAGCCGGGTGAGGTCGATGGCGCGCTCGAGGCGCACGTGGACCGCAGCCGACCCTTCGACGACATCCCGATGGCCGCTGGCAAGCCTGAGGCCTGCTCGCTGCTGCTGATGCTCGTGCGTCAGGGCGAGGCCGCCCGCCGCATACTGCCGACGGCGCCGATCGTCTCGGCCCGTTCGTTTGCCGAGCGTGCCTGGCCGTATATGCTCGCGTGGTCCGACCTGGGGCTTAACGGCAAGGAGCGTATGACGGTCGATTCGCTGGCGCGCGCCGAGGTGCGCCGTTTTGCTGACGAGGATACGAGCGAGCGCGTGCGAAACGAGATGATGGGCGTGCTGGGCGAGCTACTGGGTATTTCGCCCGAGCAGATGGAGGAGCTGCGCTCTGAGGACGGTCAGCGTCGTTTGCACGAGGGAATGAAAAAGTTCGAGGGCGAGGTTCAGGACGCCATCGATAAGATGATGGGCGGTCAGGGCGGCTCGCAAGGTAGTCCCCAGGGTGGCCCGATGCCGCATCCGCCGGTTGATCCCCGACAATTCCCGTTCTTCTCTCAGAACTAGGTCGCTGCGCGCCCGCCAGAGCGGCAATCTGCCTTTCAATCGTCGGACATGACCGCCAGGTCAATGCCCTCCTCTTTCAAGGCACCTTGCTCGCTCTGGCAGGCGCTCGCTTGCGTATACTCAACCTACAATTCGATCTCGGCTGACTTATAGGGCTAGCGTTGTGTTATTCTAGAACAGACGTTCGTGAATGATGCGCGGGGCCTTGTCTTGCGCTGTGCTTGTGGCGAGGGGAGGTTGGCTTGGTTATCTTGGGCATCGACCCCGGTTTGGCTCATACGGGTTGGGGGATTATCGAGGAGCGGCGTGGCGAGGTTCGCTGCCGTGCCTATGGCTGCATCGAGACCAGTGCCGGAAGTCCGCTCGCGGTGCGCCTGTCGCATATCGCCCATGACCTTAAGGATGTCGTTGAGCGTTATCGACCCGACACGGCTGCTGTCGAGAGCATCTACTTTGGCGCCAACGTTCGTTCCGCCATCCCCACGGCGCATGCCCGCGGTGCTGCACTCGTCGCACTTTCGGAATGCGCGCTCGAGATTGGCGAGTACACGCCCATGCAGATCAAACAGGCTGTGGTGGGCACCGGCGCCGCGGACAAGCGGCAGGTCGCCTACATGGTACGCACGCTCACACAGCTCGATCACGACCCGCATCCCGACCATGCCGCCGATGCCCTGGCCTGCGCCATCTGCCACGTAAACCTCAGCCGTACCCGCGCCCTCACCGGTGGCGAGTTCTATCAACAGAGAGGAACCGGATACTGATGATTTCCCAGCTCCACGGAACGCTTGTCGAGGCCACGATGAGCTCTGCTGTCGTCGATGTGTCGGGCGTTGGCTTTGAGCTCGGCATCTCGGGCAGCACTGCGGCCACGTTGCCGACGCCTGGCGGCGAGGTCCGCCTCTACGCGCGTATGCAGGTGCGCGAGGACGCCATGACACTTTTCGGTTTTTCCTCAAAGGATGAGCGCACGATGTTCGACCGGCTCGTGTCCGTTTCGGGCGTTGGCCCGCGCCTGGCGCTTGCCGTGCTTTCCACCTATACCGTGGGGCAGCTGTACTCGCTGGTGATGGCCGAGGACGACAAGGGCATGGCCAAGGTACCCGGTGTGGGCAAAAAGACAGCTCAGCGTCTGATCCTGGAGCTCAAGAGCACCTTTGCCAAGGACAAGGGCTTTGTGCCGGTCGATGTGATTCCCGGCCAGGTTGCGATGCCCGTGCCCGCTGCTGCTCCCTCGGCCATCGATGATGCCCGTGCGGCGCTCCTTTCCATGGGCTTTAGCCCGCAGGAGACCGATGTTGCCCTGAGCGGGTATGATGGGCAAAATATGCGTGTCGAGGATCTGCTCGGCGCGGCGCTTAAGCGACTCGGAATGGATGCGTGATGTGGGAAGCCGATGACTCTCAGGACCTGTGGGCGACGCCCGGCAACTCGCCGGCGGCATCTATGGCGCACGGCGAGCGCATGGTGGGCTCGGAGCTGACGGCCGAGGACCTCGATGTCGACCGCACTTTGCGCCCCCAGCGCCTGGACGACTACTGCGGCCAGGAGCACATCAAGCAGAGCCTGCGCGTGTTGATCGAAGCGGCGCAGAGCCGTGGCGAGACGCTCGACCACGTGATTTTCTCGGGTCCTCCGGGTCTGGGCAAGACCACGCTGGCCACCGTTATCGCCAACGAGCTGGGCGCTCAGATCAAGACGACGAGTGGCCCTGCCATCGCGCGCACGGGCGACCTGGCGGCCATCCTTACTAACTTGCAGCCGGGTGATGTGCTGTTTATCGACGAGATCCACCGCCTCAACCGTTCGGTCGAGGAGGTCCTGTACCCCGCGATGGAGGACTTTGCCCTCGATATCGTGATTGGCAAGGGTCCGGCGGCGCGCTCGATTCGCCTGGATATTCCCAAGTTTACGCTGGTAGCGGCAACGACCCGCTCAGGCATGTTGACCGGCCCGTTGCGCGACCGCTTTGGCATTTCGTATCGCCTGGATTACTACACGGTCGAGGAGCTCGCGCAGATTGTGACGCGCTCGGCGACTATCCTGGGCGTGACGATCGACCATCCCAGTGCACTCGAGATCGGCTCGCGTTCGCGCGGCACGCCACGTCTTGCCAACCGCTTGCTCAAGCGCGTGCGCGACTATGCGCAGGTGCGCGGCAACGGCCCCATCGAGCTCGATATCTGTCGCCAGGCGCTCGAGTTCTTCGAGATCGACGAGCTCGGTCTGGACTGGATGGATATTCGTATCTTGGAGACGCTTGCCAAGACGTTCTCCGGTCGTGCCGTGGGACTTACGACCCTTGCCAGCGCGGTGGGCGAGGACCCGGGCACGCTCGAGGATGTCTATGAGCCCTATTTGCTGCAGTGCGGGTTGATGATTCGTACGCCGCAGGGCCGTCAGGCAACCCTTCGCACTTTTGAGCACCTGGGGATTGAACCTACCGTTTAGGGCGCTTTGTTTTGGCGGGCTGTTGGGCTATCGCTGGGCATCGGGTAAACATATCGCCGTTCATCGGTTATGGGTGTTTTACTGTTGCGCGCCCGTGCTATGCTGAATTGGTCTTTTTCTCATTCGGTAACGAAAGGACCGCCCATGCCTACTGACATCGAAATCGCACGTTCTGTCACGCCGCTGCCTATTACCGAGGTGGCCAAGAACGCCGGCGTCGACGTTAAGCACCTGATTCCGTACGGCTTCGACAAGGCTAAGGTCGACTATTCACTGCTCAACGAGCCGACTGATCACCAGGCCAAGCTTGTCCTCGTGACCGCCATCAACCCCACGCCTGCGGGCGAGGGCAAGACCACCACGACCATCGGTCTGGCCGACGGCCTGCGTCGTCGCGGCGTCAAGAGTGCCGTGGCCCTGCGCGAGCCTTCGCTCGGCCCCGTCTTTGGCGTTAAGGGCGGTGCTGCCGGCGGCGGCTGGGCTCAGGTCATCCCCATGGAGGATATCAACCTGCACTTTACCGGCGACTTCCACGCTATCGGTGCCGCCAATAACCTGCTGGCCGCCATGCTTGATAACCACATCCAGCAGGGCAATCAGCTCGGTATTGACGTTAAGCGCATCACTTGGAAGCGCGTCGTCGATATGAACGACCGTCAGCTGCGCCACGTCATCGACGGCATTGGCGGTAAGGCCCAGGGCGTGCCGCGCGAGGACGGCTTCGATATCACCGTTGCCTCCGAGGTCATGGCGATCCTGTGCCTGTCCACGAGCATCAGCGATCTTAAGGAGCGCTTGGGCGAGATCGTTGTCGGCTATAGCTATGCCGGCGAGCCCGTCCGCGCCCGCGACCTTAAGGCCCAGGGAGCTATGGCCGCACTGCTCAAGGATGCGCTCAAGCCCAATCTGGTGCAGACGCTCGAGGGCACGCCCGCGTTTGTCCACGGCGGTCCCTTCGCCAATATCGCCCACGGCTGCAACTCCATCATGGCCACGCGTATGGCTATGCGTTTTGGCGATGTCGCCATTACCGAGGCGGGCTTTGGTGCCGACCTGGGTGCCGAGAAATTCCTGGACATCAAGTGCCGCATGACGGGCGTTCGTCCCAACGCCGTCGTGGTCGTCGCCACCGCTCGCGCGTTGAAGTACAACGGTGGCGTCGCCAAGGCCGACCTCAACGAGGAGAACCTCGAGGCACTCAAGGCTGGCATGCCCAACCTGCTGCGTCACGTCGACAACATCCAGAACGTTTATGGCCTGCCCTGCGTGGTCGCCATCAACCGCTTCCCGACGGACACCGAGGCCGAGCTTGCGCTCATCGAGTCCGAGTGCCAGAAACTCGGCGTCAACGTTAAGCTTTCCGAGGTCTGGGCCAAGGGCGGCGAGGGCGCGCTCGAGCTCGCCGATGAGGTCATGCGTCTGATTGAGCAGCCGAGCGAGCTCAAGTTTGCCTATGAGGACGGCGCTGATGTCGCTGATGCCCTCGAGGCCGTTGCCACCAAGGTCTACCGCGCCGACGGCGTTGACTTTACGCCGGCCGCCAAGCGCCAGCTCGCCGAGCTGCGCGAGAATGGCTTTGGCAACCTTCCGGTGTGCGTCGCCAAGACGCAGTACAGCTTTAGCGACAACGCCAAGGCCCTGGGCGCTCCCGAGAACTTCCGCATCACCGTGCGTGAGCTCAAGGTTTCTGCCGGCGCCCACTTTGTGGTCGCGCTGACTGGCAGCGTTCTGACCATGCCGGGCCTGCCCAAGGTGCCCGCGGCCGAAAACATCGACGTCGACAACGACGGCAACATCACCGGCCTGTTCTAAGTCTGCTGTCCATAGCTGCTTGTCCGCCCCGCCGTGCCCACAAGGCCCGGCGGGGCTTTTTGATCCTTAGGCCCGCGCATGTCTTGTAGATACCGACGGACTCTGCCCATCATAGGCTTTTGCGCGGGTAGAATGCATGGATAACTTGAGGCTCACGCGCGACGGAAAGGAATCGTTGCATGGATCAGGACAAGACGACCGTGATGGGCGGCTACGGTTCCGCGCAGGCTGGCGATAGCGCCGATGCGACCCGCGTTGTTCCCAACCCCGGTTATACCGACCCCGCCGCGACGCAGCCTTCTGCCGAGCCCACCCGGGTTATGGGCTATGGAGACACGGCGCAGGATTCTTGCGCTGCATCTTCGCAAGGCCCCTATGGCAACGCAGCTCCGGATCCGTTTGATTACGCGCCGCAGGATTCTTATGCTGCCTCGACGCCGAATCCCTATGATGACCTGCCGCAAAATCCCATTCCGCAGCCTCAGCAGATGACGTATATGCCTCGTACGGCGCAGCCTCGCTACGAGTCGCGCGAGCCGTATCGCGAGTACCCCAAGTCGATTCCGCAATATGGCGAGGACGAGGAGAAGAGGCCGTCGCGTTCGTCGAGCGTGATCAAGAAGATCCTCATCGTGCTGGCGATCTTCTTTGCGCTGTCGGTTGTGTTTGCCATCGTGTCGGGCATGCTCAACAAGCGGGGGAGCTCAACGGCCGATACCGCTGCCGAGCAAACCGAGTCCGCCTCGTCTAGCACCGTCGATCTGAGCGATATCCCGGGGCAGTACTGGTCCAACGCCAAGAAGCTTCTCAAGTCGCGCGGCGCTGATCTTTGGAATGCCGTGGTCCTGACTGATGATGGCTCAACGCCCGTCGTCGATGCCAACTGGGTCGTTACTTCTGCCTACTATAACGACAGCGGCAACCTCGAAATTCAACTCACGCACAAGAACAGCTCGGGCAACTCGTCCGACGGACAAAGCGGTACCGACAGCTCGAGCTCCAATACGCTGGAGGACTTGAGCAACAAGGCACAGGAGTTGGGAGACAAGGCGCAAGAGCTGGGCGACACGGCACAAAACCTGGGCGATACCGCGCAGAACTTGGGCGGCATGGCGACGGATGCCTGGAACGCCCTGCAAAACGGCATCTCGGGCGCGCAGGGAAACTAGCTGTTAAGCAGGCTACAGCTGCTCGGCCGGACGGTCGGGCGAGCTAAAGCCCGAGTCAAACGTAACGACGCATGAGGCATCGGGCCGGCGCTCGTGCACGATGCGCGTGACGAGCTCCAGCAGCTCCTCGTCGGATATGTCAAAGCCGTCGGGACGCACCAGGTCAAACGAAACGAACCCGTCGTGCTCGTGCAGGTCGTGGATGGAGAGCGCGGGATCGATCTGCATGACGCCGCGCTTGACCCAGCCGCGCAGGTCGTCGCCGGTGGTGGCGATGGGGTCGCAGTGCAGCGTGATGCCGATGCCCATCTGGCGTTTGATATCATGCTCGATGGTGTCCAGGATCTCGTGGTGCTCAAACGCGTCGCCCTCGCCGGGCATCTCCACGTGGGCGCTGGCAAACTGACGACCGGGGCCGTAGTCGTGCACCATGAGGTCGTGTGTGCCCAAGACCTGCGGATAGGACATGATCTTGTCGCGGATTGCCTGGACGAGCTTGGGGTCGGGCGCTTGCCCCAGCAACGGGCTGATGGCGTCGCGCACCAGGCCCAGACCGCTGATGCAGATGAAGATGCCCACACCCAGGCCTGCCCAGCCATCGAGATCAAAGCCGGTCGTCTGCGAAATAAGCGCCGCCACCAAGACCGAGCCCGAGGTGATGACGTCGTTTTTGGAGTCCTGCGCCGTGGCGATGAGCGTTTCGGAATCGATGCGGTTACCCAGTGCGCGGTTGAACGCGGCCATCCAGAATTTGACGAGCATGGACAGAACAAGGGCAGCCATGGAGAGCGCCGAATACACTGTGGGCGAGGGCTTGATGATCTTGGTGATCGACTCGAGGATTAGGTTGATGCCGACGGCACAAACCAGGACGGCGACAAACAGACCAGCCAGGTACTCGTAGCGGCCGTGGCCGTAAGGGTGGCCCTCGTCTGCCGGGCGGCTGGCAAGGCGGAACCCGAGCAGACTCACGATGTTGCTCGAGGCATCGGAGAGGTTGTTGAAAGCGTCGGCGATGAGGGAGACGGAACCGGCGAGCAGGCCCGCGATGCCCTTGGCCAGGCACAGGGTGATGTTGAGGCCAATGCAGATGAGGCTTGCGGCAAAACCCGCGTTGGTGCGGCAAGATGCATCGACCGGCTCGTCCTCGCTGCCGGGAACAAGCGTATGTACCAGCCGATTTACAAATAGCATAGCGGTCGTCCTCACAATCATGTTTAAGGGGATAGTGTAGCTCGCGCGGGGGCGCCGTGCACCGATGCTCAGAAAATGCAGCAATAGTCTGCCGGTGCTAACGAGCGAGCCTTCTCGTCTGCCCGGGCGGTCCATTTTGGGCCACATGGGTATGGGCATGTGCCTGTTTGCTCGACATACTTAATGTCGACAGCCCCTGTGCAAAGGAGGACGTTTCCATGGACGAGATGTTTGCCATTAAATGTCAAAACTGCGGCGGCCCTATGTACTCGCACCAAGCTAAGCGCAGCTTTGAGTGCGCTTATTGCGGTGCGGTCATTCCGTGGCAGGCGGACGCCGGAGAGCCCAAGAGCGCTTTGGGCATTCGCCATACGCCGTTGACGGTAGTGGATGGACTGCTCAAGCTCACGCATGTGTCGCAACTCGAGCGCCCGGAGGACCCGGACTGGTATTTCTTCAATTCGCACTGGCGCAATCAGTCGGTCCTGGAACATCTGCTGTGGGAGGATCGCGGCACGGCGCAAGAGTTCCAAGAGGCCACGCATGTGAGCATTCCTTGCCCCTTCTGCGGAGCGTCCTTTGAGGGCGAGTCAACGCAGCGTGTGTTTGAGTGCCCGTCCTGCGGCAACAAGATCGGCGTTGCCGACCTGCTCAAGCCCGGTACCTTCAGCAAGCGTCTGACCATGGGCGTGGGTGCGGAGTATGTGCCGGAGCAGGGCATTCCCTGCGAAATCTCGCCGCAGCAGGCACGTGCCAACGCACTGCAGCTGGTGCGCCAGTACCCGGATGCCTTTGCCGGGCACGACGTGGAAGATGCGATCCAAAACGACATGATGCTCTTCTATTTCCCCATGGCGCTCGCGGATTTGCGCATGATGGCGTCTTTCCCGGGCAAGGGCCTGAGCAAGGAGACCTTGGTGTACTACGAGGTGCTCGACTGGGCATATCCCAGGGCAAACTACCTGGATGTTCGCCTTATGGGAATTTTGGAGCCGTGGGACTTTGCTAAGGTTGGGTCGTTCGATCCCGCCATGCAGGAAGGCAACTTCCGCGTCGTCTCCGTCGATGCGTCTACCAAGGACCAGGTGGTCATTGATAAGTTGGCGCTCGACATTGCCGGCAACGATGCCGAGGCGGTGCTGGGGCTCAATAAAAAGAGCATCCGAACCTGGGCGCGCAAGGCCCGCAAGCATAAGGATGGCCTGGTGATGGTGCCGGTCTACTTTGTCGATCGTCCGGCGACGGATGGCCGCGATGGCGAGCAGGTGCGCATTGCCGTAAACGGCCAGACGGGTCGTGCAGCCGCGGTGGTGTTTAGCGACAAGTGCGAAACGCATATCGTGGCACCGCTCAATCCCAACGTGATGCTGTCGATCGAAAGCACCGTGCACGCCACGCCCATCGAGGTCAAATACGTTAAATCGCCCTTCCTATACCAGATTGTGCGCCGTGGAGGCGGCGAGCAACCGCGACAGGTGGCGGCCGCAGCCGAGGGTTCCTACCGAGAGGAGAAGCCCAAACGCCGCGGTCTGCTGGGTGCGCTATTTGGGAAGTAGGGGAGTAGTGCTGGGGTGTCGGGCTGCATCACAAGGTCATTAGATGAATTTAAAAGTGCTGGGAACGTGCTAACATTGCCGATAGTCTTAATCTTGTAGAAGCGGAGGCCGGATTATGGGTTTTGCGGATCAGCAGCTTCAGATTCAGGTGCCGTATTCTCCTGACGACACGTTTAATGCCTTGAAGGCAGCTATGGAAAAGCTGCCTAAAGTAAAAGTTGATAGCGCATCGCCCACAACAAGAACAGTTGTAGCTGAGATTGGTATGAGCCTTTGGTCCTGGGGTAAAAATATCAGTATTTCGGTTGTTCCAGTTGAAGGCGGATCTGGCGTTACTGTCAACTCATCATCTAAGGTCAGGACAAACGTATTAAACGGGGGCAAAAATGCAAAGAATATTGCCGAGATAGTCGATGCCCTATCGAAGGAACTCGAGCAGTATCCGCAGGTTTCACAGACTATTGAGACGCTGGCGGATAGTGGTGATGTAGTTGCAAGGCTTGAGAGACTTGCAACGCTGCGTGATAGTGGAGTACTTACCGAGGAAGAGTTTGCTGCAGAAAAGGAAAAAACCTTTCGTAACTAGACACGATGGCTGGATTTGTATTCTGCTATTGAACTTGTTTAAGCCAGGCTGAAAACATCGTGTGGAATAAAAGTGCGCAGTATCTTCGCCTTATACAAGAATAGAGACCTCTTTCGGGCGTCCTGCCTTTGGGGCGTCGGCGAGTCGTGCCTCGATGGAGGCTTTGGACACCATGCGCTTGGCGCCGTCCTTCCAAGAATCCAACAGCCCAGCATTTATCAGCTGCGATACCCTTGCCGTGCTAACGCCAAGCATGCGAGCGGTGTCCGCCGCGGTGACGGCGGGAATGTCGCCGAGCTCGCGGCTGACGGCCACGGCGATAATCTTGCCGCCGTGTTGTGGCTGGTGTCCAAAGTCCGGCTCGGGAAGATCGACGCCGCCCATAAGGTGATCGTCGACCATACATGCGAGAAAATCGGCGGCGCTTTCGACAGCGTCGTTTAGGTCGGAGCCAAACGTTCCTCCTCCGCCCAGCGAGCCACATGGCACGGCATCGACCATGCCGTCCGAATCAAAGAACTCAAATTCCCATACGTAAACCATGTAAGACCTCCTCTAAAAAGCGATGCGAAATGTGATGAGGATGAGCTATCGAAGTCCTGCCTGCCTTAGGATTCTTTTGGCAATTTGATCCTCAATCTCTCGGTGGCGTTTCACGAGCACGAGTTTATCTCCTTTGACGAACTTCTCGTGATTAGTGCCTCCTTTCGAGATGAAGCCGGCTTCTTCGAGGATGCGGATCAATTCGCGTCTCTGCATCTTAGCCTCTTTCAATAACTATATATTAGCACTTTCTAAGGGTTTTAGACTTAAATCTTAGCTATTGCTAACCCTTTGTCTCACTTCGCCGTCCTTGGATAGCGGCTTATATTCCTTGTGGTATCAGTTTATTTGCTCGTGCGGACACGATTTGGTGCTCCGTGCGCGACCGCGAAAAGGGTTTGCGGCGACTAAAATGTGACCATAGAGGCAGTTTTAGCGAACCCCACGGGAGTGACGCGTATGGACAACAACACGCTGCTATTCCAGGACAAAGGTTCGGGTAGGTATAAAGACGTCAAGATCTACCCTAACCGCATTGAGGTACTCAAGAAGGGCACTTTTGGCGGCAAGCACACCGAGATTGTTTATCTTAAGGACATTACGGGCGTCAATAGAATCAAAGGCCGCGATGTTTTTCTGCGCAATCGTCTGTTGACCGCTTGCGTCTTTAGCCTGAACAGCCGTGCGAAGGCCCAGGAGTTTGTTAACGCGCTGAACATGGTGATGTAGCCGATAGCGGCGTTCGGGCCAAGGTAAAAATCGGGGGCACAGAACGGTGTTCTGCGCCCCCGATTGAGTCGATGTGTCTAAAAGGCCGGCTTGCCTATTCGACAACGTCCTCGTTGTTTTCACCGTCACTGGCAAGCATCGCCGCGCCGGCGACCGTTGTCGCCACGGCGGCGGCAGCGAGCCCGGCGGCAACGCCAGAGCCGTCGCCCGTGTCGGCGAGCTTTCCGCCCGAGCCCTTGCCCTTGTTGCCCTTACCGTTCTTATCAGCGCTGCCTGCGTTGGAACCCGTGCCGCTGCCGGCAGCACTGTCCGAGGCCGCTACGGTAAAGCTTGCGGCTCCGTCGCTGGCGAGCGTGTAGTTCTGCGCCGCGTTGCCCAAGAGACCGTTCACGCGCACCCAGTACGTTCCTGCGGCAAATGTTTCGCCCTCGGCCATTGCTGTGCCCGGAGCGCCGTTCGCGTCGTGCACAAACTCGAGCTGGGCCGTGCAGGCATCGGTTTCGAGCTTGCCCTCGAGTGATGCCGCAATCTTGGCGCGCACGTCTTCGCCGGCCTTAAGGCCTTCGAGTCCCTCAAAATGGGGCGTCAGCGCGCGTGGATCGATATCGATGGGCACAGAGCCCTGCAGCCCCGTAACGGTCTCGTTGCCCAGGGCGTCGACATCCACGTATTCAATGGCAAACGCATGGCCCGAAGCTGTCGCGTTGAGCGCGTTGCTGCTGTCGGCAAGGCGGAAATGACCCTCGCCAACGGTCTTGCCATCCTGGAATGAGGCATCGCTCAGCGAGTCGCCGCACGTCATGCGCATGCGGGTCGGGAGATAGTACGGGAGATAGTACGAAGCCGTCTGCTTGTGCTCCGTATCGTAATTGCGCTGATAGATGCTCCGGGCCAGCGCCGCATCAACAAAGTCGGATGCGATGATGCCAATGTGCTTGAGGTAATCTGACTTTGTATCCTCGATGCCGCTGGGATTGATGTACGGGCTCTTATACAGATGCTCGTTGACTACTCGTGCCGAGGTAAAAGGATTGCCTCCGTGCGACAAGCCCGTGCAGCTGGTGTAGTTGATAGACCAGCAACGCTCCAGGACTTTCTCCTTGGCCCCGTTATCGTCCTCGACATCTACCTCGTTGCGCGTGCGCCCGGACGTTTCCTTCAGCGCATTATCGACCCAGCTGAGCTTGTCGGTTCCCGTGAGTTTGTACTTGTCCTGGGCGTATACCTTGGTGCAATAGGGCTCTTTATCGCCTGTTTCCCCCGCGGCTTCAAAGCCCCGCGCGTCTTGGACGAGACACATAGTGGCGCTGTCGGAGTGAGCCTTGATCTTGTCATCCCATTCGGTAAGGTCGAGGCCCCACGTGTGGCCGCTTACACTGTTGCCGGCGAGCCTAAATCGACGCAGCAGAACGATCTTTCCGCGCACCTCGTGTAGCGTGGGGATTCGGCTCGACGTATAGAACAGTTTGGGGTTGTCGTCCAAAACCTTGGCGAAAGCCGTCGTAACACTTTCGTCGGTAGCCTCGTCGTTGCCTCGTGATACAAGCATGATGAGCGCTTCTGTCGGGTTTTCGTTCAAAAACGTTTTGAAGTAGCCTATGACATCGGAAAGATGCATAAAGTACGCGTCTTTTTTGAGCAGGTAGTAATCACCGTGGTCGATACCGGGGTTGTCGCCCTTTCCGAGCCGGATATCAAAATAGCGAATGCCTTCGAGCAACTGCGTGGGAATGTAATCCTGCTGGCATTTTACTTGCGAGGAATGGGGCTCGGTGTCGTTGTCCACGCTACAGGTGCCCGAATCGTGCGTACCCGGGATGCTCAGCTCGTCGAGGAACTTGTTGTCGTCGACGTATTTCATCCAACATGGCCCATCGACGTAGCTGCTGTACGTGATCCAGTCGAGGCTGCTAACCGTGGCATCGTTCTTTTTCATGTCGTAACCGATAAGTTCGAGCTCCCACGGAATGCTCTTACTCTTATGGCAGATCTTATTGTTGTCCTAGTCTTCGCCGTTCGATTCTATTGCCAGGTACTTAATGTCTTTTTTCTCGGTTTCTTTCTCGACCGTGCGGTCTCGGATGATATAGGTTCCGTTTGATTGACGCTCGAACGCAAAAGAGCGACTGGGCTTGCCGTCATGCTCGCCACTCCATACGTGGATGACCTTTCCGTCTTTGTCCGAGTCGCCATCGACCGACCAAATGCTGTAGCCCGTCTTTTTATGCTCTTCGAAATTGAGCAAGGTGCGGATAGCATACCAGTTTGTATCGTCATTCTTGGTCGTTACGTTCTCAAGGATGAGCTTGCTGGACGTGCCGTCATTAAACAGATGGCAGACGTTGCCGATGACGTTGCCGTCTTCGTTAACGCTTGCGGTACGAAAATAGCCCGCGGGGCGAAGGCGAATGACGAAATTGTTGAGGCTGACCGACGCTGTGGCAGCGTCGTCTGCAAATGCCGCTCGTGGGCCAATGCCCAATGCCGCGGTTTCGGGCAGGCTTGCAAGTGGCGACAACGCCGCGAGTCCAAGGCCCAACGTAAATGCTCGGCGGCTGAGGGCGTGGTGTTCGGTCATAACTTCTCCATTCGTAGAGTGCGGTTATGCGATAGTTTTGGTCACTATACTGCTCAGATGTTTAAAGATGCTGGTTTAATTGTCTGCGCGGCGCAATAAATCGGCGGGCGGACGTGTTGGGGTGTTTGTCGTTTTCGTACTGTTGCTACATTTGGAGCGGTTCCGGCGTCCGGCATCCTCGCGTTCGTTGGCTACCGGCATAAGAAAGGGAGGGTCGGTTTACCGGCCCTCCCTGGGTACGAAGCGCTGGGGTACCGCCGCTTGTTAGCACTGCGCCCGTGTTTCCCGCTGCGCTCGCCAGTTACTTAGCGCTTGATCTCGATATCGTCGAGCTTGACGTCCATGGCCTCGGTCTTGGCCTCGGCGATGTCGTCGGCAAATTCCAGAGACTTCATCATGGTCTCGACGGCGTCCTTGTGCTCCTCGACGTTGTCGATGCGCACATACACGCTGCCACCGTCAACGTCGGTGAAGTACTCGGTCGTCACGCCGCCCGAGTGTGTGTAGGAAGCGTTGCGCCAGGTCTTGCCGTTGTACTTGATGGGGTCATTCTCGGTCCACTCAAAGCTGGCATTCCACTTTGCCTCGTAGTCGAACAGCTCGTCGGCGTTCTTGTCAGGGTCGAAGACGGGGATGAAGCGATCACTGGCGTGCTCGCTCTCGGTGAACTTAAACTGGGCCCTGTCGGCGGTGTCGCCGGCAACGTCGGTAATCTCGACGCCCTCGGGAACCTCGACCTTAAACCAAATGAAGTCGGTCCTCATATCCACGGCTGGCTTTTCTGCCCCGCCGCCACCGCCACTTCCGGTAGCGTCGCCGCTGCCACCGCAGCCCACCAGGGCAACTGCGGCAAAGAGACTGATGCAGAGGGTGAGAATCGCAAAGGCCTTCTTTTTCATGGTCGTGTCCTCCTCGATCTGTAACCGCCCATGGATTACCTGTCTTTACTGTACGCGTGGACGGCTCGCTAGGGTGGGCCATGTGTCCCATTCTGAGGGCCGGATTTGCGCCGTTAAGTGGCAATATGTTCGGGCGCAAAAGAGGGGAGGGCTGGTGCTGTCGGCCCTCCCCGGGTTGGGCGCCCGTTGTTTTAATGGGGCGCGCGTGCGTGGGCGTTGCCCCAACAGGTTCCTTGTTTATAGATATGCCCCAGTTTGTGACGTCCGGAAGTCCCGAAAGGCGGGCCATGTGTCCTATGTTTGCGGTGCCGACGCCTATCGTGTGCCATAGAAATCCACGATGGCCAGGTGCGCTGACGCTCGAGTACTTATGGGCTAGACTTAGCACCATTATGTTATCGATGCGGTCGGTCGGTGGTTGCCACCCGACCGATGTATATGACTTGAAGGTGCGTGCGTATGAGTCAAGAGATGATGGACAAGACCTGCCGCGGGTTTGCCGAGGCGCTTGCCGCGCGCGAGCCGGTTCCCGGCGGTGGCAGCGCGAGCGCCTTTGTGGGCGCGCTGGGCGCCTCGCTGTGCGGAATGGTTGCCCGCTACGGTGCGACCAATCCCGCGCTTGCTGATCGTGCGGATGACCTGGCGCGCGCGTTTGCTCAGGCTGATGAGCTGTCCCAGGAGCTTGTCGAGTTGGTTGCCGAGGACGTTCGTGCCTACGGGCAGGTGTCCGCGGCGTACGGTATTCCGCGTGACGATCCGGCTCGAGCGACCGCGATTCAGGATGCGCTGCATGTGGCCGCTATGCCGCCGTATCGCATTATGGATGCCTGCGGGCGTGCGCTGGCGCTGCTCGAGGACATGGCCGACAAGGGTTCGCGTCAACTGCTGTCCGATGTGGCGTGCGGCGCCGTGTTCTGCCGTGCCGCTATGCAGGGCGCGAGTTTGACGCTCTTTGCGAACACCACGTCTATGAAGGATCGCGCTCGTGCTGAGGAGCTCGAGACGGCGTGTGATGAGTTGCTCGACACATGGTTGCCGCGCGCCGATGCGCTGGCGCGCCGCGCCTCCGACGCTGCAAGAAAGAGGGGATAGCCATGGCTGAGCTACTGAAGGGTGCTCCCGTCGCCCGCGCTTTGACTGAGGAGCTCGCTGCCCGCTGCGCTGCGCTGCGCGAACGCGGTGTTGTTCCGACGCTTGCTATCGTGCGTGTGGGTGAACGCGAGGACGACCTATCCTACGAGCGCGGCGCCCTTAAACGCTGCGAAAAGGTTGGCATCGAGGCGCGTCGCGTGTTGCTTCCTGCCGGTGTTTCGCAAGACGAGCTGTTGACGGCCATCGAGGACATCAATGCCGACTCGGCTGTTCATGGCTGTCTGATGTTTCGCCCGCTGCCCGCCGGCCTTGACGAGAACGCCGTCGCCGCAGCGCTCGATCCCGCCAAGGACGTTGACTCCATGACGCCGGCTTCGCTGCTCACCACGCTTTCGGGGCGCGGCGAGGGTTTTGCCCCCTGCACAGCTGAAGCCGTGTTGGCGTTGCTGGACCATTACAGTGTTGAGCTGGATGGGGCCAAGGTTGCGGTCGTCGGTCGGTCTCTGGTGATTGGTCGTCCCGTTGCCGCCATGCTTACGGCTCGCAATGCCACGGTGACGACGTGCCATACGCATACGCGTGACTTGGCTGCCGAGTGCCGTGCAGCTGATATTGTGGTTGCGGCCGTTGGACGCGCGCGCACGATTGGCGCGGATGCGGTTCGTGGGGGCCAGACGATCATCGATGTCGGCATTAATTGGGACGAGGCCGCTGGCAAGCTGGTCGGCGATGTCGATTTTGATGCTGCGGAACCGATCGTTGGCGCCATCACCCCCGTGCCGGGCGGCGTGGGCGCTGTGACCACGGCGATTCTCGCCAAGCACGTGATCGAGGCGGCGGAGCGCGCATCGAAATAGGTGTTTTGGGCTGTTTGAGGGGTTAGCTATACACCACGCGGTCAAAAAATGCCAGATATGAGTACTGCTGCCAAGATAGTCACATATATTTCATGACATTTGGGCTTCCTAATGATATCCATTATCGTTAAGAAGCTCATTTTATTGAACCTATGGGGAATAACGCTGTCTCGCTTTTGGACAAATAGGGATTTTCGGCACTCATTACAAGGAAATTTGCTGCTACTAAATTGGTGACAGTACTCATATTTGGCATTTTTTGACCACAGGGGTCCCGAGGGGTCTCGAGGGGCCGCGGTTTCGCCCTTTTTGCGCCGAAGCGATACACTGTTGCCGTTTGATTTCTTCGCTCAAGGAGGATGCGCATGCCGTGCACAACGATTTTGGTCGGTAAAAACGCAAGCTACGACGGGTCGACGCTTGTCGCGCGTAACGAGGACTCGTCCAACGGGGTGTTTGAGCCCAAGCGCATGCGCGTGGTGCACCCCGACGAGCAGCCGCGCGTCTACACGAGCGTCCTGAGTCACCTGACCGTTGAGTTGCCCGATAACCCCATGCGCTACACGAGCGTCCCCGATGTTGTCCCGGGCCACGGCATCTGGGCCGAGGCCGGTTTCAACGAGCTCAATGTGGGCATGTCCGCAACCGAGACGCTCACCACCAACGAGCGCGTCCGCGGCGCCGACCCACTCGTGGACTACGTGCCCGCCAAGGGCAACGAGGGTGAGGACGGCTATGTGCCGGCGCAACCTGGTGGCCTGGGCGAGGAGGATATGGTGACCCTGGTCCTGCCCTACGCCAAGTCCGCCCGCGACGGCGTCCGTATCCTGGGCGACCTGCTCGAGCGCTACGGCACCTACGAGAACAACGGCATCGCCTTTAGCGACGTGGACGAGATCTGGTGGCTCGAGACCATCGGCGGTCACCACTGGATTGCCAAGCGTGTGCCCGATGACGCCTATGTGACCATGCCCAACCAACTGGGTATCGACAGCTTTGACCTGGATGACGCCGAGGGCGCCCAGGCCGACCACATGTGCTCCGCCGACCTGCGCGCCTGGATGGGCGAGTGGCATCTGGACCTGACGCTGGGCGTCGAGGGTGACGGTCCGGCGGCGGTCTTTAACCCACGCGACGCCTTTGGCTCGCACAGCGACAGCGACCACGTCTACAACACGCCGCGCGCCTGGTACATGCAGCGCTGCCTCAACCCCAGCGATGTGTGGGATGGCCCCGACGCCGACTACACGCCCGAGAGCGACGATATCCCCTGGAGCCGTGTGCCCGAGCGCAAGGTGACCATCGAGGACATTAAGTACGTACTTTCGAGCCACTACCAGGGTACGGAGTACGACTGCTACGGCAGCAAGGGCACGCCCGCCACGCGCGGCGCCTATCGCCCCATCGGCATCAACCGCAACAGCCAGCTCGCCGTGTTGCAACTACGTCCCTATGCGCAGCCGGCCTACCGCGCCGTGCAGTGGATGGCGTTTGGCTCCAACTCGTTTAACGCGCTGGTTCCTCTGTACGCCAACGTGGAGACCATGCCCGAGTACTATGCCGACACGCAGGCTCGCGTGACGTCCGAAAACTTCTACTGGGCCAACCGCCTGATCGGTGCCCTGGCCGACGTCCGCTTCCATGAGTGCGGCCGCGCCGTGGAGGACTACCAGGAGAAGGTCGGTGGCATGGGCCACAAGCAGATCCATGACGTCGACGCTGCCGTAGCCGCGCTACCCGAGGCCGAGGTGCCTGCCGAGCTTGCACGCGCCAACGAGGCCTTTGCCGAGCGTGTTCGCGTGGAGACCGATGCCCTGCTGGGCAAGGTGCTTTACACCACGAGCTGCGCCATGAAGAACTCTTTCGCGATGAATGACAACGTGAGGTAGGGATTTCCCGTCGATCGAATAGCGCTAAAACGCTTTGTCGCTTTCGCTCAATCTTGGGTACAAGAACGCCAATGCAGTTGTTTGTGATTGGAGATAACCATGGTTATGAAACTCGATCAGCTTGTTAACGGCGCCATTAACGTGGGCTTTGGCGCTGCCGCCGTTGCTGTCGAAGGCGGCAAGAAGGTCCTCGACGACCTTAACACCAAGGGCGAGCAGGTCCGCAAGGACACCGCCGCCCCCGATATCGCCCGCAGTGTGTCCGACATGTTCGAGCAGGCCGGCGGTACCATCTCCGATCTGACCGAGCGCTTGGGCATGCAGGGCGAGACCGCGGCCCAGCGCGTGCTTGACGAGCTCATCCTTGCCCGGGTCCGCGTCATGACCGCCCCCGAGCGCACGGCCTTCCTGGCCCATGTGCGCGACATCGTCGATTCGGTCGAGGACAACGTGACCTCGGTGCCCGTCGAGTCCGTTGAGCCCGACGATGCGAAGGATACCGAAGAGGCCGAGTAGCAGCGCAGATGGCAGATTCCACCACCGATTACAACAATCTAGATCCCTTGGGTGACGAGGCGGCGGTTGTCGATGAGGTCGATGCCGCCGTCTCGGGCGCTCGCAAGAAGCCGCGCGCTGTCGATATGGTCCCCGAGGAGCCCGACGCGATGGCGCCGGACGAGGAATACCAGCTTACGCCGGCGGGTCGTCGCGAACGCATCGGGCAGATTGTTCGCCTGGTCAAAAAGTACCGCGTGTGGGATAACCTCACGCCGGTTCGTTTGCGCCGCCTGCTCGAGGAACTCGGCCCCATGTTCGTCAAGATGGGGCAGATTCTGGCCAACCGGTCCGAGATTCTGCCGCAACGCTTTTGCGACGAGCTGCGTCGTCTGCGCTCCGACGTGGAGCCGGTGCCGTACGAGGTAGTGCTCCGCTGCTTGGAAGAGGAATACGGCTTGCGCCTGGGGGAGATGTTCGATGCGATCGACCCCAATCCGCTTGGTAGCGCATCGCTCGCGCAGGTGCACCGCGCTCGTCTGGTGACGGGCGAGGACGTGGCCGTCAAGGTGCAGCGCCCCGGTGCGCAGCAGGTTATGGCGCAGGACATCGATATCATCCGCTCGGTGGTGCGTATCGTTTCCAAGTTCGTCAACACCGATCAATTCGTTGACCTGCACGGCGTAGTCGAGGAGTTGTGGACCTCGTTTCGCGAGGAGACCAACTTTTTGGCCGAGGCCAAAAACCTCAACGACTTCTACGAGTTCCATAAGAGCGTTCATGGCGTGACGTGCCCTAAATCCTATCTGGACCTGTGCACCGAGCACGTGGTGGTTATGGACTACGTCGACGGCATTTCGATCGCCGATCCTGAACGCTTGGTGGCCGAGGGCTATGACTTGGAAAAGATCGGTGCCGCAATCGTCGAGGACTACTCGACGCAGGTGCTCGATGACGGCTTTTTCCATGCCGATCCGCATGCGGGAAACATCATTCTCAAGGACGGCATCGTTTACTTTATCGACTTGGGCATGGTCGGACGCATGTCGAGCCACGACCGCGGTATCGTCAAGGACATGATTTTCGCCGTGGCCGAGGGCGACGTGCCAAAGCTCAAGGATTCGCTCATGCGCTTCGCCGTGACGCGCGGCGATTCGGCCGAGCTTGACCATTCGGCCTTTTTGTCCGACTTGGACTTTATTGTTGCCGACTTTGCCGGGCTCGACCTTAAAGACCTGGATATCGGCGAGTTTTTGACCTCGCTGTTAAACCTCGCGCGCAAAAATGACGTTGAGCTGCCGAGCGTGGTGACGATGTTCGCCCGCGGCATGGTGACGCTCGAGGGCCTGCTGACCGAGTACATGCCCGACGTCAACATGATCCAGATCATTCAGGCACACATCAAAAACGAGAAGAGCACCTATGCGCGCGTGCGCGATATGAGTCGCGACTTTGCGGCGAGCAGTTATCGCGCGGCGAAGGGCTCACTCGAGGCGGCTGAGTATCTGGGCCTGGCTTCGCGTATGCTCACACGCGGCCAGCTTAAGGTGAACACGCAGATCATGAGCAGCGATAAGGCGCTGCGACAGCTGGGTGGGATTATCGACCGCATGTCGATGGCTATCGTTATCGCTGGTCTGTTTATCGGTTCGTCGGTGGTGTACTACGCGCACATCGAGCCGGTTGTGTTTGGTATCCCGGTCATTGGCTTTATGGGCTACGTGAGCGCGCTGGTGCTGGCGCTTATGCTGGGCCGCAATATCTGGCTCAACAGCCACGGCGGCAAGCACTAGAGGCTGCGACCGTCACCGCATTTTCCTTTCGCAAGCAATAGCTTTTACCTTGGGCTTCGCCTGCGTGCGAGGCCCTTTTGCGTGATAGCATATTGACGGTTTTAATCGATGGCCTAGATGGTGGTGCGGAGACGCACGAATGCGCGGTTTTCCTGCGCGTTTGGGAGAATCGGGGTGCAAGTCCCCGGCTGTACCAGTAACCGTAATTCCTCTTGGCTCGGGATGTTCGCGTCGCAGATCGGACGGCGCGCCTGAGCCGTTAAGGTTAAGTCTGATCGCCTCCCATCTTGCATGCGGCTGCGGCGTATGCCGCCGGTGTGCATAGGGCTCTGGAGGGAAGGGGGACCCCGATGGGGGAACTCGAGCGCAACATGCGCGATGGGCAGCCTCAAGGCAACGCTCCAAGTACAGACAATGGGGGACAAATGGATATGTTTGAGGACGAGCGCGAGCGCGCCTCGTTGCATCGCCGTGGCGCGATTGCACGCGGTGTAGCCAAGCGCTGCCTGGTGGCATTCCTGGCCTTCGCGATGGCCTTTGGCACCACGCCGGCTCAGCTGTGGGCCGAGGGCGCCGAGGGCATTGCCGAGGCTGTGGCTCAGGCTACGACGCCGGACGAGGACGCAGCGCTTGCGGGTGGTGCCGCTGAGCAGAGCGGCGCCGAGGTTTCGGATTTCGGAAGCGCGCCTGCAGCTAGTGCCGCCACTACAGAGGCGGCAACTGGCGACGAAGGCTCGGCGACGGGGGAGAGCCCTGCTACGAGCGAGCAGTCTTCGACGGCATCCGCTGGCCAAGCAGGATCTGCCGCCGCGGCTGCCGTTCAGACGGAGAACCCGACAGAAACTGGCGATGTCGCCAAGAAGCAAGTCGAGGTCTCGTTCTCGATTATCGGCACCGATGCCGACGGCAAGGCTCAGACCTGGGTGGCGCCTACGCAGCTCAAGCTCGACGAGGGCGCGACGGCTGCGGATGCCTTCATTAAGCTGCAGGAGAAGACGGGCTTCAAGGCGAAGTACGAACCGAACACGGCATACGGTTTCTACCTCGAAAGCATCACATCCCCGAGCGATGGTCGCACGCTTGCCTACGATCCGACGACTTATGCCTTCTGGCAGCTGTTCGTCGACGGCGCGTCTTCCTCGGTTGGTGCGAGCAGCGTCAAGCTCACCCAGGGGCAGAAGATTGAGTTTGCCTATACGGCTGGTAGCGCGTCCCCTGTCGTTAAGGACCAGGTTGCCGCAAATGTGACCGTCATTGGTCGCGATGCCCAGGGCAAGACCCAGACTTGGGTCGATAACGCGCAGTATGTGGTGACGTCCGGCTCGAGCGCACTTGACCTTACGAAGGTCGCGCTTGAGGCGAATGATATTGACGCCGTTGCTGCGGGCTCCTTCATTCTGAGCCTTAAGTACAACGGCGTTGAACTGGGTACGCCGCTCGATTATTCGACCTATTGGCAGCTGTTCATCAACGGCAAGTCGAGCGACTACACGGCAGACAATGTCACCATTCATGCTGGTGATACCGTTACGTGGTTCTACGGTGGCTGGGGCGACCAGTTGCCGTCCGATTCTGTCCATGCTTCCGTTCAGGTACTTGGTAAGGACAAGGACGGCAAGCAACAGGTTTGGGCTTCGACGGGCCAGACGAGCCTCAAGGCAGGCTCCACTGCTAAGGATTTGCTAGAGCAGACCGGCCTTAAGCTCGATGCTGGCGAATCGTCTTGGGGCTGGTTCCTCAACGGCATTACTTCGCCGTTCGATGGTAAGTCCTATGGCTGGGATGCTGCGACTAACAGCTATTGGCGCTTCTACGTAAATGGCAAGTTCGCCGACGTTGGCGCCGGTGCCTACAAGCTCCAGGAGGGTGACGCCGTCACCTTTATGTATGGTGCTGACGCCGATGCCCTCCCTGGTCAGGTGCTTGGATCCGCCGATGTTATCGGCCCCGATGTCAACGGGAACGATACGCGTTGGGGCACGGCGAGTAACGTTTCTCTGCCCGAAGGCTCCACGGCCCAGAACCTTATTGAGGCAGTTCTGAAGGCCAAGGGCGTTGCGTACAACGGCTCCCAGAGTGGTGAGTACTGGTTCCTGAATTCCATTACTTCGCCGTTCGATCACAAGCCGTATGGTTGGGATGCTGCGACCAATAAATATTGGCATCTGTATATCAACGGAGAGCCCTCCTTACTCTGCGCCAATCAGATTACGCTCAAGAGCGGCGATAAGGTCACGCTTGCCTATACCACCGATAATTCGCCCATGCCCGATCCCGACAAGGTTGTCGTGGACCCGAGCGCGACGACTCCTAATTGGGATGCCGAGTGGGCCGGCTACGGCAACAGTGGCAACGGTTCGACCGTAACGGATGCCAAGACGCCTGCGCAGGCCGCCGGTCTTAAGTGGGCCTTCGATTGGAAGGCCGAGTCTGGCCAGCAGTATGCCAACTGCAGCGAGCCTGTCATCGCTAACGGCTTTGTGTACATCGCGACCGAGAACGAGCTCATTAAGATCGATTCGTCCACGGGCAAAAAGGTTGCCTCTGCGCCGCTTGCCTCTAAGGTGAGCTATACCTCTCGTCCGATCTATACCAATGGCCTTATCATCGTTCCGCTCAACGGCGGTGCGGTCCAGGCGATTACTGCAGACAAGCTGATCTGCAAGTGGCTGACGCCTGGTTTGACGGACTTGACGCAGAGCTCCTGCACCGTCGTTTCGGACGGCGAGTACGTCTATGTAGGCTCGGTCGATATTTCGTATGACGAGAATTACAACGCGACCTACGGCAACGGCTCCTTTGCGCGCATTAAGATTGCCACGGGCGAAGTTTCTTGGCAGAACATCGACCCTACCGAGGGCTATTACTGGACTGGTGCGGCTTTGACGGATAAGTATGCCATCGTTCCTACGAGCGCGGGTACGCTTAAGTGCATTGATAAGACGACGGGCGATGTCGTTTCGACCATGAAGCTCGGCGCTCTCGCGAACGCCGACTGTGTCGCCGATCCGTCCAATGGTTCGACCTTCTATCAGATGACGCACGACGGAAAGCTCCATGTGATTTCGCTTTCGGCGAAGGGCGTACTGAGCGAGCAGAAGACGGTCGATCTGGGTCTTACGAATAACATGAGCGCACCGGCGGTGGCTGGCGAAAACTTGATTGTCGGCGGACAGACGGCTACTGGCTCTGCTCTGGCTCTCTATAATCTGAAGACCGGTAAGACCACGATGGTCACCGCTGCTGACGGTAAAGAACTGCCGGCCGGATTTAACGGTATTGCTGCTACTCCGCTGGTGAGTGTTCAGGGCGGCAAGACCTATGTGTACTTCACCGTTAACAGCGCGGATAGCAAGGATTACGTCAACTACTCTGCTGGTGGTGGCGTATATCGCTATACGCTCGGCGATGCAGAGGCGACGCAGATTTATGATGCGGCTGGCCATTACCAGCACTGCGACTCTCCGGTCATTGCCGATGCATCTGGCAACCTGTACTACATCAATGACTCGGGCACTCTGTTCAAGCTGGGGGCCGTTGAGTCTTGGACGGTTGCCTTTAATTCCAACGGCGGGTCTGCTTGCGACACTAAGTTTGTTGCTACGTCCGATGGCAAGCTGGTCAAGCCGGCCGATCCGACGCGCGATGGCTACGCTTTCGGCGGTTGGTTCACCGATGAGGCTTGCACGCAGGCGTATGACTTCAGTACGCCGGTGACGGCCGATCTGACGCTGTATGCCAAGTGGACCAAGAATGCCGTTAACCCTGGCGGTAATGGCGGCGCTGGTTCCAATAGCGGCAGCGGTTCTGGTACCGGTACTGGTTCCGGCGCTGGCGCTGGCGCGGGTTCTGGTTCCGGCTCGAAGGGCGGCGCTATCGCCCCGGGTCAGAAGCCGGTGACCAAGACGACGGTGTCGACCAAGGCCGAGACCAAGGAAAACAAGTCCGACAAGAAGGATGAGAAGAAGTCTGACAAGAAGGACAACAAGTCCGACAAGAAGTCCGATTCCAAGTCCGATACGGGTGCTGCTTCCACGACCACTGCTAAGAAGTCCTCTAGTGCTTCCGAGCAGGAGACTGGCACCAATCCGCTCGCCATTGTTGGCGTTGCCGCCGGCGTCATCGGACTCGCCATCGTCGGCGTGTTCGTGTTCACCAAACGTCGGTAGGTGAGGGCTGTGTCCAATAAATCCAAGGACGCTGACCCCAAGCAACCAGATTCCTCGTTCATTCAGTTCGACGATGCAAAGCAACAGGGCGCCGCTTCGGCGGCGTCCGCCTCTCGTCGCAAGGCGCTTACTGGCGTCCTGACCGCCGCGTGCGTTGCGCTGATTGTCATATCGCTGGGCTTCGTCCATCCTTCCGAGAGCGGCGCCTGGTCCATCGACTGGATCGTTCAGACCGTGACGGGGGAGAGCGTCGTCGCGAAGGACGCCAAGGGGTCTGACTCGACCGCCGCTTCGGGTAAAGCTGGCTCCAAGGATTCCAAATCTTCGGATGGTGCGAACGACGAGTCTAAGGGTTCGGATGAATCTGACTCTAAGAAGGAGTCCGAGTCTTCGGACAAGGAATCAAGCAAGGGCTCGGATGGCAAAAAGTCCGAAGACAAGGATGGCAAGAAGTCTGGAGAGAAGAGCAGCAATAAAAAGACCGACGGCAATCAGTCGACTTCTCAGAACTCGACTTCTTCTGACGGGGCCGGCTCTACGCCTGGCGCTTCCTCCTCATCCAGCGGGGCATCTTCTGCCCCCGATAGCGGCAACGCCTCTACTGGCGACCAGGGCAGCTCGCAGCAGCCTAGCTACGTCACGGTAACGGTTTCGGTCACATCGAGCGCTGTGGGCAATCCTGTGTCCTCTGGTGGCACCTTTACCTTTAAAGAAGGCGCTACCGTCTACGATGCCCTGTGTGCGCTGGGCCTTTCTGTCAACGCACATGGCTCGTCGTACGGCACGTATGTCTCCGCGATTGGTGGTTTGGCCGAGAAGCGGTACGGCGGCACGAGCGGCTGGATGTACTCCGTCAACGGCACAACGCCCATGACGGCCTGTAGTAACTACGTTCTCTCAAACGGCGACAAGGTAGTCTGGTATTACGTTACAGGTTAGAGGCCTCGACATAGCGCGCCAGACGGGCGGTTCGGACAAACATCCGAGCCGCCCGTTTTTCATGCGAATGGAACTGGGCCGCCGGGTCTCTTGGCAAACAAAAAACCGGTTGGAACGAGAATTCCAACCGGTTATACCTTTAAGCAAATGTCGAACAAACTACGACTGCGCGCCCTCGAGGAAGAAGCGACGGCTAAAGTAGTTATACCAGGTGACCAGGAACGTGGCGATGGCCTTCATGGCCTGGTAGCCGATGCTCAAAAACGTGACGCCCACAAACATGTACAGATCGTTGAGACCCAGGCCAATCACCGACAGGATGGTGAAGATCGTAAACTCGCGCTTGCGGCTCATGCCCTCGCGATGGTCGAACACGTACTTCATGCTGAGCCAGTAGTTGACAATAACGGACGTGATAAACGAGATCGTGGTGCTCATCAAAAAGTCGAGGTGGAACAGCTCGACGAGTGCAATGAGCATACCCCAGTCGATGCCAAAGGAGATAAGACCCACGACAGCGAACTTGAGGAACTGCTTGGTATGAGGTTGTGCCAGTGCCTTGCGCACGTAATCACATCCAATGCGTTGACGAATCGAGCAGAGGATACTTTAGAGCTTTTGCATGGGAAACGTAAGGGCTTTGCCAAGAACTATACGAACTCGCCAAATATTCAAGAGGTAATCCGCAAACGTTGCAAATCTTCCCGTAAACGAGCAAGGCCCACGAACAACGCAGTGCTCGACGTGCGTCATCCGTGGGCCCCGTAGCTGTGCGGGAAAGTCGAGCTACTTGGTCTCGTCGCCCTCCAGGAAGATCTTTCGGGTCACAAAGTTGTAGACCATAACAAGCGCGGTGGCGCAAATCTTGGCGATATTGGCCTCGAGCCCCAGGCCGGCGTTGAGCGCCAGCACGATACCGTCGTTGAGAGCCAAGCCGATCACGGACAGCACGACAAAGATAATGAACTCGCGTCGGCGGCTCATGCCCTCCTTGTGCGCAAACACGTACTTCATGCTCGCGACGTAGTTAAAGATGAGCGAGACGATAAAGCCGCTGGTATTGGCAATCAGGATATTAAGGCCCAGGCCGTAATGGAGCAGATTCATGATGCCAAAGTCGATGACCGTGGCGACGACGCCGACGACGCCAAACTTCATGATCTGCGCAAGGAGCTTTTGCATGGTACCTGCCTTAGGATTGCGCCGGGGCGCCGTGGGGATGACGAACTCAGCAAGTTTAGCCAATCCCCGCGGGTGGAGCTAGACGCGCTCCTCGATAGCACCGTTTCTATATGCATCGAGCAGCTGGCGTAGGTCCTGGATCTGGCTGCGGATCTTGGCGCCGGTATCGGTGTCACTCACCATGCGGCGGCGGTCGGCCTCGTCAAAGCGGTTAGTCTCGCTTTCGATGTCCACGTTGCGGGTGAGCGCCTCGGCAACGGTGGTAAAGGCCCGGTGCGACTTAAGACGGCATCCGCGCGAGCTCGAGATAAGCGTGTAGCCGGCGATGCCCGTTTTGGGGTGGTAGGCGCGACAGAAACCGCCGTCGATGACCAGCAGCTTACCGTTGGCGCGGATGGGCTGCTCGCCCTTGGTGGTTTTGACCGGGGTATGGCCGTTGATGATGTGGCCGGTCGGCGAACATGCCATGGGGGCAACGCCGAACTCGTGCATGATGTCGTCGCAAACGGACGAGGACGTGGTGAGCGTATAGTACGGGTCCATCGGCTCGACCCACGTGCTCTTGTCGGCGATGTAGGCGCGCTCGAACGTGCGCACCACGCGTCCGCTGGCGGGTGAGTTAAAGCCGATCCACAGGTACCACATCCAGTCGAGGGCATCGCGGTCGCCAACGCGCCAGGCGCGGCGGGCGATATAGTCGCAAAAATCAAAATAATCGCGCCCGGCGTGCCAGGTGCCCAGGCAATTCATGCTGCTAAAGGTGCCGTCTTCGTTGAGCGGCACGCAGCCGTGGAACAGCAGGTTGCCGTTGGCGACCTTATACATGGAGCCGTGGGTATAGAGGAAATCGATGTGGCGATGCAGGTGATCGGCGGTGACAAACTCGGACACGAGTTTGTCGATGATGTGCTGCTCCTCGGGCGTGAGCGTGTAGGGGTCCGCCGGATCGACGGTGGGGAAGTCGTTGGTCGTGAGCGGCCACACGCTGCCGTCGGCAAGCGTGACTGTGCCGGCGTCGTGATCGATCTTGTCGAGCAGCAGGCGGTCGGCCATGTCGAACTCGGGGTGGCGCTGGATAATCTGGCCCTCGAGCTTAAAGAGCAGGACGTTAATGGCCTTGATCAGCGGGCTGATCGGCTCGCCGGCGGTATAGGTGGCGTCGGCGAAGACGACAAGCTCGCGCAGCGAGATGCCATAGTCGTTCTCGAGGATCTCGTAATTGTCGTAGCGCAGGTTGTTGCGCAGCACCGTGGCGATGCAGGCGGGCTCACCGGCCGCAGCGCCCATCCACAGCAGATCGTGGTTACCCCACTGAATATCGAGCGAATGATAGGTGAGCAGGCGGTCCATAATCTTGGCAGCGCCGCCGCCACGGTCGAAGATATCGCCCACCAGGTGCAGGTGGTCGACGGCGAGGCGCTTGATGAGCGAGGCGAGCGACTCGATAAAGTCGTCGGCGCTGGCGGTCTCCAAGATGGATTCGATAATGCGCTCGTGATACCGCACGCGGTAGTTGTTCTCGTCTGGATGCGTGTGCAGCAACTCGTCGATGATGTAGGCGTAATCGCGCGGGATGGCCTTACGCACCTTGGAGCGGGTATAACGGCTCGAAAGCGAGCGGGCAACCACAATGAGCTGGTCGAGCATGGTCTTGTACCAGGTGGGCGAGTCCTCGCGCCGGCTGCGGACAAGATCGATCTTCTCGCGCGGATAGTAGATGAGCGTGCACAGCTCGCCCTTTTCGTCAAAGGAGAGCGTGTCGCCAAAGATCTCGTCGACATGCTCGCGCACAACACCCGAGCAGTTGTTGAGGATGTGCATAAAGGCTTCGTACTCGCCATGCACATCGCTCATAAAATGCTCGGTGCCCTTGGGCAGGTTGAGGATGGCCGAGAGATTGATAATCTCGGTGAATGCGGATTGCTCGGTGGGGAACTGTCTCGACAGCAGGCGCAGATACTTGAAGTTTTGCGGATTGCGATCGAATGCGACCATGAAACACCTTCCGATGGGGCTGGTAAAACTGATAAACAGCGTCAAACGTTTATCAGTATGCGCCGCTTTTGTTTCGATTTTGCGCCAGCGGCTGAATTGTCGGCTGAATGGTTTGGTAAATCGATTTAGTGAAGGTAGATGTGTTGGTTGGGTGGAGACGACAGAGGGTGTTTTCTCAGATATTTATGCGTGGGGCCGGTGGAGACGATGGTGGTAAAGATGTTCACTATTTTTGGTTCGATTTGGTAAATAGTGGACATATGTACCGCATGTAGGCTCACTGTGCGATAATTTGCGCAGCAATGAGTAAGGAGCCTCATATGAGTGATTATGTCCTGACCTGTGAATCCGCCGCCGACCGAACCCGTGAGTTCTTTGCGTCGCGCAATATCCCTGTCGTGTGTTTTCATTACGAGATCGACGATGTTGTCTATACGGACGATCTGTATCAGTCGATTACGCCGGACAAGTTTTTTGCCCAGATTGCCGCGGGCGCCATGCCCAAGACGTCTCAAGTGAGCGTGGGTGAGTACGAGGAGTTTTGGGAGCCGTTTGTTGCCGAGGGTAAAGACGTGCTGCACCTGACGTTGTCGTCGGGTATTTCGGGCACGTATGGATCGGCCTGCGTCGCGGCGCAGATGCTTGCGGATCGCTATCCCCAGGGCGGCAAGGTGCGCGTCATCGATTCGCTGGGGGCGTCTTCGGGCTTTGGTCTGTTGCTGGAATATGCCGCCGACGTGCGCGATAGCGGGGCTTCACTCGACGAGACGGCCGCTTGGATTGAGGAGCACAAGCTCAACCTGCACCACTGGTTCTTCTCGACCGATCTGTCGAGCTACCTGCGCGGCGGTCGCATTTCGGCCGCGAGCGCGATCATTGGCACGGCGCTTAAGATTTGCCTGCTTATGACGGTCGATTGCGAAGGTAAGCTGTCGCCACGTGAGAAAATTCGCACTAAGAAGCGCGCGATTTCCGAGATGGCTAAGACCATGATGGCACACGTGCAGGGCGGTACGGATTATTCGGGTAAGTGCATCATGTCGCACTCGGCGTGCCGCGAGGATGCCGAGGCAGTTGCGGCGCTGATTGAGGAACAGGTTCCGCAGCTTAAAGGCAAGATTGAGATCAATGACATCGGTACTCTGATTGGCTCGCATACCGGACCTGGTACGGTGGCGCTCTTCTTTATGGGCGACAAGCGCGTGGATTAATTTGCCCCATCACGTTGCTGCATGATTGCTCAAACGAAAACGGCCCGCCTCACGTTTGTGGGGCGGGCCTTGCTGTTGCGGCTAGCGTTTCTTTCCGCGGAAGAAAAAGCCGTGCAGTGACGGCTTGAGGCCGCGGTTGGCGCGATGCTCCTCGACGCGCTCGTGGATCGAAGCGACGCGCTCGATGACTTCGTCGGGAATCGGCACATCGGGATTCATGTTCTCGACTTGGCTGACCTCGGCGGCGGCGACCTGGTCGATAATGGGCACGTCGTCGCGCGAGATGACAGGTGTGGCGTCTTCCTTCATCTTGCGATAACGCTGCATCATGTCGGTCTGTAGCTGCTGGGCCGAAGGCGGCGTCCAGATGATGGCGTTGGCGCCGGCGGCGATGGTTTCACGGATGCTCTCTGGCGTCTTGCCGCCCGGCGCGATGAGCGGCAGGTTGGGATAGTGCTCGCGCAGCTCGCGTAGGACCTGGGGCGTGTTCTTGCCGGCGGCGATGTTGAGAATCTTGGCGCCGGCGCGCACCTTGGCGTGGGCATCGTCGTCGCAGCGAACGACCGTGGCGATGACGGGGATGTCGGCGATGTTGGTGATGTGCTCTACCATCTCGGCAGTAGCGGGGGAGTTGACCACGCAGCCCGCCGCGCCCTGCATCTCGGAGACGGCTGCCATCTGCACGGAGCGCTTACCGGTCGTAGTTCCGCCGCCCACGCCTACAAAGACCGGGCACTCGGCGACGGTCAGCAGCGCTTGCGTAATGGCGGGCTGCGGCGTGAAAGGGTAGACCGCAAAGACGGCATCGGCGTTGGAGTTGCGGATAACCGCGACGTCGGTGGTGTAAATGAGCGACTTGATGCGTCGGCCGAAGAGCGTAAAGCCGCTGGCCTTCTCGATCTCGTCGGGCATGCGAAGGGCCGCCTTGCGCAAACGCCCGTCGATGGGCAGCGGCTCCATGGGGAGCAGTCCGTTGGGGGTCACGGCTACCTGGGGCTCGGTGAACTCGTCTGCGAGCTCGACCTCGGAGAAATCGACCGAGGCGACGATGTCCTCGTGAACCTCGGCGGGTACATCGATGGGAGCTTGGTCGTTTGCCGCGGCAGGCGTGTCGAAGGAGCTGGTGCCGACGAAGGCGTCGACGCGCTCATTTAGATCGTTGAGGGTATCCATGGAGACTCGATTCTATGTGATGACGGCCGGCGCGATGCAGCCGGAATTGCGAATGCTAAATCGTTTGACGAGTTGATTTTTCCCCGCCGTGCCATCCGTTAGACCGAAGGGCAGGCGAACGTGAAGGAGCTGTGGTGGCGGGGATCGAGGTGCTATCTTGAAAGTCCCGTTTAAAAGAGAGGTGACGCGGTATGGAATTGACAGCAATGTTTGGCTCGATTGGCCTGTGTGTGGCCGCAATCGTTGCCGCCGCGGTCATCTACTTTGTGGTCACGGCCATTAAGGGCAAAAGGGCCGAACGCAAAGAGCGCGCGATGCTTAAACAGCATCGCGACCAGCAGGGCAAACGCGCACAGAGATAGCTTGTTGAGTTTTGGATCCGTGCGCTAGCTGCGTTTTCGAATCAGGGCAATGTAGAAGCCCTCAAAGTCGCGGCTAGGCGGAATGGTCAGCGTGCCGGGCAGGCCGTTGGCGATGGCCGATACCTGACCCGCGGCAATGGCCTCGGTCAGGGCGTTGGACTCGATGCGCGGCTCCTCACCAGCTTCCTGGGCGCGGCGTGCTTCACTTTCGCTTGGCGTGCCGTCGAGGGGGATAAGCTCGCAGTCCATGTGCTTGTCGAGGGCTTCTTGCAAGGCGTCCTCGTTTTCCTGCGGCAAGATCGAACAAGTCGAATAGACGAGCGTGCCGCCCGGTTTGAGGGCTCCCATGGCGCGGTCCAGAAGTGCTCGCTGCGAGCGCGCGCACTTGCTCAGCAGCTGCTCGGTCAGGCCGCGCAGGCTTTTCTCGTTGCCGCTGATGACGGTGCCCGTGCCGGTACAGGGAGCGTCGAGCAGGATGCGGTCAAAGCGGAAGAACTCGTCAAGCTCGCGTGCGTCAATGCGCATGACGGGCACGTTTTTGGCGCCCTGGCGGCCCAAGTTGGCCTCGAGCTTTTCGGCACGGGGAATGCTCATCTCGCAGGCGGTAAGGTGCGCCTGTCCCTGCGTGAGGGCGGCGATCTGCGTCGTCTTGCCGCCAGGGGCTGCGCACATGTCCAGGATGTCCTCGCCTGCCTGGGCGCCTAGGACTAACGGCGGCATCATGGATGACAGGCTCTGCAGGTAGATCTTGCCGTCGCGGTAGATGTCGAGGTCCCACAGATCGGAAACCTGGGCCTCGGGCAGGATAAAGGCGTCTGGGTACCAGGCGACGGGGTTGTGGGCGATGCCGGCGGCATCGAGCTCCGCAGCGATATCCTCGGCGGTTGCCTTGAGCGTGTTGGCGCGCAGCGTGACCGGGCGTGTGGCCGCGGCGCCGAAGCCCTCGATCATGAGTTGAGCATCGGCGGGCGCAAAGGCGCCGGCGACCGTGTCGACCATAAAGCGCGGCAGGTCGGCGGCGCAGGGAAGGGCGGCAAGCTGGTCGGAAAGCTCGGTAGCGGCAAACTGCCTGAGCTTGAGCTCGGCCTTGACCTGCTTTTTCTGCTTACGACGACGCGGCTTGGACATCCGTCTTTCCTTCCCGTCCCAAATTGACTACTTTCCGGGCACGCCGCTGCTGGCGCGCTTTAGTACTGGCTCTCGTGCTTGCTAAAGAAGTCGAAGCGCGGGGGCAGCGGCTTTACGCGGTGCTCGCCGGGCTTCTCGCCCAGGCTCTCCACAAACTCGTCCGTGGAGGCAAAGATGTTATCCCAGCTAAAGAAGGCGACCGGATCGACGTCGAAGTATTCGCAGATGAGCTCGCAGCCGGCCGGCACAATACCGTGCATGAGCACGGTCGCCACGCGCAGCTCGGTAAAGGCGTCGACGAGGGCCTGCGTCATTGCGACGTTGGCTGGCTCACCCTCGAGCTTGTTGGCTGCCTTGGAGGCATCGCTCCAGCGCTTGTTGGCGGCGCGCAGGTAGTCGTCACACACGGCGAGCGCGCGGTGCGTCTCGAACTTGTACATGGCCTGCTCAAAGGCGAGGGTTGCCTGTTGGGCGGCTTCGACCACGGTGTCAGAAGCGGCACCGGCGGGGATGCAGCCGTTGCGGTAGGGGCTCTCGTCGCCTTCCTTGACGGCGACGCCGTAGAAGCAGCTGCGGGCCAGGCGGTTGAACACGCCGGTCAGCAGCGCGCTCTCCTTAAGGGCCGGGTCGATAACGCGCTTGTCGTCGCAGGCGCGCACCTCGTTGCCGTCCTTGTCCTTGCCAGTCACACGCGTGTCGTATGCCTTAGGGCTAAAGCTCACCGGCTTCTCGGACAGGCCGAGCGACAGCCAGTGCGCGCGCATCTGCTCGCAGGTGTAGTGGTTGAGCAGGTCGTCTGCCGGCGGGGGAGGCGTCTGCGAGGACGAGCTGGCCTTTTTGCCCATGTAGAGCAGGTGATAGCAGGCGCTGACGGTGCTCTGCGTAAGGTCCCAACCCAGGGCCTCCCACATGGCGGTCTGCGCGATGCAGTAGAAGTAGATGTTGTCCTGACCGATAAACTGGTAGATCTGTGCGTCGTCCGAGCACCACCAGTCGCGCCAGTCGAGCGAGCTGTGCTGGTAGGTGGGTGCGGGTACCTGCGTGGAATCGGCGGCGGGCTCGCCCATGAGGGCGGCATCCTGGGCGGCGACGCCCTCGGTCACGCCGGCGGCCTTGGCATCGCGTGCGAGCACGGTGCGGGTGTAGCTGATGGGCGCCCACAGGCTCTCGGGCCAGCACCAGCAGGTGACGTCGGAGACGCCATCGACCTCGGGCACCGGAACGCCCCAGTCGATGTTGCCGGTGATGCGGAAGGGCACGAGCGCCTTGCCGCTGCGGAAGCGCACGCCACCGTTGGCGAGCACTGCGTGGGCATCGTCGCGCTCCTTCCAGCTGGGGAAGGTAACGGTAAAGCTGCTCTTGTTGCCCTCGGGCTCCAGCACGGTGTGCTCGGGGAGCTGTTCCTCGACGGCATCGAAGGCCTCGCGGAACTTGTTCTGGATGTAGAGCTGAGCCGGCAGCAGCCACTCCTCCATGGTCTTGGAGACCACGGAGCGAACCTGCGGGTTCTGGGCGAGCTTGGCGGTATAGGTCTTCATAAAGTCGAGGTAGGCCGGCAGGTCGAAGTAGAGGTTGTCGACCGGGCGCAGCTCGGGCACCTCGCCGGTGAGCTGGCTCTTGGGCGCGATGAGCTCCTCGGGCTCAAACTGGTGACCCAGGTCGCACTCGTCGGCATAAGCCTTCTCGGACTTGCAGCCCTGGATGGGGCAGCGGCCGATCACCTGGCGGCCGTTGAGGAACGTGCCGGCCTTGGCATCGTAGAACTGCAGCGTGGAGCGTTTGGAGATGGTGCCCTGCTCGTGCAGGCGCTTGATAATCTCGGCGGTCACCTCGTTGTGAATCTGCGCAGCCGGCTCAAGGCCCGAGCCGCCGTAGATGTCGCAGCTGATGTTGTAGTTGTTGAGGGTCGCGGCCTGGCGGGAGTGGTTGGACTCGACGTACTCGCTAATGGACTTATCGTAGCCCTCGTTCTCCTTGAGCTTGCGGTAGCTTTCCATGATGGGCGAGCCGTAGCAGTCGGTGCCCGAGGTGAAGATGACGTTCTCGCGGCCCAGGCGGTCGCGCAGGAAGCGGGCGAAGAAGTCGGCCGGGACAAAGACGCCGCCAACGTGGCCAAAGTGAAGGCCCTTGTTGCCATAGGGCTCGCCGGCGGTAACGATGGCGCGGCGAGGCCAGCTGGGACGGTCGTTCATGGAGTATTTGGATGCCATGGGACTCCTTCGCATATGGTGAGGGCGCGGCCGGGCGCGGGGCTCGGCGGCGCGGTGGTCAATTCGTGCATATCGTTCGACATTATCGCACATGCGGGCGGGTGCGTGGCAGGGGCGCTATCCTAAGATGCTATGAATGAGATTTCCAACATACATGCGTTTGAAGACGAGGATTTTCTGCACGCCTGCTTTGTGTGGGGGATGGCCGTGCTCGGCGCATTTGCCGTGTGCTTGGTGCCGGTGTTTATGCTGATGGGCGGGCCTGCGGACTTGGATGCGGCTGACGCGGGCGGCTGGATGGCCGTCTTGGGATGGATAGTCGGCTTGGCTGCGATCTCAATGGCGTCGTTCGCCGTGCACGAGCTGGTGCACGGTGTGTTTTTTAAGCTGCTGGCGCCTGCGGGCGCGCAGGTGACCTTTGGGGCGAATCGCGAGACGGCGATGATCTATGCCTGCGCCGAGGGCGTGGTGTATTCGCGCCGGCGGTACATGGTGGTTTGCCTGGCGCCGACGGTTGTTGTGACGTCGGCGTTTGCCCTGGGGTTTGCGTTTTCGGGCTATCCGCTGCTGTGCTACCTGGCGACCGGCTTGCATTTATCGGGTTGCGTGGGCGATTGGTATTACGTGCGGACCATTTTGCGCGACCGCCGCATTGTCGCCTGCGAGGACACGTCCTTCGGCGTGCGCTTTTTTGGGTGAGGAGATGTCGATGAAGCCGTTGTTGTTGCACGCCTGCTGTGCGCCGTGCTCTCTTGAGCCGGTCCGCCTGCTGCGCGAGGAAGGGTTTGAGCCCACAATCTGCTGGACAAACCCCAATATTCAGCCGCACGATGAATGGCAGCGGCGTTTGGACGAGCTGCGTCGGTGGTGTGCCGATGGCGATATCGAGCTCATCGAGGCGGGGGAGGACCGCGAGCGCTGGGAGGCCGGCGTGGCCCCGCTGGGCGCCGATCGACCCCGTCGCTGTCGCGCGTGCTATGCCCTACGCCTGGCCGAGGCCTGCCGCGTGGCCCGGGAGCGCGGGTTCGAATATGTGGGTACGACGCTCGCCGTCTCGCCGTATCAGCTGTTCGATACCTGTAATGACGTGTTGGAGCGTCTGGCTGCCGCCCGCGGTCTCACTCCGGTGATTCGCGATTTTCGCCCGTATTACCCCGAGGCGACACGCCGTTCGCGCGAGCTGGGTATGTATCGGCAGAATTACTGCGGCTGCCGCTTCTCGGCTGTCGAGGCGGCCATGGACCGCGCCCGCATCCGCGACGAGCGCAAAGCCGCCAAAAAGTAGTTCACTTGGGACGTCAGCCTGCTAGGATGTAGAGCGGACTTTAGCTATATAAGGAGTATCCGACGTGTCTATGCGTACCGATGATTTTGACTATAACCTGCCCGAAGAGCTCATCGCCCAGGCGCCTGCCGAGCCGCGCGACTCCTGCCGCCTGCTGGTGGTTGATCGCAAAGGCTCCGAGACAGGAACGCCGCTAGAGCATGGCGGCACCGTCGAACACCGCATCTTCCGTGACATCATCGACTATATCGAGCCGGGCGACGTGCTCGTCATCAACCAGACGCGCGTGATGCCGGCCCGTCTTATCGGTCGCAAGGTGGGCTCGGGTGGCGTGGTCGAGACGCTGCTGCTCAAGCGTCGCGAGGATGTTGACCCGCTGGGTCACGTTTGGGAGTGCCTGGTCAAGCCGGGCAAGCGCCTAAAGCCCGGTGCTCAGATTGAGTATCGTGCGGGCGGCGCCCATGCGCCCGAGGGGGCTCCCGTAGTGCTGACGGCCGAGGTTGTCGACTTTGTCACCGATAGCCGCGGCGGCCGCCTGGTGCGTTTTGAGCCGGCCGGTTGCAATGCCGCCGGCGATCCGCGCACGCTCGACGAGGCCATCCATGCTGCCGGCCACGTGCCGCTGCCGCCCTACATTACCGATTACGAGGGCGATCCTGAGAAGTACCAGACCGTCTACGCCATGAAGGAGGAGCACTCGGCCGCTGCTCCCACGGCTGGCTTGCACTTCACGCCCGAGCTCATGGCCGCTATCGAGGCCAAGGGTGCCAAGTTTGCCGCCGTCGAACTCGAGGTGGGCATCGATACCTTCCGCTTGGTGGAGGAGGACGACCCTACGCAGCACGTCATGCACACCGAGCGCTACCACGTGTCGCAGGAGGTTGTCGACGCCGTGCATAAGGCCAAGGCCGAGGGTCATCGTGTGATCGCCGTCGGCACTACCGCGGTGCGCTCGCTCGAGAGCGCGTTTGACACGGACGCGCCGGTGTCCGATCCGGCTGTGACGGCGCGCTATTTTGAGGGCCGCGAGGACGGGGCCGACACGCTCGGCCGCGGTGACATCGTGGTGCGCGAGAACGCCACGACGCAGCTTTACCTCATGCCCGGCTCGACCTATCACGTGGTCGATGCGCTGATCACGAACTTCCATGTGCCGCGCTCCACGCTCATGATGCTCGTGAGCGCGCTTGCCACCCGCGACCAGATCATGGATGCCTACGCCGCTGCCATCGAGGAGCGCTACCGCTTCTTCAGCTTTGGCGACGCCATGCTCATTTGTTAGTTACGCGGTTCTACGAACCGCGTAACTGCTCGACGCTGCGCGGGTCGCATTTGGACAATCTGACGTTCAACTTCAAGGGCGCGACCAGAAGGTCAGCGCCCTTTCGTTTCACGTCACCTTGTCTCAAATGCGGCCCGCTCGCTCATATGACCCAATCCGCTGTCAAGAGCCACAATGGC
>CATVYG010000011.1 GCA_958348225.1 uncultured Collinsella sp.
GGCCCGTGGGTTATACCCTAAGAGCAAACCACCCTTTTTAAGGGTGGTTCTGATTGGACAACGCAGGCAGCTTCCATCGTCCGATGCAGACTCGTTCGTCATCGCGTTTCTTGACTCGTATGAGGTTCGGTTTAAGGTCCGTAGGCGCACGCGCGGTGCGGACGGTAGAAGGCATTTGCGCCGCAACAAGCGCAAATAAGAATGCCCGGGGTTAGAGGCCCGGGCATTTAACAACACCGGAAACTGGTCGCCCGCGCTTTCGATCACTTACGCGGGGTGCGTCGTTTCCTGTAGTTATTGTATCCCGAATCGCCCCGCCGATTCGGGACATTTTGAAAACGCAAACACGTCGGGCAAATCCGGACAATGCGGCCAGGCTCCGCTGGATGAGGAACCGTGTTTGTAACTATCGAACAAATGTTTGCAATTATTGCGTTTAGCAGCTGCGGGTGCATGCACTCGCAGTAAAATACCCTTGCGACGCATCCCGTGCGCGGGCGGCCGACGACTCGATCGGAGGTCACCATATGCTGAAATTCCTTAACGCGCTCGCCGCCCTCGCGGCGGTGGGCTCGTTCGTCATCGCGTTTCTTGACTCGTATGAAGTTCGGTTTAAGGTCCGTAGGCGCACGCGCGGTGCGGACGGTGGACGGCATTTGCGCCGAAAGCGCAAATAAGAATGCCCGGGGGTCGGATCCCGGGCATTTAACAAAAACTGAAAACTAGGCCGCCCGCGCTCTCGTACACTTACGCGGGATGCGTCGTTTCCTATTGACATTGTATCCCGAATCGCCCAGCCGATTCGGGACATTTTGAAAACGCAAATGCTGGCTTAGGCGCGAACGAAATCTCTTTAATTCCGAAAATTATGTATAATTCCAATATAAACTGGAATCAAACGAAAACGATGGAAATGAACGAAGCGCTAATCTACTTAAAAGAAGCACTAGGCCTCTCCGCCAAGACCAAAACTTGGCCTGGATCCGCACGCTTGCCGCTGCATCTGCGGGCGATTGAAGTCTGCGCTGTTGACGCAAGCGGTTTTTCGTTTTTGCTTGCAAGCTTGCCTACTGGCGTCGGGCTTCCCGAGGCTAAGAGAGTCTATAGTCAGCTAGCCTTGCGCGCGGAGACTCCTGTTGTCGTTTCGTTTCCTGATGCCGATGCACGTCAGCGCAAGGCATTGATCGCACAAGGGATTTCCTTTGTCTGCCCAGGCAGACAGGCTTTTCTTCCATTTATGGGTACAGCCTGCACGGAGAGGGGCGGTGCCCGGTTTCGCAACCACGCGACCAAGATGTCACCCAACGCGCAGGCTGCCGCAATCTGGGGAGCAGCCCAGGAGCCATATCGTCCCTATGACCTTTGTCGCGCGCTTGGGATTTCGGCAAGCCGCGCGAGTGAGGCCATAACCGAGCTTGTTGACAGGGGGCTCGCGAGGCGCGAGCGTCGCGAGCGACGTGTCGTCGTGTTCCCTGTTGCCGTTGATCTTCTGCTCAGCGAACACATGGCAGAGCTCTCCTCGCCTGTCTCGAAGGTCTTTTTTGCAAGGAAGACGCCGCAGATCGACTATCTTGTTGACGCCGGGGAGACGGCGCTCGCTGCGCGTTCGATGCTCGCTGCGCCGGGCATGGAACAAAAGGCCGTCTTAAGAAGAGCATGGCGTCAACTGAGCGATCTCGAAGTCGCAGACGGGGAGTTGCCGGATAACGAAACGGCGATGATCCAAGTGTGGCGCTATGCGCCCGTGTTTGCCGACTCCTCCCGCGTCGACGACATTTCGCTTGCGCTATCTTTGGCGGCAATCGACGATGAGCGAATTCAGCTCGAAGTCGATCGCATGTTTGGAAAGGAATATCCATGGCAAGAAGCGCTGTAGAAGGCCTTCAAGAATTTCAGCAGCATATGCAAAAAGCTGCAGGATCGTATGCTCTTATTGGCGGCACGGCATGCGACATTTTGCTCGCGGAGGCGGGACTTCCGTTTAGGATGACTCACGATTTTGATGTGGTAATTGTCGCCGATGACCGTTTGCCTCAGACGGCAGAAGCCATATGGACTTTGGTGCGTGATGGCGGCTACCGCTGCGGCTGGGGCGAAGGCAAAGGCTCATGTTTTTATCGGTTTACAGAGCCTAAGAGGCCGGGTTACCCCCATATGATCGAGCTCTTCGCGAAGTGCCCCGACTTTCTAAAGGGTCGTGAGGGGATTGATGTGGCACCAATTCACGTTGATGAAAACATAAGCAGTCTTTCGGCAATTTTATTGGACGATGCTTACTACAGCTTGTTCCTTCAGGGAATCCGGACCGTAGACGGCGTTTCGGTCCTGGGTACGGAATACATTGTCCCGTTCAAAGCGAAGGCGTATCTCGACCTAAAAGCTAGAAGGGAAGCGGGGGAGAACGTTGATTCGAAGAAGGTAAAAAAGCATAAACGCGATGCGCTGAGGCTTGCTCAGCTGCTTGGCGAGTCGGAAGGTGTCGATCTGCGCGGAGAACTGAAGGACGATATGCTTGCGTTTGTTAAAGATTGCGAGGTGGGCGACGTCAATCTGAAACAGATTGGGGTTGCGGGCGTAACGATGGCGCAGTTGCTCGAGACGATGAAAGCAACATATGGCTTGATTAGTTGAGTGGGGTAACGTGGCCCGGACGGTGCAGTCTAGCTGCGTTGTCCGGCGCGGAAGCTCGCTAATCGGCTATTATTTGTTTAGACAACCTGAGCTGTAGAGGAGTGACCGGCGATGGTGCAGGGCGCCAAACATATGAAGAGCAATAACGCTGCGGCCAACGGCGGCTCAAGCCCTCAGCCCAAACCTCAACCAAAGCCCAAGCGCCGTCGCAAGCGGCTGCCGCGCTGGGCCGACCGGCTCATCACCATCGTCATCATCCTTATTGGCGTGGGCCTTATGACCTGGCCGTGGATCTTGGACCGGCTCGAGGCCTCGGGCGTGTTCAACCAGATCAGCACGGTGTCCAGCACCGTGGACGCGCTGTCTGCCGAGGAGCGCGAGCGCATCCTGCTCCAGGCGCGCTCCTTTAATGAGCAGCTGGCGGGCGAGGCCACCGAGCTCCCCGCCGACCAGATTGAGCCCTACGCTCAGCAGCTCATCTTTGACCGCGACCCCATGATGAGCTGGGTCGAGATCCCCTCCATCGACGTGAGCATGCCCATCTACCACGGCACGAGCGAAGAAGTCCTTATGGCGGGCGTCGGCCACCTGGAGGGCACGAGCCTGCCGGTGGGCGGCACCTCGACGCATTGCGTGCTCACCGCGCACTCGGGTATGCGCAACCTGAGCATGTTCGACGACATTCACTCGCTGGAGCCCGGCGACCTGGTGCTGCTGCACACCATGAACAAGACGCTCGCCTACAAGATGGTGGACTCCGAGGTGGTGCTGCCCGAGGAGATGGAGTCGCTGACCATCGAGCCCGGCGCCGACAAGGTGACGCTCGTCACCTGCACGCCCTACGGCGTGAACGACCACCGCCTGCTGGTGCATTGCGTGCGCACCAAGTACAACAAGAAGGACGTCGACAAGCAAAAGTCGCTGGCCGGCCGCCACTGGGGCAAGCGTGAGTTTGCCGTGCTCATCGTGGTCGTAGCCATTGTGCTGTTGCTGCTGGACATCGTGATCCACGCGGTCCGCAAGCGCCGCAAGGCCAAGGCCTCGGCATAAGACATCGTTCAGAACCACCACAATGGGGATAGGCACCTTTGCGGTGGTCGGGGGCTTCCAAACCATCACAACATTCGATGAAAATCGCGATTTTGACGAAAAACGTCGAATGTTGTGATGCTTTTCGTTGCGGGCGAGATGGTTTTCCTTGTGGGCGGGACGGTTTTCGCTATGGACGGCGCGGTTTCGCTGCAGAATCGCCAGCCCGCCGCCTGCCAGCCCGCCGCCCTCGTTACGTTTTCGCTGCATTTGGGTAAAGCACCTGCTCCAAGCGGCGTTGGCTTGTATACTAGAGCGGTTTATCTGTTATGCGGAAGGGAGCGCCTATGGCACTCAGCGAGAAAGACGTGCGCGGCATCGCCGAGTACGCAAAGATCGCACTGACCGATGACGAGCTCACCCAGATGACGTCCTACATGAACGACGCCGTCCAGATGCTCGAGCCCGTCTTGCAATATGACTTGCCCGACGTGGAGCCCACGTTCCATCCCATCGGAAGCCTGTCCAACGTGATGGGCGATGACCTGCGCGAGCCCGAGCGCGACCTGCCGCTCGACGTCGCGCTCGAAAACGCCGGCAGCGCGCGCGACCGCTACTTCCGCGTGCCGTCCATTTTGGGAGAGGGGGAGAGCGAGTAATGGCGCTAAGCTTCGATTCCCTTACCGCCGCCCAGATCGCCGCGGGCGTTGCCGCCGGCGACTTTACCGCTACCGAGGTGGCCCAGGCCTCCCTTGCTGCCATCGAGGCACGCGAGGGCGGGGTCCAGGCATTCCTGCAGGTAGCGCCCGAGCTTGCGCTCGAAGCTGCTGCACACGTGGATGCCGACCGTGCCGCAGGCAAGCCGCTGCCCCCGCTCGCGGGCGTGCCGCTGGCCATTAAGGACAACATGAACCTCGTGGGCACGCGCACCACCTGCGCTTCCCGCATGCTCGAGAACTACCAGAGCGTCTACACCGCCACCTGCGTCCAGCGCATGCTCGACGTCGGCTGCCTGCCCATGGGCAAGGCCAACATGGACGAGTTCGCCTTTGGTAGCTCCACCGAGAGCTCGGCGTTCCACCGCACTAACAACCCCTGGGATACCGAGCGCGTGCCCGGCGGCTCCTCGGGTGGCTCCGCTGCCGCCGTCGCCGCGGGCGAGGTCGCGCTCTCGCTGGGCTCGGACACCGGCGGCTCCATCCGTCAGCCGGCGTCGCTGTGCGGCGTGGTGGGCTTTAAGCCCACGTATGGCGCCGTGAGCCGTTACGGCGTGGTTGCCTTTGGCTCGTCGCTCGACCAGGTGGGCCCCTTTGGCCGCACGGTCGAGGATGTCGCTCTGGCCATGAATGCGCTTACCGGCGCGGGCCACGATCCGTACGACTGCACCAGCCAGGATTGCGCCGTCGACTTTACCGAGCATCTCAACGACAGCATCGAGGGCAAGCGCGTGGGCATTATCCCTGCGTTTATGGAGGCTGAGGGCCTGACGCCCGAGGTCAAGGCCGCTGTTCAGCGCGCCGCCCAGGAGCTGCAGAACCAGGGTGCCGAGCTGGTCGAGGTCGACCTGCCGCACCTGGACGCCGCCATCGCCGCCTACTACGTCATCGGCCCGGCCGAGGCGTTCTCCAACCTGGCCCGCTTCGACGGCATTCGCTACGGCTATCAGGAGGAGGGCTGCGCCAACCTGTCCGACCAGAGCTCGCTCTCGCGCGCCCACGGCTTTGGCGCCGAGGCCAAGCGCCGTCAGATGCTCGGCGCCTACCTGCTGAGCTCGGGCGTGTACGACAAGTACTACTACGCTGCGCAAAAGGCCCGCACGCTCATCACGCAGGACTACGACGCCGCGTATGCCAAGGTGGACACCATCCTCATGCCCGCCTCGCCGCGCACGGCCTTTAAGTTTGGCGAGATCAGCGACCCCACGCAGATGTATCTCTCCGACCTGTACACCATCTCGCTCAACATTTGCGGCAACGGTGGCATCTCGGTGCCGCTGGGCCTGGGCGAGGATACTCGGCTGCCCGTTTCTGCCCAGCTGGTTGGTCCGGCGTTTAAGGACCGTCAGCTGCTCACGTTTGCCCGCGCCCTGGAGCGCGGCTTTGCCGATGCCGCCACGGGTGCGCCCGCGCTTTCCGTCGCGCCCGATTTTGCCGGGAAGGGAGGCGAGCTGTAATGAAGGAGCTTTCTGAGGTCCTGCAGGATTGGGAGGCCGTGATCGGCCTGGAGATCCATACCGAGCTCACCGCACTCGATACCAAGATGTTCTGCAACTGCAAGCTCAGCCACGATGACGAGCCCAACGCCAACGTGTGCCCGGTGTGCCTGGGCCTGCCCGGCGCCCTGCCGGTGCCCAACAAGCGCGCCATCGAGAGCATCGTCAGGGCCGGTCTCGCCACCAACTGCGAGATCCAGCGCCACTCGATGTTCTACCGCAAGCACTACTTTTATCCCGATATGGCCAAGAACTTCCAGACCACGCAGGGTCCGGTCGCCTTTGCCATGTACGGTCACCTGGACCTGGACGTGACCGGTCGCGGTGCCGCCGAGCGCCCCGACTGCGCGTTTGGCGAGGCCGAGGCTCAAAGCCTGGCGAGCGCCTCGGCCAACGCCGAGGGCCTGTCCACGTCCATGACGTCGACCATGCGCGAGGGCAATCAGCGCGCCGGCCACCTGGCCAGCTACGACGCGTCCAACCTGCAGATGCCCGAGCGTCGCGAGGACGGTTCCTATACGGTGCCCATTCGCATCCTGCGCATCCACATGGAGGAGGACGCCGCCAAGATGGTCCACGTGGGCGGCGCCGAGGGCCGCATTACCGCCGCGGCCGAGTCGCTCGTCGACTACAACCGCTGCGGTACGCCGCTGATCGAGCTTGTCACCGAACCCGACTTGCGTACGCCCGAGGAGGCTCGCCTGTTTATGGAGAAGCTCCGTCGCATCTTTGTGACGCTGGGCATTTCGGACTGCTCCATGGAGAAGGGCTCCATGCGCTGCGACGGCAACGTGTCGCTGCGTCGCCGCGGCGAGACCAAGCTGGGCACCAAGACCGAGCTCAAGAACCTCAACTCGTTTAAGAGTCTGCACGATGGCCTTGCCTACGAGATCTGCCGCCAGGCCGAGGTGCTCGAGGAGGGCGGCATCATCTATCAGGAGACCCGCCACTGGGAGCCCAGCCGCAAGCGCACCGTGGTCATGCGTGTGAAGGAGACGGCCGACGACTATCGCCTGTTCCCTGATCCCGACCTGGCGCCGTTCGACCTGGACGACGAGTTCATCGACCGCTGCCGTGGCGAGATCCCCGAGCTGCCCGATGCCAAGCGCGCCCGTTTTGAGGCCGACTTTGGCATTAAGACGGCCGACGCCGAGCAGATTGCCGGCGACCCGGAGTTTGCCGAGTTCTTTGAGGCAGCCGCTGCCGGTATGGCCGGTAAGGAGGCCCAGACGGTCGCAAACTTGCTGGTTAACGAGATGATCGCCTACCTTAAGGGCGCGGGCGTCTCGCTCGCCGAGTCCGGCATCGCGCCGGCTCAGGTGGCAGCGCTGGCTAAGCTGCTGGCGACCGATGCCATCAGCTCCAACCAGGCGCACGAGGTCTTTGAGGCCATGGCCCAGACCGGTGACGACCCTAACAAGATCGTCGACGAGCGCGGTATGCGTCAGGTAAGCGATGCCGGCGCGCTGCAGCCGATTGTGGACGAGGTGCTGGCAAACTGTGCCGATCAGGCGCAGCAGTATCGTGACGGCAACCAGAAGGTCATCGGCTTTTTGGTGGGCCAGTGCATGAAGGCGAGCCGCGGCAAGGGCAACCCGAAGCTCTTCAACGAGTTGCTGAGAACGTCGCTCTCGTAAACGGGAACCGAGGGGCCGGGCACAGGGCCTTGCCTCTCAATTTCGGACAGTCCTGACTCACGACGGAGGCGCCACTGGCGCCTCCTGTTCGTGCGGAACTCATTGAGAGGCAAGGCCCTGTGCCCGGCCCCTCGGTTCCGTGACGACTCGGCCGTTCGGGTCAGGCGGGGCTGAATGGAATAGAGTGAATGGGCGCGCCGTTTGGCGCGCCCATTGTTTTGAAGGGAACTCATTTTGAGCAAGCACCCGCCCTGCCGGGGCTCCCGGGTTCTGCAACGACTCGGCCGTTCGGGTCAGGTGAGGCTGAATGGAATAGAGTGAATGAGGGCGCTGTTGGCGCCCTCATTTTTTGTGGATGTGGCGCAGGGACGGTCCCCTTGGTTACATCGCGCCTCAAGATTTCCAAAAAGTTAACCTTTGTTGACCTTAATAGTTAGATAAACTAAACTATTTTCCAAAAGTGTGCTCGAGCAAACTTGTTTACTCGGGTGCTGAGGCACCGTGCCGCGTCCAATGCGGCAAAAGGGAGAAGCAACATGAAGAAGTCGACGTTCAATACCCTGCTTGTCGGTGGCGGTTTTCTGCTTGGCACGGCCGGCATCAAGCTGCTTACCAGCGCTCCGGTCAAGAATGCCTGCGTGCAGGGTATCGCGTGCGGCATGCGCATCAAGAACGGCTACCAGGACATGGTCGAGCAGGCCAAGGCCAATGTCGATGACATGGTTGCCGAGGCTGCTTACATCACCCAGAGCGAGGCCGCTGCTGACGAGGCAGCTGAGTAACGCTCCCAGGCACAAACTATGAGATTCTCGATTATTAGCGAGATCCCCGGCAGGACCCGTCTTCAATTGGCGGGTCCTGTGCCAGAGAGCGATCTCGATGCACTTCTTAAGCTTGGCGGCGACATCGATGGCGTGCACAAGGTGCGCGTGTATGGCCGCATTGGCCAGATGGCGCTGGAGTACGACGAGCCGCGCCGCGCAAGCGTGCTCGACGCCCTGGGCGCACTCGATGCTCAAGCTATCGCCGATGCCAAGTCGGGCTACGTGATGCAACTCGAGCCGCGCAAGCACAAACTCGTTATGGACCTGGCGACACTCGTCGGTGCCCATTACGCACGTCGCTGGTTCTTGCCTACGCCGCTGCGTGCGGTATTTGTCGTGGCCGGTTATATGGCATTTTTGCGCGCTGCCCTTCATGAGCTGGCGCAGCCGCGCCTGACCGTTCCCGTGCTCGACGCTTCGGCCATTGGCATTTCGTTCGTCAAGCGTGATGTCGACACCGCGGGCCAGACGATGTTCCTACTCAACGTGGGCGAGCTGCTCGAGGACTACACCCGCGCCATGAGCGAAAACGAGTTCATCAACTCGCTGCTCGATGTGCCCGACAAGGCGCAGAAGGTCGTCGGCGACACCGAGGTAAGCGTTGCCGCGACCGAGCTTGAGCCCGGCGACCTGGTCGCCGTGCGCACTGGCATGTCCATTTGCATCGACGGCGTGGTCGAGCAGGGGAGCGCCATGGTCAACCAGGCGACCCTGACTGGCGAGCCGCTGGCCGTCGAGCGCAGCGTGGGCGACGACGTGTTCGCCGGCACCGTCGTGGAAGATGGCAGCATCTTGGTGCGTGTGCGCGCCAATACGGCGCAAACCAAGCTGCGCTCGATCGTCTCACTCGTGCAGACGGCCGATTCGCTCAAGTCCGAGGGCCAGTCGCATATGGAGGACCTTGCCAACAAGATCGTCCCGTGGAACTTCCTGCTCGCGGGCCTGGTTGCGCTTACCACCCGCAGCCTCATCAAGACCTCGGCGGCGCTGATGGTCGACTACTCGTGCGCACTCAAACTCACGGGTTCCGTCGCCGTCATGACTGCCATGAGCGACGCTGCCAAGATGGGCGTCATGGTCAAGGGCGCGAAGTACTTTGAGTCGTTTGCCAAGGCCGACACCATTGTGTTTGATAAGACCGGCACGCTCACCGAGGCACAGCCGCGTCTTGCCTGCGTGCTCACCACCGATGGCTGGAGCGAGGACGAGATCCTGCGCCTTTCTGCCTGCTTGGAGGAGCATTTCCCGCATCCGGTGGCGCGTGCCGTGGTCAACGCCGCCCGCGAGCGCGGGCTCGAGCACCGCGAGCGCCATGCTGCGGTCGAGTATATCGTGGCACACGGCATTGCCTCGTCCATTGAGGGGCGTCGCGCGATTATCGGCTCGGCGCACTTTGTGTTTGAGGATGAGGGTGCGCAGCTCGAGTCCGACATCAAGGAGCAAATCGAGCTCCAGATGCAGGGCCTGTCGCCGCTATATCTGACGGTCGACGGTACCGTTGTGGGCGTGCTCGGTATCGAGGACCCGCTTAAGCCCGGGGTCCGTGAGGCCATCGCCGACCTGCATGCGTTGGGCGTTAAGCACGTGGTCATGCTCACGGGCGACTCGGAGCGCACGGCCGAGCGCATTGCTCGCGAGGCGGGAGTCGACGAGTTCAAGGCCGAACTGCTGCCTGAGGACAAGTACGCTTATGTGGAGCGGATTAAGCGTGAGGGGCGCCACGTTGCCATGGTGGGCGACGGCGTCAACGATTCGCCGGCGCTCGGTTTAGCCGACGTGGGCCTGGCGATGGGTGGCGGAAGCGACATCGCCAAGGAGGTCGCCGATATCATCCTGACCGATACGGATCTGGCCGCAATCGTGCGCCTGCGCCGCATGAGCCAGGGGCTTATCGACCGTCTGACGAGTTCGTATTCCAAGGTGATGCTCACCAACTCGGCGCTGTTGGCATTGGGTATTACCGGCATGATCACTCCGCAGACGTCGTCACTGCTGCACAACGGCTCAACGATCGCCTACAGCCTGGGCAACGCAAAGGCTTACCTGCGTTAGCAGACGTGTTCGCCCACGTTATCTGGCCTGCGCCCAGACGGCATCGGTGTCGTCCGGGCGCAGGTCTTTTGCGTTTGACCAAGTGCTAGCTTCTCTATATAGTGGTGCTAGCATGGCTAGCAATTGAAGGGGGCGGGATCGACGTGGGTGCTGTTAGTGACATGGCGCAGGTGAACGTTCGCGTGGATCGACAGGTCAAGAACCGTGCCGAGGAGGCGCTGCGGCTTTCGGGCGGGTCACTGCCCGAGCTCATCAAAAAGGTGGTGGCCAAGGTCGCGCAGGGCGGTGGTTCGTGCGAGGAAGTGCTTGCGGCCGTCGACGACCGGCAGCAGACCGTCGCGCCCGATACGCCGTTCGCCGCATCATGGGCGGTGACGGATCAGCTTTACGCGGACCTGGGTATCGATACGTCGCCCGTATCCGACGATCGCGATTGGGACGCAATCTATTCCGACGCCATGGACGAGCGCTATCGCCAAAAGGGGATGATCCTGTGAGCGGGGCTCCCCTCAAAATAATGGTGGACGCCAACGTATGGGTTGATTCGTTTTGCGTCGACCATGCCGAGTCGCTTGCCGCGCGTGCGTTTATTGGGCGGGCGACGGAATCGGGCGCAACGTTGTTCTTCCCGGTGCATATCGCTAAGGACGTGCTGTACGTTGTCCAACACGAGCTGAAGCGTAGCGTTCTTGCCAGTGGGGGAGCGCTCGACGAGGCTTCTGCCCGCGCGATTGGCGATGCGGCGCTGGCGTTTGTTCGGAACATGACCGAAAACGCCACGGCCGTGGGTGCAGATGCGTCGGACCTTTGGCTGGCCGACAAATACTTAGCGCTCCATCGCGATTACGAGGACAACTTGGTACTCACCGCATGCAAACGCGCGCAGGTCGATTACTTGGTGACCAACGATCGCAAGCTGCTCGAACATGCCGATCTTGCAGCAAAGACCCCGCGCCAAATGATGCCGATTCTTGCTTTGGCCAAACGCGGCAGCGCGGTTATCGGTTGACGCGAACTGTTTGCGGGCCCCTTGGACGACGATGCGCCAAGGGGCCCGCGTCTGCTATTTACAAAAGCTCGGCCTTGATGGCGGGACTTTCTGCGAGCTGCTCGGCTGCCTTTTCGTCGGAGCTGTCGAGTGCTGCCAGGCTGCGGTAGACCCACTCGTTGACCTGGGTGTTCTTGACGCCTGCGGTCTGCATAAGGGCGCCTACCTCGCGGATTGCTGCGAGCAGATCGGCTTTGGGACCCGCGAGCTCGACCTCGATGCCGTGGTAGGCGGTCACGCCACGGTTCTCGCTCACGTGGTCGATAAAGCCCTCGACGGTCTCAAGCTGCTGGGCGAGAGCTGCATCATCGGCAGCGTCCAGCGTGACGAGTGCGTTCGATACCGTGAGAGCGGGATGTCCGCAGGGGACAAAGCCTTCGATGACATCCATGGCTTCGGTAATGGTTGAGCCCAGGCCTGCGAGGGCATTGACGAGTTGCTGCTTGGTATCCATAACGGTCCTTTCGACGGGTCAATTTTGCTTGGCGAAAATATACGTGACGCGATCGGTAACAAAAGTGCGAAGTATGGTGCACATTAGGGTCTTCACAGCTCGTGCATAGAGCAGCTGTCTGCCTTTAGAACGTGGTAAGATAGCTATCCACGAGCGGGGTTCACCCCGCGTGTTCCTTGAAAAGTCGACGGTTATCGGGTGTTTGCAGGCCCGATACCATCCAGACTTTCCCGACATCCGGGGGCGACTGGTTTCGACACGATAGCTCTGAGAGAGGAAGCAAGCCGAGGTCTCCTCGCCTCGTTAAACAGGGGTACCGTCAAATTGAATTGACAACAACTCTTCTTTTGAGCCTATGGCTCTCGCTGCTTAGTTTATAGCGGCGCGTCAACCCGGTGATTTCCCCGACACCGGCGCGACGTCATTTTAGGGGAATGCTCCTGCGCACGTAATCGGTATGGCGCAGGCTAAGACCGAACCGGTTAGGACGCCGCGAGCGTGTCGCTGCGCGCAAAGCGTCCGAGACTAAACCAGCGACTGAGCTTGGAGATGCCAATCAGGGGGCTTTCGTGGACCGGAGTTCGATTCTCCGCGCCTCCACCAATAGTTACAGGCAGGTAGATATTCGTATCTACCTGCCTTTTCATTTCTAGCCCGTACCGCGGAGAATCGAACTCTGTGCAGGGCGCGAGCGTAAAGAAAACGCGTAAGCGTTTTTTGCCCGCGGGCGAGGACGCCGGCAGGCGGCCGAAGCCGGCGCGGATTTGCGAAGCAAATACGCGGATTCTCCGCGCAGGCCGCCGATCCGAAACAAACGCGATGCCGATGGGGTTTCAGCCGACCATGCCCCGCATCAACGTCGCCCCCCACACCGCGGAGAATCGAACTCTGTGCAGGGCGCGGGCGTTAAAACAGCGCCGCGCCAACGCAGAGTGGGACGCGCTTTCCCAACGGTGGCCCAAGCGGAAAGTCCATCCCGGAATTTACGCCCAGAATGGGATTCATTTTCCGGAAGACGCCTCAAGCGGAAACTGCATCCCAGAATCGACGCTCGAAATGGGATTTATTTTCCGGATGAATGGCTGGCGGAAAGTCCATCCCGAAATTTGCCACGAGAGTGGGACGCGCTTTCCCAACGGCAGCTCATGCTCATTGGGGAGGAGCCCGGCTCAACCACTCCGACCTCTCAGCTCCAAAACCCGTGTGCCGTCCATTGCAAAACTGGGTAGAAGAAAGCCAAAACGAAACAGCAGGAGGTCAACATGACTGCAGAAGATAAGGCAAAGAACGCCGGCAAGGTCGCGCTTGTTTTGGAGGGCGGCAGTTTTCGCGGGCAGTTTACCGCGGGCGTGCTCGACGTCCTTATGGAAGCCGGCGTCGAGATTCCGGCTGTCTACGGCGTGTCGGCAGGCGCCCTCAATGGCGTGAACTACAAATCGCACCAGATCGGTCGCGTCAATCGCATCAACCTAACCTTTTGCAATGACAACCGCTACATGGGCGCCGCGTCGTTTGCGTCCACAGGCTCCATCGTGGGCTACGACTTTATCTTCAACGACATCCAGGACCGCCTGGATCCTTTTGATAACGAGACGTTCGACGCCAGCCCTATCGAGATGTACGCCGTCGCGACGGACATGCTGTTTGGAACCGCTGCCTACCTGCCGGTCAAAAGCGCCGTGCTCGACCTCGACGCCGTGCGCGCCTCGACGTCGCTGCCGCTGGTGACGCCGCCGGTTGAGATTGACGGGCACAAATACGTCGACGGCGGCGTGGCCGATTCGGTCCCCATCGAGCATGTGCTCGAGGAGGCGGGCTTCGACCGCGCGGTCGTCATCGTCACCCAGGACCGCTCGTATGAGAAAAAGCCCTACGAGTTTTTGCCGGCCGCGCGTGCGCGTTATGCCGACTACCCCTATCTGCTCGAGGCTATCGAGACGCGCCACGACCGCTATAACCTCCAGCGCATGCACCTGTGGAAGTATGAGCGCGAGGGCCGCGCGCTGGTCGTCGCTCCGCAAAAGCCGGTCGAGGTCGGCCATGTCGAGCATGATCCGGCCAAGCTTCTCGACCTATATATCCAGGGCCGCCAGGAGGCAAAGCGCTTGCTGGGAGATATCGAGGCATTTGTCGAGCGCTAGCGCTGCAACGTCACGGCTCGTGGATGACATGTGCAGAAACTCTGGTCGGAGCCAAAATACCTGTTGACTCGTACGGCGAGCGGGGTAATATGGACGGGTTACTTGCAGAGCCCCGTGAATCTCTGTAACAACACGTACTGTACATGGAGGAGTCTAAGTGATTTCGAAATCGACTCACTACGCCAAGCAGGGCGAGGTCCAGCGCAACTGGGTTCTCGTCGACGCCGATGGTGCTGTCCTGGGCCGTCTTGCCACCCAGATCGCAATGATCCTGCGCGGTAAGAACAAGCCCCAGTTCACGCCCAACAGCGACTGCGGCGACTTCGTTGTCGTCATCAACGCCGATAAGGTCCAGCTTACCGGTAACAAGGCCGACACGAAGACCTATTATCGCCACAGCGGCTACAACGGCGGCCTCAAGGCTGAGAGCTTCCGCCAGGCTATGGAGAAGCACCCGGAGAAGGTCATCGAGCGCGCCGTTCGCGGTATGCTGCCCAAGACCACCCTCGGCCGTGCCCAGATGACCAAGCTTAAGGTCTACGCTGGTGCCGAGCATCCGCATGCTGCCCAGAACCCCACGAAGATTGAGCTGGAGGCTTAAAGATGGCTGAGAACACCGTTGTCTACCAGGGTACCGGCCGTCGTAAGAACGCCGTCGCCCGCGTCCGTCTCGTCCCCGGCACCGGCAAGGTGACCATCAACAAGCGTGACGCCGAGCAGTATTTCGGCCGTCATCAGCTCGTTGAGAACGCCCTTGCTCCCTTCAAGGTGACCGACACCGCCGGTCAGTTCGACGTTATCGCTCTGTGCGATGGCGGCGGCATCTCCGGTCAGTCCGGCGCTCTGCGCCTGGGCATCGCTCGCGCTCTTCTGAACGCTGGCGACTACCGTGCTGACCTCAAGAAGGCCGGTTTCCTTACGCGCGATGCTCGCGTGGTCGAGCGCAAGAAGTACGGCCTCAAGAAGGCCCGCCGCGCTCCCCAGTTCTCCAAGCGCTAAGGTTTTATCTCCTTACGAGATACAATGTACAAGCGGGGCCTGCCGATTCCTCGGCGGGTCCCGCTTTTCTTTTTCGACTAGGGTGGGCGGTTGCATATCGCCTGCTAGGGAAGGAGCGATCCTATGCCCCAGAACATCTTCGGTACCGACGGCGTCCGTGGCGTCGCCAATGCCGACCTCTCGTGCGACCTCGCGTTTCGCCTGGGCCGCGCGGCGACCAAGTTCCTTGGCCCGGACATCTGCATCGGCCGCGACACGCGTCTTTCGGGCACCATGCTCGAGAGCGCTCTGACCGCCGGCATCATGGCCGAGGGCGGCCGTCCGCACTGCTGCGGCGTTATCCCTACGCCGGCCGTGGCGCTGCTCACCGTCCAAAATGAGCTCGACGGTGGCATCGTCATCTCCGCTTCGCACAATCCGCCGGAGTTCAACGGCATCAAGTTCTTTAGTCGCAAGGGCATGAAGCTTCCCGATGCTGTCGAGGAAGAGATCAGCGCCTGGGTCATGTCCGAGGAGGCCATGGCTGCCGACACGCTGCCGACCGGTGCCGGCGTGGGCCACATTATCAAGATGAAGGACGCTCGCAAGGCATACGTCGACCACGCCATCGATACGCTTGATGGCCTGAGACTCGACGGCTTGGTCGTTGCCGTCGACTGCGGTCATGGCGCTTCTTGCCAGACCACGCCCGCCGCGCTGCAGCGCCTGGGCGCCACGGTGCACGCCATCAACACCGATTACTGCGGCACCGACATCAACGTCGAGTGCGGCTCCACCCATCTTGAGCCCCTGCGCGAGCTCGTGCTGCGTACCCATGCCGACATCGGCCTGGCTCACGACGGCGACGCCGACCGCGTGCTGTTCGTGGACAGCGAGGGCAACGAGATCGACGGCGACTACATCCTGGCTATCTGCGGCTCCGATCTGGCCGCTCGCGGCAAGCTCGCCAACTCCGAGATCGTCTCGACCGTCATGTGCAACCTGGGCTTCTCCATCGCTATGAAGGAGCAGGGCTTCGAGATGGTTCAGACCGCCGTGGGCGACCGCTACGTTCTGGAGCGTATGCTCGCGGATGGCGCCGTCATCGGCGGCGAGCAGTCCGGCCACATCATCTTCCTGGAGCACAACACCACCGGCGACGGTCTGGTGACGGCACTGCAGCTATTGGCCGTGCTCAAGCGCACCGGTCGTACCCTCACCGATCTTGCCGGCATCATGAAGAAGTACCCGCAGGTACTCGTCAACGTGCATTCCGACAACAAGGCTGGTCTGGACGATTGCCAGCCTATCTGGGATGCCGTCGCTGCCGCCGAGAAGGAGCTCAATGGTCGCGGCCGCATTCTGGTGCGTCCGAGCGGTACCGAGCCGCTGGTCCGCGTTATGGCCGAGGCCGAGACGCACGAGCTGACCCAGCGCGTTGTCGACGACATCGTCGAGGTTGTCAAGCGCGAACTTCCCTAATGGTCAAAAACGAGTGCCAAGTGGTAAACTGTTAAGGCTATTTTGGTCGATTGGTATGTCCGAGGGGGAGCATGTTCACTAAAGTCCTAAGGTCTTTTGGTATGCGTGGTCGAGTCCTTACGCTGGATGCTCCCATCTCGGGCGACGTCATTTCGTTGTCCGAGGTCAATGACCAGACATTTGCCACCGGCCTGTTGGGCCAGGGCGTGGCGATTCAGCCTACGGGTACGCGCGTGATTGCGCCGGCAGACGCCAAGGTCGAGGCTATTTTTCCCACGGGACACGCCGTTGCGCTTAACACGGTCGATGGCTTGGACGTGCTCATCCACGTTGGTTTGGATACCGTTCAGCTCGAGGGCAAGCACTTTACCGTACATGCGCAAGTGGGTGACATCGTCCATAAGGGCGACGTGCTCATTGAGTTCGATCGCGAGGCAATTGCTGCCGAGGGCTACGATGTGACGGTTCCCATCTTGGTGTGCAACTCCGTTGAGTTCTCGAGCATCAAGGGCTCCGTTGGCGTGCATGTCGAAGAGATGGATCAACTCATCGTTGCTCGCGAGCGCTAGCAAGTGCACGTGGCCATTAGCCTACAATTCAAACACGTTTACGGAGGGCGCCCTTGAAAGAGGGCGCCCTCCGTGGCAAGATGGGATTTGTCCGAAGCTAAAAGGCTTTGGGTCACCGTGGACGGGCAGGGGCCTCGACGCGGTTAGACACGAGACACATACATTACGCGACCTCGCCCTGGTGGCCGCACACGTTGGTTGCGGCCGACGCGGGCCGCGGGCAAGTGCTTGTAAGGGAGCCTTGCCTCTCTTGTACGAGAAAGGACGCGTAATGAAGATCATTAAAGCTAAAGACTACGAGGATATGAGCCGCAAGGCCGCTAATATCATCTCGGCCCAGGTTATCCTCAAGCCCGACTGTGTGCTGGGCCTTGCCACCGGCTCCACACCGATCGGTGCCTACAAGCAGCTCGCTGCTTGGTACGAGAAGGGCGACGTCGACTTTGCCGAGGTCAGCACCTATAACCTGGACGAGTATCGCGGCCTTTCGCACGACGATCCCCAGAGCTATCACTACTTCATGCGTGAGAACTTCTTCGATCACATCAACATCGACCTGAACAACACGCATGTGCCCGACGGTTCCAACCCCGACGCCGCCGCTGCCTGCTCTGAGTACGACAAGATCGTCGCCGAGGCCGGTTACCCGGATCTGCAGCTGCTCGGCATTGGCAACAACGGCCACATCGGCTTCAACGAGCCCGATGACCACTTCTCCAAGGGCACGCACTGCGTCGACCTCACCGAGAGCACCATTCAGGCCAACAGCCGCCTGTTCGACAGCATCGACGATGTTCCCCGTCAGGCCTACACCATGGGCACCCAGACCATCATGTATGCCCGCATGATCCTGGTCGTCGCCAACGGCGAGGCCAAGGCTCAGGCCGTGCATGACATGTGCTATGGTCCGGTTACGCCCGAGTGCCCGGCTTCGATCCTGCAGCTGCACACCAACTGCGTTGTCGTTGCCGACGAGGCCGCCCTTTCGCTCTGCGAGTAGCGCGAATTCTGCAGCTCGACATAGCCTTGCCTAAGGCCTCCGCTTTGCGGGGGCCTTTTTGCTATCCCTTTTCGCCCACTTGACCAAAATCTTGCCGCAAGCTTGACGAATGCCGGATGCCCAACAGTTTGATTCATTCCATATCAGATTCTATGCAAAAATGCCACTAAAAGGTCGTAGACGGTAGCGGGTGCTAGGCGAGTTGAATGACATAACTGAACCTTGTTCATCTGCGTTACACTGCCGCTTAGATGGGACAAGCTGACAAGCTCATTTACCTGCTTAAAGACCGATTAGTCGGGGGATTAATAACAATCGGCCCTCGCTGTACAAAAACTTGCCGCTTGCGTACCAAAAGACAACCTAAAACACAAGGTCGCTCTATTCATAGCGCGGCTTGTATGGTCTTGCGGCTACAGTGTCCATACGGTCGAGTTGAGGAGCGGGCATGGTAAACGATTTGAGCGGTATAGACGACCTCGAGCTGATGCCGCTGGGCGGAGGCTATATGGTGCGACGCGAACGCTTGATGAATGAGCTTATCGCCAAGGGCCGAAAGGCCGGCATCGTGGTTCTTTATGCGCCCGACGGGTTTGGGAAGACCTCGGTGCTGCTGCAGTACACCCATGAGGTTAAATGCGACCCGACGCGAGGCCCCGTGCGGATTATCGAGGCCGATCGCGCTACTGGACGCGAGGTGTTTATGCAGCTCGAGGTGGTTACCGAAGAACTCAAAGACAAACCGCACTCCCTTATCGCGATTGATAATGTGCCAAACCTCGATCAACACGATACCGAAGACCTCATCGACAGGATTCGCGGCCTGCGCGCTATGGGGGTAGGGGTCTTTATTTCCTGCCGTCCTTCAAATCGTCAGCTGATTCATGGGCTGGGCGATTCGGTTAAGATCAATGCGCAGGTGCTCAAGGTGCATGCCTATGAGTATTCGGCATGGGCATCGGCGTTTTCGATCAGCACATCGCTCGACTTTTATCAGCTCACGCAGGGCGTGCCCGAGCTCGTTTCGGCATTGCAGACGGGTCTGTATGGCCAAGGTGACGTAGCCGGTCTGCTCGAAAACGAGATTGTCAACGTATATGGCGCGGCACTTGCTGATCTGGCTTCGCTCGACAATAATGCGCTGTTTTGCGTGGCATGTCTCATGGTTTTGATGGGCGAGGGCAATATCGCAGAACTCGAGGCTTGCGGGGTAAGGTTGTCGATGGTCGACCAGTCCTACTTTGTACGCGACTACCCGATCTTTGGCTTGGACCCCGCCGAGCGGAGTTTTACGTGTCTGGGCACGGAGGATAACGGACGCTTGCGCTTGCGTAAGTTGGTGGCCGAGGTTCGCCCCGAACTTGTTCCGAGGGCGGCCCGGATTTTGCTTAAGGCAGGCCGATGCGATGCGGCGATGGGCCTGGCGGACGCCTTTTTGGACCGTGAAGCGGTCCTTGAACTTGCTGGGCAGTATGGGGTCGATCTGGCTCTGACGGGGCACGGGGCCGATATCTGCCGAGCGGCGCTGGGCACGATCGATGCCGACGATCCGGCTCCAGAGCCAACGCCTGCCGAAGCGCTTGGCGTATATCTGGCAGCGGTCAGCGTGTCCAATACAAAGCTCGCTCGCTATATGGCATCGGTCGTCGAACGCGGGGGCGAACGGGCGGCCTGCGAAATAGACCCTGTTTCATGGAGGGTGGCCCAGACACTGACGGCTGTTTGCTATGGGGACAACGGGCTTGGGCTTCCTACGAACCTGGCCGTGCCAGAAATAGAGATGTCCCATACCGCACTCGATATGTTGTCTGCGCATATCGAGGTCAAACGCTGTCTGACCGAGCGGGGAAATGACGGCGGCGTTCTACAACAGCTCAAAACGAGCAAGGCCTACGACTGCGAGCTCGACATCGCGGGGATTGTTATACGGGCCGATAGCATGCTGGTGGAGCTCTTTGACGGGTCGTTTGCGGGAACCGACGAGCGCGACGACGAGATGACGGTGGTGCGGGAGGCGCTCGACGTACGTGGGCTTAAGGCGATGGCTATCTGGGTGCGCATGGTGTTGGCGGCACGGCGGCTCCTTTCCGGCTTGCCGGTAACCGACGACGCGGCGTTCAACGAGCTCGATCGTTTTGCCGTGCGCATGCGCGACAACCAGATTCAGCTGTTTGGGCTGTTGCTAGAAGGCTGGCAGTCGCTGGCAGAGGGACGGCCGGTTAATGCAAAGTTCCGTGCGGTCCAAGTGCTCAAACTTGCCGAGGAGTCGATTGCGTACATGCGCGATAACGCATTGCTGCTGGAGCGCGCGGCATATCTGCGTAACACCTCGATGGTTTCGGTGCGCGAGGAAGCGGAGCTACTCGATATAAGCCAGACGCAGGTTGGTGGAGCGGAGGCCTGGATGGTGGCGCTGCATTTGGCCTGTGCGGGCCGAGATAGCGATCTTGCGGCCTGGATGTCCATGAATCGTGCGGGGATTCTAGAGCCATCGTATCGGCTCTTTGCGCGCCTTGCCATGCATTGTCTGGGCGAGCCGGCGGGCAGGATACGCAAGAAGCTTCCCGTGCGCGAGCTGTCGCGGTACTCGCTGCGCGACGATTTGGAAGGGGAGGGCGAGCGCCTGTTCCAGGCCGGCGAGGTTGAAGCCGTTGATACCATCGACCATATCGAGATTCGCATGTTTGGTGCGTTTCGCGCCGAGCGCGACGGGTTTCCCATCACGGACAAAATGTGGCGCCGCAAGAAGGCGGCGACGCTCGCCGAGCGGCTTGCGCTGGGCATGGATGCGCTCGTCGATCGTGAGACGCTGGCCATGGAGCTGTGGCCCCATGCCGAGTTCAATAGCGCCCGCAACAACCTGTACTCGACGATATCGCGCTTGCGGTCGGCTTTGGGGCCAACGCCGGATGGCAAGTCGTGTGTGCTCATCCAAAATGAATGCATCGGACTCAACGGCGACTACGTCAAGACCGATGTGCGGCTGTTTGACCAGATAAGCCGCGAGATTTTGGGAAATCGCACGGGTGCGCGCGGGCCCCATTTAGTTGAGCTGTGCCTTAAGATTGAGCAGCTTTATGCCGGACCGCTGTATGTTCCCAATGGCTGTAATCCCACCTACTTTTTGCGTATGCGACGCATTATGCAGTCAAAGTACATCGATTGCATGATTAAGGGAGCAAATGCCGCTCTAGAGGAAAACGATCTGCAGTCGGCGATTTGGCTGGCGGAGTCGGGGCTTCGGCAGGAAACGGCGCGTGAGGATATGGTGCGCTGCGCCATGCGCGTCTACAGTGCGGCGGGGCGGCGGCGCGATATCGTCGAGCTGTACAGCGGGCATATGTACCATCTGAGGGAGCAGGTCAATGGCGTGCCCGAGCCCGAGACGCGGCGTCTATACGAGCGCTTGGTGGGGGGTCGGCTCAACCGCGTGCTGGTCGAGCGATAAAAAACGGGCGCCCGAAGTACTTGGGCACCCGTAAGCTTGCTATATGTTGGCTCGCCGGATCATTGGCTCTTAGACGAGCTTGATCTTCTCGATGTCCTTGCGCGAGGACTCGCGATACAGCGAGAACTTGCGGCCGATGACCTGGACGACCTCGGCGTGGCAACGCTCGGCGAGCTCTTCGGCGGCCTCGCGGGCGGAAAGGCTGGAGCCATCGAGCACGGAGCACTTAACGAGCTCGTGCTTCTCCAGGTAGGCGACCGTCTGCTCGACGGTGCCCTCGTTGACATCGGACTTGCCGATGATGATGGCGGGGTTGAGGTGATGGGCCATGCTGCGAAGCTGCTTGACCTGGGCTCCTGTCAGTGCCATGGGTTCTCGCTTTCTATGTATGGGGCGCCCCACGACGGGGCCTTAATCTACGTGAGCTGTCCCACGATAGCGCAGGAACGGCGCGGTGCGGAGCGCGTTTGCCCAGTTCAAAAAGAATGCGGATGCCGAGTGAGTGGGCGGCGGGGGCTGCGAACAGGCTATGAGCTGGGCGCAGAGACCGGCTCCCATGCAATAAACGCCCAACGAACCTTACGGATATGGTCGAGCATATAGCGCCCCTGCGGCACGCCCTTGGAGCCCGGCTCACCGGCATGGGGATTCTCAATCATGTGTTGGGCGATGTAGTCGCGCAGACGGTCGACCTTATCTTCGTTGCCATGCTCTAGCATACGGGAGAAGTCCGTCACGCCTGCCTCGAGGCTATCGAAGGTATCGCGACGAGGCGATTCAAAGTACGTAACCTGCGGCAACGCACCCATCTGAATAAGGATGTTGAAGGCGTACACAAAGCCATTACTGCAGGTAACCGAGGCACCGTAGCGTTCATCAAGTGCAGATCATAGCGCGGGCTGGAGTTGGCGACCATCGTGACAGCACAACGCCGGCGAGCCGTGCGGTCGAGCTTGGCAAGCGCGCCTTTTAGGTTGGTCGTGGTGACAGAGCGACTGGCAAAGGCAACATCCACCGCTTTCGCGACCGGTCCAACCAAATCCCAATCATCATCCCAAGCAAGCTCAAGCGGCGTAATAAGATCTTCGAGCCCGTAATACTCAATGCCGGCATCAAGCGTGCCCAACATGGCAGGGGAGAAATCAGCCGCAATCACGGAATGCCCAGCCTGAGCAAGCGGAATAGCAATCGACCCAGCCCCACACCCCATATCAAGCACCGACTCACCAGGCTTCAACGCCAACAGCTTTATAAAATCCCGAGCATAAGGGGCAGTCTCCAACGGCCGAAAATGCCGAGCCCTTTTATCCCACTCAAAAGAATCATCAGCCCGTCGCCGAGCAGCTTGCAGGCGCATCCATTCGCCATTCCAATCCGCAGCAAGCAGCTCAGAATGAATCAAATCATCAGCCACGGGCCAACCTCCTAGCAACAAAAAAGCGACTCCTCCCAAAAGAAGAGCCGCAACCAGAATATATCAGAAAAAGAACCGTTCCAACGCCAAACCGCCGTATCAGCCAAGTGGTGCAGGAGCGAAGCGACTGCCAAAGGGATAGAACCCAACCGAGGTCCCGTTGTGCGGGAGCCCCGGGGAGGGCAAATATATAAGGTCGATCGCGAGTTCCGCACGAGCCGGAGAGCACTTAATGTGCTCTCCGTGCGAGTCAGGACTGTCCGAGCAGGCGACCTTATATATTTGCCCTCCCCGGGGCTCCTCGCCAGTCCCCCTCAGCTAGTTCTTCAGCGAGTTCAGCGGCGCCGGGAAGCGTCCACCGCGGTGGGCAAGCACGGTGCCGGCGTTGGGGTTCACCGGCATGATGGGTGCACGGCCGAACAGGCCACCGTACTCGACGCAGTCGCCCACGCCCTTGCCGATGGCGGGAATCACGCGGACGGCCGTGGTCTTGTTGTTGATGACGCCGATGGCCATCTCGTCGGCGATGATGCCGGCGATGGTCTCGACCGGGGTGTCGCCGGGGATGGCGATCATGTCCAGGCCAACGGAGCACACGCAGGTCATGGCCTCGAGCTTCTCGAGCGAAAGCGCACCGGCCTCGACGGCGGCGATCATGCCGGCATCCTCGGACACGGGGATAAAGGCGCCGGAGAGGCCGCCCACGCTGGAACTGGCCATGACGCCGCCCTTCTTGACGGCATCGTTGAGCATGGCGAGCGCGCAGGTCGTGCCGGGGCCACCGCAGGTACCTACGCCGATGATCTCGAGGATGCGGGCAACGGAGTCGCCGATGGCAGGCGTGGGAGCCAGCGACAGGTCGACAATTCCTTTCTCGACACCCAGACGGCGGGCTGCCTCACGGCTCATGAGCTCGCCGGCGCGGGTGATCTTAAAGGCGGTCTGCTTGATTTTCTCGGCAACCTCCATCATCGAGGCGGAGTCGGGGAGCGTCTCCAGGGCTGCGGCCATAACGCCGGGGCCCGAGACGCCTACGTTGATGACGGCGTCGGCCTCGCCACCGCCGTGGACGGCGCCCGCCATAAACGGGGAGTCCTCGACCATGTTGGCAAAGCAGACAAACTTGGAGGCGCCAACGGAATCCTCGTCGGCCGTAAGCTTGGCGGCATCGATGATGGTCTGAGCCGCCATGAGCACGGCATCCATGTTGATACCGGCGCGCAGGCTGGCGACGTTGACGCTGGAGCAGACGCGGCTGGTGGCGGCGAGCGCCTGGGGGATGGACTGGATGACACGGCGGTCGGCGTCGCCGATGCCCTTCTGGACGAGCGCGGAGAAGCCGCCCAGGTAATCGATGCCGAGGGTCTCGGCCGCGCGGTCGAGGGCATGCGCAATGGGGGTGAGGTCCTCATCCTTGCAGCACGCGGCGATCTGCGCCACCGGGGTGACGGAAACGCGCTTGTTGACAATGGGGATACCGTACTCGCGCTCGAGGTTCTCGGCGGTCTCGACCAGGTGCTCAGCCGTGTGCGTCACGTGGTCGTAGATCTTCGTACACATGCGGTCGAGGTTCTCGTCGCCGCAACCCATGAGCGAAACACCCATGGTGATGGTCCTGATGTCGAGGTTCTGCTCCTCAACCATGCCGCGGGTTTCCGCGATTTCTGCGGGCGTGATCGCCATCCTTGCGCTCCTATCTGCCAAAACGAGCATAGTCTTATCTATTTTAACGTGCCGCACGTGCCAAGTGGCGCGCGCGGCACGTTTTGGTGCTCGGTTGTTTCCGTTGTGTTACTGCCCAAAGACCTCTTCGGCGATGCGCGCGCTCTCGGCGGCGTCCTTGGCGTAGTAGTCCGCACCGATCTGCTTGGCGTATTCGGGGGTGAGTACGGCGCCGCCTACGATGATCTTGACGCCCGGCACCTCGGCATGAAGCAACTTGATGGTCTCTTCCATGGCCACGACGGTGGTAGTCATAAGCGCCGAGAGGCCGACGAGCTTGATGTCGCGCTCCTGTACGGTCTTGAGCACCTCTTGCGGGTCGACGTCGCGGCCTAGGTCAAAGACGGTATAGCCGTAGTTATCGAGCAGCATCTTGACGATGTTCTTACCGATGTCGTGGATGTCGCCCTTGACGGTGGCCACGCAGATTTTGCCCTTGTCGGCAATCTCGCCGGCGGGCATCAGGCGCTTGATGGTGTCAAAACCCACGCGCGCGGCCTCGGCCGAGGCCATAAGCTGCGGCAAGAAGAACTTGCCCTGGTCAAAGAGGACTCCGACCTCATCGAGGGCGGGGATAAAGTGATTGTTGATGAGGTCCATGGCGTCATGGTCGGCCAGCAGGCGCTCGGTCTCGGCCGCGATTTCGCCCTTGCGGCCCGAGACGACCATGCGACGAATCGGGTCGTCGTTGCCGTCGGTGCCGGCGGTGCCAGCAGCGGGCGCGGCGTCGGTCGATGCTGCCTGAGCCGCCGCTGGGTTCGCGGCGATCTTGTACGGATCGGTCCAGCCGGCGTAGCGCTCGATGTATCCGGTCGAGCCCTCGTCTTCAACGCTCAGCACGCGATAGCTGTAGACGGTATCCATAAAGCGCTTGGAGCCCGGGTTCATGATGGGGGCGTCCAGGCCCGCGCCAAAAGCGGCAGCCAAAAAGACCGAGCCCAGCAGCGGGCGGGCAGGCAGACCAAAGCTGATGTTCGACACGCCGAGCGCGCATTTGACGCCCAGACGCTCTTTGCACAGGGACATGGCGCGCAGGATCTGTTCGGCCTGGCGTTGATTGGTCGAGGCGGTCATGACCAGACAGTCGATGAGGATGCGGTCCGGTCCGATGCCGTAACGGGCAGCCTCGGCCACGATGCGCTCGGCGATGGCGAAGCGAGCCTCTGCGGTATCCGGAATACCGCCTTCGTCGAGTGTGAGGCCGACGACGTTGGCGCCGTAGTGGGCGACTAGCGGGAAGATCTCATCCATGATTTGCTGTTTGCCATTGACCGAGTTGATGATGGGCTTGCCGGCGTAGCGGCGCACGGCTGCCTCGACGGCTGCGGGGTCGGTGGAGTCGATCTGCAGCGGCAGCAGCGTGGAGCCCTGGAGCTGCTCGGTCGCCTGTTGGATGATCTTGACCTCGTCGATCTCGGGTAGGCCCACGTTAACGTCCAGGATGTCGGCGCCCTGTTCCTGCTGGCTAATGCCCTGGCTCACGACGTAGTCCAGGTCGCCGTCGCGCAGGGCCTGCTGCAGGCGCTTTTTGCCGGTGGGATTGATGCGCTCGCCGATGACGGCGATCTTGTGACTGTCGCAGGGAAGGTCCACGACCGTCTGGGCGCTCGTGACCGACATGCTGGGCTTGCGGCGGCGCGGGCTGGGCGTGTGGTTGTCGATAAGCGAGCGCAAGGCCGCCATGTGCGCCGGCGTGGTTCCGCAGCAGCCGCCCACGACGCTCACGCCGTCGGCGATCATGCCGGCGACGGCCTTGGCGTATTCGGGGGCCTGGATGTCAAAGACGGTGTTGCCGTCGTCGTCCACGCGGGGGAGTCCTGCATTGGCCTGCACCATAACGGGCTTGTCGGTAACGGTGAGCATACGTGCGGCGAGTCCTCGGAGCTCGGCCGGTCCCTGGCTGCAGTTGATGCCCAAAACGTCGGTGCCGATGGCGTCGAGCGTGATGGCGGCCACCTCGGGACTCGTACCCAGGAACGTGCGGCCGTCTTCCTCAAAGGTCATGGTGGCAAAGACGGGCAGGTCGGAGTTCTCGCGGCAGGCGAGGACGGCAGCCTTGATCTCAGCAAGGTCGGTCATGGTCTCGATAATAAAGAGGTCCACGCCCGCATCGACGCCGGCACGCACTTCCTCGGCAAAGAGGTCATAGGCCTCGTCGAAGCTGAGGGTGCCCAAGGGGCGAAGCAGCGCGCCGATGGGACCGATATCGCCGGCGACGTAGTGGGCACCGGCCGCGCGGGCGCAGGCGACGGCAGCGGTAAAGACATCTGCCACGGTAGCGGCACCGTCGAGCTTGTGGGCGTTGGCGCCAAAGGTGTTGGCAGTGATCACGTCGCAGCCAGCCTCGACGTACTGGCGCTGAATGTCGGTAATGACCTGGGGCTCCTCAAAGTTGAGCAGCTCGGGCAGGGCGCCGGCCTTCATGCCGGCAGCCTGCAGCATGGTGCCCATGCCGCCGTCGAACAGCAAGTGCCCCGTGCCCTCGATGGCGGCGCGCAGGCGATCGTCCTTAATGCGAAGGTCGTCGATCGTGCGCGTCTTGTATGCAGCGCCATTACGGCGTGCGGCATCAACGGGCGCCGCCAGCGCAGCGCCGTCCAGATCATGAGTGATAAGCGGAGTAAACATCGAGGGCTCCTAATGGCTGGAATAGCAGGTGGTGTGGGCGGCGCGGAAGCGGCAGTGCTCGCGCATGCGGCAGATATTGCAGGTAGGGCGGCTCTGGGCGTCGTGGACCTCACCGTCAAATAGACCGATTACTGCGGTCACGCTCTTGGTGGGCATGAGCAGGTTGGTAGGTGTGACGGTAAGTCCGATGAGCCGCGTAGCGTTGAGCGCAGCAACGATTGAGCGCTGGGCCGTAAGCGGGCAGTCGCCGTAGCCGGGACTAAAGCGCCAGTTGCCGGCGAGTCCGTGTGCGGCGGCCGCAGCCTTGACCTGCTGGTCCATCTGCTCGACGGCGGCTTCTACATAGGCAGAGCATGCGGCGTCGAGCACAGCTCCCTCTAGGGGCTGCTGGGCTCCCGTGGTGCGCAGGCGACGCTCGGCGTCCATGCCGAGGGTGCATGCCATGAGTGCGGCAAAGCGGGCGTCTTTGAGGTGGCGATAGATATCGCGACCGCGCAGCTCAACGTTGGTGCCGACCAAGCGAATGCAAGGATCGCCCTGTTCATCGGCTCCCGTGGCATCGATGGCAAATATGCGGCGCACGCCGCGGGGCTCAATGTCCAGCTCCAGACGCTCAACGACAAGTTCAATACGCTGCGACAGCTCGGGCTCAATCTGCTGACCGCCGTAGCCCAGATACCGCAGCATCTCGGCACGGTCGACGCGAGGGTGGTGGGCGGCATCGATACGGTAGAGCGCCGGCGACGCAAGGTCGGTCGGCACTTCACCAAAAGCTGTATCGATGTGCGGTTTTTCCATTACCCCAGGCGCTCCATAATGGTTGCGGCGATCGCAGGACGATTCATAGTGTACAGGTGCAGACCGTCGGCACCGTGCTCCTTGAGGTCGCAAAGCTGACGGGCGGCATAATCTACACCGGCTGCCTGCAGGCTCTCGGGGTCGTTCTCGTATTTGGCGAGAATCTTGATGACGGGGGAGGGCAGCGACGCGCCGCACATAAAGACCATACGGCTGATCTGCGATTTGCCCATAAACGGCATGATGCCTGCGGTAATGGGCACGGTGATACCGGCCTTGTCGGCAAGCTCGCGAAAACGGTAGAAGCACTCGTTGTCAAAAAAGAGCTGCGTCACAAAGAAGCTCGCGCCGGCGTCTTGCTTTTGCTTGAGGTGTTCGACCGAGAGGTTGAGATCCTCGCAGGCAATGTGGCCCTCGGGGTAGGCTGCGGCGCCCACGCAAAAGCCGGCGTCGACGAGCTCGGGGATAAGGTCGCGGGCGTAGGCGTAGTCCGAGGCGGGCTTGTCGTCCTCGGTCGCGCCAGCGGGAAGATCACCACGCAGGGCCAGGATGTTTTCAACGCCGGCGGTGCGATACTCGTCGATCTTGGCGGCGATGTCGGCGTGGGTGCGGCCCACGCAGGTGAGGTGCGCTACCGAGGGCGTATCGAATTCGCTCGAAATCATATGCGCGATGGGGGCGGTGGTGGCACCGTTACCCGAGCCGCCGGCCGAGCAGGTGACCGAGACAAAGCTCGGCGAAAGCTTGCATAGATTGCCTGCCACCTCGCAAGCCGTGTCGAGGGTAAGCTCGCCCTTGGGCGGGAACATCTCAAACGAAACGGGCGCGGTGCCCTGGGATGCTGCCTGCTTAAAAACCTCGTCGACGCGCATATCGTGCTCCTCTAGATACTTAATAGTGTGATGTGTTGTAAGGATTCTACAGCACCACTGTGCCACGATGGAGTTTCACTCGCTATTTGGGGATACCAATCGAAAATGCTTCGCTATCGGCATTTCCTATAACAGGGCAGTCAATGTAGGATGGGGCTATATTGAATGGTATCTGATGCGAAATACCAGTTAATAAAGCCCCGTCCCAAATTGACTACCCTTAAACCATGGGGAGAGGTCTGCAATTTATGCAGTTGATTGGCTGTTGAGGGTGGCAATGCCGCCTCGATAGGGTAACCTCATTGATTGGTTTCGCGACAGCAACATAACGGTAATGTCGCGGAAACACGGCGAGTCTAAGCTATGACTCGTTCGTTAGTAATCAACACCGCTTCTCACGCGGTGCCGATACGAAGGGAGTTCCGTATGGCCGAACTTACTGACCGCTTCGGGACCATGGTGTTCTCTGAGGAAGTCATGAAGGACTACCTCCCCAAGGACATTTGGAAGCGCCTTGCTGCAACCCTCGAGGGCGGTGAGCCGCTCGACCTGGATGTGGCCAACGCCGTTGCCCACGCCATGAAGGTCTGGGCTATCTCCAAGGGCGCGACGCACTACGCGCACTGGTTCCAGCCTCTTTCGGGCATTACTTCCGAGAAGCACGACAGCTTCCTGGAGCCCAACCACGACGGCACCGCCATTACCAAGTTTACGGGCAAGAACCTCATCCAGGGCGAGCCGGATGCCTCCAGCTTCCCCAACGGCGGCCTGCGCGCTACCTTCGAGGCCCGTGGCTACACCGCTTGGGATCCCACCAGCCCCGCCTTTATCAAGGACGATGTCCTGTGCATTCCTACGGCTTTCTGCTCCTACACGGGCGAGGCTCTGGACAAGAAGACCCCGCTGCTGCGCTCCATGACCGCGCTCTCGCGTGAGTCCAAGCGCGTTTTGGCGCTGTTTGGCAAGACCCCCAAGAAGGTCGTTCCTTCCGTGGGCGACGAGCAGGAGTACTTCCTGATCAAGAAGGACGCCTATCGCAAGCGCAAGGACCTGGTCATCACCGGCCGCACCCTCTTTGGTGCTGCTCCCTGCAAGGGCCAGGAGCTCGAGGAGCACTACTTTGGCGCTATCCGCCCCACCGTCTCGGCCTATATGAAGGACCTAGACGATGAACTGTGGGCGCTTGGCATTCCCGCCAAGACCAAGCACAACGAGGTTGCTCCCTGCCAGCATGAGCTTGCCCCTGTCTATGGCGAGGTCAACGAGGCCATCGACCAGAACCTGGTCATGATGGAGAAGATGAAGCTCATCGCCTCCCGCCACGACTTGGTCTGCCTGCTGCACGAGAAGCCCTTCGAGGGCATCAACGGTTCGGGCAAGCACAACAACTGGTCGCTTGGCACCGAGTCCGAGAATCTGCTCGATCCGGGCGACACCCCGCTCGACAACCTGCAGTTCATCGTCTTTCTCACCGCGGTGATCGAGGCCGTTGATAACTATCAGGAGCTCCTGCGTGCCTCCGTTGCCTCGGCCGGCAACGACCATCGTCTGGGCGCCAACGAGGCTCCTCCGGCGATCATGTCCATCTTCCTGGGCGACCAGCTTACCGAGGTCGTCGAGAAGATCATCGATGGCAAGGCTTCCGTCCATGCCACGCGCGGCGTGCTCGACCTGGGCGCCGATACCCTGCCCAAGCTGATGCAGGACAACACCGACCGCAACCGCACCTCCCCGTTTGCCTTCACGGGCAACAAGTTCGAGTTCCGTGCCTGCGGCTCCGAGCAGAACGTCTCCGACTCCAACCTGGTGCTCGATGCCGCCGTGGCCAAGTCGCTCAAGTCCTTCGCCGACGCGCTCGAGGGTACGCCCGAGGATGAGTTCCAGGACGCTGCGCTCGAGTACTGCAAGAAGGTCCTGACCGACCACCAGCGCATCCTGTTCTCCGGTGACGGCTACTCAGATGAGTGGCCCGTCGAGGCCGAGAAGCGCGGCCTTGCCAACAACAAGACCACGGCCGACGCCCTGCCCGCTTTTGTTTCCGATAAGGCTATCGCGCTCTTTGAGGAGACTGGCGTCCTGACCAAGGCCGAGGCTCAGTGCCGCTACGATTGCAAGCTCGAGAAGTACAACAAGCTCATGAACATCGAGGCCACCACGATGGTTCGCGAGGCGCGTCGCACCTATCGCCCGGTCATTACCGCCTATGCCACCAAGGTCGCTAAGGGTCTTGAGGCAATCCGCGCTGCTGGTGCCGATGCTGCCATGCAGTGCGAGCAGAACACGCTCAACAAGCTCTGCAACGGTATCACCGCCATCAACGACTCCATCAAGGCGCTCGATGCCGTGCATCAGAAGGCCGAGGCCCTCGATGGCCAGGAGCAGGCCAACGTGTATGCACACGAGGTCGTTCCCGCTATGGATACGCTGCGCGCCGCCGTGGATGCCATGGAGGAGATCGTGGCCGCCGACTACTGGCCGGTCCCGACCTACGACGACATTCTGTTCTATGTGTAACAGACACGTTTGATTTTGCGTGCGAAGGGGTCTCGCCTGTGCGAGGTCCCTTCTTTTTTGCCGTTTGGACCTTCTTTGAACTTGCGGTCGAGCAGGCGTTTCACGCGTGGGCTAAGTCCTGTCATGCTCTCTGCGGCTACCAAGATGTTGAGTAAAGCCTGCTCTGATCGAAAAGTTTGCGAGCTGTTTAGCTAGCGCAAGGGCATTGAGTCTTCTTCATGTAATGTCAAAAAAGAACGAACCCGTGCGATGGTAACTCGCACGGGTTCGCACATTTTAAAGTTGGTGCCCCCAGCGGGATTCGAACCCGCGATATCCACCTTGAAAGGGTGGCGTCCTTGGCCGCTAGACGATGGGGACAGCGGGAAAGAGTATAGCAGACTTTTTTGCCGGCGCGTATATCGTTGGCAAACTGGAAAACCACCACACAGGAGTAGGCTTCTATTCCGATTTTCAAATATCTCAATCTGTAACATCTGGGCGGGCAAATCGGCTCTATCTGTTACAGATCGAGACAAAAGGCAGACGTCGGGACGAACATCTCATTCTGTAACAGTAAGACGACTTTTATCGGTCTAGATGTTACAGATTGAGACAAACCGCTGGGACGGGTCAAAACCACCACAAAGGTGCCTGTCCCCTTTGTGGTGGTGGGGTGCTAGGGGAGGAGCCTCATGGCTGCGTCGTGGGCGGCGCGCTCGTAGGTGTCGTCGAGGGGCTTGAGCGGCAGCAGGGCTGTGGCCTGCGCGTCGCCACGGCGCTCGAGGGCGTGGGTAATGAGCCAGTCGGCGAGTTCGGGGTTCTTGGGCAGTGCTGGTCCGTGCAGGTACGTGCCGATGACGCCCTTGTAGATGAGGCCCTCAAGACCATCATCGCCGTTGTTGCCGGTGCCCGTGACGACGGACGTTCCGAGCGGCGTGGCATCGGCGTCCAAAAGCGTGCGGCCGCCATGGTTCTCGAATCCCACAAAGGGCTCGGGTGCCAGGTCGGTTTTGACGGCTACGTTGCCGATCAGGCGGTCGGAGCCGCGTACGGTTTCGGCGGCAATGACCCCCAGACCCTCAATGCGATTCTCACCCATATAGTACGAACGGCCGAGCAGCTGATAGCTGCCGCAGATGGCGAGCAGCGAACCGCCATCCTCAACATAGGATGCGACCTTGTCTTTTTGAGCGAGCAGCTCGTGTGCCACGGCTAGCTGGTCGCGGTCGGAGCCGCCACCCATCATGACGATATCGGCATCGGTGAGATCGAGTGATTCGCCCATACGGACCTCGTCCACGCGCACGGGAATGCCACGCCAGGCGCAGCGGCGCTCGAGGGCGATGACGTTGCCGCCGTCGCCGTAGAGGTTAAGGGCATCGGGATACAGGTATACGATGCGCAGCGGGCGCGAAAGCTCGACTGGCGCGATGCCGACGGGGACGGCACTGCCATCGGCACACGTTGCAGCGCGGGCAGCAACCGTGGCTGCATCGGCACCCTTCAGCCCATCGAGTTCTTTGACCAGCGGCGGGAAGGCCGTGTAGTTGGCGACGGCATAGAAAGTGTCGCCTGCGGCTTCATCCGCAACGGCGCCAATTGCCTGCGCGACGTCCGAGATAATCGCGGCATCGATGCCGGCGTACTTGAGGCGTACCTGCATGTCGTGCGCACGCGTGCCTCCGGCAAAGGCGACAAGACCCGGCGTGTCGGCGATGCGCTCGAAGTCGACATCGTAGATCCACGAGACATCGTGGCCGTCGGCATCGTTATCGTTTAGGAAGAAGGCGCAGAGCCTGCCACCTGCCGTTTTAATGGACTGGATCTGGCGATCGAAGCCTACGGGATTCTTGGCCAGGTTGGCCTCGACGGTGCGGCCGGCGATATCCCAGCGGCCCATGCGTCCGCCGGCGGGGACGTAGGCATCGAGCGTGGGCTGCAGGTGCGCCGTATCCACGCCTAACTCATGTGCGGCAAAGAAGGCGGCGGCAACGTTGTAGACCATGTACAGGCCGTTGTAGCGTGTGGCGATGTGCGCGGCAGCCGCGTCGGGCGCAGATCCAAAGACCAGGTCAAAGCCGTAGCCGTCGCAGCCAAGCTCCACGCCCGTCACACGGCGGACCAGTGCGGGGCGTGCCCAACCGCACGAGGGGCAATGGTAGGCGCCGAGCTGGCCGTATTGCACGTAGTCATACTCCAGCGGTGCGTTGCACTGTGGGCAAAAACGTGAGTCGCTAATACGGTCGGACTCGGTGTTGGTGGCGCCGTCGATGCCAAAGGCGATGCTCGCGTTGGGAACGCGCGCGGCGATTGCGGCACACAGCGGGTCGTCGGCGTTGTAGATGAGCGTCGTTGCCGGCGAAAGCTCCAGCGCGTGGGCGATGACGTCCTGGGTGTGGTCAATCTCGCCGTAGCGGTCCAGCTGGTCGCGGAACAGGTTGAGCAGCACGAAGTACGTCGGCTTGAGCTTGGGCAGGACGCGCACGGTGTAGAGCTCATCGCATTCAAAAACGCCCACGCGCTTGCCGCCGGCTCGCTTGAGGCCGCTGCGCGCCTCGAGCAGTGCACCCACCACGCCCGGCTCCATGTTGTTGCCGGCGCGGTTGCATACCACGGTGGCACCGCTGGCGGCAACAGCGTCGGCGATGAGGTTGGAGGTGGTGGTCTTGCCGTTGGTGCCGGTGATCACCACGCTGCGGTCGACAAGGCCGGCAAGGTCGCTCAGCAACTCGGGGTCGATCTTCATGGCGATGCGGCCGGGGAGTACGCCACCCTGGCGCTTAAGGACGGAGCGCAGCCCCCAGCGAGCGATATCGCTCGAGGTGCAGGCAAGAGATGAGCGGAGGTTCATGAAACCGTTCCTAACGTAAACGACATGGTCGGGTCGAGTGCGTCACTAAAAACCGTAGCGGCGCGCAAATTCCTGGGCAAGCTGCGATACGTCTTCGCAGGCATTGGCCCAGGGGGCAAAGTCTGGAGTGTCCGAGATAATGCCGTCCGCTTCCCAAACGGCCTGGTGCGAAAGATCCCAGGGATCGCGTGGCTCGGGCCGGCAGGGAAGGTACGGTGTCTGGTACATGGGATTCAGCAAGAAGAACGCGCCGCCCTCGCAGCGGTTAGCGAACTCACGCAGCGCACGCACCGCCGGACGCATCTTGTTCGTTTTGAACAGCAGAATCGTGCGGGCGAGCAGGTACCAGGGGGAGTTTTCGAGTGCATCAGCTCCCACCTGTTCCTCGAGCTGGTGCGCTAGGGCAAAAAAGCCGTCCTGGTCTTCCAGACGAGCGAGGGCGAGCAACACGGTGCCTGCGGCTCGGGTGGGGTAGCCTTCCGCCTTAAGGACGCGGCGGGCGTAGTTGGCGGCAGCACGGTAGCGGGCGCTCGCCATGCACAGCTGCGAGATGGCCTCGAGCGTGTGGAGCCACCCGATAAGTGCCGGCTCGCTCACGGTGAGATCTGCCGCCGTCACACCGTCCGTCAAAACCTTGTTGGCCCAGTAGTGCGGGGCTTCCATGTCGAACCCGGGCACGCTTTGCTGCAGGTAATCGGCCGTGGTCGCCTCGAGCTTCATCAGGTCGCCCAGGCAGGCGTCAACGGGCGTGTCCGCCAAAATGATGGCGAGCAGCTGGGCATCGAGGACATACGCATCGATGCGGACGATCTTGAGCAGCTCATCGCGCATATCGTCGAACAGGCGGTTGCGCGTCTGTTCAAACTCCTCGTCGCTGCCCATGTCCTCGATGCGATGGAGCTCGTCGAGCAGATGGCGATGAACACCGGCATAGGACAGCAGCGCCTGGGCATGCTCGGTCTGCGCATACTTTTGGGGATTCGCGCTAATGTCGTTATGGACAAGCTCGCGTGCTGCATCGGTGAGCTCGGGGTGCGACGCCAGATAGGTGCGCTCCAGGTAGGCGGGGATGTAGACGCTCGGATCCATTAGAGGTCCCCTCCCTTAAATGGAAGCCCCTGCTCGGCCGCGCGCAGGATTCGTTCGTCGATCTGGGAGCGCACGATGTCGTTGGTGGCGACCCAGGCGGCAAAGCTGGCGTTGTCGGGCGCGCCTAGGCCCTCCTGCAGCACCGGCGTCGCCTCGGACAGGGCAAGGACAAGCTCGTCGGTGGAACCCACGCCCACGTTGACGCGGGCATAGACGCCATCGGGAAATTCGGTTTGGAAGTAGAGTGCTTCGGCCGCGTGCGGGCATGAGCGCACCAGGATGCGCAGGTAGTGCTCGGCGCCCTCGTAATCCAGCTCGCGCCAGGCTGCGCTCATCAGCGCGATGAGCGTCCACGGGTCCAGGTCGCGCTCCGCATCTTTGGGGCGGCGGCGCAGCGGGGTATTCGCGAGATAGGGTACGGAGTGGGCGGAGCGAAAACGCTTGAGCTCCTCGGCAGGGTATTCAAGCTTTGCCATGGCAAGCATCGCAGTATGGCGGACGCCGGCGGGGTCGTTGGGCGCAAAGTCCAGGCTGCGATTCGCGGCTTCGAGCGACATGCGGTAGCGGCCGCTAATGAGCGCGCGCGATGCCAAGGCAGCAAGCCAGCGCAGGTAGGGACGGCGGGTCAGGTCGCCTGCGGCCTCACGCTCGTAGGGGTCCTGCGCCGAGGCGATCTTGAGCGCCAGATCGTGCTCCACCTCGTCGCACTTGGACACCAGATACTGTACGTATTCCTCGTTGGATTCGGCGGTGAGTGCCGTCAGCATGCGCTGAGCGTCCCAGTTGGCCGGATCGAGCGCGGCCGCCTCGCGGAGCATGTTCTCGGCAGCTGCCTCTTCCTGCTCTGCCTGGGCATCGTCAGGGATAAAGGGAATGCGGTAGTCGACGGCCTCGACCACCTTGGCAATCAGATGTCCGGCGCGGTCGCGGTCGTGCACGATGAGCGGTGCGGGGTTGCGGGTGAATTGTTCCATCAGACGCTCTACGGCGGCACCGTCGGTGAGCGGGATATTGTCGCGGCGCAAGGCCTCAAGAACGAGGCGATGGCAATCCTCTTGAATGGGATCGAATGCCATGGGGCCTCCTTTGCTGCGGTTAGGGTTCAAATGTTTCTATATAAGGTTCTAGTTTACCCGCATGTGGCACACCAGGGGTGCCGCACTTGGACTTGCACCTTTGCACCACGAAGACGGATGTCGCACAAATGTCGGCACCTTGGACGACCGAGTGGTATCACGGTGCCGCAAACGGTCGATTTTTGGCGGCGAACGGTGCATATTTTGGAGGGGCACCGTCCTGCCCAGGATATGTAGTCAACCTTGATAAAACGTTTGCCCAGCTTGGGAGTATGAATGCCGCACAAGGGTCTTCAGGGATAGAAAAAACGTTTCATCATTGGCGGCTTTAGGTGAATAACTGACCAACCAGAACGGTAAAATAGTGTTTGTCTGAGCGTTGAGACGTTTAGACATCGCGCATTGTCATCGCCGGCAACGCGCAAACCGGTCCTAACGGAGTCAATTGGGTGCTCCGTTATATACGCAAGTCTAAGAGGGGCTTGTTTAGGAGGCACAGTATGGGACGTTTTACCAATCCTCGCGATCTGTACTTTGGTGAGGGCGCTCGCCACGAGGTGAAGAACCTCAAGGGCAAGAAGGCCATCATCGTTTCTGGCGGCAGCTCTATGCGCCGCGGCGGGTTCCTGCAGGACGTCGAGAACGACCTTAAGGAAGGCGGTTTCGAGGTCAAGCTGTTCGAGGGCGTCGAGTCCGACCCGTCCATCGAGACGGTCATGAAGGGCGCCGAGGCCATGCGCGACTTCGAGCCCGACTGGATCGTTGCTATCGGTGGCGGTTCGCCCATCGATGCTGCTAAGGCCATGTGGGTCTTCTACGAGTATCCCGAGGAGTCCTTCGACAACATTATCCAGCCGTTCAGCTTCCCCGAGCTGCGTCAGAAGGCTCACTTCTGCGCCATTTCCTCTACCTCCGGCACCGCTACCGAGGTCACCGCGTTCTCCGTCATTACCGACTACGCCAAGGGCATCAAGTACCCGCTGGCCGACTTCAACATCACCCCTGATGTCGCCATCGTCGACCCCGAGCTCACCTACACCATGCCCGCCAAGCTGTGCGCTCACACCGGCATGGATGCTCTGACCCACTGCATGGAGGCCTACGTTTCCACCTGCGCCTCTATGTTCACCGACGCCAACGCCCTGCACGGCATCCGCGAGATCGTCGAGTGGCTGCCCAAGTCCTATGCTGGCGACCATGAGGCCCGTCAGCACATGCACGAGGCTCAGTGCATCGCCGGTATCGCCTTCTCCTCGGGCCTGCTCGGCATCGTTCACTCCATGGCTCACAAGACCGGTGCTGCCTTCGAGAACGGCCACATCATCCACGGTGCCGCTAACGCCATGTACCTGGGCAAGGTCATCCAGTGGAACTCCAAGGATCCCCGTGCTGCCGAGCGTTACGCTTACGTGGCCAAGGAGATCCTGCACCTTCCCGGCGAGACCAACGAGGAGCTCATCGCTGCGCTCGTCCAGAAGATCCGCGACCTCAACGACCAGCTCAACATTCCGCAGTCCATCAAGGATTACGCGAATGGTGGCGTGAAGGTCGACGCCGAGAACCCGCAGATGGTTTCCGAGGAGGAGTTCCTCGCCAAGCTGCCCGAGATCGCCGCGAACGCCGAGCAGGACGCCTGCACGCCCGAGAACCCGCGTGAGACCAAGGCTGCCGACTTCGAGAAGATCCTCAAGGCCTGCTACTACGACACCGACATCGATTTCTAATCGACTCTTGTTATCGTAACGAGGGGCTCCGCACGTATCCGTACGGAGCCCCTTTCTTTTTTAGAGAATGGGATAGTTATGGCTGCAATTTTCAATAGCCCCAGCAAGTACATCCAGGGTCCGGACGAGCTGGCCAAGCTCGGCTCCTATGTCGAGCCGCTCGGCGCTAAGGCCCTCGTCATCGTGACGCCTTCGGGCAAGAAGCGCGTCGGTGCCAAGATCGAGGGCGGCTTTGCCGAGGCCAAGGCCGAGCTGCTGTTTGAGGACTTTAACGGCGAGTGCTCCAAGGGCGAGGTCGATCGCCTGGTTGCGCTCGCTCGCGACAACGGTTGCGACATCATCGTCGGCGTCGGTGGCGGCAAGATCCTCGACACCGCGAAGGCCGTCGCCTATTACCTGGAGTCCCCGGTTATCATTTGTCCCACCATTGCTTCGACCGATGCCCCGTGCTCGGCGCTTTCGGTGCTCTATACCGATGACGGCCAGTTCGACAAGTACCTCTTCCTTAAGGCAAACCCCAATATCGTCCTGATGGATACGACGGTTATCGCGGCGAGCCCGGTGCGCCTGACGGTTTCCGGCATGGGCGATGCGCTCGCAACCTACTTTGAGGCCCAGGCGACGCATGATGCCGACGGCGGCACCTGCGCCGGCGGCAAGGGCGGTATGGCTGGCCTGGCGCTCGCCAAGCTCTGCTATGAGACGCTCATGGCCGATGGCGTCAAGGCCAAGGTCGCGCTGGAGAAGGGTGCGCTCACGCCTGCCGTCGAGCACATCATTGAGGCCAACACGCTGCTTTCGGGCATTGGCTTTGAGAGCTCAGGCCTTGCTGCTGCTCATGCCATCCACAACGGTTTGACGATGCTGCCCGAGTGCCATGGCATGTATCACGGCGAGAAGGTCGCCTTCGGCACCATCGTCCAGCTGGTACTCGAGGATGCCCCGACCGAGAAGCTCGAGGAAGTCTTGGGCTTCTGCATTGAGCTGGGCCTGCCGGTCACGATGAAGGAACTTGGCGTTGCCGAGGTTACGCGTGAGAAGGCTATGATTGTTGCCGAGGCCGCGTGCGCGCCCGAGGACACCATGTGCAACATGCCGTTTGAGGTGACGCCTGAGATGGTCGCCAACGCCATCCTGGGTGCCGACGCGCTGGGTCATTATTACCTCATGGATGAGTAAAACATATCTAAGGAGGGGCAAAGCTGACAGACGGCTTTGCCCCTTTTTGCTATGGTGCAAAGCAACCTGTCCCCAATGCACAAGTTGGTGCAGGGGGCAGGTTAGTTTGCACCAATCGTTGTTTGATGAAGGGCGGATTCTCGTATGGCGCTTCCTATGGTTTACGGCGGTCCCGGCCGGTATGTTCAGGGGCCGGGTGAGCTCTCGCGTCAGGGCAGGTATTTGTCATGGTTGGGATGCGCTGCCTATGTCTTGTTTGACCAGGGCACCGAGGATCGGCTGTGCAGGCAGATCGTCGATGGATTTCTGGACGACGATCTGAGTGAGCCGTTCTTTAAGATTTACAACGGTCCGTGTACGGAAGGGGCCGTTGTCGAAATGGCTAAGGAAGCCCAGGCTGAGTATTGCGACATGGTGGTGGGTATTGGCGGCGGCAAGATGCTCGATATCGCCAAGGCCGTTGCGTTTTATGCCGAGTTGCCGTTGTGCGTATGTCCCACGGCGGCGTCGATGGACGGTCCGTGCAGCGCGATTTCGGTGCTGTATCACGAGGACGGGTCGTTCGACCGCTACCTGATGCTCGAGAAGAATCCAGACTTGGTCGTGGTCGATACCAACGTGGTCGCGGCGGCCCCGCTGCGTATGACGGTCGCTGGTATGGGCGATGCGCTGGCAACGTACTTCGAGGCACGTTCGTGCGCCGCGGCGCATGGCGCCAACGAGCACGGTGGCACGCCGGGGCACTTGGCCCTGGTTGCTGCTCGGGCCTGCTATGACACGCTCATGGAGTGCGGCGTCGCTGCCAAGCGCGATCTCAAAAAGGGACGTATATCGCCGGCGGTTGAGCGCCTGATCGAGTGCAATATTCTGCTCTCGGGTGTTGGCTTTGAGAGCGGTGGCCTAGCGCTTGCCCATGCCATCGCCAACGGCCTGACGATTCTGCCCGAGTGCAAGGCCATGCATGGTGAGGCCGTGGCATTTGGCCTGGTGGTGCAGCTGCGCCTGGAGCGTGCGCCCGAGCTTGATCAGGTGCTCGAGTTTTGCCAGCGCGTCGGTCTGCCGACGACGCTCGAGGAGCTGGGCCTTGACGAGATTTCCGATGCCGATCTGCAGAGTGTTGCAAATGCGGTCTTTAGAAACGAGCGCAATATGGCCAACGAGCAGGCCAAGGTGACCAAACAGAAGCTCGTGCAGCTCATGTGCGAGGCATAGCTTGGCGCTTGATTGACCTTGTGCAATCGGGGCGGCGATAGGCCATGGGCTATCTGCCTCAAAGGTGCACCGCGTGTAATTTGCCCGAGGCGTGGGCCGATGGCGTATCATTATCTCTTGCTTGTTTGCACTGCTCAGGGAGGGGCCGCGCATGGCGCAGGAACACGATCTGTTTGATGATATTATCGAGATCAGCAAGGGTTTCGACTTTCTTAAAAACCCGCTTGGCGGTGTGACCGATGCACTCGATCCATCGGCGCCGCAGTGGAATCCTGCCGACTATAAAGAGCGTCCGCGCGGCAACACCATTCCGTGCCTGACCTGCAAAAACGAAAAGAGCGGCTGCACCGCGTGCATGGACGTGTGCCCGGTCAACGCTATCGAGGTCGAGGAAGACGCCATCGAGATCCTCGACTCCTGTCGCAAGTGCGGCCTGTGCGCCGCTGCCTGTCCGACCGAGGCGATCATCTCGCCGCGCCTGGCGCCCAAAAACCTGTATGACGATATCGTCTCTGCTGCTACGAGCCACGAGACCGCCTACGTCACCTGCACGCGCGCCCTCAAGCGCATGCCGCGTGAAAACGAGGTCGTCGTTGCCTGCGTGGGCGATATTACGGCCGAGACCTGGTTCTCGGTACTGGCCGACTATCCCAACGTGAGCGTTTACCTGCCGTTGGGCGTGTGCGATAAGTGCCGCAACACCGGTGGCGAGGACATTCTGGGCGAGGCCATTGCTACCGCCGAGGAGTGGGCGGGTACGGGCATGGGCCTGGAGGTCGACCCCAAGAGCCTCAAATGCCATAAGCGCCGCGAGTATGAGCGCAAGGAGTACATGGAAAAGATTGCCCGCACGACGGGCCTGACGGTGACCAAGCTCAACCCGGCGACGGCGGCGCTGGCCTCAGTGACGCAAAAGCTCAAGGCCCATCGCCATCAGATTACCCAGCTGGAGCGCACGCTCAACACCATGTGCGGCACCACGACGACTAAGCGTCGCCGTTCGCTCACGCACGGGCGGCAGCTGGTGCTCTCGACGCTGCAAAACCACCCCGAGCTTGCCCAGAACATGCAGGTGAGCACGCCGGAGTGCGATTTTGACAAGTGCACGTCGTGCGGCGAGTGCGTCAATGTATGCCCCACGTTCGCCTGCGATTTGGTGGGAAGCGGCCGCTTTGCGTTGGAGTCGACGTATTGCTTGGGCTGCGGTGCCTGCGTCAAGGTGTGCCCCGAGCATGCGCTCAAACTTGTTGAACACGATGCGTCCAACTTGGTCGTCGTCGATCCCGAAGCCGAGGAAAAGGCCGCCCAGAAGGCCAAGGCCCACGAAGAGGCCCAGAAGGCCAAGGCCGAGGCAAAGGCCAAGCTTGACAAGATGCTCGATCAGGTGGAGAAGCTCGCGGACTAGTCAGCGAGCTCTATCTCTGCTTCATTTGCGTCGCCGCGGTGTCCGGATTCGCCCGGATGCTGCGGCGGCGCTATACTTATACGGTTTGAAGTACCTGTACCAAAAGGAGCTGTCGTGTCCCTTTCCATCGGTATCGTGGGCCTGCCCAACGTGGGCAAGTCGACGCTGTTCACCGCGCTTACCAAAAAGACCGGCCTTGCCGCCAACTACCCGTTTGCCACGATCGACCCCAACGTGGGTATCGTCGATGTGCCCGATAGCCGCTTGCAAAAGCTTGCCGACATCGTTAACCCGGGCCGCATTGTGCCGGCGACGGTCGAGTTTGTCGACATCGCTGGCCTGGTGAAGGGCGCCAACGAGGGCGAGGGCCTGGGCAACCAGTTCTTGGCAAACATCCGCGAGACCGATGCCATCTGCGAGGTCGTGCGTTACTTTAAGGACCCCAACGTCATGCGTGAGGTGGGCCGCACGGGCGAGTTCGTCGATCCTGCCGGCGATGCCGACACCATCATGACCGAGCTCATCCTGGCCGATATGGGAACGCTCGAGAAACAGCTGCCCAAGCTCGAGAAGGAGGCCAAGCGCGACAAGGAGCTCATGCCCAAGTTCGAGGTCGCTAAGCGCCTGCTTGCCTGGCTCAACGAGGGCAAGCGCGCCGCATCCATGGAGATGACCGACGAGGAGCGCGCTGCCGCCAAGGGCCTGTTCCTGCTCACTATGAAGCCCATCCTGTATGTGGCCAACGTGGACGAGGATATGCTCAACGACGATCTGGCGCCCATCGATGGTGTTAAGCCGCTGCCCATCTGCGCCAAGATCGAGGCCGAGCTTTCCGAGCTCGATCCCGAGGACGCTGCCGACTACCTGGAGAGCCTGGGCCTGGAGCAGCCCGGTCTGGACGTGCTCGCGCAGGCCGCCTACAAGCTGCTTGGCCTGCAGTCGTTCTTTACGGCCGGCGAGATGGAGGTCAAGGCCTGGACGGTGCGTCAGGGCGCGACCGCCCCGCAGGCCGCCGGTGTCATCCACACCGACTTTGAGCGCGGCTTTATTAAGGCCGAGGTCATTGGCTACGACGACTACATCGAGCTCGGCGGCGAGCAGGGTGCCAAGGCCGCCGGCAAGCTGCGTATTGAGGGCAAGGACTATGTCATGGCCGATGGCGACGTCGTGCACTTCCGCTTTAACGTGTAAGGACGACGCATATGTTTAAATATGGCAAAAAAGCTGGCTACATGGGTATTGCGCTGCTCGTGCTTGCGGTGATTCCGCTGGTGGTCGCAGCGTGTGTTATCCCCAACATTGGCCCCGAGGTGGCAACGAAGTTTAACGCCGCCGGCGAGGTGACGCGCTGGGGTAAGAGCTACGAGCTGCTGGCACTGCCGGTACTCAATCTGCTGCTGAGCGTGGCGACGTACTTTACGGCGGGACGCCAAGCCAAGAACAATGACGACTCCGCCGCCATGGCGCGCATCGTGTGCGAGCGCTACCTGCGCAACGGTTGCATTACGGGTGTGTTCCTCAACGTGATCAACGTTTACTTTATGTACTCGGCGATTACCGGAACGGGCTTTGGCTTTGGTTTCTAGCTTGTCCTTTTAGGCAACGAGCCTGCACGCATATTCGATGGCTGCTGCGAGGCCGCCGCTCGATCGTGGTTGAAAGACTGCATCGGCGGCGGCCTCGTTTTCGTATCCGGCGCCGCGAAGGGCGAGTGCTATGCCGGCTTCTAAAAGGAGCGGCAGGCCGCGTTGGCTGGTTGCGATTACGGCAGCCTGATTGAGCGAGCAGCCGTGCGTTTGGCATCGGATGGCAAGTTCACCTCGCGCCGGGCAAGGGACCAGAACGGCGGCGACGCGACTTGATAGCAATGCAAATGCTGTGCGCTCATCGGGCGAAAGGCATTCAGCTTCAACGACGACGAGCTTGGGCGGCGCGCTGTTTGTGCGAAGCGTGGCTCGGTACATGCGGACCGAAGAACCCGACATAGAAAACTCCTGTGTATTCGGGAAAACGTAAACTATATTTTACGTTTATGTTCGGCTCCATTTCAAACTCGGCTGCATGGACGAACGTGCGAAACAGATTCTTGGCAGGCGGGTCGAAGAGACACGCAGGGACCTTGGTATCTCCAAGGTTGATTTTTGTGTGGCGACAGGAATCAGCCGACCCTACCTCGACCGAATCGAAGATGGGACGGCAAATTTCACGCTCAAGGTTCTATTTAAGATCGCGCCCGCACTCGGCATGACGGTGTCAGAGCTTCTCGAGGGTATCGAATAGGGGATACCCGTCGACAACTGAATTACGCCATCGGGATGCGGTCGTGGTTGACTTGGCTGTAGAACAGGCGCTGGATCTCGGCGGCATCGCGTGACTGGCCGAGTGCCCACATGGTCTTGGCCACGAGCGTTTCGGTGGTCATGTCGTCGCCGCGCAGAATGCCCGGATGATCGGCGTAAGCACGGCCGACCTCATAAACGCCCAGATCGAGGCCCTCTTCGGGGACCTGCGTGGTCATAACGACGGTGCGACCCGAATCGACCCAGCGGAAAACTGCCTCTTGGAACGACTCGCCGGACTCGCCAAACTCGGGAATACCGCCAATGCCAAAGGTCTCAAGAATTACAGCATCGTAGCTATCGGCTAGGGCGTCCAGGATACCCGGGTTCACGCCGGGCGTCAGCTTAAGGACAAACACGCGCGGGTCGATACTGTCGTAGAAACGCACCGGGTTTTCGCCTTGATGCGTGCCGTGGAGCCCGTTGCGCACGATGCGGTCGTTGCGGATGTAGGCAATGGGTGGATAGTTGACGCTAATGAACGCGTTAAAGCTCATGGTGCGCTGCTTGCGGGCGCGCGTGCCGGCAATGGCGACGCCGCCAAACACAATCGACACATCGTGCGAATGCTCGTCGAGCGCATAGAGCAGGCTCTGATACAGATTGAGTTTGGCGTCAGTAAAGGGGTTGCCCATGGGCTTTTGCGAGCCGGTGAGCACGATGGGCTTGGGGCTGTCCTGAATCAGGTAGGAAAGCGCTGCCGCGGTGTAGCTCATGGTGTCGGTGCCGTGCAGAACCACAAAGCCGTCGTGGTCGGCATAGCCCTTGACGATGACGTCGCGGATACGCATCCAGTCGCTCGGGCGCATGTTGGTGCTGTCGATGTTCATGGGCTGCACGACGTCGAGCTCGCAGAGCCCCGAGATCTCGGGGACACTCTGGGCGAGCTCCTCACCGGTCAGGGCGGGGGAGAGGCCGTTGCCGTCCTCGGTCGATGCGATGGTGCCGCCCGTGGCGATGAGAAGGATGCGCTTCATGCTGGTATTCCTATCGTATTTGCCGCCGCAGAGGCGGAGTCGTTCGGCAGTATTGTGGCACAGGGCGTCCAATGTTCAAACGTATTACATCATCTGTAACGTTTGAAAACACTTCAATTGCCGTCAAATAGGGGCCCAGGTCGTGCGTTTGCCGTGCGCTGATGGCTGCGAGGGGCGAGAAACCCCATATAACGTGTACACTATGGAGGTTATTTTCGTTCATTCACGCGGGTGGGCACCGGCTCCCCGCCAACAAGAGGGGGAACCATGGATCAAAAGGCTTCCGCAAAGGTCCTCGTACTCGACTTTGGTGCGCAGTACGGTCAGCTCATTGCCCGTCGCGTCCGCGACCTCAACGTGTATTCCGAGATCGTCCCCTGCGACATCTCGGCCGACGAGATTCGCGAGATGAACGCCTCTGCGCTCATCCTTTCCGGCGGCCCGGCTTCCGTGTATGCCGAGGACGCTCCGTCTATCGATCCCGCCATCTTTGACCTGGGCCTTCCCGTCCTGGGCTTTTGCTACGGCCATCAGATCACGGCCGTGACGCTCGGCGGCAAGGTCGGCCACTCCGAGGTGGGCGAGTACGGCCGCGCCACCATCACGCGCACGGCCGGCGCCAAGCTCTTTAACTCCACGCCTATGGAGCAGACCGTGTGGATGAGCCACCGCGACGCCGTTTCCGAGGTGCCCGAGGGCTTTACCGTTACCGCCAGCACCGACGTGTGCCCGGTTGCTGCCATGGAGTGCGTCGAGCGCAAGATCTTCACCACGCAGTTCCACCCCGAGGTCAAGCACTCCGAGTACGGTCAGCAGCTGCTGAGCAACTTCCTGTTTGAGATCTGCGGCCTGGAGCCCAACTGGAGCATGGACAACCTGGTCGAGACCATGACGGCCGAGTTCCGCGAGAAGGTCGGCGACGACCGCGTGATTCTGGCCCTGTCCGGTGGCGTCGACTCCTCCGTCGTGGCTGCGCTTGGCGCTCGCGCCGTGGGCAAGCAGATGACCTGCGTGTTCATCAACCACGGCCTGCTGCGCAAGGGCGAGCCCGAGCAGGTGGAGGAGGTCTTCACCAAGCAGTTTGACGTCGACTTTATCCACGTCCACGCCGAGGACCGTTATGCCGAGCTTCTGGCCGGCGTGACCGAGCCCGAGGAGAAGCGCCGCATCATCGGTACGCAGTTCTGGAAAGAGTTCTTCGCGGTTGCTCAGCAGCTCGAGACCGATGGCAAGCCGGTCAAGTACCTGGCTCAGGGCACCATCTACCCCGACATCATCGAGTCCGGCGCTCGCAAGACGGGCGGCAAGACGGCCACCATCAAGAGCCATCACAACCTGATCCCGTTCCCCGAGGGCGTGCACTTCGACCTCATCGAGCCGCTCGATCACTTCTTTAAGGACGAGGTCCGCGCGCTTGGCCTGGCGCTGGGCCTGCCGGGTCACATCGTGTTCCGTCAGCCTTTCCCGGGCCCGGGTCTGGCCATCCGCATCATCGGTGCGGTCGATAAGGAGAAGCTCGAGATCCTCAAGAACGCTGACGCTATCGTGCGCGAGGAGCTCGACGCCTACAACCAGCGTCTGTTTGAGCAGACTGGCGAGCGCAACTCCGAGCACAGCTGCTGGCAGTATTTCGCGGTCCTGCCCGACATCAAGTCCGTCGGTGTTATGGGCGACGAGCGCACCTATCAGCGCCCGATCATCCTGCGTGCCGTCGAGTCCAGCGATGCCATGACCGCCGACTGGGCCAAGCTGCCCTACGACGTGCTGGCCCGCATTTCCGGCCGCATCGTGGCCGAGGTTCCCGGCGCCAACCGCGTGTGCTACGACATCACGTCCAAGCCGCCCGCGACCATCGAGTGGGAGTAAACGATATTCGTTGATTTCAAGCCTCTGACCTGCGAAAACAGGTCGGGGGCTTCTTATTTTGCAACCTCTGTGCAACCTTTGCGGTTTCGCGCCCCGTGAACAGGGGACGTAGCACTGTTCACGTCTGGGCCCATATCCGCACCGATCATTGCCCGCGCTGCTTCTGCTTGCGCTTCAGCTTCCGCTGCTCGAGGCACGTCGCCCGGTGTTCCTCGCCAGAGGAGAGCTGGCCGTTCCTTGCGAAACCGCGAGGCCACCTATATCCGCTTGCTGCGGGCTTGCTTGAACCAGTTCCTTTTGAAAGAGCCTATACCTCCGAAGAACTTGTTGTACGTCTCACCGTCCTCCTTGGCCTCGTACTTGACCAAGGCAAGTTCGATAGTACAGAGGTAATCCGCCACTTGCTCGAGGCGGTAGTCGGTCATCGAGGTCTTGCGGCGTCGGACGACCCCTTTTGAGAGGACCTTGCCCACCGAGTCGTCTCGCCCGCGGAACAGAAGGAGCGCATCCTCGCGACCTTCGGCGACCTGTGCTGCGAGATGGAGGGCTGCACCATCGTGCAGGGCCCTTTCCAAAGCGAAGTGTCGAGCCGAAGTGTTGAGCGTCGGCCCTGAATGTTCAATGGCCGTTGTTTTCTGCCCCTCAAGTGGTGAACTTCTCCTCGGGGCTGTTGATTCCCCCACGCGCCCCCTTCCGTTCTCTGTGTTCCCCTTATACTCCTTGTACAAGGAGGTAAGAAGTCATGGACAAGACCGCACAGGACAGCTTGGCAAAGAAGCCCGTCGACATGAGGGACAGGATTCTCGAGCATCTCGAGGCCCTCACCTCTGCCGTCTCGCTCGACGACCTTGCCCGTCTGTCCACCTCCGACATCGCCGAGACGCTCATCATCTCCAGGAGTCTGGCGAGCCAGTACCTCAACGACCTTGTTCGCGCCGGCCTTGTGGTTAAGGTGGCGGGCAGGCCTGTCCGTTATTTTCATCGCCGCGCGTTCCAGAAGCGTTTTCAGGTAAAGCTCTCTGCAAGCGAGTACGCCTCGCTCGCCGACCTCATCCAGGCGACGGGAATCGCCGATCACCGTGACTTCGCGCGTGCCGTGGGCTTTGACCTGAGCCTCAGCTCCGTTGTCGAGCAGTGCAAGGCTGCGGTTCAGTACCCTCCGTTCGGCCTGCCCATCCTCTTGAGCGGCGGCGTGGGTGTCGGCAAGTCTTTCCTTTCTCGTCTTGTGTACGAGTACGGTAAGAACCAGGGCTTGCTGCCCCGCGACTCCTCCTATGTGCGCATCGACTGCGCCGGGGTCCCGGACGCCGCCTCGTTCAACGGGCTTCTTGACGAGTCGATCGCGAAATCGCGCGGGGGTGTGGTTTTTGTCAACGGCATCGAGGCACTCTCTCCCTCTGCGATGGAGCACTGCCTTGCGACGGCCCTCGGGCTCGATGCCTCCCAGGATGCGCCGCGCGCTCGCCTCGTTCTTTCGACGACGCTTTCCGCCGATGACCTGAAGGTTTCCTCGGCCTACAGCAAAATGCCCATCTGTGCCCGCGTCCCCTCACTCAAGGAGCGGACCCCCGAGGAGCGCGAGGATCTCATCTTGAGCTTCCTGCGCAGCGAGGGGTGCCGAATCGGTTCTGATGTGAAGATTAGCCGCGGCGCATACCGTTGCCTCGTGAACGCGGACTTTTCCGATAACATCGCCGGCTTGCGCGCCTGCGTGACGAACTGCTGCGCCAAAGCGTTCCTCAATCGCGAGGGCGACTACGTCGTCGTTCGCCCGTATCTTCTTCCCAGCGGGCTCCTCTCCTCCGCGCAGATCGATCAACAGCCCGATGATGGCGTTCTGATTGACGCGTCCCTGGATGCCGCCGAGAGCACAGGGCCGGTCGAGCAGGCGCTCGATGCCCTGTGCTCTCTCGATGAGCGATTCTGCGCCGGGGAGCTCTCTGTCTCCGAGCTCGTCTCGCAAGCTGTCTCCGCTGTGCGCGGCGTTGAGGATCACTTGATCTTCGGCCGCGGCGTTACCTCCTCGAGGTCGCGCGCCTTCGAGCGCATCGTGGGCGCGGTCCTTGCCGACGCAGGCTCTTCTTATGGCATCGAGCTTTCGAGGAAGGTCGCTTTTCTACTGGCCCAGGAGATTTGCCTGCAGTTGTGGCCGGGCATCGGCCTGGCTAAGCGAAAGTCTGCCTGTGCGGAGCAAATCTCCCATCTCCTCGGTGCCGTGACCTCCGAATTGCCGTTTGCCTCGAGCGTCTCCGATCAGGTCGCCGCAGACGTGGAAGGGGCGCTGGGAATCTCGCTCGATCTCTTCACGAAGACGCTTCTGACGCTGTGCGTCGCATCGGAGTCTCGCGATGCGAAGGCCCTTCGGACGCTCTGCGTCATCTTGTCCCACGGCTACTCAACGGCGACGAGCATCGCCGACGCGGCGAACCGTATGCTCGGCATGCATGTGTACGAGGCTGTCGACATGCCCTACGACCAGCAGCTGAAGGACATCGTCGGTCCGCTCCAGCGCCTCGTCGACCGCCATTCCTACTGCACCGGGGTCGTGTTCCTCGTCGACATGGGCTCCTTGGAGGAGGCCTATAAGGCCCTCGAGAACGTTACCGACTCCACTATCGGCGTGGTGAACAACGTCTCTACCGGTCTTGCGCTCGAGATCGGGGTCGGGCTGCTCGGCGGCAAGTCCATCGCCGAGGTTCTTGGCGATGCGACCGCCGCGTGCGTGACGCACTGCAAGGTGATCGAGCGCGTCAACCGTGAGGACGCCATCGTCTTCTGCTCCGAGTCCGGGGTCGACGCCGCGGAGAGGATACGCCAGCTCGTCTCGCAGAGCCTCCCGCGCACCATAGGCGCGCGCCTGCTCACGAGGCCCTTCAAGCAGCTCGTCGCGAACGGGTCGAATGACGCCGTTTTCTCCGAGCACCGCGTCTGCGCCGTCATCGGCACGGGAGACCCCGGGGTCGCCTCCGTCCCCTTCGTCGCCCTCGAGGACATCATGTCGACGGCGTCCGCCTCTAAGGTTGATGCCGTGTTCGGCAGGTGGCTTGACGCTTCCGAGCTCTCTTCTTTCCACGAGAAGCTGCTCTCGAACATGACGCTGCAGAACGTCATCCGCTCCATCACCATCCTCGACCCGGAGCGGCTATTCCACGAGATCGAGAGCGCCGTGCACGAGCTTCAGCGCAGGACAGGCGAGAAGATCGGCAGCAACGCCATCATTGGGCTCTACGTCCACCTCTGCTGTCTCGTCGAGCGCCTTGTTACCAGAAACCCCATTGAGACCTACGTTGGCCAGGACCGCTTCGAGGAGGAGCGTGCCGATTTCATCGAGTCCTTCAGGCAGAGCTTCTCGAGCATCTCGACGCGCTATCGCGTAGAGGTTCCCGTAAGCGAGATCGCATATGTCTTCGACTACATAAGCGTGAGCGCCGCCCCGGCGCGAGAAGAGCGCCTCGGCTCCTCGGACCTCCTGCTCGACGAGTGACCTTCCCCGCGCCGCCGCAAGCTGACTGCGCGTCCTCAATAATCCGATAACCCCTTGCCCGGCGCGAATCCGGATAGCGCCGAGGCAGTACCGAACGTAAAACTTCATTTGATAGGAGCAAACATGAGTGTTGTTATGGCACGAATCGACAATCGCCTGCTTCACGGCATCATCGTGACGCAGTGGGCCCCGGTGTCGGGCGCGACCCGAGTCATGGTCATCGACGACAAGGTCGCCGGCGACGAGGTCCTGAAGTCCACTATGAGGATGGCGCGCCCCGCGGGCATGGCCGTCTCGATCATCTCCGAGCAGACCGCGCTCAAGAACTTCGCGGCGGGCAAGTACGACCGCGAGAAGGTCTTTGTCATCGCCAAGGAGCCCGAGACGATCCTTCACCTGGTCGAGTCGGGCATCGAGCTCCCGTCGCTGATCGTCGGCGGCTCGCTCGTCAAGGAGGGCGGCGTCCAGCTCACCCAGCGCGCCTATGCCTCCGCCGAGAACGTCCAGAGCTACAAGGCGCTCATCGCCCGCGGCGTCAAGGTGACGGCACAGTTCGTGCCCGCCGACAAGCCCGTCTCCGTCGCCGACCTCATCTAAGGAGGGATCATGGTCAACTTCACTATCCTGCAGGTCGTCCTTTTGACCCTGCTGGCCTTCATCAAGCACGTGGACTACTACGGCATCCCGATGATCTTCGTCAACTATGCCGTCTTCTGGGGCCTTATCACCGGCGTCGTCATGGGCGACTGGCAGACCGGCCTCGTCATCGGCGGCACCATCCAGCTCATGCAGCTCGGCGTCGCGGGCTTCGGCGGCTCGTCGATTCCCGACTACGGCACGATGGCCATCATCGCCACCGCCTACGGCGTGACCCTGGGCGCGGACACGGGCCTCGCCATCGGCCTGCCGGTCGGCATGCTCGGCATCCAGCTCGACGTCATCGTCAAGATCCTCAACGGCTTCGTCGTCGAGAAGTCCCAGAAGTTCTGCAACGAGGGTAAGTTCAATCAGATGAACGCCATCCTGTGGGTCTGCCCCGCGCTCTTCGGCCTGTGCGCCGCCCTGCCCGTCTTTGTCTCCGTGACGCTCGGCCAGCCCGCCGTCAACTGGCTCCTCGAGGTCATGCCTCAGTGGTTCCTCTCCGGCCTCACCCTCGCCGGCAAGATGCTCCCGGCCATCGGTATCGCCATGCTGCTCCGCTACATGCCCACCGGCAAGTACTTCCAGTACCTGCTCGTCGGCTTCTTCCTCTCGGCCTTCCTGAACGTGCCCATCATCGGCGCCGCCATCGTCGGCGTTGCCCTCGCGATCGCGTTCTACCAGCGTGCCGAGAGGGACACCGAGCTCGCCGCCCACGCTTCCGCAGACGCCTTCATCGGAGAGGATGAGTAACCATGGAAAACGAGAACATCACCGCCGTCGCCGAGGGCAAGCCCTCCGGCTACAAGGTCACCAAGAAGGATCTGCGCAACGCGAACTGGCGCTGGCTCATGAGCGTGTGCACCTTCAACTACCAGACCCAGCAGGGCGCCTCAGTCGCCTACGCCCTCTCGCCGGTCCTGAGGAAGATCTACACGAACGACGAGGACTATAAGCAAGCGCTCAACAACCACTTCCGCTACTACAATACCCAGCCTTGGCTCGCCGCCATCATCCTTGGCGCCTGCGTGGCCATGGAGGAACGCGACGGCCTAGCGGCGGCGGACGCCGTCCAAGACCTGAAGATCGGCACCATGGGACCGCTCGCCGGCGTCGGCGACTCCCTGCTCATGACCATGATCCCGACCATCATGGGCTCCATCGCCGCCTACATGGCCATCGAGGGCAACCCCGTGGGAGCCGGCATCTGGTTCGCGCTCATCCTGGCCATCTTCTGGGTCCGCATGCACGCCCTCGAGTTCGGCTACAAGCAGGGCGTGAAGCTCGTCACCGACTTCAGCGAGAAGCTTCCCAACCTCACTGCCGCCGCCTCCGTGCTTGGCCTCACCGTGGTCGGCTGCCTCATCGCCTCGGTCATCGGCGTCACCTGCCCGATTAGCTTCAGCTTCGGCGACGTCTCGATGGAGATTCAGCCGCTGCTCGACAAGATCCTGCCTGCCATGATCCCCGCCGCCATCACGGGAAGCGCGTATTACCTTCTTACCAAGAAGAACGCGAGCATGACGGTCCTCATCCTCGTGGTGATCGTCCTCGCGATGGTCGCCTCCGCCGCTGGCATCCTCGCCTAGCTTCGACCCAAGAGATTGGTGAATCAATGAGAAAGATAGTTGTGGCGAGCCATTCCCTTCTCGCCCAGGGCTTCAAGGACACCCTCGAGTTCCTTACGGGTAAGAGCGACGCCGTCAACGCCGTGTGCGCCTACGTGAACGACAACGGCGAGGGGCTCGACGCGGCGGTCGAGGCGGCTCTTTCGGGCACTGACGAGGTCGTCGTCCTCACCGACGCGCTCGGCGGCAGCGTGAACCAGCGCTTCTCCCGCTTCGCCTCCGACCGGATCCACGTGATCGCGGGTGTCAACCTCCCGCTCGCCATGACGGTCGCGCTCGCGCGCCCCGACGAGAAACTCGACTTCGACGCCCTCGTCGACGAGGCGCGCCAGCAGATCGTCTACGTGAACGGTGCCAGTTCCGCCGAGTGCGAAGACGACGAATAGAGGAGGTCGACGATGAGAGAGTTCCTTAAGGACGTGTGGATGCACGGCGGTGAGGAAAGCCGCGCCATCACCCCCGAGAACATCACGGGCGAGAAGGGCCGTGCCGCCATGTCGGCCAGCCACCTCGGCGTCGGCCGCAAGGGCTCGTGCTGCGTGCCCCTTGAGTCCGGCGAGACCATCACGCTCGCGGACATCGAGGGCCCCGGCATCATCCGCCACATCTGGATGACCGTCCCCGACAAGACCGCCGCCGGCAGCTTCGTCATGCGCGACCTCGTGCTGCGCTTCTACTGGGACGACGAGGAGACCCCCTCGGTCGAGTGCCCTGTCGGCGACTTCTTCTGCAACGGCTTCGGTGAGCGCGCCATCGTCAACTCGATGCCCATCTGCGTGAACCCGACGGGCGGCATGAACTGCTACTTCGAGATGCCTTTCAGGAAGCACGCCAAGGTCACGCTTACGAGCGAGCACCCCGGGTTCATTAAGTACATCTTCTACACGTTCAACTACGCGCTCACCGACGTGCCGGACGACGCCATGTACTTCCACGCCCGTTTTAACCGCGAGCGCAGCACCCGCAGGGGCGTCGACTACACCGTGCTCGACGGCGTGCGCGGTAAGGGCTACTACGTCGGCACCTACATGGCCCTGTGCGCCCTGGAGCGCTATTGGTGGGGCGAGGGCGAGATGAAGTTCTTCCTCGACGGCGACGAGGAGTTCCCCACGGTCACCTCGACGGGAGCCGAGGACTACTTCGGCGGTGCCTGGGCCTTCCTCGACAGGCCGCCCCACGCGCTGCCCGAGGCGCAGTGCTTCAACACGCTGTTCGCCGGCTACCCGTACCGCTCGACGCGCGACGCCACGCGCGACCGCTTCAGCGCGGGCAAGCCGAACCCGAACCCGATGCTCGCGACCAACGACGACGCGCTGCCCAGGCACGGCCTCTACAGGTGGCACCTTCCCGACCCGATCTCGTTCAAGGAGGACCTGCGCGTGACGTTCCAGGACCTCGGCAACGACGACATCAAGCTCTACGAGCGCGAGGACGACATCTCCACCGTCGCCTACTGGTACCAAAGCGAGCCGCACGCCGTGCTCGCCCCGTTTGCCGCAAGGCAGGACCGCGTGCCCAGGTAGGGTCGCCTCGAAACAAGCCAACGTTATGGGCGCCCGCGGTTGACCATGACTGCGGGCGTCCCTTTGTAAGGAGGATCACATGAGCGAAAAGCAAATGAGGCTCGGCGCCCTCGAGGCCGGCGGGACCAAGATGGTCTGTGCCGTGGTGTCCGGCGACGGCGAGGTCCTCGACCGTATGGAGACCCCGACGCTTACGCCCGCCGAGACCGTCCCGCAGATGATCGAGTGGTTCACCGTCCGTGATGTGGACGCGTTGGGTATCGGCGCCTTCGGCCCGACCTGCGTCGACCCCAACGACGAGCGCTACGGCTCCATCCTCCAGACGCCCAAGCTCGCGTGGCGAGGCCATGGTCTTCGCGCCGCGTTCGCCGACGCCCTCGGGATTCCGGTGGCCTACGACACGGACGTGAACGTTGCCTGCCTCGGCGAAGTGGTCTTCGGCTGCTGCAAGGGGCTCGAGGACGCCGTCTACGTGACCATCGGCACCGGCGTGGGCGCGGGCGTCATGTGCGCGGGCAGGCTCCTTCACGGCATGCTGCACCCCGAGGCCGGCCACATGCTGGTAAGGACCCGTCCCACCGAGGAGGGACGCTGCGTCTGCCCGAGCCACGCGAGCTGTCTCGAGGGCCTCGCCTCCGGCCCCGCCATTGCCGCGCGCTGGGGAAAGCCCGCGGCCGAGCTCGCGGACAACGATGAGGTGTGGGCGCTCGAGGGGGATTATCTGGGGCAGATGTGCGCGAACCTCGTGCTCATGTACTCGCCTCGCCGCATCGTCCTCGGCGGCGGCGTGATGCACCAGGAGCAGCTCTACGGCATCGTCCGCAAGAAAACCCTCGAATATCTGGGTGGCTACATCCAGACCGCCGAGCTTAAGGACATGGAGCGCTACATCTGCGCCCCGGGCTGCGGCGGCGACCAAGGAATCCTCGGCGCGGCCGAGCTGGCAAGCAGGGCGCTCGCGTAACTTGCGCTCTCTCCGCCATACAACGCGTTAAGAAAAGACGAGCGCTTCTTGCCAATTGGGCGGCAAGAAGCGCTCGTCTTTTGCATTTGTTTTTGGGGCAGGACGCCCCGCCTCCGCTAGAGTCCCTGGACCGCCACACCCACGAGGTTTGGACCGGTGTGGACAAGAAGCGCGGGGCTGATGTCGGAGCGGACGACCTCCACCGCGTTGGCCACGCGCTCGCGCAGGGCCTGCTCCATGCGGCCGTAGAGGTCGGCGTAGGCCGAGGTGCAGCTTACGGCAAAGCGCACCTTGGGGTGCTTCTCGACGATGGCGGCGATGAGCTTGACCTCGGTGCGATGCGGTACTTGCACAGCCATTTCGTGTGCGCGAGGCTGTTGGCTTTCTGGGCCACAGCAATCACCTTCCCCCTAGCATGATGACCTGAACAATCCTCATGCTAGGGGGAAGGTTTTTGCCGCGTAGCGGAAATTGGCCTCCACCCGCTGAGCGGGTGGCTTTCTATGCCGCGCGTGCCGCGCGGCACGGACTAAAGTCCATGAATAGAACAATCCCGCGGGTATTTGGGTGCGCACGCATTGACCGTGCCCTTGCGCGCCCAATATGCGCCGTAAAAGCCGTCTTCTTCAACGTCAAAGTGAGCGCGCTTCATTTTTGTCTCTCAAAATCTTATTTTCACGATTTGCATTTTCATCCCGTTGTCACCGACCCTTGCGAGAAACCGGAAAAAGCCGCTGACAGAAGGGTCTCTCAAATCGTTGTAGCCCAGCATATAGCCGCGACTTGTGACCTGCAGACGGCTATTCCACGTGCCGATTTCCTTGGCGGCATTCGAAACCGCAAAATATGCCCCCACATCCTTGATTTTTGCAGTCTTAAGCCATGTTTTTGCGATCATCTTTACTGCCGTCCGATTGGCAGCATCAAAGACCAGCACACCGCATGGGAAAGCGTCCGCCATTCCCCGCACCAGTTCCCGGACCTCTTGGGTCAGAAAGTAATAGAACACCCCGGAGACAAAGAACACCGCCCCGCCGGAGGCATCGATTTTGCCAAACCATGCGGTGTCTTTCAGGTCGCAGGGGATATTTTGTTCCCGATCCCCGGCGGGCAGTAGCTGCCGCCGCAAGGTAATCACATCCGGGAAGTCCAGATTGTAGATCTTGCATCTACCGTTGTCGCAGGTTCTGCCGGTGTTGTCCAACCCGCAGCCCAGATTGACCACCGCCGCATTGGGATGGCCTTTCAGGTAATCCCGCACCTCGAAAGCAAGATCACTCTGCCGCACGGCTACCTCCAGCGCACCAAAGCGCTGCATCAGGCTGCGGGAGTTTTTCTCCGCCTCTGAAAAGTCGTAGTCGATCTGGGCGAGCAGGCGAACCGCTGTTTCATCCCTGTAAAGGTTCGGGTACAGCTCCGTACACTGCTTTCGGGAATACAGCGGGAGGATCAGCGTCTCCTGCACGGTGTTTTTCTCAATTTTACATTTCATAGGTTTCTTCCTCAGTGAATAAAATTTGTCATAAGTGCCGCCAGCACAGCCGCTATGACCGTCATGCCTATCGCCATGTGCAGGATGGATGCAAAAATGCCCGTGCTTGATACCCTTACTTTCGCGCCGTGACGCAGAGCCACCTTTTCTTTTTGCGTATCTGCACCTCGTGAAAACCCGCCTGCTCCAGACACGCCTTTAATTCAATGTCCTTGTAGATGGTCATGCCGCCGATGATCTGCGTCCACCTCTCGTCCTTGTCCGTATCGCCATTGCTCTCGTTGCAGATAAGAATTGTCCCGCCTGGCTTCAGCGTCCGCCAGACCTCACGGAGGCATCGGGGCAAATCGGGCCAAAAATAGACGGTCTCAAAGGCCGTGGCGGCATCGAAGTAGCTATCCTCAAACGCCATATCTGCCACACTGCCTTGCAGAACGGCGCAACGCCCCTCCTGAATTGCAATTCGGTTGAGCTTTCTAGTCTTCTCCACGCTGACGGGTGAATAGTCGATGCCCTTGACGACGCCATGCGGGCATTTTTTCAGCAGCCGTTTTATGTTCGCCCCGCCGCCGCAGCCGCAATCCAGCACCTTGGCATTTGGCGCAAGTCGTAGAAATCGAAGTCCCCACCGCGCCACAGGGCTGTGTCCCAGATTCATCATGGCAACCATAAGTTTTCCGCCGAGGCCCACGGGCTTGCGGGTGTTTTCAAAGAACGACATCTGGCCCCTTCGATTTCGTGCATTCCGCATAGGTCAACGGGAACGAGGCCTTCAGCACCGCGCTTTTCTGCACTGCCCAGCCGTTTTGACGCAGGAAACGTAGGTATTCCTCGCTTGTCCACCTGCTGTGGAGGGGGAATCCCGCCATACTCATGAAAAAGGCTTTTGCCTTGCCGGAAACCGAGCTCCCCGCGTGGGTGAAGGTTGGCGCGATGAGCACGCCGTCGTCCTTCAGCACCCGCCTGATTTCTTGCAGGGCCTTTTCCGGATGCGGCACTATGTGAAGCGCGTTGGACGCGATCACCACATCAAAGGACTTCTGTGCATAGGGCAGGCGGAACATATCTTGTACGGAAAAGTGCAGCTTTGCGGATTGATTGTCTCGCTTTGCTTCAAGGATCATCTTTGCAGAAGCGTCCGTAGCCTCGATGTACGCCGCCGCATTCACGATGCTCTTTGCGATAAGCCCCGTGCCGGTGGCAACCTCCAGCACGGTTTTTGCTTTCACCACCGGCCTGATCAGCCCATACATCTTCTCATACGCCGCCCGGTCCTTTCGCATGAAACGGTCGTACCGACCGGCATTCTTGTCCCAGAAGCCCTTGCATTCGTGCATTGCTATCGCCCCCAAATAGTTAGAGACATCTAACTATAACACACGAATCATGCAGTAAGATAAGGCTAACCTTATTCTCGGCTAAGACGCATCTCTCCGACCCTTTGAATCACCCCTTTTCACGCCACCCGCTACGAACCCCGGCGGGAACCAGGGAGTGATTAAAGGAGCGGCCTGCGGTTTTGCGAATCAATTGAGTCATTCCCGAAATCGCGAATCAAGGGCCTGATTCGCCCAAATTGCGCACGATTCAGTCCTTAGACGGTACGACGCGACACGCATCGACAACACTCGGACTGGATTAGGCACTGAGTGGGAGTAGGCTGACAGGGTTCTGACCTGCACTTTTGAGTGCCGCACTGTGCTCCTGAGTTTCGTTTCGTACGAGAGTTACGGCAAAACCACCAGCGACATTGGTGAGTAAACTCGATTATCGAGCCTCCGTTCCCATGTTGGAACGGAGGCTTTTTCTTTGCCTTTTTACTCTCTTTCACCTGCGATTTCGCGATTTACTCCCCGTGTTTCAAGATGGAAGCGTTTGGTTGCGAGGCACGCCGGTGTGAGGGCCTGAGCCGTCAGGCCCCGCACAGGGGGACCGCGATGGTGGCCACCGCGCCGCCCGAGGGGCTGTTGGCGAGCGAGACGGAGCCCCCGTGGGCGCTCGCGGCCTCGGAGGCGGCGTGGAGGCCGAGCCCGTAGTGGCGGCCTCCGTCGCGCGAGGAGCGGGATGAGTCGTCTGTGAAGAGGCGCTCGCAGCCGCGTTCGAGGGCGGCGGGAGAGAAGCCCGGTCCGTCGTCGGACACCTCGATGACGAGGTGTCCGCCCGCGACGTCGCAGGAGACCGCCACGCGCGAGCGCGCGTGCTCGGCGGCGTTGGCCACGAGGTTCGCGGCGGCTCGCGCCAGGGCGGTTCGGTCGAGCGGGGCCTCGGGCGCGCCCGCGACAGCAGGGCCCGTGGCCGCGTCGAGCGTCACGCCTCGCGCCCGGGCGATCTGGGCGGCCTCGGCGAGGACCTGCTCGCAGAGCTCGGCCGGCCGCATGGGGGCCCTCTCCGCCCCGCCGGACCCGAGCGAGGCCTCGATGAGCAGGCGCACGTAGCCGTCGAGCCTTTCGACACTGCCGGCTATGTCGCGCGCGGCGGCCGCGAGGTCGGCGTCTTTCTCGTCTTCCAGCTCCTCCGCCACGTAGTCGGCGTTGGCGCGCAGCACGGTGAGCGGCGTCTTGAGGTCGTGGGCGAGCGACGCCACCTGCTCGCGCTGCCCCCGCTCCGCGGCCCAGCGAGCCTCGAGCGACTCGGCGAGGGAGGTCCGCATGGCGTCCATCGCGGCGAGGACGTC
>CATVYG010000012.1 GCA_958348225.1 uncultured Collinsella sp.
GCGCAATACTAAGGCCTCATTAATTGTCCTTCTTTGCGTGCGTAACTCGCGATAAACGTTATATCCGGCCACTCCGTCCGGGGACCTTTCTGTATCGATATAGCTTCTGGGCTGGTTTGGCGTCGACAACGTCCGGCAAGGTTAACAAACCAGCGTCGAATTTCCGGCGTTCTTTAGCTGAAAGAAAAAGTTGGTGTGCGGAGCTTTGCTCCGCACATTTGGGATGGGAGCTCCTCGGGGGCGGGGCGGGCGCCTGCCGCCATATATGAACTTTATCGCGAGTTCCGCACGAACAGGAGGCCACTTAATGTGGCCTCCGTCGTGAGCAGGACTGTCTGAGCAGGAAAGTTCATATATGGCGGCAGGCGCCCGCCCCGCCCCCGAGGAGCATCTCTCAAGCAAAAACTGTCGTTCGGTAAAGTCCGAGGTCAGCGGCGTTTTATACCGAGAAATTCAAAAAAAGTTGAAAATTCATTACATATTTGCGTTGACTTTAGGTAACTAAAGTTTCATACTCCTTTTCAACCACTGGGGGATGTGAACACGCACGGATCGTTCACATCATGATTGAAGAGGATTTCATAGACATGTTCACGCATCAGCTAAACATTATCAGCGTAGTAATTATCTGATGCGGGTTAGCACATACAGCTAGCCCGTACGATAACGGGCGGCTGATGAAGATGAGGGCCGTCGAGCGCAACCGACGGCCCTCATTTTTTATGTCTAGGAAGTTCTTTTTAGAGGAGGAAATGTAATGAACGGAGTTTTGCTCATGGTTGTGGCCGCGGCGGTGCTCGCCTGCGGCTATCTGGGCTACGGCCGCTGGTTGGCCAACAAGTGGGGCGTTGACAAAGAGGCCCTCACGCCGGCCAAGCGTATGAAGGACGGCAAGAGCTTCTCGCCCGTCTCCGCCTTCACCGCGTTCTCGCACCAGTTCAGCTCGATCTGCGGTGCTGGCCCTGTCACGGGTACGATCGTCGCCATGGCCTTTGGCTGGCTGCCTGTCGTGCTCTGGGTCCTCATCGGCGGCATCTTCTTTGGCGCCGTCCACGACTTTGGTGCCCTGTACGCTTCGATGAAGAACAACGGCAAGTCGCTCGCTCAGCTCATCGAGAAGTACATCGGCAAGACCGGCCGTCGCCTGTTCCTGCTGTTCTGCTGGCTGTTCTGCATCATCGTCATCGCCGCCTTCACCGACATGGTCTGCAAGACGTTCATGTTCACCCCGGCCGTTGACGCTTCTGGTGCTGCTACCGGTGCCATCGACTTCACCAAGTCCTATGCCGCCGGCTGCGCTGGTACCATCTCCATCCTGTTCACCTTCGTCGCTATCGCCTTTGGTTGGGCCCAGAAGAAGTTCAACCTCACCGGCGCTGCCGAGTTCGTCACCGGCGTTGTCCTCATGGTTCTCATGTTCGCCGTCGGTATGCAGTTCCCAGTCTACCTGGATAAGTTCCAGTGGTTCGCCGTCGTCATGGTCTACCTTGTCTTCGCTGGCGCTATGCCCATCCAGATGCTCAAGACCCCGCGTGACTACCTCACTTCCATCATGATGATCGTCATGATCGTCTGCGCTGTCCTCGGCATCGTCGTCCTGGGCGTCAACGGTCAGGCCACTATCACCGCTCCGGTCTTCACCGGCTTCTCCACTGCCTCCGGCATGATGTTCCCGGTCCTGTTCGTCTCCGTCGCTTGCGGTGCTCTCTCCGGTTTCCACAGCCTCGTTTCTTCCGGCACCTCTTCTAAGCAGGTCGAGAAGGAGCAGGACGCCGTCAAGGTCGGTTATGGTGCCATGATCGTCGAGTCCTTCGTCGGCATCCTTGCCATCATCGTCGCCGGCATCATGTTCTCCGACATGAACACCGCCGGTACCGGCGCCCTCAACGCCGGCGTCGCTTCCACCCCGTTCCAGATCTTCGCCGCTGGCATCTCCCGCGGTATGCAGGCCTTCGGTGTTGACGGCACGCTCGCTACCGTCTTTATGACCATGAACGTTTCCGCTCTGGCCCTGACCTCGCTCGACGCCGTCGCCCGCATCGCCCGCACCTCGTTCTCCGAGTTCTTTGCCCAGACCAACGACGCCCTGGCCATCGAGTCCAAGGCCGGCTACATGAAGGTCCTCGGCAACCCCTGGTTCGCCACGGTCGTCACCCTGCTTCCCGGTCTCGCCCTCGCTTTTGGTGGCTATGCCAACATCTGGCCGCTCTTTGGTGCTTCCAACCAGCTGCTCGGCGGCATGACCATGATCACCCTCGCCGTGTTCTGCAAGTGCACCGGCCGCAAGGGCTGGATGCTCTACGTGCCCGTCGTCTTCCTGCTCTGCTGCACCTTCACCTCGCTGGTCCAGAGCGCCATGGGCTGTATGGCCGCTGTCCAGGCTTACGGCTTCTTCGGCACCATCCCGGCTACCGCCACCACGGCCGCCGTCTCCGTCGCCGCCACCAAGGGCCTGCAGCTTGTCTTCGCCGTCCTGCTGATGGTCCTGGGCCTCATCGTCGCCGTCAACTGCCTCAAGGAGCTCTTCGGCAAGGAGGCCGGTTCCATGCCCGACGAGGAGCCCGAGTGGTCCGAGATGGGCAAGGCCGAGTACGGCCGCGCCGCTGCCGCTGAGGCTTCTGCCGACGCCGAGGCCGCCAAGGCTTAGTCGACCTGACGAGTTGAACGTCACATCTATATGACTCGGAAAGACCGGGTCCGCGACTTCGCGGGCTCGGTCCTTTTTTCATGCAAAAGCGGGTGACGCTCGAGTGTTCTCGCAGATGTTTTGCGTGGATAAGGGCGCGCGTTGTACCATATAGACGTATATGTGTACATATGAAAGGGGCCCCGTGGCCAAGACGGTATATTCCGATAACCAAAATAATGTCGATGCCCTGGCTGAGCGTCTGAGCAGCCAGACGTCGCTTTCTGCCGAGCGTGCCAAGCTGGTTGCCTACGACCTGCTCTGCCGCAAGGCGCTCAAGATTAAGTCGAGTGCGCTGGCGCAAATTTTTCGCTCCGTCGATAAGGAATGTGACACCAAGGCGATGCGCGATGAGCTTATCGCGGCAAATATTGTGACCAAGATCGAGGGTAGCGGCATTAACGGGCGCCCGGCGTTCTATACCATCAATGTCGAGATCCGCGATGCCCAGGAGCAGCCTGCCGAGTCCGTCGAGGATTTTGTCGTCGAGGATTCCGCTGACGTGCCTGCTGTGGAAGAAGTTGCCCCGCGTGAGCATGTCGATACCGATGAGTTGCTCGATGAGAACGTCGTGCGTGCCTTTACGGCCAAGGCGGGACGCGGCGGTTTTGGCGGGGGTGGCAAGCGCGATGCGCAGCGCCGCGCCCAGCAGGAGCGCTTCCGTCGCGCCGTTGCTCAAAAGGGTGAGACGGATGCTGAGTCCGTCGAGGAAAAGCCCGTCGGGATGCAGGAGCCGACTCGCACTCAAGAGCATACTGAGATCCAGGAGCCCAAGCGTCGCCGCGGTGCCCATTTTAAGGCCGAGCAGCGAGGTATTGCATGCGAGGTCCAGGATTCCGCCGAGGCTGCTGACGCGTCCGATGAACCGGCCAAGAAGGCTCCGGGTTCATGCCGTCCCGGACGTGGTTTTGCGGGGCGCGCGTATCCCGTAAGGCGTCAGGAGAAGAGCGAGCCGGCTTCGACCACTCAGGACGAGAAGGACAAGAAGGCCGTTGAGCCGGCGGCTCGCGAACAGAAGCCTGTTGAGCCGCAGCTTGAGGTTGATGCCGAGGCCAAGGGCCAGCAGCCTACTGATGAGCAGGCGGAGCAGGGCGCGTCGAGCAAGCCTCGCCGCCGTCGCCATCGTGGGGGCCGCAGTTCCCATGCCGAGACTGCAGCCGAGAAGACCACGCCGCAGGACGAGGATGCGAAGGTCGAGGTTTCTTCGGGGCAGCCTAAGCGCCAGCCAGCGAAGGAGAGTAAGTCCGATCGTCCGCAGAAGCAGGCGCCTATGCCGAAGCGCGAGCGCAATTCCCAAGGCGATTCTAAGCGCAAGTCTCAGAAGAAGCCGGAGTCTACCGCAGCAGATACCGCTGCCCAGCAGCCCAAGTCGGCAGTCCACGGCGAGGTCTCGGCGTTTGCCCTTGCCCGCGTTTTAGGCAGGCAGCTGCTCAAAGTTGTCCCTACGCCTACGGCGCTCTCTAAGATCAAGGAGCAGCAGACACAGATCGTAAAGGTCGAGGGCAAGGACGGCAAAAAGGCTCCGCAGCGCACTCAGCACAACGAGATGTCCAACCGCAAGATTGCCGAGGAAATCGCAATCATTCAGGCTTGGATCGAGCAGAACCGAGGTGCCGATACGCCGGTTGCCTCGCGCCGCCAGCGTGCCTACCAGATCTTTAACGACGAGAAGGCTTTTGACGGCAAGCACGGTGAGCGCCTGATCAGACGTATGACCGAAAAGGGCATTAGCATGCAGGCGATCAAGGTCGCCCCCAATCGCCCCGTGCACTTTACGGGCTTCTTTACGCTGGGTGCCGACAAGCCGTTCATTATGGTCGAGAACCTGGATACCTACGACGAGATCGTCAAGCTCCTGCGCGGACGCAAACATGCCAAGCTCTTTGGTACCAAGGTGGGCGGCGTGATTTTTGGCGGCGGCTGCAAGGCGAGCGTCTCGCACGCACTGGATGATTATCTGGCTGAGATTGGCTATCGCTTTAACTACGTCTACTACGTGGGCGATATCGATCGCGAGGGCGCGCGCATCGTCGAGCAGGCTCGCAATGCCAATGTGGTTGAGATTCGCCTGCATGCCGGCATGTACCGCGCCATGCTCGCCGAGCATAAGCGTCGCGTGAAGGCCGGCGGCGAGTGCGAGCCCGCGGCTGCCAACCAGGGCGTGCCGCAGAACCTGGCAGCGACGATCAAGGATCTGCCCATGGTTACGCGCGTGCAGTTCCGCAACGTGCTGCGTGAAGGCGGGCGCATTCCGCAGGAGATTCTGATGACCGCAGACTATCGGGATGGCGACTCGGGAAGCTTCGACCGCATGCTGAACAATTAGATTCCGCCGTTCTACCGAACGGCGGACTTCTTGACGCTGCGAGGGGCCCTGGCACGGCAATCTGACGTTCAACTTCGGCGGCGCGACCAGAAGGTCAGCGCCGCCTTGTTTCACGTCACCTTGCCATACCAGGGCCCCTCTCGCTGTCACGTCCAAAACATCGAGGTTAAGTGGCCTCCTGTTCGTGCGGAACTCGCGACAAACTTAATGCCCGGCCCGTCGGGGCCACACGCCATTTTGTAGATGACGGCTCGCTTTTCGGAACGGGGCTGATATTTTCTTGCTGTAAGGCGCTCTTGGTCCTAATGGGCTTGGGGCGCCTTCGCGTTTCCTCGGCTTCGCACCCTTGCGGGTTCGAATCCCTCCGCTTGCCCACAAGAAAGCGCCCTGGGCCGTTATGGACTCTGGGCGCTCAATTTTAATGGCTGGGACGGAGGGATTCGAACCCCCAACAGCCGGCACCAAAAACCGGAGTTCTACCGTTGAACTACGTCCCAATGTGTGGTGTTGCCCAAAAGCAACTCGTTTAGTTTACCTAATCTGCGAGGGCATCGCAAACGCCATCGAGCAGGCGTACGGCGAGTGTCTGCGCGTCGCTGGCCGTGAAGGTGCCGTTGTAGCGCGTCATGCCCGTGAGCTCAATGCGAATGCGTGCCGGCTTCTGCTGCGCGGCGACATTGGCAGTGCGGATGCGCTGGGCCAGGTTGTGGCACTCGGCGAGGGCAATCGTGGCGCGCGGTGCGGCGTCGGCGGGCAGCTCGTCGCTTGCGATCTCGAGTACCAGGTCAACGTCGGTTGGGACCTCGGAGTCGCAGAGCATCATGCCGCTGTTGTCGGTCGTTGCCGTGGCGATATTCCACATGCGCGACGCAACACTGCGTGCGATGGGGTCCTCGCCGATAACGGCAATCTGGAAGCGCTCGAGCACGTTGGCGGCGCGAGCAAAACCGATGCGGGACTCGGCTTCGGTGACCGAGGGCTTGCCCTCCCACACATGGTGCAGGCGGTTGATGTAGGCGTAGGTGTCCTGGAAGGCCATGCCGTCGGCAAACAGGCCGACATTTTCCTGGAACTGCTGCAGGGCGGCCTCGGTATGCGGACCAAAGTAGCCGTCGTCTTCGCCACAGGCAAAGCCCAAAACGTTGAGAGCGCGCTGCAGGGCCTGCACATCGGCGCCGTGAAAATTGGGCATGCGCAGATAGAGGGTGCGGTCGCCCAGCTTATACGAAGCGTCTACAAGGGCGCTCCAACAGGGGATATCGACGGCATGACCAGCAGCAAGGCCGCTGTCGAGCCTGAAAGTGCTGACGGCCTGCTCAGTGGTGGCTCCAAAGTACTTGTCGGTGACTTCGGCGGCATCAATCGTGTAGCCGAGCTGCAGGAGACGAGACTGCACGTCCTCGACGGCTGCTCCTTGCATGCCCGTTGTAATAGGTTCCATGAACGAACCCCTTTCGGCGTACCATTCGTACTATTTGAGCGTCTGTCGGATAGACAACGCAAAGGGATGCATAAACATGCACTCAACAGTGTAGCAAGTTGTGCCTAAATACGCTGCTGACAGGTTTTATAACCCCCGTTAGTTAAGGCGCTCCACAAAGAAATCTGCCATGGAGAGGAACAGCTCGCGTGCGTGCGGATCAAGCTCAACGTTCTCGATGGCCGCTTTGGCCTTAGCGGTCAGGTCGAGCGCGTAAGTGTGGGCGTAATCGATGGAGCCGGTTTCCTGGAAGATCTCCACGGCGTGTGCGAGCTGCGCGGGATCATCGGTGCCCGAGGAAAGAATCGCCTCGACCTCGTCGTGGTGGCGCTCATCAGAGAGGGCGTGTACGGCGACAAGCGTGCGCTTGCCCTCGGTGATGTCGGTGCGGAAGTCCTTGTTGGCGGCTTCCTTAGTGCCGACAAGGTTGAGCAGGTCGTCCTGAATCTGAAAGGCAAGGCCCGTGTGCAGGCCAAAGGCGCGCAGCGCTTCGATTTGCTTATCGCTGCCGCCGCCGATAATGGCTCCGGCGGCAAGCGGCGTGGCTCCGCTGTAAAACGCGGTCTTGTGCGTCGCCATGTCCAGGTAGTCATCAACCGAGATATCAAAGCGCCCGTCACGGACCCAACCCAGGTCGAGTGCTTGACCCTCGATGGTGCGGACGATCATCTCGGTAAGCTCGTGGAGCACGCGCAGCTTCACGTCGGACTCAAACGTAGGGTCGTCGAGAACCGTCTTGGTGACCATGGTGAGCGCCAGGTCGCCACAATTGATGGCAAGGCCCGTGCCCTCGGTAAGGTGCATGCAGGGCTTGCCTCGACGAAGCTGTCCGTTGTCGGCGATGTCGTCGTGGATCAGCGCGCCCGACTGGAAATGCTCGATGGCTGCCGCGGCGCTGCGGGCGCTCTCAAAGCTGCCGCCCACTGCGGTTGCGGCGAGCATACAGATAAGCGGGCGGTGGCGCTTGCCGGCGTTGGCCGTAAAAGCCGAGAGCGGCGCATACAGGTAGCGCTCGATATCGGCAGAGGTCGCCTGTCCGTCAAAGAACGTGGCCAGATAGTCGTTAATCTGGTCAAAGTGCTGGGCTAAAAAGCTGGTAAACGGACTGGACACGGGTTCTCGCATTCTTTCTGAGGTTGCATTGATGCAATATGCAGACAACATATTGCCACATCAGGGCGTTTAGCGCGGCAGTTTTGGCGATTTAGGACAACGGGCGTGCGTTTGATGGAGCGTGCCTAAATCAGCCTAAAATGCTCGAGCGCCGCAACGACGCCGTCGTGATCGACGGTGTCGGTCACGTAATCGGCCTTATCCTTGAGATAGTCCGGCGCGTTGCCCATGGCGATACCGACATCGACGGCGTTCATCAGCGAGACGTCATTGCTGGCATCGCCGATGCCGTATACGGTTCCATGGTGGGGATCGAGGGCGTCGAGTACAGACTGGATGCCCCCGCGCTTCGTGCATTCGCGGGGCGAGATTTCGGTTACCTCGAGTTCGAGCTCGTTAAAGCACAGCAGCGGCTCAAGTGCCTTATCTTGAGCGATGTGGTTGGCGAGCGATGTAGACATCAAGATCTTGTAGACACTGTAATGTTGCAGCTGCGTGACTGCGTCGCCCAGGGTGCGCGCGTATCCGGGAGCATCGGGGGCATCGGCACTCATGCGCACGACGCCGTTGAGGCCCTCAAAGCGGATGACCTCGCCCGATTGCTCAAGGTAGGGGGCAAGACGCTGCAGCATACTGGGCGTCATCGACAGATCGCGAATTGCGTGTCCGTTGATCTCGGCGTAACCGCCCGCAAGACAGACGATGCCGGTCCAGGGCAGCTCAAGAAGTTTGGGGTGGATGCAGCTCAGGGTGCGTCCCGTGCAGATAAAGGCCATGTTGCCGTTGGCGACAAACTCGCGGATTGCCTGCGAAACCGCCTCGTTGGGATAGGGGGAGAGGTCCCGCTCGTCTTCGGGAAGGTCTTGGGCGAGCCTGGGGTCTTGCCAGGCGAGCGTTCCGTCGATATCGAAGAAGCAGATATCGCCGCGCTTATGGGCTGCGCTGGCGGCAGGGGAGGCCGAGGTGGTGGGCACAAATCCCGGCTCGAGGCCCATGATCTGGTCAAAATGCTCTTTAACGCGGGGAACGGAGATGCCGATGACCACCTGGGCGGTCTTGCCCGTAATGATGAGGCCCTTGGCGCCCACCGCGACAAACGATGCGTTATCTGCAACGATGGAAGGGTCTGCGACCTCGACGCGCAGGCGCGTGGCGCAGTTGGTTGCGCCCACGATATTGCCAACGCCACCTAAAAGCTGAATTACCCGCTCAGCGAGGACGTGATCTTGATCGGATCGACTATCGACCTCGTCGTTGGGAGATTGCTCTTTGGCAAAGCCGCTTTCCGTTAAACGATCGATTGCCGCGCGATTGGCGACATGATCCTCGCGGCCCGGCGTCTTAAGGTCATAGACCAAGATGAGCGCTCGAAAACTAACAAAAAAGATGAGGCTAAAGGCAAGGCCGATACCGAGCGCCAAAAGATAGGCACCGGCATGCGTGCGCATGAGCGGAATAAAGTTGAAGGCTGCCATCTCCATGAGGCCGCCTGAGAAGATGCCGACGATGCCAAAGAGATTCATGGTTGTGGCAAGGCAAGACGATAAGACGGCGTAGAGCAAAAAGAGCCCGGGGTGGGTGAACATAAAGAGAAACTCGAGTGGCTCGGTAACGCCGCAAACCACCGAGGCGATGATGGCGGGAGCAAGGATGACCCTGAGGCCGGCGCGGCGCTCGGGTTTTGCGGTGGAGTAGAACGCAGCTGCGATGGCAGGAAGGCCAAAGAGCTTGACCCAGCCGGTGGCGGTAAAACCGGCCCACGGCGCAAGCTCATTAAGGGGGCGCGTGCTATGGGAGAGGATGGGGAGCAAGCTGCTCCACGTGGCGTAGATGCCGTCGTTAATGACCAGGTTGTCGTAGTAGATCGGCATGTAGAGCAGGTGGTGCAGCCCCATGGGCTCGAGCGCTCGCTCCAAAAGCACAAAGATGCCCACGCCAAAGGGGCCGACGCTCGTAAGTGCATGGCGCAGCGTTTCGGTCATTGCGTATACGGAGGGCACGATGGCGGCCGAGATAGCGGCAAGGGCAAACACGGCAAAAAAGCTGATGAGGTAGACCAGCGAGGAGCCCGAGAAGGTGCCGAGCCAATCGGGAACCTTGGCATCGTAGAAGCGGTCATGGATGGCGACGACGGTTGCCGATACCGCCAGCGGGCCGATAATGCCGGTGTCGAGCGTCTTGATGCCGTCGATGATGGTGATGCCGCTAGCGGAGGTCAAAGACGACGGGTACTTAAGTCCAAGATTGTCTCCGCTCAGCTTAATGATCTCGCTCAAAAAGAAGCAGTAGGCAAAATAGGCCACGAGTGCCTCGAGGCAGCAACGTGCCGGTTGTTTTTGGGCAAGGCCGATGGGCAGCGCTACAGCAAAAAGGAGCGGAAGGCGCTTAAAGACCGTCCACGAGCCGCGCTGGATGATGGTCCAAAAAACGTACCAAGGGGTTCCGTATACGGCGAGATCGCCGACGATGTCCGCAGTCGTTGCGAGAGCGGAGACGCCGACCATGAGGCCTGATATAGAAAACAGCATGGCGGGAGCGAACATTGCCCCGCCAAAGCGTTGGATTTTTTGCAGCATGTTCTGCCTTCCGAATATCGAGGCGCGTTGCGCGTGGGGAAACGTTTAAACAATGGATTCATTGTAGAGGACCAGACGATTGTCGTACCGGCAGTTTTGAGCGAAACCGATTTGGGCATGACAGAAACCGTCAACGGTTAAATCCTGTCGCTTTACCGATATTCGGTTTAAACAACTTTAAGAAATGCTATCGTGCCTAGCCGGAAATGAACAATATAGAGGTGAAACAATGCCAAAAGCGATATACGAAGGAATCTACCGAGAAATACGCTCGCGCATCATTAATGGGACCTATGCGTTTCAGGAGATGCTGCCAACCGAAGCCGAGCTGACCGCGGAGTTCGGATGCACTCGCAATACCGTCCGTCGCGCCTTGAGTATGCTGGCCGACGGGATGTTTGTGCAGCCCATACACGGCAAGGGCGTGCGCGTTATTTGGCTTAAGGGCGAAACCGACATGTTGGGCGCACTCGAAGAGGTTGAGTCGTTTGGCGAGTTTGCAAAACGCAACAATGCCGTTGCATCGACGGTCGTTAAGTCCTTTGAACATTTGATTTGCACCGAGCAGCTCTCTTGTCGCCTGGGCTTTAGGGTGGGCGAGGAGCTTATTCGCGTAGTGCGTGTCCGAAGCCTCAACGGCAACGCGCGCCAAGTGGACCATGGCTATTTTTTGGCGTCGATCGCCAAGGGCCTGACCCCCGAGATCGCGGCAGATTCTATTTACGGCTATCTGGAGCACAAGCGCGGTGTCAAAGTGATGGCGAGCCGCCGTACGGTGAGTGTCGAGCTCGCCAACGATGAAGACTGCAGCTATCTTGACCTCGGCAAATACAACTGCGTTGCCGTCATGGAGAGTCAGTCGTACACCTCGGATGGCATCTTGTTTGAGGTGACGCACACTCGCACACACCCCGAGATCTTCCATTACCGCGTCAATTCCAAGCGATAGCCGGCTAGCTCGCAGCCTGACGAGACTCATGCCCTCAAAGAGAAAACGCCCGGTCAAACCGACGATGCATCGGCTTGACCGGGCGTTTTCTCTGCATTCGATAACAAATAATTGTTTATACAAAACTTGTCAAGTATCAAGTTGAAATTACCGTTCACTGAAGTTTTTCTACCGCTCTAGTAATACTTGTTCAAACAACTAGCCAAATAGCGTATCGTACAAATCAGCAAAAGGGGCAAAGTCCCCGAGCCAATCTCCGAAGGCGGCGGCAAAGGGTGCCGCCACGGTGTGAAAGGGTGGATTGTAATGAAGAACGAAATGAGCAGAAGGCAGTTCCTGGGCTTTGCTGGTTCCGCGGCTGCGGTTCTTGGTCTGGGTCTCGTGGGCTGCGGTGGTTCTGCCGGCTCCGGCTCCTCTGCTTCTGGTGACGCTGCCGAGGTCTACTTCCTCCAATTCAAGCCCGAGGTCGACAAGGAGTGGAAGGAGATCGCCAAGGCCTATAAGAAGGAGAAGGGCGTCGAGGTCAAGATCGTGACCGCTGCCTCCAACACCTACGAGGAGAAGCTCAAGTCCGAGATGTCCAAGAGCTCCGCTCCGACCCTGTTCCAGGTCAACGGCCCCACCGGCCTTAAGAACTGGAAGGATTACTGCGCCGACCTGTCCGATACCAAGCTCCGCGGTGAGCTCATTGACGACTCCCTGGCTCTGCAGTCCGATGGCAAGGATCTGGGTATCGACTGGGTCCAGGAGAGCTACGGCATCATCTACAACAAGCAGCTGCTCGAGAAGGCTGGCTACAAGGCCGAGGACATCAACTCCTTCGACAAGCTGAAGGCTTGTGCCGACGACATCCAGGCCCGCAAGGACGAGCTTGGCATTGAGGGTGCCTTCACTTCTGCTGGCATGGATGACTCCTCCAGCTGGCGCTACACCACCCACCTCGCCAACCTCCCGCTCTACTACGAGTTCGAGAAGGAGCACAACCAGGAGGACGACGAGATCAAGGGCGAGTATCTCGACAACTTCAAGCAGATTTTCGACCTGTACATCACCGACTCCACCTGCGATCCTTCGCAGCTTGCCTCCAAGACCGGCGACGACGCCACCAACGAGTTCGCAACCGGCAAGGCCGTCTTCTATCAGAACGGCTCCTGGGCCTACGCTGACCTCACCAAGGCCGGCATGACCGACGATCAGATTGGCATGATGCCCATCTACATCGGTGTCGACGGCGAGGAGAACCAGGGCCTGTGCTCCGGCGGCGAGAACTACTGGTGCGTCAGCTCCCAGGCTTCCGAGGATGCCCAGAAGGCCACCGAGGACTTCATGTATTGGTGCGTCACTTCTGACACCGCCACCAGCATCATCGCTGACAAGATGGGTCTGACTGCCCCGTTCAAGAGCGCCAAGGAAACCACCAACGTCTTCTCGCAGCAGGCCGTCGCCATGGCCAAGGACGGCAAGAAGACCGTCGCTTGGGACTTCGTCTACATCCCCTCTGAGGAGTGGAAGAAGAACCTCAAGCAGGCTCTGATCGCCTATGCTGCCGACAACAGCAAGTGGGACGGCGTCAAGAATGCCTTCGTCGATGGCTGGAAGACCGAGAAGGCTGCTTCCGAGTAAGTAGTTGCTGCCCAAGCTATCTGATTAGCGACAGGGGGCGGGCAGACGTTGGTTTGCCCGCCCCCTGCATATTGAAAGGACCCTTCTATGGGCAAAGCACTCAAGCGCTGGTGGCCGCTCTTTATGCTGCCCACGTGCCTGGCGTTTATGATCGGGTTCGTGATTCCCTTTATCCAGGGCTTCTATCTCTCGTTCTGCCAGTTTATTACCATCAACAATACGCACTTTGTCGGTATCGAGAACTACGTGCGCGCACTGTCCGATCCGCAGTTTGCCACGTCGTTCTTCTTTACCGTGGCGTTTGCCTTCCTGTCGACGGTGCTCATCAACGTGATCGCCCTCGCCATTGCGCAGGCGCTCACCCGCAAAGCGCTCAAGGGCACCAATATCTTCCGTACGATCTTCTTTATGCCCAATCTGATCGGCGGCATCGTGCTGGGCTACATCTGGCAGATTCTGATCAACTGCCTACTCTCCAACGTGGGCGCCCAGCTCATTGCCCTTAACTCTGCTGCTGGCTTCTGGGGCCTTATCATCCTGACCCTGTGGCAGCAGGTCGGCTACATGATGATCATCTACATCGCTGGTCTGCAGTCCATTCCGTCCGACTACATCGAGGCCGCCAAGGTCGACGGTGCCACGGCATGGCAGACGTTTTGGAAGGTTAAGATCCCTAACCTGATGCCGACCATCACCATCTGCCTGTTCCTGTCCATCACCAACGGCTTTAAGCTGTTCGACCAGAACCTCGCCCTTACCGGCGGCGCCCCCGCGCACTCCACCGAGATGCTCGCCCTGAACATCTACAACACGTTCTATTCGCGTGCCGGTATCGCATGGCAGGGCATCGGTCAGGCCAAGGCGGTTATCTTCTGCATCCTGGTCGTAGCCATCTCCATGATTCAGCTTAAGGCCACGAGGTCCAAGGAGGTGCAGCAGTAATGAAACGCGATAAGGCTCTTAACCGCGCGCTCTCGATTTTCTTTACGATTCTGTCGCTCGCGTGGATCTACCCCGTGTTCATGATTGCGCTCAATTCCTTTAAAAAGGCAACTGCAATCAGCACCACCACGGCATTCGATTTGCTCACGCCCGAGACGTTCAACGGCCTCGCAAACTACATGCATGCCCTTAACGAGCAGGGCTTTGCTTCGGCATTTATGTACTCGCTCATCATCACGGTCACGTCGGTCGTGCTGATTCTGGTGTGCTGCTCCATGTGTGCTTGGTACGTAGTGCGCGTCAACAGCAAGATCTCGAACTTCTTCTATTACCTGTTCGTCTTCTCGATGGTCGTGCCCTTCCAGATGCTCATGTTCACGCTGTCCAATTTGGCGGACCGCATCGGCTTCAACACGCCGTTCAACATCTGCTTTATCTACCTCGGCTTTGGCGCGGGCCTGGCGGTCTTTATGTTCGCCGGCTTTGTAAAGAACATCCCGCTCGAGATCGAAGAGGCGGCCATGATCGACGGCTGCAACCCGGTCCAGGTGTTCTTTAAGATCGTCCTTCCCATCATGAAGCCCACCTATCTTTCGGTCGGCATCCTCGAGACCATGTGGGTCTGGAACGACTATCTGCTGCCCTACCTTACGCTCGACTCCACCAAGTACAAGACCATTCCTATCTTGATCCAGTACTTCCGCGGCGGCTACGGCCACGTCGAGCTCGGCCCCATGATGGCCTGCATCATGATGGTCGTTATCCCCATCGTCATCATGTACATCCTCTGTCAGAAGTACATCATCGACGGCGTGGTGGCAGGTGCCGTCAAGGGCTAATGCCGTAACTGTTTTGCAAGTTTCTGCGGCGCCCCTCAGCGCGGCGCCGCATATCGAAAGGTAGAGACATGGCCGAGATCGTTCTCAAACATGTTCAGAAGGTGTATCCCAACAACGAGTCAAAAAAGAAAGGCTTCTTTGGCAAAAAGAAGAAGACCGAGGAGAAGAAGCACAACCTCAAGGTTACCGAGGACGGTGTGCTCGCTGTAGAGGACTTCAACCTCACCGTTCACGACCAGGAGTTCGTCGTCCTCGTTGGCCCCTCTGGCTGCGGTAAGTCCACGACGATGCGCATGGTCGCCGGCCTGGAGGACATTACCTCGGGCGATGTGCTCATCGACGGCAAGCGTGTCAACGACGTGGCGCCCAAGGACCGCGACATCGCCATGGTGTTCCAGAGCTACGCTCTGTACCCCAATATGACGGTGTACGAGAACATGGCATTTACGCTCGAGCTCAAGAAGGTTCCCAAGGACGAGATCGACCGCAAGGTTCGCTCTGCTGCCGAGATTCTGGGCATTACCGAGTACCTCGACCGTAAGCCCAAGGCGCTCTCCGGCGGCCAGCGCCAGCGTGTCGCTATCGGCCGCGCCATCGTGCGTGACCCCAAGGTCTTCCTGATGGACGAGCCGCTGTCCAACCTGGACGCCAAGCTTCGTAACCAGATGCGTGCCGAGCTCATTAAGCTGCGCCACGAGATCAAGGGCACGTTCATTTATGTTACTCACGACCAGACCGAGGCTATGACCCTCGGTGACCGTATCGTGGTCATGAAGGACGGCGTTGTCCAGCAGATCGCCACGCCGCAGGAGGTCTTCAACCATCCCGCGAACATCTTCGTCGCCGGCTTCATCGGCGTGCCGCAGATGAACTTCTTCGATGCCCAGCTGGTGCGCTCGGGCAACGGCTTTACCGTCAAGACCGAGGATATGAACGTGGCGCTCGCCCCCGAGACTTGCGCTCAGCTTGCCCTCAACTGGGACGGCGGCGACGTGAAGGAGATTACGGCCGGCGTGCGTCCCGAGCAGATCCTGCTTGCCGACAAGGGCGAGGAGGGCGCGCTCCAGGGTACCGTCGAGGTGACCGAGCTCATGGGCTCGACCGAGCATGTCCACGTGACCGCTCCCGACGGCCAGTTTGTCCTGATTATCCCCGTCGTCGACCTCGAGGCCAAGGGCGCGCTCAAGGCTGGCGACACCATCTGGTTCAAGTTCGAGAAGAACGCGACCCACCTCTTCGATAAGGTCTCTGGCAAGAACCTTATCTAGGCCCGGTGCATCCAGGCCCTCCCTTTGGGCGACTGCGGTATTGCCATCCTTTTGCCGCGGTCACATATAAGGCTCCCCTCCCGTCCACTGGGCGAGAGGGGAGCCTTTCTTTGTGTTGGGGCTGTCTGACCGGTCGTTTGTCTCGATCTGTAACGGGTGAGGCTGATTTCGGACGTTAGATGTTACAGATCGAGACGGTTCCGCTGAGCTAACCATTTCATCTAAATCTGTAACACCGAAGGTGAATTTCAGCTGCTAGATGTTACAGATCGAGATAAACCCAAGGGGAGGGGCCGGTATGTCTCAATCTGTAACAGCTGGGACCGTTTTTACCGAGTAGTTGTTACAGATCGAGATTGTTTGGCCGAGTTGGGTCGCAGGGTAACGTGCGGGCACAAAAAACGGAGCCGTGTTGCCACGACTCCGTTTCTCAAGAGGATGGGTAAGGGAAGCGAAATTAGCTCAGGTGCCAAATCTCGTCGTTGTACTGGGAGATCGTGCGGTCAGACGAGAAGGTGCCGGCGTTGGCGATATTGATGAGCGCCTTGCGCATCCAAGCGTCCTGGTCCTCGTAGTCGGCCAGCACGTGCTCCTTGGTCTGGATGTACTCCTCGATGTCGAGCAGGGCCATAAACCAGTCCTTGCCCTTAATGTCATCGTGCAGGCGCTGCAGGCGCTCGGCGTTGCCGGTCGCCATAAAGGCCGGGTTGGTGATGAAGTCCACCAGCAGTTTAATACCGGGCTTGCGGTAGAGCACACCGGCGTTGTAGGTGCCGTCAGCGTAGAGCTGCTCGACCTGTTCGGAAGAGGCACCAAAGGTATAGATGTTCTCGTCGCCCACGAGCTCGGCAATCTCCACGTTGGCACCGTCGAGCGTGCACAGGGTTAGGGCGCCGTTGAGCATGAACTTCATGTTGGAGGTGCCGCTCGCCTCCTTGGAGGCCAGGCTGATCTGCTCGGAGATGTCGGCGGCGGGAATCACGCGCTCGGCGGCGGTGACGTTGTAGTTCTCGATCATGACAACCTGCAGGTAGGGAGCTACGTCGGGGTCGTTTGCAATCCACTGCGACAGCGTCAAGATCAGATGGATGATGTCCTGCGCGATAGTGTAGGCAGGCGCCGCCTTGCCGCCAAAGATGATGGTGACGGGGTGCTTAGGTCTGTTGCCGTTCTTGATATCGAGGTACTTCCAGATGATGTAGAGCGCGAGCATCTGCTGGCGCTTGTACTCGTGGATGCGCTTGACCTGGACGTCGATGATGGCGTTGGAGGGAATGGTCACGCCCTGCTCGAGCGCCATGAACTGGCGCATGATGGCCTTGGCCTCGACCTTGGTGGCGGCCAGGCGCTCAAGAACGTCCTTGTCATCGGCGAACTTGGCGAGTTTGCTCAGATCGCCGGTGCTGCGCCAGTCGGTGCCGATCACATCGTCGAGCAGGCTGGCGAGCGCGGGGTTGGCCCCATGGATCCAGCGGCGGAAGGTGATGCCGTTGGTCTTGTTGGAGAACTTCTCAGGATAGATCTCGTAAAACGGATGAAGCTCGGTGTCCTCCAGGATCTTGGTGTGGAGGGCGGCTACGCCGTTGATGGAGAAGCCAAAGTGGATGTCCATGTGGGCCATGTGGACGGTGTCGTGCTCGTCGATGATGGCGACGCGCGGGTCATCGTGCTCGGCCTTCGCGATCTCATCGAGCTTGACGATAATGTCGGCGATGGCAGGGGAGACCTTCCGCAGGCTGGCGAGCGGCCACTTCTCGAGCGCCTCGGCAAGAATCGTGTGGTTAGTGTAGGCGACCATGGAGCGTACGATGGTCACGGCCTCGTCAAACTCGATGCCATGTTCGGTGGTGAGCAAGCGAATGAGCTCGGGGATGACCATGGTGGGGTGCGTGTCGTTGATCTGGACAACGGCGTAATCGGCCAGATCGTGCAGGTTGCTGCCGCGCTCGACGGCCTCGTCGATCAAGAGCTGGGCGGCGTTGCTCACCATGAAGTACTCCTGATAGATGCGAAGTAGGCGGCCCTGCTCGTCGGAATCGTCGGGGTAGAGGAACAAGGTGAGGTTCTTGGCGATCTCGGTCTTGTCGAAGTCGATGGAGCTGCCGGGGACCAGGCCGTCGTCGATGCTCGCCAGGTCGAACAGGCGCAGGCGGTTCTTGGTGGGCTGGCCGTAACCGGGCACATCGATGTTGACGAGCTTGGAGGTAACGGCAAAATCGCCGAACTCGACGGTGTAGGAGCGGTCATCGTCGACTAGGATGTCCTGCTCACCGAGCCACTCGTCGGGGACGGCCTTCTGCTGGTTGTCGACAAAGCGCTGACGGAACAGACCGTAGTGATAGTTGAGGCCCACGCCATCGCCGGTCAAGCCCAGCGTGGCGATGGAATCCAGGAAGCATGCGGCCAAGCGGCCCAGGCCGCCGTTGCCGAGTGACGGCTCGACCTCGAATTCCTCGATTTTGTTGAGGTCGTGGCCTGCGGCGGTGAGCTGGTCCTTAACCTCGTCGTAGATGCCGAGGTCGATCATGTTGTTGATGAGCAGCTTGCCGATCAAAAATTCGGCGGAAATGTAATAGAGCTTTTTCTTGCCGTTGTTGAGCGGGCGGGCGGCGGAGCGCTCCTGCACGAGTTTGACCAGCAGCTTGTAAATGCGACGGTCGTCGAGCTGCTCGAGCGAGGTGCCAAAAGACTGCTCGGCGAGTTCCATGAGGTTAATTTGGGGCATGTTTTCTCCTGTGATGGGTTGTTTCATGTCTGCAATTCATAAGAAGCCCGCGCGAGGGGATTGGGGTGGCCTCGCGCGGGAAAAGCAAGCGCGTCCGCACGGTGGGGAGGGGTCAGGCGCGGTAGCTCCTATTGAGGAAGCTCGATTTCGGCTTCCGACGGGATGCGGAAGTAGGTCTCGGTCCAGTCGGTGAGTTTGTGCTCGAGCTCGCGGGTGATGGCGCCGTCGAGCATGCGCCAGGTCCAGTTGCCGCCCAGTGTGGCAGGGGTGTTGATGCGCGCCTCGTTGCCCAAGTTGAGCAGGTCCTGCATGGTGTAGATGCACGTGTCGCTCACGCTGGCTGCGATGGTTCGGTTGAGTGCGTCGGTGATAGGCTCGCCGGCCTGCTGATGGGTGTACAGGGCTGCCTGCTCGCGCTGACGCGGGGTGGCCGTTCCCTCAAACCAGCCGCGCGCCGTCTCGTTGTCGTGGGTGCCCACGTAGGCGACGGTGTTGGCGATGTAGTTATGCGGCAGGTAGTACGAGTTGGTGCCCTCAAAGGCAAACTGCAGGATCTTCATGCCGGGGAAGCCCGAGTTGTCGCGCATGTCGATGACGCCGGGGGTGAGGAAGCCCAGGTCCTCGGCGATGATGGGCAGCGTGCCGAGCTTTTCCTCGAGCGTCTTGAAGAACTTGAGGCCGGGACCCTGCGTCCACGAACCGTAGGACGAATCGGGCGAGGAGAACGGCACCTCCCAATAGGCCTCGAAGCCGCGGAAGTGATCCAGGCGGATGACGTCGTACATGTCGAGGGCGGCGCGAATGCGGCCCTCCCACCAGGAGAAGCCGTCGGACTCCATGGCGTCCCAGTCGTAGATGGGGTTGCCCCAGTACTGGCCGGTGGCCGAGAACTGGTCGGGCGGCGTGCCGGCGACGCTCACGGGATTGCCGGCGGCGTCGATCTTAAAGAGCTCAGGCGTCGCCCACATCTCGACGGAGTCACGCGAGACGTAGATGGGCAGGTCGCCGATGATGAGAATGCCGCGCTCGTTGGCATAGGCCTTGAGGCGGCTCCACTGGCGATCGAAGAAGTACTGCGTCATCTGGTGGTAGAGCATACGCGCCGGATGGTTGGCGCAGACCTTGGCGGAAGCCTCGCCGCGGGTGCGGAGCTCCGCGGGCCACTCCCAAAACGCCTTGAGACCGCACTCCTCTTTGACGGTCATGAACTCACAGTAGGGGATGAGCCAGTCCTCGTTGGCCTGGATAAAGCCATCGAAATCGGCCGGCTTGTCGGCGGCAAAGCGCTCGGCGGCGCGGTCGAGAATCTGACGGCGGCCGCCAAAGATAGCACCGTAGTCGACATTGCTGGGGTCGGATCCCAGATACACGCCATCGATATCGCGCTGCTCCAGATACCCTGCTTCGATAAGCTCGGCAAAGTCGATAAAGTTGGGGTTGCCAGCGCGGGCCGAGAACGACTGATAGGGCGAGTCGCCATAGCTGGTCGTCGTAAGGGGCAGAATCTGCCAGTAATGTTGTTTGCACGAGGCGAGAAAATCGACGAAGTCGTAGGCATTCCAGCCAAAGCCGCCGATTCCGTATGGTCCGGGCAGAGATGAGACGGGCATGAGGACGCCGCTTGCACGCTCCATGAATGCGCTCACCAACCTTCTTGTTGTGGGGTCGGCCTGCCGATGGGTGTGCAGTCCGCCTCCGATGTTCTGATTCGATACGCCTATTGTAAAACATGTTGTTTAAACATGTACAGGCAAGATAAAAAGTTGGTCGATTTTCGGCGAATGGTTACATGCCATGAAAAAGCCCCGACCTCACATTGTGAGATCGGGGCAAGAGCGGTATGTAGGTTTTTGCTACTCGGCGTCGGCGAAGCCGTTGGGGTTGTGGCTCTGCCAGTTCCAGCTATCGCGGCACATGTCCGCGATGTCGTACTGGGCCTTCCAGCCCATCATGCGCTCGGCCTTGGAGGCATCGCACCAGTTGGCAGCGATGTCGCCGGCGCGGCGCTCGCGGATCACGTAGGGCAGCTCCTTGCCGCAGGCCTTGGAGAAGGCGGCGACGACCTCGAGCACCGAGGTGCCGGTGCCAGTGCCCAGGTTAAAGATCTCGACGCCGGTCTTGCCGTTCATCCAGTTGAGGGCGGCAACGTGACCAGAGGCCAGATCGCACACGTGGATGTAGTCGCGCACACCGGTGCCGTCGGGTGTGGGGTAGTCGTTGCCAAAGACCTGAACGGCCTCGAGCTTGCCCACGGCAACCTGCGCAACATAGGGCACCAGGTTGTTGGGGATACCCTTGGGGTCCTCGCCGATCAGGCCCGACGGATGGGCGCCGATGGGGTTGAAGTAGCGGAGCAGCACGACGTCCCACTCGGGGTCGGCGGTGTGAACGTCCATAAGGATCTGCTCGATCATCCACTTGGTCCAGCCATAGGGGTTGGTTGCGGGCTTCTTGGGGTCTTCCTCGGTGACAGGCGGGTTGTCCGGGTCGCCGTAGACGGTCGAGGAGCTCGAGAAGATGATGGACTTGCAGCCATGGTTGCGCATGACGTCGATGAGCACCAGGGTGTTTTCGATGTTGTTGTGGTAGTACTCGACGGGCTTGCTCACCGACTCGCCGACGGCCTTAAAGCCGGCGAAGTGGATGACGCGGTCGATCTGATGGGTGTCGAAGATCTTGTTCATGGCCTCGCGGTCGAGCACGTTGGCCTCGTAGAAGGTGAGGTTCTTGGCAGCCTCTTCGCCCACGATGGTCTTGACGCGGTCGACGGCGACGGCGCTGGAGTTGGAGAGGTCGTCGACGATGACGACCTGGTAGCCGCCCTCGAGCAGCTGAACGACGGTGTGCGAGCCGATAAAGCCGGCGCCACCGGTTACGAGGACGCAGGTGTCTTTGGGGTCGAGTGCTTTGGACATGTAGTCTCCTATCGAATCAGGAACACTTCTTCAGGGGAGTATAGCGCAGGCAGGGGCACCCAAAATGTGCAGGGCAGGAAAAGCAGATGAACATGCTAACGTACTCATGGAAATGTTTGGCGTGGGCATACCCTCGACCTTGACGTTTGCATATGAGCCGCCGACCACACGGTTTGCTGCCGTTCGTGGAAATCGTTGGGATGCGCCGGATGTACGCTAATATGTATGAGTTGAGCGACATATAAATAAACATGTAACGGAGTAGATATGTCACCAAACAGCGATTCCATCCTTTCCCAGGAGCTTTCGCGTCGCACTGCCCTCAAGGCCCTGTTCGGCGCAGCTTCTGCAGCCGTTCTTTTTGGTCTGCCCGCTCGCGCCCATGCTGCGGAGGCCACCAAGGAAACCACCGACAAGCTCAATGCGGCCCAGGCTCAGCTTGACGAGGTTCAGGCCCAGCTCGACAGCATCGCAAATGAATACGCGGCGCTGGCCAACAAGAACGCCCAGACCCTCAACGATATCGAGGGCGTACAGGGCCAGATTGACAGCACGCAGGCGCAGATTGACGAAAAGAAGGCCGAGCTCAAAAAGAAGCGCGGCGATCTTTCCGATCGCGTTTCCGCCAGCTATAAGTCGGGCGGCACCAACATCCTGTCGCTGCTGCTCGCCTCGGGTTCGTTTGAGGAACTCGTCGCCAATGCGCACTATGTTGAGAAGATCAACAAGAGTGACCGCGACGCCATCGAGGACATTCAGGCCATCCAGGAAGAGCTCGATGCGCAAAAGACCGAGCTTGAGTCGCAGAAGGCCGACTTAGAGAAGCTCAAGGACCAGCAGACTGCCCAGATGCAGGACATGCAGGCCAAGCAGCAAGAGGTCCAGACCGTGCTGAGCGGTCTTTCCGACGACGTCAAGGAGCTCATGGCTCAGCGCGATTCAGAGATTCTCGCTGCCGCCCAGGCCGAGGAGGCTGCCAAGAAGGCCGCCGCCGCTGCCGCGGCCGCCGCGAACAAGAACAATTCCTACTCGGGTGGTTCGAGCTCGGGTGGTGGATCGTATGCGCCCGGAACTCCGCAGCAGAATGCCGGCTCGGGCAAGCAGCAGGCCGTCGTCAACGCGTGCTACTCCACGCCTTCGCCGGGTCAGAACTGGTGCGCGGCGTGGGTTACCAATGTCTTCCGTAACGCCGGCGTTGGCTACTTTGGCGGTAACGCGTGCGATATGTTTAACGCCTGGTGCTATAGCTCCGACCGCTCGGCGCTGCAGGTGGGCATGATTGTTGCCGACTCATCGCATAGCGGCACCGGCATACCGGGCCTGATCTATGGCCACGTGGGCATCTACGTTGGCGGCGGCATCGTTATGAGTAACGAGGGCGCCATCACGTCGAGGTCGCTTGACTCGTTCATTGGGTTCTACGGCACTGGCTCTGGCGTGCGTTGGGGCTGGCTCGGCGGTATTGCGCTGTCGTAACTGCGGCTTGAAGCTGGTTGGTCCGGGACTGCGGGCGAGGCATAAGGTTGCCTGCTCTACAGTCCTGCGCAAGACGAAGGCCACATTAAGTGGCCTTCTTTGCGTGCGGAACTCGCGACCAACCTTATGCCTCGCCCGCAGTCCCGGACCTTCCGGGTTCAAAGCGCGATACACCGGACTGGTTGTCTGATATAAAGATGGCGAAGGCCCCTTTCGGGGCCTTCTTTTTATAAAAATTCGCCGACTCGGTGGACTTCGGGTTCTAGGTCTACATCGAACTGCTCTTTGACGGTTGCTTGGATGTCGCGGATGAGTTCGTCGACGTCGGCTGCGGTGGCGTGGCCGGCGTTGACGATGAAGCCGCAGTGTTTTTCGCTCACCTGGGCGCCGCCGACGGCGTGGCCGCGCAGGCCGGCGTCCATGATGAGCTTGCCGGCAAAGTGGCCCTCGGGGCGCTTGAAGGTGGAGCCGGCGCTCGGCATGTCGAGCGGCTGCTTGTCCTCGCGGCGCTGACGGTAGTCGTCCATGTCGGCCTTGATCATCGCGGCGTTGCCCGGGGCGAGATTGAAGGTGGCCGAAAGCACGATGAAGCCGTCGTCGGCGATGCGGCTCTTACGATAGCCCAGATTGAGCTCGTCGACATCGAACTCGATGATGCTGCCGCTACCGCGGGTGCCGTCGTCGAGCATGCGAGCGGGCTTGTAGACGCGTACAGATTCCAGTACATCGGCCATGCAGGCACCGTAGGCGCCGGCGTTCATGTAGCAGGCGCCGCCGACCGATCCGGGGATGCCCGAGATGGGCTCCATGCCGGTGAGGCAGGCTTCGGCGGCAGCCGCGGCGACATCGGAAAGCAAGGCGCCAGCTGCCGCCGTGACGCGCATGCCATCGACGGTGATGTCGGAGAGACCTTTGCCCAGCGCCACGACGACGCCACGGATGCCCTTGTCGCCAACGAGCAAGTCGGAGCCGTTGCCTACGATGGTGAGCGGTAGATCGCAGCGATAACAGGTATCGAGCGTGGCGACGAGGCCCTGCTCGGTGTCGGGCGTGACAAAGACATCGGCCGGGCCGCCGATCTTAAACGTGGTGTGCTCGCGCATGGGCTCGCTCATGAGTACGTTGTCCTCGCCGGCAACGCCGGCGAGCGCGCAAAGCAGGTCCTCGTTAAAAAAGTCGTTCTCGTGCATACGAATATCCGCCTTTTGGTGGTTGTTGTCATCAATCGATTGCAATATACCCCACCTGGACGGATTTGGTGCGCTGACGGCGATAAAACAGCCGTCCACCGGATTGGTAAAGTGTTTATCACCGAGGTAGATGGGCAGTCGCTATACTTTCAAGAGATTGCGCGTAAACCCGGAAGGAGCGAGATGGCCAACAAAGTCACCCTCAAGCAGATCGCCCAGGAGGTGGGGCTTTCCCCTTCGTCGGTCTCGCTTGTTCTCAATAATCGGCCCTGTCGCATCTCGGAAGAAAACCGCAAGCTCATCAAGGAGGTTGCGGCGCGCAACCACTATGTTCCTAACCAGATCGCGCGCAGCCTGGTCATGCGCGAGTCGCGCACACTGGGCCTTATCGTTCCCAATATCGAGAGTCGCTTTTTTGCCTCGCTTGCCGGCAGCTTGGAAAAGCGCTGCCGCGAGGACGGTTACGCGCTCTTTATTACCAGCTCGGGCGGAAGCGCCGATGACGATTTGGAACTGCTGCGCCAGCTGGTGACGCGCGGCGTCGACGGCGTCTTTCTGGTAGTGGGTGACGAGTTCTCCGACGATCGCGCCCTGCGCGAGGAAGTGAGCCATCTGCCCATTCCTGCCGTGATGGTCGACCGCGCCATTGAGGGCCTCGAGTGCGACAAGGTGATGTTCGACCACGAGATGGGTGGCTACATGGCCACTCGCTATCTGATCGAGCAGGGCCACCGTCGCATTGCCTGCTTGGTTAACGCGCGCCGTTCCAATACGGGGCGTAAGCGACTTGCCGGCTATGAGCGCGCGCTGCGCGAGGTTGGCCTGCCTATCGACGCACGTTTGGAGTTTGAGAGCGAGTACTACATTCCGAGTGCCTATGAGGCCTCGGAGGCGGTGCTCGCAACTGATGCCACCGCTGTGTTCGCAAGTTCGGATAACATCGCCCTCGGTCTGCTCAAGCGCTTGCACGAGATGGGGAAGAGCATCCCGGGCGATATCTCGGTGGTGAGCTATGACAACTCGGCGGCCGACGTTCTCTTTGAGCCGGCGCTGACCGCGATTGAGCAGGATCCTGGTGTCCTTGCGGAGCATGCTTTTGGCTGCATGTCCAAGCGTCTTGCCGGTAGGGGCGGCAGGCGTGCCGAAGAGGTCGTCCTGGAGCCGGCGCTTATCGTTAAGGGCAGCGTGCTCGAGCTTACCGAATGTAGCTAAGCGTACTTGTTTGTTTGCATAGATTGCATGCGGAGTGTCCGCTATTTGCCGGCGGGGCCGGGGTGCCTGCCTTGTTTTGAAAAGTGGGCTCCGCGAACTTCTCAAAACAAGGCAGGCACCCCGGCCCTCGTCCGTAAACTCTTCCGCTGGGCGAGCCATAGACGCCGCGTACCGATACGGTAAAGTGGCGGCTTGAAATTGGTGCTATATTCAGCTTGAGTTGTTTAATGCTAGTACGGGAGGGTGATATGGGGCTGTTCAAGAAGAAAAACCCGCAGGATGCCTTTGATCCCGATGTGTTTACCATCACGGATACGATTTTGGACCCACCGCGGTTTACGTTTTTGCCGGCTATCTACCAGGATGCCACGCGCCGCAAGTGGGCCGTGCATCAGCGCGGCGGCGAGCCGAAGATTTTTGACTATGCGGATGTGCTGCAGTGCGAGATTGCCGAGACCGGAAATCCCGAGGATGTGCCGGAGCTCAGCAAACGCGAACTGGCTCAGCAGATTTTGATTAATCCAGCTCAGGCTACCAAAAACAACGCTGCCAAGCGTAATATGTGCCTTGGTATGGGTGTCATCGTTGTCGTGCAAACCGGCAAGGATGAGATTTCGAAGCTTGAGATTCCGGTGACCGCGGGCGAAGTCAAGCGAGACTCCGGCCTATATCGGTCGTATCGGAACGTTGCGGAGCAGATCAAAGAAGCCTTCGACGCCATGAGGCGTCCGGAGCAATGATTCCTGCAGCATCAAGCAGTTGAGGAGTCTTGCCCATGTCGAGTGAACCATATGCGATTCCGCCCAAAGACCGCGCCTTTGAGGGCATTCTTTGGTATATCAAACATTATGACCTGCAGGGTGGCGACCGGCTGCCCGCCGAGCGTGTGCTCTGTGAAGAGCTGGGCGTGTCGCGCACGGCGTTGCGTGCTGCGATCACGCGCCTTATTTCGTGCGGAACTTTGGAAAGCCGCCGCGGTTCGGGCACCTATGTGTGTCCTCCCAAACCGCTGAACATCTTTCAGGAAACATGGAACTATACGCAGGCGGTGGAGAGGGTTGGCTCAAAGTCGACCGCGCGCCTGGTTTGGTCCAAGGTCGTGTATGCCGATATCGATCTTGCCCAAAAAGCCCAGATCGACCTGGGCATGCCGCTCTTCTGCATTCGGCGCGTGCGTGTGGTCAACGGTTCCCCGGCATCGATCGAGACGGCTTACGTCAATCTGTCTTTGTGCCCCTCGCTTCCCGATCACGATTTTGAGCAGGAAAGCCTCTACGACGTTTTGCTCAAGGAGGGGAATGTCCATGTGACGCACGGCAAGGAGCATATTTCCATCAGCCGTCTGAACGCCGACGAGGCCAAGTTGCTGAATGCTCAGGAGGGCACGCCGGTGTTTTACAAGGCTTCGCACGAGCGCGACGAGACCGATGGCTTTGTCGAGTATTGCAAGTCCGTGATTCTGCCGACCAAGTATCGTTTTGCCGATAACGGCGAGGCAGACGGCGTTGCGACGAAGGTGGGTGTCGAATGGCTGATGCAGTAGAAGACTTGCCGGTTTACAAACAAATTCGCCGCTGCATTGCGGAGCGAATCGAGCGCGGCGACTACCCGACGGGCTCGATGATTCCGTCCGAAAACGAGCTGGCCGAGGAGTTTGGCACGACACGCCTGACAATCCGAAGCGCCATGGACGAGCTGGTCAAAAGTGGCCAGATTCGTCGCGTGCAGGGCAAAGGCGCCTTTGTGGGACACAAGTGGTTTGACGAGCACGAACGCAAGGGCGGCTTCCGCCAGTCGGTTTTGGCATCGGGCGCGACGCCGTCGGTGCGCATCCTGGCGCGCTCCAAACGCTACGCCGGCCCGTATTATGCCGACTTGTTTGGCATCGCCGAGGACGATCTGCTTTACTCGGTGCGCCGCCTCAACTGCATCGATGGTGAGCCCGTATCGATCGAGATGACACTGATTCCGTGCCTGCTGTTTCCGGGCATCGAAGACGTGGACATTTCGGTCTTCAGCCTGTTCGAGACCTACGATATGTTGGGACGCAAGCCAGATCAGTCGGTAGAGAAACTCGATATCGAGGCGCTGGGCGCACGCGATGCGAGTTTGCTCAATCTTGAGCCGGGCGATCTGGCGCTCGTGCTGGAAGGCCTGACCTATGACTCGAGTGGGCAGGCAATCGAGCATGCCAAGTCTTTTACCCGCGGCGACGCCGGCGGATATACCTACAACTATTAGCGTCTAGAGCGTCCCTGCGCATGGCGGGGGCGCTCGTTTTTACGGATATATGTCGCTTGACCGATGAGCGGCAAAAACTGACCGTCTACCGAGAGGGGAGGATGAAATCATAAAATCGGTATTAAAAACGGCTAACCTGTAATCGTTCACTGGTATTAAGAACCTTTGAATTGTTGAGCTTGGGGCCAAGATGTCCACAAGGTTAAGCGGTGCGACGGGGCGGCAAGCCCGTTCATTCCGTGCGACAATTCAAACTGCTCGTGAAAGGAGCGGGAATGAAGGAGACCGAGAAGATCGAGATCATGCACTTCGACCAGGAGGGCTACCTCGAGGACGGCAGGAACGTCTACGAGGCCGGCAAGAAGATGACCGCCCTGGCCGACCGCGTGCACGAGGAGGGCTACGACGCCGTCTTCCTGATGGGCGTCGGCGGCACCTGGGACGAGTTCATGCAGCTCGAGTACCTCATGAACAAGTTCGGCGACCGCGACCTCGAGGTCTACCTGATCCACGCCGCCGAGTGGAACGTCATGGGTCACAAGCGCATGACCGACAGGTCCGTCGTGCTGACCGCCTCCGAGTCCGGCACCACCCCCGAGGTGCTCGAGGCCGTCGGCAAGATGAGGGAGATGGGCGTGCGCGTCTTCGCCATGACCAACCCCGAGGGCAAGATCGGGCAGGCCGTGGGCGCCGAGAACTGCGTCATGATGGCCTCCGACCACGGCGCCGGCGGCTGCGAGAAGGGCTACTACCTCGCCGACTGCTTCGGCCTGCGCCTGCTCAACCGCCGCGGCTGCTTCCCCAAGTTCGACCTGTTCATCGAGCAGACGAAGGACGTCTGGAAGGACATGCTCGACATCCGCAAGCGCTTCGAGCCGCGCGCCGAGGAGCTCGCCAGGAAGTACGCGCTGGCCGACTACACCATGTTCATCGGCTCGGGCGCGCTGTGGGGCGAGACCATCCTGTACTCCATGTGCCTGCTCGAGGAGATGCAGTGGAAGCGCATCCGCCACATCACCTCGCACGACTTCTTCCACGGCACGCTCGAGCTGCTCGAGCCCGGCGTCCCGGTGTTCCTGTTCATGGGAGAGGACGAGTGCCGCGCCCTCGACGAGCGCGTCCGCGCCTTCCTCACCAGCGGCGTGACCGGCGACGAGGACTACGTCATCATCGACACCGCCGAGTACGCGATCCCGGGCCTGGACGACGACTTCCGCGTCATCGTGTCGCCGTGGATCCTGTCCGTGCTGACCACCGACCGCCTCGCGCGCAACTACGAGCTGGTCACCAAGCACAACCTCAAGTACCGCCGCTACTACCACCAGTTCGACTACTAATTCCATTTGGGGGAAACCGCAATGAGGCAATACATCTTTGCCAGCCACGCGCATTTTGCGACCGGCATCAAAGAGAGCACCGAGCTGCTCTCGGGCGCGCGCGATAACGTCCACGACCTGTCGATGTTTGTCGACGGCCGCACCGACGTCGCCGAGGAGGCCGCCAAGCTCCTGGCGACCTTCGACCCCGCCGACGACGTAATCGTGTGCACCGACCTGTTTGGCGGCAGCGTCAACAACGAGTTCACCAAGATCGTCCAGACGCGCCCCAACACCTACCTGGTTGCCAACATGAATCTGCCGCTGCTGATCCAGCTGCTCTTTTCGGACCAGGAGGCTCCCGCCGATCAGGTTATCCGCGAGATCCTCGCGGCTGACGACACGCGCGTCAAGTTTGTCAACGACCTGCTGACCGATGCGGATGACGAGGAAGAGTTCTAGTCACCGCCTGCTATTAATGGGGCCGGGTTTCCGGCATGAGACCTTTGGGGGTCAATCATGATTCAACTGCTTCGCGTCGACCATCGTCTGCTTCATGGCCAGGTGGCCGTCTCTTGGGTCCAGGGCTTGGGCTCCGACTGCATCTTCTGCGTTGGCGACAAGGTTGCCAACGATCCCGTCTGGAAGACTACGCTCAAGATGGGAAAGCCGGCCAACGTCAAGCTCGTCATCAAGGACATGGAGCACGCCATCGAGGCCATCAACTCCGGTGTTACCGATAAGTACAAGATGATCATCTGCGTCGCCAGCATCGCCGAGGCCAAGCAGCTTGTCGACGGCTGCCCGCAGATCACCTCCATCAACCTGGGCAACACCAAGTCCAAGGACGAGCAGCGTCCCGATGCCCGTAAGATCTCCCGCCAGATCTTTGTGACTGCTGCCGAGGAAGAGGACATTCGTGAGCTCGTCGGCCGCGGTGTCGAGGTCGAGATTCGCGCTCTGGCCGACGACCCCAAGGTCGATGCCCTAAGCGCCCTCTAATTGAGAACCACGGGCGGCGCGCACGGCGCCGCCCCTATTCGTGGGCGTACCGGATAAACGCTTTACCCGTTACCCCCATCTACCGTTCACCGGGAGTACACGCCCGTTGAGCGATTGGTATTAAATAGTTTTCTCATGACTATATAATTGGTATCAAATCATTTGCACCGGTTTAGGTGTTAACAGCACACCGGTACAAGCTGGATCTGTCTGGGCGATTGTCGGCATGGAAAAGGGCGCGCTGACAAGTCGGGAATCGCCGCGCGGATCCAAGAGGGATCAAAGGGAGGAACAATGCTTGTTCAAGCGATCCTCATCGGACTTATCGCTGCCTTCGGTAAGCTCGATTATCAGCTCGGTACGCTCTATGCGTTCCGCCCGATCGTTCTGTGCCCGCTCGTCGGCATAGTCCTCGGGGACCTGCAGTCCGGCCTCGCCATCGGTGCGAGCCTCGAGCTGCTCTTCATGGGTTCTATCTCCATCGGCGCTTACGTGCCGCCCGATGAGTGTATTGGCGGTGTGCTCGCCTGCGCCTTCGCTATTCAGCTGGGTCAGAGCACCGAGGCCGCTATCGCGCTCGCGATGCCCATCGCCACTCTGTGCCTGGCCATTAAGAACGTCGTCAACGCCGGTATGCCCCTTCTGGTCGACCGTGCCGACGTCTTTGCCAGCAAGGGTAACCTCAAGGGTATCTACGCTATGCACTGGATTATCGGTCTCGTGATTGTCGTCCTGGCCTTTATCCTGTGCTCGGTCTCCTTCTATCTGGGTGCCGACGCTGTTCAGGGCCTGCTCGACTTCATCCCGACGTTCGTCCTCGATGGCTTTGGCGTCGCAGCCAACATCCTGCCTGCCATGGGTTTCGCCATGCTCGGCCGTCTGGTGCTTACCAAGCAGCTCGTGCCGTTCTACTTCCTGGGCTTCCTGCTGTGCTCCTATGCCAACGTGCCCGTCCTCGGCGTCGCCCTGATCGCAATCATCATCGGCATCGACAAGTACGACCTGCTGGGCCTTGGTGGCGCCCAGTCCCAGCTTTCTGTGGAAGGGGATGAGGACGATGACTTCTAATTCCGAGAACCAGATTACTCGCTCCGACCTCATTAAGAGCGCCGTGAACACCGGCGCCCTGGGCATGGAATTCTCCTGGACCTACTACAAGCAGATGAACATTGCCTTCTGCCTGATGGTCGCCAACATGCTCAAGAAGATCTATGCCGGCCGCCCCGATGATTACGCCGAGGCCCTGCACCGTCACAGCGCATTCTTCAACATCACCCCGCAGCTCGCTCCCTTCGTGGGTGGCATCGCGATGGCCATGGAAGAAAAGGTCGCTCGTGGCGAGGTTGAGCCCGAGAGCGTCAACGACATCAAGGCCGCCCTCATGGGTCCGCTTTCCGGCCTGGGTGACTCCTTCTTCCTGTCCACCCTGCGCGTCGTCGCCGCTGCCGTGGGCATCAGCCTGTGCCAGGCCGGCAACGTCTTTGGCCCCATCGCCTTCCTGCTCGTCTACAACATCCCGGCGTTCCTGATTCGTATCTTTGGCGCTATCAAGGGTTATGAGCTAGGCATTGGCTTCCTCGACGAGGCTCAGAAGACCGGCCTGATGCAAAAGATCATGGCCTGCGTCGGCATTGTCGGCGTTATGGTCGTCGGCGCCATGAGCAAGGACATGTTCTGGGCTTCGTTGCCCATCGCCATCGGTCAGGGCGACTCCGCCCAGACTCTCCAGGACATCCTGGACGGCATCATGCCCGGTATGCTCGGTATGGCCGCCTTCTGGCTCTACTACTGGCTGCTCTCCAAGAAGATCAACCCGATGGTCCTGATCCTCTGCACCATGGTCGTGGGCATCATCGGCGCTTACTTTGGCGTGCTTGCCTAATATGTTCGAATCGCGCTTCCATCGCGTCTAACGGTTGCGTCGATCTTTGGGGGGCTTGTCGCATCTGCGGCGGCCCCCTGTTTTTTTAAACTCCGTACGAAAGGGGAGGGCTATGGTCGTACCCGAGCTTTCGCTCATGAACATCAACCATCGTTACTACAGCATCGAGACGTTTTTTAAGGCTGCAGGTGAGGCCGGCTATCGCAATATCGAGCTGTGGACCGGCTCGATGCACCTGTATGTGGATTGCCATGAGCACGATTCGGTGGATAAGGTTCGCGATCTTGCCGCCCAATACGGTATCAAGATCGTGTGCGTGTGCCCCGAGCAGAACAACCCCAAGCCGTGGAACGTCGCGGTGCGCGGTGAGGCGGGCCAAAAACGCATCCTCTCGTACTTTAAGAATGTGATTGACGTTGCCGTTGAGTTGGGCGTGCCGCAGATTCTGGTGACGAGTGGTTGGGCCTATCTGGACGAGCCAGCTGAGGACGCCTGGTCCCGCAGCGTCGCCATGCTGCGCTCGGTGTGCGACTACGCTGACACACGCGGTATTCGCGTCGCGCTCGAGGCACTGCAGCCGTCGGAGTCCGTGCTGGTCAATACGGCACAGGATGTCGCGCGCATCCTCGAGGCGGTCGATCGCCCCAACCTGAAGGCATGTATCGACTTTGGCGCCATGGAAGTTGCCGGCGACACAATCGACGGCTACTTTGAGGTTTTGGGCGACAAGATCGTTCACACCCACTTTGTCGATGTGGGCGGCGGCACGACGCATCTTGCCTGGGGCGACGGCGAGCGTGATATGCGTGCCGACCTCGAGGCACTCATGCGCCACGGCTATACGGGCTATGTCTCGGCCGAGACGTGTGACGGCCGCTACTATCAGGATCCGTCCAAGGCGACGACTCAGGTTATCGAGATGTATCGCCGTGTGACAGCGGAGATGGAAGCCGAATAACTAAACTGCGCGGTTGCGCCGGAAACGCTTGGGCGGGTCTGGCGCAACGCTTTTATAGCTGGCGAGTTGTGGGGAGCCCGTTGGCAGTAGCGCTCGAAATAGACAACTATTGGCGTTGTAATACCACTCGAGCGAGGAAACCGACCGTTCGCCGCAAATCTCCGTGAGTTTGGATTGGTATTAAATAACAAGCAATCATATGGCTATAATTGGTATCAGCAAGAAGCGCGATGTATAGAATTGCGCACATGTGATGGGAGGACACACATGAAGGAGACCGAGAAGATCGAGATCATGCACTTCGACCAGGAGGGCTACCTCGAGGACGGCAGGAACGTCTACGAGGCCGGCAAGAAGATGACCGCCCTGGCCGACCGCGTGCACGAGGAGGGCTACGACGCCGTCTTCCTGATGGGCGTCGGCGGCACCTGGGACGAGTTCATGCAGCTCGAGTACCTCATGAACAAGTTCGGCGACCGCGACCTCGAGGTCTACCTGATCCACGCCGCCGAGTGGAACGTCATGGGTCACAAGCGCATGACCGACAGGTCCGTCGTGCTGACCGCCTCCGAGTCCGGCACCACCCCCGAGGTGCTCGAGGCCGTCGGCAAGATGAGGGAGATGGGCGTGCGCGTCTTCGCCATGACCAACCCCGAGGGCAAGATCGGGCAGGCCGTGGGCGCCGAGAACTGCGTCATGATGGCCTCCGACCACGGCGCCGGCGGCTGCGAGAAGGGCTACTACCTCGCCGACTGCTTCGGCCTGCGCCTGCTCAACCGCCGCGGCTGCTTCCCCAAGTTCGACCTGTTCATCGAGCAGACGAAGGACGTCTGGAAGGACATGCTCGACATCCGCAAGCGCTTCGAGCCGCGCGCCGAGGAGCTCGCCAGGAAGTACGCGCTGGCCGACTACACCATGTTCATCGGCTCGGGCGCGCTGTGGGGCGAGACCATCCTGTACTCCATGTGCCTGCTCGAGGAGATGCAGTGGAAGCGCATCCGCCACATCACCTCGCACGACTTCTTCCACGGCACGCTCGAGCTGCTCGAGCCCGGCGTCCCGGTGTTCCTGTTCATGGGAGAGGACGAGTGCCGCGCCCTCGACGAGCGCGTCCGCGCCTTCCTCACCAGCGGCGTGACCGGCGACGAGGACTACGTCATCATCGACACCGCCGAGTACGCGATCCCGGGCCTGGACGACGACTTCCGCGTCATCGTGTCGCCGTGGATCCTGTCCGTGCTGACCACCGACCGCCTCGCGCGCAACTACGAGCTGGTCACCAAGCACAACCTCAAGTACCGCCGCTACTACCACCAGTTCGACTACTAAGAGCTGGTCACGGGTCCGATATCTTGGCTGGTTGATATCTCGACCCTGCACAAGGGCGTCCGCAATTGCGCGGGCGCCCTTTTTGCGTTGTGACAAGAGACTGCTGCTAACCGCTTGCCCTATGTTTCCAAATGAATACGGTGTGAGCCGAGGAGGACGATTCTCCCCGCAAACACTCTAGTATGCTAAAGTACCCAGAAGACCGGCGGAGCTATGCCGGTCTTTCGTTCTATATGAAACACAGCATGAGGAGGCTCACCAGATGACGGCCACACCGTGGGGATTCCGGGACATATTGCCCGAGGAGGCTCAGGCGCGCGAGGAGATCGCGCTGACGGTGAAGGGCTGCTTTAGGGAGCATCATTACCTGCCGGTCGAGACGCCGCTACTCGAGGACAAGGGTTCGCTCGAGGAGGGCGGCCGCATTGCGGACACGCCGTTTAAGCTCTTTGATGATGATGGCCGCCTGCTGGTGGTCCGTCCCGACAACACATTGCCGATCGTGCGCCTGGTTTCGACTCGCATGCGCGCGGCCGACCTGCCCCTGCGCCTTCGCTACGAGGCGCCGGTGGTTCGCGAGTGCCAGCGCAATGCCGGCGGCTCGCGCCAGTTTACACAGCTGGGCTTTGAGCTTATCGGTGCGGGCGATACCGCGGGCGATGTCGAGATTGTCTCGCTCGTGGCCGAGGCGGTGCGCAAGCTGGCACTGCCCGATGCACGCATTATCGCAGGTAGCGTGCGTCCGTTTAAGGAACTGCTCGCGGCGTGCGAGGATCGCGAGCTGGCCGCCGAGGCCCTGCGCTGCGTGCACGCCAACGACTTTGTGGGCCTCGATGCCCGCGTGGCGGCAAGCACCGAGTCCGATGCCGTCAAGGCCGCCATTAGCGAGCTGCCGCGTCTGCACGGCGGTGCCGAGGTACTCGACCGCGTGGACACGCTGCTGGAGGCCGCCGGTATCGTCGCGCCGCTGACGCGCGAGCTGCGTGCCCTGGTCGAGGGCCTGGCACCCGAGGACGCCCAGGTGCTGTCATTCGACTTCTCCATCATGAACTCTTTCGATTACTACACGGGCCTGGTCTTTAAGGCCTATGCCGGCGGCCTGCCCGATCCGGTGGGTTCGGGCGGACGCTATGACTCCATCTTTACCGGCGCATTTGGCGACGGTATCGAGGTGCCGGCGGCGGGCTTCGCCTTTTCGCTCGAGCGCCTGGAGGCCGCGCGCACCTCGGCCGAGGATGCCGCTTCCGACGGCGATCACGCCGCGGGCCGTGGCGCCGAGGGCCCGCTGCGCATCGCTGTGCCCAAGGGCTCGCTTAAGGCCGACACGCTCGACGTGCTCGAGACTGCGGGCTTGGATGTCTCTGAGCTGCGTGACCCCGGCCGTCACCTGATCGTGCGCGGCCGCGACACGCGTGCCGGCAAGGGCGCGGTCGGAGATATCGAGTTTGTCATCGTGCGTCCCAGCGATGCGCCTGCCTTTGTGGGCTGCGGTGGTGCCGATTGCGGCATCTGCGGTTGGGACTCGCTCATTGAGGCAGACCTCAACCTGCTGCAGCTGGTCGACCTGGGCTATGGTCTGTGCACCTTTATCGAGGCGGAGCCCGCGTGGCGCGCCGGCCAGGCCGAGCGCAACTATGCCCGCCGCGGTTCGCTTCGCGTGGCCACCAAGTACCCGCGCATTGCGAGTGCCTGGTATGCCGAGCGCGGCGTGAACGCCGATATCGTCTCGCTGCACGGTAACATCGAGCTGGGCCCCATTGTCGGCATGACCGATCGCATCGTGGATATTACCGCCACGGGTGCCACGCTGCGCGACAACGACCTGGTCATCACCGGGCGCATCATGGACTGCACGGCCCGCTTCTTTGTCAACCCGGGCGCTGCGCGCCTTGATCCGCGCGTACGCAATCTGGCAGATCGCCTGGCGGCGGCCGTTAAGGACAAGCATTTTGAGCCCGTCGCGGGCTCGGCACAATAGCGCGACCGCGCACGGGCGCCCCAACGTACGGGCTGCGGGCCGATTGGCGCCGCCACCCGGCCTCTCGTTTTTCGAACACAACCTCGACCGATAGGGGATACCGATATGAAGACCATCAAGCTTGCTCCCGGTGAGCGCCTCGTTACCAACCAGCTCAACCGCAAGGGCGTGCTGCCGCAAAACATCATCGACGCCGCCCGCGATATCGTGGCCAAAGTGCGTGCCAACGGGGATGCCGCGGTGCGCGATTACTGTCAGCGTTTTGACGGCGTTGAGCTGCAGAGCTTCCGCTTGCCGCAGGAGCAGATCGATGCCGCGCTCGAAGGCCTTGACCCGGCCTTTGTCGCCGCGCTTGAGAAGGCCGCGCGCCAGATTCGCGAGTTCCACCAGCGCGAGGTCGAGCAGAGCTGGTTTACCACGCGTGTGGACGGCACGATGCTCGGCGTTAAGGTGACCCCGCTCGCGGCGGCCGGCATCTATGTACCGGGCGGTCGCGCGCAATATCCCTCCACCGTGCTCATGAACGCCATTCCCGCCAAGGTCGCCGGCGTCAAGCGCGTGGTTATGGTGACCCCGCCGCAAAAAGACGGCCTGATCAGTCCCTACACGCTCGCCGCGGCAAAGCTCGGCGGCGTGGACGAGATCTATATGGTGGGCGGCGCTCAGGCCGTGGCCGCACTTGCGTATGGTACCGAGACCATTCCGCGCGTCGACAAAATTACCGGACCGGGCAACGCTTTTGTCGCCGCGGCCAAGCAGATTGTCTCGGGCGATGTGGGTATCGATATGGTCGCCGGTCCCTCCGAGGTCTGCGTGCTGGCCGACGCCACGGCCAAGCCTATGGTGGTCGCGGCAGACCTGATGGCCCAGGCCGAGCACGATCCGCTGGCAGCCTGCTATCTGGTGACTTGCGACGAGCAGTTTGCGCGCGAGGTCGAGGCTGGCATCGACATCCTGGTGGCGCAGTCGCCGCGTGCCGAGATCACGCACGCTTCGCTCGACAACGAAGGCACCATCGTGGTGGCCGCCGATATGGCTGCCGCCGTCGAGGCCGTGAACACCGTGGCGCCCGAACACCTGGAGCTGCACTGCAAGGATGCAATGGGCCTGCTTGGCGGCATTTGCAACGCCGGCGCCATCTTTGTGGGCGCTTGGAGCTCCGAGCCGCTTGGCGATTATGTTGCCGGCCCCAACCACACGCTGCCGACCGGCGGCACGGCCATGTTCTCCAACCCGCTTTCGGTCGAAGAGTTCGTTAAGCGCTCGAGCGTCATTTGCTATACGCCCGAGGGTCTGCTCTCCGACGCTCCCGCTACGCAGCGCCTGGCCGAGGCCGAGGGCCTGTGGGCGCACGCGCTCTCTGCCGCCCTGCGTCGTCGCGTGCTGGAGCAGGGCGAGGATGCCGTGAGTGCCGAGTCGTTGGCTGCGGCCGACCTGACCAAGGTCGCCTGGCCGGGTGATACGACCGCGACGGTCACCGAGGGCGTGGACCTGGCGGCTGCAGGCTCGGATGGCGCTGGCGCGACCGGCGGGGAGGCCTAATATGGCCGAGCTGACGCCCCGCATGAAGGAGCTCGTCCAGCCCTACTTGGCCGGTATCGAGCCCTACGATCCCAACTTTACGCCCACGCGCATCAATCTTTCGGCCAACGAGAACACCTATCCCGTACCTGCTGGCGTGCGCGAGGCGGTTGATGCGGCCTTGGCTGCCACGCCGCTCAACCGCTATCCCGACCCCATGTCCAACGACCTACGCGATGAGCTTGCTGCCTGGCATGGCGTGGCGCGTGAGAACATCTGCGTGGGAAACGGCGGCGACGAGCTGCTCTATAACTACCTGCTGGCGTTTGGCGGCGCGGGACGGACCCTGCTCAACTGCCCGCCGTGCTTTAGTGAGTATGCGTTCTTTGCGTCGCTTTGTCAGACTGAGGTGCGCGATGTGTGGCGCGACCCGGCGACCTTTGAGCTCGACCAAGCGGCTGTGTTTGCGGCGGCGCCCGGGTGCAACCTGGCGATCGTGACCTCGCCCAACAATCCCACGGGCGACGTGGCGCCGCTCGACTTTGTCGCGGCGCTGTGCGATGCGTGCCCCGGCATGGTCATGGTCGACGAGGCCTACGTTGAGTTTGCCGACGATTCGTTTGGCGCGGCAACCACGGCGCAGGGGCTTATCGCCGAGCATCCCAACCTGGTGATTCTGCATACGCTGTCCAAGGCGTTTGGCGCTGCCGGCACGCGTCTGGGCTATGTGATCGCGGCACCCGAGGTCATCGATGTGTTTGCGGCGATTCGCCAAATCTACTCGGTTAACGTGCTGAGCCAGGCCGCCGCGCTTGCCTGCGTGCGTGCCCGCGATGCGTACGCGCCCGTAGTGGCACAGGTTGCATCCGAGCGCGAGCGCGAGCTGTGCGCCCTACGCGCAATGGCTGCCGAGGGTCTGACCGTGGAGGCGTGGCCGAGCGCGGCGAACTTTGTGCTCGTGCGCACGCCGCATGCCACGCGCGTGCGCGAGCGTCTGCGCGACGAGTATTCGATTTTGGTGCGCGACTTTAGCTACGCGCCGGGACTCGCGGACTGCCTACGCATTACCGTGGGTACCCCGCAGGAAAACGACGAGGTGCTGGCTGCGTTTGCCGCGCTGGTGAAGGAGGAGATGTAGATGGACCGCTATGCCGAGGTGACCCGCAAGACGGGCGAGACCGACATTGTCGTAAAGCTCGACCTGGACGGAAGCGGCGTGTGCGATATCTCGACCGGCGTGCCGTTTTTCGACCACATGCTCAACGCTTTTGGCCGCCATGGTCTGTTCGATCTGACGGTGCACGCGGTGGGCGACGTGGAGGTCGATGCGCACCACACCGTCGAGGACACGGGTATCGTGCTGGGCGAGGCGTTTTGCCAAGCGCTGGGCGACAAGGCGGGCATTACGCGCTTTGCCGACGCGGCGATTGCCATGGACGAGACGCTTGTGATGGCTGCTGTTGATATTTCGGGCCGCGGACAGGCCTACTGCGAGCTGCCCGTGCCGACCGAGCGCGTGGGCAGCTTCGATACCGAGCTGGCCGTCGAGTTCTTCTACGCCTTTGCGCGCGACGCCAAGCTCACGCTGCACGTGCGCGAGCTGGCGGGCAGCAACTCGCATCACATTATCGAGGCCGCCTTTAAGGCCGTGGGCCGCACGATGCGCCATGCCTGTGAGCTGGATCCCCGCGTGCATGGCGTCCCCAGCACCAAGGGTTCACTGTAACCTGCCAAAAAAGGGACAGGTTTTGAATGGGGAAAAGGAGGGTCGCGTGGGCGAACCGAAGGTCGTGGTGGTCGACTACCACAAGGGCAACTTGTCGAGCGTTGTGCGCGGGCTTGCGCGCGCCGGTGCCGCCGCCTGCACATCGGACGATCCGGATCAGATCCGCAACGCCGACGGCCTGGTCATCCCGGGCGTGGGCGCGTTCTACGACGCGATTGCCTTTATGCGCCAAAGCGGCGAGGCGGCGGCCGTGCTCGACGCCGTTGCCGCCGGAACTCCGCTGCTCGGCATCTGCCTGGGCCTTCAGCTGTTTTTTGAGCGCGGCGACGAGGGCGTGCCGGCGGACGAGGGCACGGTCGCGGACGGAAACGCTCCCAAGCAGGCTGACGGTCCCTGGGTCGATGGCCTGGGCATCATGCGTGGCTCGTGCACGCACCTGGAGTCGAGCCGTCTGAAGGTCCCGCACGTGGGCTGGGACCAGGTGCGCATGACGCCCGCCGGTGCGGCCGATTCGTTGCTTGCCGGTTTTGCCGAGGGCGCCAACATGTATTTCACTCACAGCTACGCGGTGGCCGACGACGTCGATGCCGCCGATGTGTTGGCACGCACGCACTATACACGGAGCTTCCCGTGCATCGTGCGCCACGGCAACGTGTGGGGCTGCCAGTTCCATCCCGAGAAATCCTCTGCGCTGGGTCAGCGCATCCTTAAGAACTTCGTGAGCATCGTCGAGGGGGCCGGCCGATGATTCTGTTTCCCGCAATCGATTTGATCGGCGGCAAGGTCGTGCGCCTGGAGCGCGGCGACCGGAGCCGCTGTAAGGTGTATTCTGACGACCCCGTGGCCGTTGCCCGCTCCTTTGCCGAGCAGGGCGCGAGCTGGGTGCACGTCGTCGACCTGTCCGCTGCCTTTGGCGAGGACGAGGACGCGTGCGCTGCCAACTCGGCAGCGATTAAGGCCATCTGCGGCGTCGACGGTCTGTCCGCGGACGTGGGCGGCGGCGTTCGTTCGCTCGCGCGCATCGACGAGCTGGCCGGCTACGGCGCGCGTCGCATCGCGCTAGGCACGGTGCTCGTGACCGAGCCGGGATTTGCCGAGGTGGCGGCGCAAGGCTTTGGCGAGTTACTGGTGGCAGACATTGCCGCCCGTGACGGCCAGGTCAAGGTGAATGGTTGGCGCGACGGCGCGGGTGTGGCGCTCGACGACGCCGTGGCGCAGCTCACCGAGCTGGGCTTTAAGCATCTGGTGTATACCGACATCGCGCGCGATGGCATGCAGACGGGCATCGACGTGGCGGCGTATCGCCATGTGGCCGAGGTCGCGGGCTTTCCCGTCGTGGCTTCGGGCGGCATCTCTACGCTCGACGACATTCGCGCGCTGGCTGTGGTGGCTGAGGATGCTATTGAGGGTGCCATTACCGGCCGTGCGCTCTACGAGGGCAACTTTACGCTGGCCCAGGCGTTGGCCGCCGCCCGAGGGAAGGAGTAGCCCATGCTTGCCAAACGCGTGATTCCCTGTCTGGATGTTAAGGACGGCCGCGTGGTCAAGGGCGTCAACTTTGTGAGCCTGCGCGATGCTGGCGACCCGGTGGAGCTGGCGCGCGCCTACGACCGCGAGGGTGCAGACGAGGTCGTCTTCCTGGACATTACCGCGACGAGCGACAACCGCGCGACGACCATCGAGATGGCGGCGCACGCGGCCGAGGAGCTCGCTATTCCCTATACCGTGGGCGGCGGTTTCCGCGACTTGGCGGGCATGCGAACCATGGTTGCCGCCGGTGCCGACAAGGTGTCGCTTAACTCTGCCGCCGTGCGCGATCCGTCGTTGATCAGCCAGGCCGCCGCGGCGTTTGGCAGCCAGGCCGTGGTCGTGGCGATTGATGCCAAGCGCGTGGGCCTGCCCGGTCAGCCGGATGCCGACAAGTGGGAGGTCTTCACGGCGGGCGGTCGCAACGCCACGGGTATCGATGCGGTGGCGTGGGCCGAGGAAGCGGCTCGTCGCGGCGCCGGTGAGATCTTGCTCACCAGCATGGATCGCGACGGCACCAAGGCTGGCTTTGACCTGGCACTCACCCGTGCCGTGGCGCGCGCGGTGCCGATTCCCGTTATTGCGAGCGGCGGCGTGGGTACGCTCGAGCATTTTGCCGAGGGCGTGATCGAGGGCGAGGCCGATGCCGTGCTGGCGGCGAGCGTCTTTCACTTTGGAACCTTCAGCATTCGCCAGGTGAAGGAGTATATGGCGTCGCAGGGTATTCCCGTGAGATTGGATTTTTAAATGGAGCAAGTGACAACTGCGTCCGAGCTCAAATACGACGCCCGCGGGCTGATTCCTTGTGTTGTTCAGCAGTATGACACCGGTGAGGTGCTTATGGTTGCTTGGATGAACGAGGAGTCGGTGGGGCTTACGCTCAAGACCGGGACCACGTGGTTTTGGAGTCGCAGCCGCCAGGAGCTGTGGAACAAGGGCGCGACGAGCGGCAATATGCAGGAGGTCAAGGAGCTCTGGGCCGACTGCGATAGCGATACGCTGCTGGTCAAGGTCGACTCGCCGGGTCCGGCCTGCCACACCGGCAACCGTACCTGCTTCTTTAAGCGCGTGGAAGGGGGAGTGCGATGAAAGTCGTGACGCCGTTCGAGGTCGCCGACTGCAACACCGAGCTCCTCCGCGCGGGCGTGCCATGCCGCGTGCACCTGGCTGATGCCTGCGGGGCGCAGTCGCTTTGGCTCGAGGCCGAGAAGGAAAGGCTCGATGAGGCCCATGCCGTCATCGTCGAGTTCTTTGAGAAAAAGGGCGCAAAGCCTCGGTTCGATGAGACCGGTACCTACTTTACGCTGCAGTAACGAGAGGAAATAACCATGGGAGTCAGAACAGCTAACGTGCAGCCGGGAAATATCGGCGAGACGCTGACGGGTCTGGCCGAGGTGATTCACGGTCGTCGTGATGCATCGCCGCAGGAGAGCTATACCGCGCGTCTGCTGATCGACGTCGAGGACGAGCTGCTCAAGAAGCTTGCCGAGGAGGCAAGTGAGGTGATCATGGCCTGCAAGGATAACGATCACGATCACATCCGCTACGAGGCCGGCGACCTGGTCTACCACCTGCTCGTGACGCTCGAGCGCTACGGTATCACCCTCGACGAGCTAGCCGGCGAACTCAACGCCCGCCGTCACTAGTCATTGGGGACGTTCTTAAACGACTAGTTAGGCGAGGGACGTGGACTCCCATTCTCCGGTGAGGTGGGGGATGTCGAAGGTTCGATAACCGCAGTCGTGGGCGTGGGCCTGGGCTTCACGGATGTTCCAACGGATATCGCAGGCGCGGTGTGCGTCCGAGCCAAAAGTGATCGGCACCTCGGCGTGGGCAAAGCAACGCAGCAATCCGGTCGCGGGATAGTAGTCGTCGAGGCCCTTGCGTGGTGCGGCGGTCGAGACCTCAACGCGGCGACCCGTATCGTGCGCGCACTCGGCCATCTGCTGCCAAAACGGTGCGGGGTCAAAGTCGGGCGCAAAGCCTTCCTTCGAAAAGCGCATGACCAGGTCGGGGTGAGCCATTACATCAAAGTTGAGTGGGCTCTCGCAGGCGCGACACCAGTCGTCGACGTAGCGCTCCCACACACCGCGTACCCCCAGGTTTTCCCAAACGTGCAGGTTGGTGTCGTCGTCGATCCAGCCGCAGCGCGAATCGGGCGTATCGGGACGAGCGACGTCCTCCGTCCCCGCCGTGCCCGCAGCACCTGCCGCAATATCGCCTGGGTTGCCAATCCAATGCACGCTGCCCAGGAGTACGACGGCGCCCTGGGACCAACGCTCAACCAAAGGCTCGCAGCCCTCGTACCAATCGCATTCAAAGCCATAGATAAAGCTGAGCTCCGGCGCAATCTGCGCGGCAAGCTTGCGAGCATCCTCAAAAGCCAGACGATGTGCCGGCAGGTCGCCCTCAGTAACCTGCACTTCGCAGTTGGCATCCATGCTGGCGGGCAGGGTGAGATGGTCGGTTGAGACCATGACGCGGCACCCGGCCGCGGCAGCGGCGCGAACGTTGTCCTCAAACGAGGCATGACCGTCCGAGAACGAGGTGTGGGTATGGCAATCGATCAGCGGGCAAGCAGACATGGCGGCTCCTTTGCGTCAAGCGAATCCGCTTCATTGTAATGGCGCAGCTCTCAATACGCCGGGCACGCCGGGGATCGAAATCGACTGGAAAGGTGGGTTGCGTGCGAGGGTCGCCACGCGGCATCGGCCCCGCGTCAAAACATGCACATCAGCCTCCAAAAGCTGCAAAAAATGACATGTTTGGAGGCTGATGTGCATGTTTGGCTGAGGCGGTGGAGCGTCGGTTTCTTGCGGACAAGGAAAATCGCGCTCATCGCGCTCCGTCACATCCACGTCGCCCGCGATGTGCTAGCGTTTGGATGAACAAAACGAGCCCGTGCGGAAAGGAGCCGGACCGTATGCCATGCGATAGCAAATCTCCGCTGTCTCGCGAGACCGATGCGCCCGAGACCATCGTCAAGCTGGAATGCGACATCGACGATGCGTCGCCCGAGGTGCTCGCCTACGCCGCCGACCGTCTGCGCGGGGCAGGCGCCCGCGAGGTGCACTGGCTGCCGCTCTATTGCAAAAAAGGACGCCCCGGCTGGCAGCTGCAGGTGATCTGCTCGCACGAGGATATCGAGCGCCTGCAAACGATTATCTTTTTGGAAACCACGACCAACGGCATTCGTCGCCAGGTCATGGAGCGCGTCTGCCTGCCGCGCCGCTTTGAACAAGTGGCGACGCCTTGGGGCGAGGTGGCCGTAAAGGTGGCAACCCTGCCCGATGGCAGCGAGCGTGCAGCGCCCGAGTACGAGGACTGCGCCCGTCTCGCTCGCGAGCATAATGTGCCGCTCCAGCGCGTGATGCAGGCGGCCCAGAGCGCGGCACTGCGATTTGAATAACGCGGCTGGTGGCGACATCCTGCGCCTAGCCATATCAACCCCATTCGAAAGGATCTCCCCATGAAATACCTCATCGCCTCCGACATCCACGGCTCGGCATACTGGGCCGAGCGCCTCTGCGCCGCCATCGAGTCCGAGCAGCCTGACCGCATCGTGCTGCTGGGCGACCTGCTCTACCACGGTCCACGCAACGACCTGCCGCGCGACTACGCCCCCAAGCGTGTGATTCCGCTGCTCAACGCCCTGGCCGACCGCATCATCGCGGTGCGCGGCAACTGCGACGCCGAGGTCGACCAGATGGTGCTCGACTTTCCCGTCATGGCCGACTACGCCACGCTGTTCGACGAGACCGGCCGCGAGCTGTTCCTGACGCACGGCCATGTCTTTGGCGCCGGCATGCACAACAGCGTCGACCACGCGCCCGCGTTGCCCGAGGGCTCCGCGCTCGTCTACGGCCATACGCACATCAAGGTCAACGAGGTAAGCGAGGCGCACCCGGGCCTGTGGCTCTTCAACCCCGGCAGCGTGAGCATCCCCAAGGACGGCACGCACAGCTACGGCATCTACGAGGGCGGCGCGTTCCGCCACGTGGTCATGGAGGAGGAGTAGCCATGGCGCAGCACATGGCTCAGCAAAATGCCGAGGGCTCGCGCGATCTGTCCACGCTGGTAGACGCGTCGACCGAGCTGCAGCATCTGGTGCAGACCATCTGGCGTCTGCGTCAGCCCGATGGCTGCCCGTGGGACCGTGAGCAGACGCACCGCAGCATTGGCAAGAACATGATCGAGGAGGCCTACGAGGCGCTCGACTGCATCGAGGCGGACGACGCGGTTCACCTACGCGAGGAGCTGGGCGACGTGCTCATGCAGGTCGTGCTGCATGCGCAGATTGCTGCTGACGCCGGCGAGTTTACACTGGCCGACGTGGCGCGTGATATCGATGCCAAGCTCATTCGCCGTCATCCGCACGTGTTTGGCGATGTAGATGCCGACAGTTCCGACGAGGTACTCAAGATTTGGGACGAGGTCAAGCTTGCCGAGAGGGCTGCCAAGGACAAGGCCGTGGCGGCGGGCGAGGCCGCGCCCGGGGGTCTGCTCGATGGTGTGCCCACGCATCTGCCGGCGCTGATGCAGGCTCAGAAGGTGTCGCGCAAGGCGGCTGCCGTGGGCTTTGAGTGGGAGACGGTCCAGGATGTGTGGGACGAGGTCGCCGAGGAGCGTGCCGAGTTTGAGGCCGAGGCCCCTGGCTCGCCCGAGCGCGAAATGGAGTTTGGTGATCTGCTCTTTGCCCTGGTCAACGTCGCGCGCAAGGAGGGTATCGACGCCGAGAGCGCCCTGCGCGCGAGCACGGCCAAGTTTCGCCGTCGCTGGGCTGCGATGGAGCAGATGGCGGCTGACGCCCACGTGGATCTTGCCGAGCTCTCGACCCACGGCCTCAACGACCTGTGGGATGCCGCAAAGGCGGAGGAGTAAGACTGCGGGAACGACGGGCTGACACGCCTCATCGTTCCCGCTAAATTTTTCGAAAATCAAGTGTATCCCTCGGCTAACTTAGGGCATAATGCAAAAAGTGCGACATGGCTAACTTACGGAGGCGCACCGACGGTGCATGGTCAGCCGGTCGCTTGCATCCACTACGTTTCCAAGTGAGAGGGAGACAACATGAGCGATATTTTGGACGTCTACGGTCGCGAGGTGCTCGACAGCCGCGGCAATCCCACCGTCGAGGTCGAGGTCGTGCTCGAGGACGGCAGCTTTGGCCGCGCAATGGTGCCTTCGGGTGCTTCGACCGGCGCCTTTGAGGCCTGCGAGCTGCGCGATGGCGACAAGGGCCGCTACCTGGGCAAGGGCGTTTCGCAGGCCGTCGAGCACGTCAACAACGAGTGCGCTAACGCCGTCGTGGGCCTCGACGCCTTCGACCAACGCGCCGTCGATGCCGCGCTGATTGCCGCGGACGGTACCCCCAACAAGACCAAGCTCGGTGCCAACGCCATCCTGGGTGTGTCGCTGGCCGTTGCCCGCGCCGCCGCCGAGTCGGCGGGCCTGTCGCTGTACCAGTACCTGGGCGGCGTCAACGCTCATCTGCTGCCCACACCTATGATGAACATCCTCAACGGCGGCGTGCATGCCGACAATAACGTTGACTTCCAGGAGTTCATGATCATGCCCGTGGGTGCTCCGAGTTTTGCCGAGGGCCTGCGTTGGTGCGCCGAGGTATACCACACCCTCAAGGGCGTGCTGCACGAGGCCGGCCTGGGCGGCGGCGTGGGCGACGAGGGCGGCTTTGCCCCCAACCTTAAGACCAATGCCGAGCCGTTCGAGTACATCACCAAGGCCGTGGAGAAGGCCGGCTTTAAGCCCGGCGTCGACTTCATGTACGCCATGGACCCGGCCTCGACCGAGTTCTACAACGCTGAGACCGGTATGTATGAGCTCAAGGGCGAGGGCGTGGAGTACACGAGTGCCCAGATGGTTGATTACTGGGAGAAGCTCGTTGACACCTATCCCATCATCTCCATCGAGGACGGTATGGCCGAGGAGGACTGGGACGGCTGGGTCGAGCTTACCCGCCGCATTGGCAACAAGGTGCAGCTGGTGGGCGACGACCTGTTCGTCACCAACACCGAGCGCCTCAAGAAGGGCATCGAGCTGGGTGCCGCCAACGCGATCCTGGTCAAGGTCAACCAGATCGGTACGCTCACCGAGTCACTCGAGGCCATCGAGACCGCCAAGGAGGCCGGTTACGCCTGTATCGTGAGCCACCGCTCCGGCGAGACCGAGGACTCCACGATCGCCGACCTGGTCGTGGGCGTCAACGCCGGCCAGATCAAGTCGGGCGCCCCGTGCCGTAGCGACCGTATCGCCAAGTACAACCAGCTCATCCGCATCGAGGACGAGCTCGAGGGCAGCGCGCACTACGCCGGCAAGGCCGCGTTCTACAACATTCGCTAAACAAGCGGTGCTCGCGGGGGGCGGGGGTTGACTCGGCTCCGCCCCGCCTTGGCTGGACGCCGCAAAGCGCTATGGGCGCTGGGCCATACGGCTCAGCGCCTTTTTTATGTCGAGCAAAGGCTGGCGAAGGCGGTGCGCGCGCTCGTGCTATAACTAGAATACTTAGCGCAAACAAACCTCAACCGCACAAGGCGCACATGGATCAGATTTACGACAACAGGTACTATTCCGCCGGTTCGCGTGAGCCGTCGCCTCGCCGTGCGCGCACGGTGCAGCTTGGTGGGTCCGCCTACGCCGGTGCCGACCGCTCCATGCAGCGCCCGACAAGTACCTCGCGCCCCAATGCTCAAGTGAATACTTCGACAGATGGACCAGTGCGCCCGGCACGTTCGTCGCATGCTCAGCGCTCGTCGGCTCAAACGCACGATAGGTCGAGCAGGCCCTCGAACCGTCTTTCGGGCTCGGACTTTATGCACTACGCCAACGACAACGCGGTGGTCAAGGCGATCTACGACTTTACCCACGGTCCTCAGCGAGGGCTATTCATCGGCATCGTCGTTGCCCTGGCGCTCGTGAGCCTGTATTTCCCCGTGCGCGACCTGTATGTGGCAAAACGCTCGAGCGACATCTTGGCCAAGCAGGTTGAGATTCGCGAGCAATATAACGACGACCTGCAAAAAAGCGTCGACAAGTTGCTCTCGGAGGAGGGTATCAAGGATGCGGCATCCGAGGACTTGGGCCTGGTGATGCCAGGCGAGAAGAGGATTGAAGTGCAGGGCCTGGACGACGATTCGGATCCTTCGTCGAGCCAGAAGTCTTCAAACGCCAAGAAGGCCAGCGAAGTTGCCAAGGAAATCGAAGAAGTCGGTAAGGACGCGCCGTGGTACATCCAGGCGCTCGACATGCTGTTTGGGTTTAACGGTGTCGAGGGCCAGACGGTCGTGTCCAACGGCAAATAGCGCCCGGAGGGGAGCCCGCAATGACAAATTGCAAACGCTATAAGGTAGCCGCGATCGACCTGGGAACGGTGTCGTCGCGACTGGTGTTGGCCCAGGTCGAGGGCGGGGCGATCGTGGAATCGTCCAAGCATACCGAGATTACCGATCTGGGCGAGGGCGTGGACGCGACGGGCCGCTTTTGCGAGGCGGCGGTCGAGCGCGTGCTCGCCGCATGCCGCATGTTTGTGGACGAGGCGCGTGCCTTTGGGGCCGCGTGCGTCTGCACCACGTGCACGAGTGCCGCGCGCGATGCGTCCAACGCTGCGCTGCTGCTGGACGGCCTGCGCGATTTGGGGCTTGAGCCACAGGTGATTCCGGGCGAGGTCGAGGCGCGCCTGACATTTTTTGGCGTGGCGCACGACTTTGCCGGTGAACGCATTATCGTCGCCGATTCGGGCGGCGGCTCCACGGAGCTCGCGACGGGCGTGTACGCGCCGGAGCGCGGGGTCTTTGCGCTGGAGGGAACGCGCTCGCTGGACATCGGTTGCCGTCGCGTGACCGAGCGGTTTTTCTCTGCGCTGCCGCCGTCGACGAACGAGCTTGCGGTTGCCGCCGCGTGGGCGGGCGAGCAGTTCTCCGCCTATTTTGAGGGCCTGCCCAGCGACTTTGAGCGCGCCGAGCGCCTCGTTGCGGTGGGCGGTACCGTCACCACGCTCGTGGCGCTGGTCCACGAACTGGAGCCGTACGACTCGAACTTTGTGCACCTGCGCGAGCTTTCGATGGAGAAGATTTCGGCCGCTATCGAGCGCATGTCTGCGTTGGATGTTGCAGGCATTGCCGCGTTGCCGGGCGTGCAGCCCAAGCGCGCGGGCGTGATTCTGGCCGGCGCCGTGGTGATTCGCGAGCTCATGCGCGCCGGTGGCTACGATACGCTCACCGTAAGCGAGAACAGCCTCCTCGCCGGCATGGCCGCCACCATCAACGAGACTCTCGACGGCGTGACCCCCACCATCACATGGACTCCCAGCCTCAGCGCCCTCTAAATAAGTTGCGGTGAAATACGGACTAAAATCGCCCTTTCGGGCACCAAACAGTCCCTATTCCACCGCAACTCAACAGCCGGCACCTGGGGACGTTCCTTTTCTGCCGGCACCTGGGGACAGTCCCTGCGGGGCGTCCCCACGGCGCCTATGCCAGCTTGTCGATTTGCCCAATCTCCCAAAGCGGAATATTGACGAGCATGCCTTCGTCTCTATATGCCGCCAGGGAGCTCCTCACGCAACGCTCGAGCTTGAATTTTTCGCAGGCTATTTTCAGGCTCTTCGCTTTAAGGTTCTCTGCCGCCTTGACCTCAAGCGGAAGCACGGTTCCCGCATGGTCGATGGCAAAGTCGGTTTCGGCATTGCCGGAGGTAGAGGACCAATACGCGGGAGTTTTGTCCTGGAGCAAAAGCTCCTGCGCGACGTATTGTTCGGTCAGCGAACCTTTGAACTCGGTAAAAACAGCGGATCCGTTAAGAACGATGGCCGGAGAGAGACCGGAGAGCGCTCCGAGGATGCCGGTGTCGATGCAGAACAGTTTGAAGCCCGAGAGGTCTTCGTAGCTCGAGAGCGGCGCCTTTAGAGCGGAAACACGTGGCACCTTATGAACGATTCCGTAGTCCGTGAGCCACTGGAGGCTTTCCTCGAAATCGCGTGCGCGCGCTCCGGGACGAAGGGTGCCATAGACAAACTTCTTGTTCTCCTTTGCAAGCTGGCCGGGAAGGGATTTCCAAACCAACCTCATGCGCTCGACGATGCGGGCGGGTGCATGTTTGCCAAAATCGGATTCGTAAGCCTCGATGATTTGCTGTTGAAGCCTTCGGGCTTCGATGAAGTCGCGTGTCTCGGCGAAAGTGGAGACAACTTCGGGCATACCGCCGACAACAAGGTATTCCTTGAGCAAGTGCTCGAGCTTTTCGGTAACGTTTGCTAGAAGGTTCATGTCTGCGGCAAGGATGGCGTCGGCGAGCGGGTTGCCGTCGACGGCACGAACGAACTCAGCAAACCCCATGGGACGCATGGTGAGCTGGTCGATTTTGCCGACGGGAAATGACTCGTTTTCGCGTCGGAGCGCGAGGCCCATATAGGAACCGGCTGCTACGATGTGGTATTCGGGTGCAAGCTCGTTGAAGTACTTGAGCGAGGTGATCCCGCGTGGCGCCTCTTGGATCTCGTCGAAGATGATGAGCGTGTCTTCCGGCGTTACGGTTTGGCCACGTAGGAGTTCTATCTGGGAGATGATGCGCTTGGGGTCGAGGTTCCCATCGAACAGCGAGCGCGTGCTCGGCTCGAGCATAAAGTCAAAACGAATGACGTTTCGATACTGCTGGCTTGCGAATTCGTTAAGAAGCCAAGTCTTTCCTGTCTGGCGGGCTCCCTTAAGCAAGAGAGGTTTGCGATTCGCCCTTGATTTCCAAGCGATAAGTTCACTCATAAGCTGTCGCTGCATATTGCCTCCCAACCCTCTCGGCTAGTATAAGGCCATTTGGGAGTTTCCATCGGAAAATGTGGGAGACAACCACGTTTTTCCATCGGAAAATGTGGGAGACAACCACGTTTTTCCATCGGAAAATGTGGGAACACCAACCTAAGTCGCGGTGGAATAATTCCTAAATGGGCTGGTAAACTGCCAAAACAGGAACTATTTCACCGCAACTTAGAGCCCCGCCGGCGTGTAAAAGAAACGAGCCCGCATCCCTTGGGGACACGGGCTCGAAAGCTCCATATGGTAGGGGCGGTGGGACATCCGCGCATTTGCTGCGCAAATACGCACCGGCTTCGGCCGCCTGTCGGCGCCCTCGCCGGCTCGCTACGGACGCTGCGCGTCCGCTTAACGCTCGCCCCCTCGCGGGTTCGAGTCCCACCGGCATCTAAAAGAAGCGAGCCCGCATCCCTGGAGAACACGGGCTCGTAAGCAATCATATGGTAGGGGCGGTGGGACTCGAACCCACAATCCTTGCGGCGAGAGATTTTAAGTCTCCTGCGTATGCCAATTCCGCCACGCCCCCGTGAGACTAGAAGTCTAGCACAAGCCGTCCGCTACGCGTTGACGGCCATCGAGTGCTGACCCGACTTTTCCAAGTACTCGGCAAACTTGGCCTCGTCGCCCTTGTTTTGGTACTGCAGGGCCAGCAGGTATTCCAGGCGGCAGCGCTTGACCGGGTCGTCGCCAACATCCTCGAGCATGCGCTCCAGCTCGGGAATGTCGTTGTGGCGCTTGAGGATCATCGTGTCGTACATCAGCTGGCACTCGTGTGCGACTGCCTCGGCCTGACCGCCCTCAAAGCCCTTGATCTCGTGCAGCAGCTCCTTGGACTTTTTGCGGTCCTCCTGGCCAACGTAGTAGTTAAAGGCCTTAATGACCAGGTCGACGCGCTGCATCTTGGGCAGGTTGAGTCCCAGCAGCAGGTCGAACATCTCGCTGGCGCGCTCGTGGTCCTCGCGCAGCAGATAGGAGTTCAGGCGCAGGTAGTCGCGGTTGTAGCGCGGGTACAGCATGCTGGTGAGTTTGCCGTCGAGCAAACGATCGAACTCGTCCCACTGCTTGGCGGCCATGAGCTGCTGCAGGCGCTTAAACGTGGTGCGTTTTTTGACGCTAAAGAACACCGACACGGCGATGCAGATGATAACGACGGCGGTCCAGAGTGTGCGGGAATCGGGCATATTAGGGTCCTTAGTCGCTCATAAAGCGAGCGGTATGACAACACGTACTGGATGTATTATACGCAGCGCGCAAGCAAACTGGCATAAAAGCTCATCGAGGCCGAGTGACATCGCTCGCTGCGGTACACTTACCTAAAGTAAACCATGAAGGGAGACATTACCTATGAAGAAGATCGTTTTGGCTTGCGGTGCTGGCGCTGCTACTTCCACGCTCGTTGCCCAGAAGGTCGCCACCCTGCTCGACGCCAACGGTTATGCCGGCAAGTATGAGATCGTGCAGTGCGCCATCTCCGAGGCCAAGGACTACTGCGACGAGGGCGCCGACCTGCTGATCGCCACCACCGTTGCCCCCGAGGGCCTCACCTGCCCGTACGTGAGCGGCGTGCCCTTCATGACCGGCATGAACCGCGTCGCTGCCGAGAAGGCCGTCCTCGACGTTATGGCTCAGTAGGCGCTGCCTGTATGAGTGAGCAGAACGCCAATCCGGTCGAGCTCTTTGGCATGCACGTTGCCCATGTGGGCATTAACGCCACCGACCCGGCAGACGCCCTGGAGATCGCGGAGCTGTTCTCGACGATGATGGGCCTGCCCGTCATCGAGACCCCCGTTTCGTACTTTAACGATTCGCTGGTCGAGATCATGAAGCAGAACGGTCGTGGCGCCAAGGGCCACATTGGCTTTGCCGTCAACGACATCGATGCGGCCGAGAAGTGGTTTGCCGAGCGCGGGCTCGAGGTTAACGAGGAGTCGCGCGTGCTGCTGCCCGACGGCGGCACCAAACTCGTGTACTTTAAGCGCGAGTTCGCCGGCTTCGCCGTGCACCTGTGCCGCGACTAGCGCACAAGCTGCTATAGCTAGCAAAAAGGGATAGAGCCGCGTGGCCCTATCCCTTTATTTATGCCGAGGGGTCGACTTTTGCAACGGTCAAAAAACCGAAGTCTAATACTTTTCCGAGAAGTGAACGAGCAGAATCGGACCTCCGAAGCATCGACACTTTTACGTCGCTCTTTCCTGCGGTTTCGTCAAGTTCTTCCTGCAGTTTTGGCGCCGAAAAATGCGGATGGTTCGGGGGTCCAAAAACAGGCGTTCACTTCTCGGGAAAAGTATTAGACCTCGATTCGCGCGGGTGCCCCTACCGTGGCAGGCGAATCGTAAAGCGGCTGCCGACGCCCTCGACCGAGGTCACGCCAATGACACCGCCATGGCTATCGACGATCCACTTGGCAATGGCAAGCCCCAGACCCGAGCCCTGCGCGCCGGCATCGCGTGCGTTGTCGGCTCGGTAGAACCGTTCAAACGCGTGAGCTGCGGATTCCTGGTTCATGCCGATGCCTTCGTCCTCAACACTTATGTCGATCGTGCCCGTGCTCGCATCGGGCGTTATGCCAAACGTGATGGGCGTGCCCGCGTCCGAATACTTGGCGGCATTCTGCACGATTACGCGCAGAGCCTGCTTCACGAGCGCCACGTCGACGGACGCGTCGCAGCGCGGGTCGCTGACAAGCGCAGTGTCAAAGGCCAGTCGATACGTGTGCTCGGTATCGATCATCTGTGATTCCTCGCATACCTCGCCGACCAGTGCAGCCAGGTTAGTATTCGCGCGCCGCAGCACGGTGCGGCCGGCATCGCCGCGTGCCAAAAACAGCAGCTGCTCCACGAGCTCCTGCATGTGCTCGCTTTCGGCCTTGAGGGACGCGATGGATTCCGCCAGCACGTCCGGGTCGTCTTTGCCCCAGCGGTCGAGCATGTTTACGTAGCCCTGAATCACCGCTATGGGCGTGCGCAGCTCGTGGCTTGCATCGTTGACAAAGCGCATCTGCTGCAGCTTGGCCTCTTGCATCTGGCGCAGCAGGCGGTTGAGCGCGACCTCGATGCTTGCCAGGTCGGCGTCGCCGGTGGTGACGCTCGGCGAGTCGACGCTTGCGCGCTCGATGGCCTGCTCCAGCGTTTCCATCTTGCCGCCGGAGAGCTGCATACGGCCGAGCTCGTCCACGCGCAAGGCCAGGTCGTTGAGCGGCGCCATGGTGCGGCGCACGCGCCTCGCGCCGCCGAGCATGTTGAGCACGCTGATGACCTGCCAACCCACAACGACAAGGTAGAGAGGCCATAGCGTGACGAGGTCCTGCGCGAGGGGGAAGGTCTTGCTGGTGCGCGCAAGCTCGACGGTATAGGTGAGCGTTGTCAGGTCCCAGCCGCGCGCGGGCGTCAGCGACATGCCGTGAACGGTGGCGCTGGGAATCCAGCCTGCGGTAAACACGCTGTCGGGCAGCGTCTGGTTGTATCCATAGACGAGGATCGCCGCCGCAATCACCATCAGCAGCAGATCGAGCCAGACGTAGCTCATTAGGCGGCGCCACATATAGCCCCAGTTGATGGCGCGGGCGATGGAGGTGACGCGCTTGGCCTCGGTGTTACGCGCGGCAGACATAGCCCACCCCGCGCACGGTCTGGATGATGCGGGCGCTGCCGGCGTCTTCGATCTTGGCGCGCAGGTGCGCAATGTGCACGTCGACGTTGTTGGTGTCGCCCACGTATTCGTAGCCCAGCGCTTCGTGCGCGATGCGCTCGCGCGTGAGCACGGTGCCGGCATGCGCCATAAGCAGGGCGAGAACGTCGAACTCGCGGGCAGTCAGCACGATGGGCGAGCCGTCGACCGTGACTTCGCGGCGGTCTGGGTCGAGCGCGACCGAGCCCACGGCGAGCGTGGCGGGGGAGGGAGAGGCAGCGGTCTGGGCCGTGTCGGTTGCCGGGGACATTGTGGCGATACCGGCAGCCGTGCCGCTCGCTACGCCAGCCCTGGCGCCGGCGCCGCCAACGCCCGAAGCCGTCCGCGCGGCCTCCGAGCGCTTCAGCGCCACGCGGATCCGTGCGAACAGCTCCTCGATCGCAAACGGCTTGGTCAGGTAATCGTCGGCGCCGGCATCGAGCCCGGCAACCTTATCCATCACGGCATCGCGCGCGGTGACCATGATCACCGGCACGTCCTTGTGCTTGCGGACACGCCGCAGGACCTCCATGCCGTTGAGCTGCGGCAACAGCACATCGAGCAGAATCAGATCGTAGTCGCGCTCCAGTGCCAGGTCCACGGCGGTGCGGCCGTCGGCGGCGTGCTCCACCTGGTAGCCCTCGTGTTCCAGCTCGAGCGTCACAAAGCGGGCGATTTTCTCCTCGTCCTCTACGATCAGAATCCGTGCCATGCGTGCCCCCGTCTGCGATTACTTGTCGTCGTTCAGATTTTGCTTGATGTCGTCCGCGGCATCGGCAGCGTGATTCATAAGGTTGTTGATGCTGCCGGGCACGTCGCCGTCGCTGTCGATGCGGTAGCGCATGCCAAAGAACAGGCCAATCAGCATCAGCCATATCGTGGCGCCCCAGGCAAACAGGGCGATGATGGGGATCAGGATGGGGATGTTGAGGATGATCGCATCGCGGCGCGTGGCGATAAACTTGGTGTCCAGACTCAGGCGGAAGAGCTTTTTGAGGTACTCCCACACGCTGTCCATCTTCTTGGAGAAGTCGGTCTTTTCGCTCGACTTTTCGTAGGCGGCCTGCGCGGCGACCATCTCGGCCGAGGGCTCATCGACTGGTGCGGACTCGGTGGCGGCGTGTGCCGACGTGGTCTGGGTCTTGCCCTGCGACTCAAGCCAAATGATGGCATCCAGAACGTTGCCGTCGGTGGCGTCGAGCGCGGCCTTGGCGTCGGTGTAGCTCACGTTGCACTTGGTGCGGATGGTTTCAACTTTTTCGAGGTCGTCCATGACCTGTCCTTTCGTTCGATGGGCGCGACGCCGGGCGATCTGCCCGGGCGCGAGCGTTGCGTTCGGCGGCCTGCGTTGCGCGGCGCCGCCCCGCCCTTGGTCGAACTCTATAGTGCAGGTTATAGATTAAGCGATTCTTGAGCCAAGATTAATGTTGGATGAGTTTTTGGGTGGCGGTGGGGGTGGGCAGCCTTTGAGGCAAGCGCAGGCCGAGCGGCTAAAGCCCAGGGGTAAATTTGTGTCCGCACGGCGAGATATACTTATTACAAACGTTGAGGGCGTGACGGGACAAAGATGCCTGGAGCCCGTGAAATCAGAGGCTCCGCGGCGGCGCACGGGTGCAAACAGGCGAGGCTTCGACGCAAACAGGGGGTCATAAGTGCATATCTACGCTATGAGTGACATTCACGGATGCTTGGACGCCTTTAAAGCGTCGCTTTCCACCATCGACCTCGAGGCCGAGGACTCCAAGCTGGTCCTGTTGGGTGATTACTGCGACCGAGGTCCCGATTCGCTCGAGGTCTTCGAACTCGTTATGGACTTGCAAAAACGTTACGGCGATCGCGTCGTGGCGCTGCGTGGCAACCACGAGGAGATGCTCCTTGAGTACATTGATGAGGTAAACGATTTTAATTTTACGCAGGCATGGATACTTGCCGACAGCAATCTGGCAACGGCCAAGAGTTTCCTAGATGCCGAGGCATTCAAGCACGTTAAGCACCTGCTGAGGCTCAGGAAGTTCGAGGAGGCCTACGGCTTTACGGTTGAGCGCATAAAAGCCGAGCGCGCGGACGTCATCGCATGGGTTCGCAAACTCCCTTACTTTTACGAGAGCCCCTTTGGCCAGGTCTTTGTGCACGCCGGCGTTGACGAGGAAGCCGGCGAGTACTGGAAGTTCGGCACGCCCGACGTGTCATTTGTCACGATGCCGCCCGATTACGTGGGACATAAGTTCTATCTGGATGTTATCGCCGGGCATATCAACACCGAGGCGGTCTCGGGCATTGCGGGCTACCGCGGTATCTGGCATGACGGGGCCAGCCATTACTACATCGACGGGAACGTCATGAAGAACGGCGAGGTCGCCATGCTGGACTACGACTCAGAGACAGGGAAGTACAGCGGGCCAGGGCTGGAGTAGGTTGGAGGGCGATTATTTGCCTTTCTAGTAACGCAATGATCTATTAAGCCATTCATTCATTCTTCCAGAAGAATAATCTTCGATCCGCTTTCCTTCCTTTGTATTTAAGCGAAGTTCGGGTTTGATAGAGATGCCGCAGTATTCGGGTTTGACAGAGATAACGCAACGAAACTGCAGCTCTGCTGCATTCAAGTCTATCTTGTCCAATTGTTTAATATACCGATAAAGGCAATGATATTCGTGCTGTTCGCTGCCTAAGACGTGGGCGACATCGAGGTAGGCGAGCAGGGAGATGAGTACGTGCCACTGCTGGTCTAAAACTTGTTTACCATTCTCGTCTTCGGTAAAGGGGTCAAAGGCGTCGAGTTCAGCAACCGCATCTTTGTCAAAGTAAAAGTGGTAATGTCGCTGATCGTCGGTGCGGCACTTAAGCACAAGGTAGAAAACAGCATCGTCTGCTGATACCTTTTTGCGGTTGTCTTTGCACCATTCATCCCATCTGTCTTCTTTAAGGGCAGATTCCATTTCTTTAAGCTTATTTTCATTAAGTTCATTTAGCTCACGTACGGTCTTGCCCAGCTTATAGGCTGGGTCACTATGAGGACTGTTTTCAGAAATATTTTTGCAAGGATCATTGCACCATTCAATAAAGTCCTTGACGTCTATTGGATTGGTATAAAACTCTCCGGTGGAAGACGCGTTTTTGCATATAGTGCCGACGCGGTCGAAAAAATCCCTGATATCGTTCAAATCGGCGAGCTTGTCTTCGTCCATATCCAGATTCCTTTCTCATCAGGAAACATGTCTCATTATAGGTGCGTTCGCGGTCGCGGTGACAGGCGGACGTGGGCGCCAGCGTGATTCCAGAGAAGGAAAATGACGGGGCTTCGGAACAGCCAAGAATCAAGGTCTAATACTTTTCCGAGAAGTGAACGAGTGAAATCGGACCCCTGAAGCATCGACACTTTAAAGGCGTCGTTTCCTGC
>CATVYG010000013.1 GCA_958348225.1 uncultured Collinsella sp.
CGGAGGAAGCCCCCGCCGCACGTAGTGCGCAGCGGGGGCTTCCGACATGTCCGAGCACGATTGTGGGGCTAACGGGCAGGGGCCCGCCGAACCAAATTAGGCAGCCGGGCAGATCTTCTTGAAGAGCTCGATGACGTCATCGAGCGTCGCCTCGCGCGGGTTACCCGGGAAGCAGGCGTCGGCCATGGCGTCCTTGGCCAGGACCTCGATCTCGTCGGCCTTCATGGCCTCGCAGACGTGCGGGATGTTCACGTCGGCGGAAAGCTGCTTGACGGCGGCGATAGCGGCGTCGGCGGCCTCGTCGGTGCTCATGCCCGTGGTGTCAACGCCCATGGCAACGGCGACCTTGGCCAGGCGCTCGGCGCAAACCGGCTTGTTGAATTCCATGGCAATCGGCAGCAGCATGGCGCAAGCGACGCCGTGCGGGGTGTCGTAGTGAGCAGACAGGGTGTGAGCCATTGCGTGGTCGATGCCCAGGCCAACGTTGGAGAAGCCCATGCCGGCAACATACTGGCCAAGGGCCATGCCCTCGCGGCCGGAGCCGGGCTGGCCGGACTTGGCCTCGGCGACGGAGTCACGCAGGTTCTCGCTGATCAGCTTAATAGCCTCAAAGTGGAACATGTCAGAGAGCTCCCAAGCACCCTTGGTGGTGTAGCCCTCGATGGCGTGGGTCAGAGCGTCCATACCAGTGGAAGCGGTCAGGCCGGCGGGCATGGAAGCCATCATGTCAGGATCGACGACGGCGACCTCGGGGGCGTCGTTGGTGTCGACGCACACGAACTTGCGGACCTTCTCGGGGTCGGTGATGACGTAGTTGATGGTCACCTCGGCGGCGGTACCGGCGGTCGTCGGCACGGCGATGGTGAACACGGCGTGGTTCTTAGTGGGAGCAACGCCCTCGAGGCTGCGGACATCAGCGAACTCGGGATTGTTGATGATGATGCCGATGGCCTTAGCGGTGTCCATGGAGGAGCCGCCACCGATGGTCACGATAGCGTCAGCCTCGGCGGCCTTGAAGGCCTCGACGCCGTCCTTGACGTTCTGGATAGTGGGGTTGGGCTTGATCTCGGAGTAGAGGCTCCAAGCGATGCCGGCGGCGTCGAGCTCGTCGGTCACCTTAGCGGTAACGCCAAACTTGACCAGATCGGGGTCGGAGCAGACGAAGATCTTCTTGTAGCCGCGACGCTGGAGCTCGCCGGGGATCTCCTTGATGGCGCCGGAACCATGATAAGAGATGGTATTGAGAACGAAACGATTAGCCATTGATAGCCTCCTATCGTGCGCGGAGCACCCGTTACGCCCCGCACTATAAGTCCCATCCTAACGCTTTTGAAACAAAAAACACGTGAGAACGTCAAAAGTGTTAAAGCGTTTCAACAACTGGTATCGTCACCACCAGACCACTAAACAAAAAAGGGGCGGCCGAGATGGCCGTCCCCTCCCCATTATCGATCTATCTGACAAGGGGACTGCCCCCTTGCCACATCCTGCCGCTATTTTTGGCAGGCGTCTTTCCAATCTTCGCAGGCGCGCTTCCAGCGAGAGCGCAAGTCACGCTCGCGGTCGATAAACATGATGGCAAACGCGATAAACAACAGCACGCTCGCCACCGCAATGGAGTGCAGCCCCATGCGCTCAATACACCAGTTGCCCAGCACGGCGCCAAACACAAAGGTAAAGATCACGCCAAAGTACAGCACGCCGTTTTCCAAAAAGCCGCGCTTGTGGGTGATGATGTAGTCGTCCACGTTTTGCAGCGCATTGCGCAGGTTACCGATGCACATGGTCGTGGCGATGCCGTGACCATGTATCTTGCGGAAGCTCTCGACCTGCATGCCGCAGGCAAACGAAGTGAGGCAGTTGGCGAGCAGGTTGAAATTGCCGCCGGGGATAAAGCTCACGCCCAGCAAGATAACGGCTTCAAAGAACACCGTCACTTGGCGCCAGTGAATCACGCTGCCAAACCGCTCGTGTACCAGGTCGGCAAGCATAATGCCCACGGCAAACGACACCACGGGGAAGAAATAGCGTCCCGCAAGTGCCCAGTTGCCCTCCGAGATGCTCACGCCCACGAGCAGGATGTTGCCTGTCTGCGCGTTGGCGAAAACATGATCGCGCCCAATGTACGAATAGACGTCCATAAAGCCACCGGCGAGCGCCAAGATAATGCCCAGCTCGATGGACTCTGATATCTGTTTGGCACGCCGCATCGTCGTGCATCCTCCTTGTTGACGACCCTCTCGTGCGTTGGCGGAAACATAACCGCCGTTCATACTGTAACCCATTGACAACATGGCGTGCGCGCGAGACGGGTTCTCCAACGCGCAGATACACAGTCTGGAAACAAACGACTGGCTCAGCGACGCTCTCACTCACCAGCTCATGTACTCCACCAGTCTTTTTAGCGCCGTCCCAAAAAGACTGGTTACAATTACGTGCAGCATACAGACACCGGGAGGGATCGTGGCAAAAAAGCCTCAGCACGCTCAGAACAGCCAACGCGAACAGCAGGGCAAACAGGGCCAGCAGCAAAAGCGCGGCGGCAAGGCGCAGGCCACGGTCGCCCGCGCCAAGCATTCCCAAGCGACGCCTGCCCGCCCCTGGCGCCCGGGCCGCGATAAGTTCCTCCCCGTCAGCCGCGCCGATATGGACGCGCGCGGTTGGGACCAGTGTGACTTCATCTACATCTGCGGCGACGCCTACGTGGACCACCCCAGCTTTGGTATGGCCATCATCAGCCGCGTACTCGACGCGCACGGCTACAAAGTGGGCATCATCTGCCAACCCGACTGGACCGACCCCGCCAGCATCACCGTGCTCGGCGAGCCGCGCCTGGGCTTTCTCGTCAGTGCCGGTAACATGGACTCCATGGTCAACCACTATTCGGTGACCAAGCACCGCCGCCACACCGACGCCTATACCCCCGGCGGCGAGGAGGGACGCCGTCCCAACCGAGCCGTCACGGTCTACGGCAACCTCATCCGCCAGACGTTCAAGGACGCCCCCATCATCATCGGCGGCATCGAGGCGAGCCTGCGCCGCCTGGCCCACTACGACTACTGGCAGGACAAGCTCAAGCGCTCGGTACTGCTCGACTCGGGCGCCGACATTCTCATCTACGGCATGGGCGAGCACGCGATCGTCGAGATCGCCGACGCGCTCGACGCGGGACTGCCCGTCGATCAGATCACCTATATCAACGGCACCGTCTACCGCACAGGCTCGCTCGACGAGGTCTACGACTACGATCTGCTGCCCAGCTGGGACGACCTTACCGCCGACAAGCTCAACTACGCGCGCAGCTTTAACGTGCAGCAGCAGAATATGGACCCCATCACCGGGCATCGCCTGGTAGAGCCCTACCCCAACAGCGTCTATGTGGTGCAAAACCCGCCATCGGCGACGCTTTCCACCGACGAGATGGACAAGGTGGCCGAACTCCCCTACGCACGCGATTGGCATCCCGACTACGACGCGGCGGGCGGCGTGCCGGCCTTTGCCGAGATCAAGTTTTCCATTAGCTCCAACCGCGGGTGCTTTGGCGAGTGCTCGTTTTGCGCCCTCACCTTCCACCAGGGCCGCGTGCTGCAGATGCGCAGCCACGACTCGATCATGCGCGAGGCCGAGCTGCTCACGCGCGATCCCGAGTTTAAGGGCTACATCAACGACGTGGGTGGGCCGACGGCCAACTTTAGCCGTCCCGCCTGCGACAAGCAGCTCAAGCACGGCGTATGCAAGAACAAGCGCTGCCTTTGGCCGAGTGTATGCAAGAACATGGTGGTCGACGAGAGCGGCTACACGCAGCTGCTGCGCGACCTGCGTCAGCTGCCGGGCGTCAAAAAGGTCTTCGTGCGCAGCGGCATCCGCTTTGACTACACCATGGCCGATGCCTCGGACGAGTTTTTGCGCGAGCTGCTGGAGCATCACGTCTCGGGCCAGCTGCGCGTAGCGCCCGAGCACGTGAGCGATGCCGTGCTGTCCGTGATGGGCAAGCCGAGCCGAGCCGTCTACGACGCGTTCTGCCGCAAATTTGAGCGCCTGAACCGCGAATACGGACTCAAGCAGTACGTGGTGCCGTATCTGATCTCGAGTCACCCCGGTTCGACCATGAAGGAAGCCGTGGACCTTGCCGAAGCCGTGCGCGACATGGGCTACATGCCCGAGCAGGTGCAGGACTTCTACCCCACACCGTCCACCATGTCGACGTGCATGTACTACACTGGCGTGGACCCGCGCACCATGGAGCCGATCTATGTGGCGCGCGACCCGCACGAGAAGGCCATGCAACGCGCGCTCATCCAGTATCGCAAGCCCGAGAACTACAAGCTGGTACGCGAGGCGCTGGAAAAGGCCGGGCGCCGCGACCTGATCGGCTACACCAAGCATTGCCTGATCCGTCCCGTGCCGCCGCGCCCGGGCGAGGCATCGGCCAGCGGCGGACACGGCACTGGCAAGAAGGGCGGCAAGGCCCACGGTGGCGCCGCCAGCAAGGGGCCCAAGGGCAGCAAGGGCCACGGCGGCATGTCGCGTGCGCAGAACACTGCCGGACGCAACCGCGCGGCCCAGGGACGTCAGGGCGCCAACGGCGGCGGACGCCGCAACTAGCGTGGCGAGGGCCGGCCGGTGTCTCTTGGCCAGTCGGCGTCTCCTCATCGGCCAAGCGTGATTTCCCTAGGGGTAACACGCTCAGACACGCCTAGCCGTGTTTTCCTTAGGGGAATCAAGCTTGCTGGTAGGGACGATCCGTCTGGCACGTCAGTTTGAGCGACCGCATCGCCTCTACCAGCACAAAGCCGGCGATGGCAACCGTGATCACTACGTCGAGCGGCGTGTTCACAAACCACAGCAGGCCCATGAGGTACGACCCGGCATTAAAGGCAAAGTGCAGCAGAATCGTGTAGCGGAGCTTTCCGGTCGTCACGAGCACCCAGCCAAAGATGAGGCCGGCGGCACCCGCGTAGCAACCCTGCACCCAATTCATGTGCATAAAACCGAAGATTGCCGCCTGCAGCACAATCGCCGCGGCGATACCCCACGTACTTGGGGCCGCCCAGGGCACCATGGCGCCGTTCTGCGCGCTCGCACGACGCGGGCGCTTCCAAAGTGGGCGGCACTGCGGATTAAACGCTCGGAGCGAAAACTCAAAAATAATGCCGCGCACCAGCAGCTCTTCACAAAATGGGGCGCCGAGCACCGTAGTCAGGACGGCGAGATAGCTGGTGTCGCCCATACCTGTTTCCTCGACAAGCTCGCTGTAGTCGGCCGCGGCGTCGGGCAACAGCGACAGCACGGCGTCGGTCACGTAGCCAACGACCACCTGCAGGGCAAGGCCAATCACGACAACGCAAGCGATGCGCTTCCATGCAGCACTTGCTCCCCCGCCGAGCGGACGTTCACCTTGCCGGCGCGCCATGAAGGAGCGGGGCCACAGATAACGCCACCACAGCAGCGCCATCAAAAACGACGCCGTCTGAGCGGCAGCCTGGAACCATTGGATATCGAGATTGTCGATCGGATAGCCCGTCAGCACCGATACGGCATCGAGAACCGAAAACAGAACCACGCTCAGGGCTATATCGGCAGCGACAACGCCAAAACATGCAAGCGCCCACGCCATCGCATTGAGCATGCCAACCTCCTCAAAACCGTTCCCTAGTTCTACCACAACTCGGCAGAGAGCTGATCCCATGGGGACGGAGGAAAACGGATCACTTATTGATGAGAATCGGGCGCAGTGCCAAAGGCCCCGCTGGGCGAAATGTCGAACGGGAAGGTGCCGCAGCGATTGAACGCAGCGATGAACATGCGGATGGCGTTGGACGGCGTGGTGCCTACGAGCTGGGTTGCCGCCGCGAAGGCCGCCTTTTCCTCGGGCAAGACCTTCGCGACAACCGGGGTCATGTGTTCTGCCATGGCGCTTCCTTTTGAAACGACGGTGGTGCGGATAGATGCGGGCCACGCGGCTGGGCGACGGGCTGTGAAGGCAGCCCGATTGGCCCGCATCTGGAGTTTGTTTCTACGGCGTTGGTATTACTTGGTATTCCTAAGTATTACCCCGCAGATAGAATAGCACACCTGATCCCTTGGGGACGGAGGAAAACGGATCATTTTGTTGCTGAATAAGTATTTAGAGTGTGATGATGTCCGAGATATTGAGGGCCCGAGCGTCGACGGCATCGTGCGTGGCAAGCAACAGCATGCGACCGTCGAGCAAGTCGAGCACGACTTCGGCGCATGCGTCGCGCGCAGCGGTATCTAGACCGGTAAAGGGCTCGTCCAGAATCACCGCGTCGCCTGGGCACAGCAGGGCTCGGGCAATCTCGACGCGACGGCGCTGCCCGCCCGAGAGCTCGGCCACGCGGGCATGCACATTGCTTCCCGGTACCAGCAGGCGCAACAGGGCTGCGGCGCTCGAGGCATCCACGCGCGCGTCGGCACACACCAGCACGTTATCCAGGGCAGAAACGTCCTCGACCAGGCGCACATCCTGAAACACCATGGAGCACGGTACGCACTCCCCCGCCGCTAGCGCGAGCAACGTCGACTTGCCCACCCCCGAGGCGCCCATCACGCAGGTACGCCCGCCGGTGGGCACACGAAGCACCAGACCGTCCAGCGCCGGCGCCCAGGGCGCGCGATCGCCCACGGCAAGCGCAAGCTCCGCCGAAGCGCCATCGCTCGCGGCCCCCGCACGCCCGCGCAGTCCATGTCCATGCGTCCGCACGGCAACACGCCATGCCACGGAACCCGAAGCCCGCAGCAGCCACATCAGCACGCGCTCGCATGCCCACGATGCCGCCACGACCAACACGGTCCACGCCAGCAGGTCAGCCGTCTCAATGAGCAGCTTCGCCTGATAGATGCGCTCGCCCACGGTACCAGCCGCCATGCCAATCAACTCCGCCGCCACGCCGGCCTTCCAGCTCATGCCGATCACGGCGCGGGCGCACGAAAGCACAAACGGCAGGACTTCGCGCCAGGTATGGGCGAAGAACAGTCGCCAACCCCGCACACCATGCAGACGAAACATCTGCTCCAGCGGCTTATCCACTTGTGCCAAACCCTCGACCAGCGAAAAATACACGCCCGGCAGTGCCATCAAAAAGACCGCTGCAATGCTCACGCGCGCCGACCCCAGCCAAATGAGCAGCAGAACCACCACGCAGGCAACCGGCGTCGCCTTTACAAACGAAAGCGCCGGCGCCACCAGACGGGCAAACGTCCGCGACCGCACCGAGACTCCCGCCAGCACGCCGCCGCACACCGCGGCAAGTGCCAGCCCGCCCAAAATTCGCAAACCCGAGCCCACCAGAATCGTCCATGTGCTGGCATCGCACACCAGCCGCAGCAACGCCACCACAACAGCACCCGGACCCGGCAAAATCAGCGGCTGTGCCACCAGCGCCGCCGCGAAGACCCACACGGCAAGCCAAAAGGCGGCAACGGCACCTGCTGCCGCCACCGCCTTCATACGCTCTATCATTTGTCGAGCAAACGCACGCACGGGCTACTCCATGTAGTAGAAATCGTTAGCCGGGAGCTTGCCGCCCACGGCGCTCGGGTCCGCATCGGCCAGCACCTGCAGGTACCCACCGAGCGCGGCCTTCATATCCTTCCCCGTCTGGCACACGAGCATGCACCCGGGAATCGCCTTTTCGGCAATCGTGGCGTTATCCACGATGCCTGCATCGACCACGGCCTGAGCCCAGTCCGCCGGCGCCGCATTGACGGCCTTCACGCTCGCCTCATGGCAGCGCAAGAATTCCGCCACGGCCTCGGGATGCTCCTCGGCAAAGGCACGGCGCACCACGGTCACACCCGTCAGCAGGCGCGAGCCCGTGTCTCCTGCCAGCTCATCCCACACATCGGTCAGACTTACCGGTGCCGACAGCTTGCCCTCGCTCTTGGCGATGGCAGCGGTCTTGAACGGCTCCGGCAGCACGCCCACGGCAGACGGGTCGGCAAGCAGAGCCGACAGCACCTCGGTGGGCTCGCTCTTAAACTCGAGCGCCACCTGGTCGGTCAGGCCCGCGCGCTCCAGCAGGTAGTTCATGACGTACTCCGGCGTGGTGCCCTTGCCCGTCATATAGACGGTATGGCCCGCCAAATCGCCAAACGAGGCCACACTCGCGTCGCCCGTCACCACGTTCAGCACGCCCAGCGTGTTGATGTCGATGACCTGCACCGCGCCTTCGGTCTTGTTGTAGAGAACGCTCGCCACGTTGGCGGGCACCAGGGCAATGTCGACATCTCCCTGAATGACCTTGGGCACGATCTCGTCGGCGGCAGTGTTGATCGCAAAGTAGAACTCGTTATCCGTGGCGCCCTCGTCCGCCTGGTCCATAAACTGCACCAGGCCAATCGACGTCGGCCCCTTGAGCGAGGCGACGTGCACCTCGACCGGCTCGACAGCAGAACTGCCCGCAGCAGACCCGGCAGCCGAGCCCGCGGCGGACCCGGCACCGGCAGCCCCGCCGCCACAGCCCGCGAGCGCAAGCGACAGGGCGCCCGCGGCGAGCACCGAGGCAAACCCCCGGCGCGACATCTCAACATCAAAAGCGCGCATCGCTAGCACGCCCCCTCATTGGGCATCGACCAGGCGTGATGGTCGGTATGCAGCAGCTCCTCGGCCAGCGGCGAGAGCGGCTCGCCCAAGAACTCGCGATAGCACGCCTGGACATCGGGATTCTCGTGCGAGAAGCGAATGTCCGCCTTCGCATCGAGGCCCCAGAGCACCTGGCCACGCTCGGCTGCCAGCTCACAGCCGTCGTGGATGGGCTGGCCGCCGCCACCGACGCAGCCGCCCGGGCACGCCATGACCTCAACGAAGTCATAGCTCACGCGGCCGTCGCGAATCGCGTCGAGCAGACGGGCGGCGTTGCCCAGCCCGTGCGCCACGGCGACGCGCGCCTTGGTACCATCGATATCGGCGACGGCTTCCTTCCAGCCGTCCAGGCCGCGCACATCGGTAAAGAAGTCGGCGTCGGGGTTCTTGCCCGTCACCAGGTAATAGGCCGAGCGCACGGCGGCCTCCATCACGCCGCCCGTGGCGCCAAAGATCACACCCGCGCCCGTGCCAAAGCCCAGCGGCGTATCGAGCGGCTCCTCAACCAGCGTATCCACGCTCACGTGGCTCGCGCGGATCATGCGCACCATCTCGCGCACCGTCAGCGCAACGTCCACATCGGGCGTGCCGTCCTCGCCCACCATGCTCGGCAGCGCGCACTCGGCCTTCTTGGCCGTGCACGGCATCACGGACACCACAAACAGACGCTCGGGCTCCACGCCCAGCACTTTGGCATAGTAGGTCTTGGCGATGGCGCCGAACATCTGCTGCGGCGACTTGGACGTAGACAGGCTGTCGACAAACTCCGGATAGCGGGCCTTCACAAAGCGCACCCAACCCGGGCAGCAGCTCGTAAACATGGGCAAGCCGCGGCTGTCACCCTCGCCCTTGGCGGCGGCGCCCAGGCGCTCGAGCAGCTCGGAGCCCTCCTCCATAATGGTGAGGTCGGCCGAGAAATCGGTATCGAACACGTACTCAAAGCCCACGCGACGCAGCGCACACGCCAGGCGCTCGACGGTGGCCGCCTCGCGCGGAATGCCGAGCTCCTCGCCCCAAGCGCTGCGCACGGCCGGCGCAATCTGCACCAGCACGATCTTGTCGGGATCGGCGAGAGCATCGAACACGGTCTCGGTATCGTCGCGCTCGCGCAGTGCGCCCGTCGGACAATGCGTAATGCACTGGCCGCACGCGACGCAATCGGTCTTGCCGATTGGCACGCGCCCGCGGGTACCCACGGCGGTATGCGTGGCGCGGTTGGTCAGGTCCCAGATCCCTAGGCCCTGTACGCTCTCGCACACCTTAATGCAGCGCATGCATTTGATGCACTTGTCGTTTTCGCGGATGATGGGAAAATCGAAATCCCAGCCCTCGCCCGTCAAATGCCTTTGATACGGCAGATAGAAAATGCCCAGGTCATTGGCGATGGTCTGCAGGTTGCAGTTGCCGCTGCGCACGCAGCTCGTGCACTGCGAATCGTGCTGGGACAGCAGCAGCTGCACGTTGGTGCGACGGGCTTCGCGCGCCTTGGGGCTGTTGGTGTGGACCACCATGCCGTCGAGCACGTAGTTGTTGCAGGCGGCAACCAGCTGGTCGCAGCCCTCAACCTCGACCACGCACACGCGGCAACCGCCGATCTCGTTTAGATCGCGCAGGTAGCACAGGGTAGGAATCTGAATGCCGACGGACTTGGCTGCGTCCAGGATCGTGGTGTGCTCGGGAACCACGACCTCGCAATTATCGATAGTAAGCTTGACCATATTGTGCGCTCCGTTTTCGGTGTTGTCGCTGACGGTGGTTTTGTTGGGCTCTACCATTCCAGGTTCCTCCCTCCGCGGAACGCGCCAAAGCCAAAGTGGTCGCAGCGCAGGCAGCGGCTCGCCTCCTGGCGCGCCTCCTGCTCGGTGAGACCCTGCTCGACCAGATTCCAATCGTGAATGCGCTCGCCGGCCTCGCGCTCGCCCAGCTCGCAGCGGCCGCACTCGTGCTTGCCCTTAAACTGGACGGTCGGCAGCTCCACGTCGAGCTTGATCTTGTGGTCGAAGCCCAGATAGCGGTCGATGTTTGCCGAAGCCACGCGGCCGGCATTGATGGCGCGGATGACGGTAGCGGGGCCGGTCTGGCAGTCGCCGCCGCTAAAGAGGCCATCGAAGTTGGGCACGGCGCCATCCGAATCGGTGACGACGCAGCCCCACTTGCAGGCAATGCCCATCTCCTCAAACGGCTTGGAATCGATGTCCTGGCCAATGGCGACGAACACGCGCTCGCAGGGGATGACGTGCTCGGGCGTGGCGGCGGCACGCGGAGCCGGACGACCGCGGCGGGGCTCGCCGATAATCTGCGGCTGCACGCGCAGGCCGTTCACGCGACCGTCCTCGCCCGTCTCGATGGCGAGCGGGGCTGTCAGCTCCAGCACTTCGCAGCCCTCGGCCTGGGCACCGGCGATCTCGGCATCCTGGGCCGTCATATCGCAGATGCGACGGCGGTAGACGATGCTTACCTTTTCGGCACCGCAGCGCACGGCAGAGCGTGCCACGTCCATGGCAACGTTGCCGCCGCCGATGACGCACACGCGCTGGCCGCTTAGGTCGGGCAGCTCGTCATCACCGATGGCACGCAGCATCTTGACGGCCGACTCAACGCCGGGCGCCTCTTCGCCCGGAAGGCCGAGCTTCTTGTCGCTGTGGGCACCGATGGCTAGGTAGACGGCATCGAACTCGTCGCGTAGACGGGCGAGCTCCTCGCCGTTCACGGAGTGGTCGAGTTCCACATCGATGCCGGCGCTCATGATCCAGTCAATCTCGGCCTGCAGGCGCTCGCGTGGCAGACGATAGCTGGGGATTCCGTAGCGCAGCATGCCACCCAGGTGGTGGCGCTGCTCAAAAATGGTCACCTTGTGGCCCATCACGGCCAGGTAGTAGGCGCAAGAAAGACCGGCCGGGCCGCCGCCGATCACGGCGACGCGCTTACCAGTGTTGTCCACTACATGTGGCTTGTGGTCGTTGAGGTCGCTATGCTCAACGGCAAACCGCTTGAGGGCAAGGATGTTCATGGGGTCGTCGACCATGCCACGGCGACAGTGCATCTCGCAGGGATGCTCGCACACCAGGCCGCAGACGAGCGGAAGCGGATTGTTCTTGCGGATGACCTTGACGGCATCGGCATAGCGGCCGGCCTCAACGAGCGAAATGTACCCGGGAATGTCGACGTGCGCCGGGCAGCCTGAGACGCACGGGACACGGGCCTCGCGGTCAAAGCCGCAGGAGTGCTCACGAATGTGGTGCTCAAAGTCGTCGCGGAAGCCGCGAATGGCCGTGAGCGCCATGGCGCCGGCCTCGTAGCCGATGGCGCAGTCGCTCGAAAGGTAGATGGTGCGGGCCGTGCGCTCAATAAGGTTGAGCGTGGACTCATCGGCGCGCCCTTCGAGCACATCGGCGAGCAGGTCGCTCAGCGCGCTCAGGCCCACGCGGCAGGGCGTGCACTTGCCGCAGCTCTGGGTGGAGCACAGGTTGACGAGCGCTGCCGTAAACTCAACGGGACACGGAGCGAGCGAACTCACCGCCAGACGACGTCCGAGCGCATCGTGCAGGTCGTCCATGACGGCCTGAGCGTGGCTGCGTTCCATTACATGCAGTCGAGCCATAAGATCCCCTCTCACATGGCAGCCCGGAGGCGAGGCCGGGCGAAATTGCTACACGCAACACACTGACCTATAAAGTTGTTTGGCAGCAACACGGTTCGGCAGGCGGTATGAAACGTCGTCCTCAGCGGTGAAATAGGACATTACCGCAGATAAATGCCATATTTGATAAAACGCGTTACCAAATAGCAATATCCAATGTGGAAAGGAACGCCTTACTTTTTTCCTTTTGATCCGTTTTCCTCCGTCCTCTTCGGATCACATGATCCCTTGGGGACGGAGGAAAACGGATCATTTTTGGAACAAAGGAGTCAGGCCACCATGCACCAATCGTGAGTTGCGGTGAAATAGGGACTGAAAAGCCGCTCAAAAGGCCAAAACAGTCCGTATTCCACCGCAACTTCAAGACGTTGGTGCAGATTAACCTGACCTCTTTGCACCAAAAAGGGCCCCGAGCATCGTCTGCTCGGGACCCAAACTCATCTCGCCTTACCGCGCGACGCGTATGTTACTTGCGCTTGCCGCCGCCGTCACCGGGGCGACGGGAGCTGCCGCCGCGCTTGCCGCCACGGCCGTTGCCATAGCTGCCACGGTTATCGCGGCCGCCGGCGCGGCCGCCACGGGAGCCGGCCTGGTTGCCGCCGCGACCACCACGGTAGCCGCCGCGACGCTCTTCGCGGGTATCGTCGTAGTTGCGCCAATCATCGCGGCGATCGCGGCTGGCACGCGGATCACGACGATCGCGCGATTCACCAGAACGCCCGGCGCCGCTGCGGGTGCCATTAGCGCGAGCGCCCTCGCGACGCTCGCCACCGCGGCCACCGCGCTCTTCAAAGCGCTTGCCGCCACGGGACTCACCGCTGCGGGCGCCACGCTCACCGCGACCCTCGCCGCCGCGACGCTCGTCACGGCCACCGCGCTCGTCATTGCGACCGGAACGACGACGATCGCCCGAGACACGCTTGCCGCCACGCGAGCCACGGCCCTCGTCCTCGCGCTCAACACGGCGACGACCACCGCGGTCCTCGTCCTCGCGGCGACGGCGATGCGCCTCGCCCTGGAACTGCTTGGCACGACGCTCGGCACGGTTGCCGCGCGGGCCCTGCTCAACAGCACCGGCACGCTCCTCGGCAGCCACCTCGCGGGCCACGCTCTCCACAGCCTCGTCCACGCGAGCCTGAACGCCCTCGCGCACGCGGGTCTTGCCGCCGCGCTTGGGACGGCTCGGACGCTCGCCGTCGCCGCGACGCTCGTCGCGACCGCGGTTGGAGCGACCGGCCACATCGCCATAGTCATCGCCGTTGCGCTTGCCGTCGCGACGTGCCTGCTCAAGCTTCTTCTTGCTCTTGGACTTGCCGCGCTTGGTCTTCTTCTTCACCTTAAAGGCCGAAGGGTCGCGCTCGGGATCAACCGCAGGCGGGTTGGGACCCACATGCAGGTCGCCGGCCTCGTAGATGTCGGCGGTCTTGTCCATGAGCTTCTCAATCTCGTAGAACTCGTCCACGTCCTGCTCGGTCACAAACGTAATGGCCCAGCCCAGCTCGCCGGCGCGGCCCGTACGGCCAATACGGTGGATGTAGTCGGTCGGCTCGGCTGGCACGTCAAAGTTCACGACGTAGCGCACGTCGCTGATGTCGATGCCGCGGGCAAGCACGTCGGTTGCCACCAGCACGTCGACGGTACCGTCGCGGAAGGCCGAAAGGGCACGCTCGCGCTGGGCCTGGCTGCGGTTGCCGTGAATCGCGGCGGCCTTGATACCCTTGCGCTCCAGGCGACGGCAGCAGCTGTCGGCGCGGTGCTTGGTGCGCATAAAAACGATAGTGCGCTCCGGGCCTTCCTTTTTGAGGAACTCGGGCAGCAGGTTATTCTTGGCCTCGATGGACACCGGGAACACAAACTGATCGACGGTGTCGGCGGTCGACGTGGCCGGTGCGATCTCCACGCGAGCCGGGTCGCTCACCAGGTCGGTGATCTCACCCACGGCCTCCTCGTCGAGGGTCGCCGAGAACAGCAGCGTCTGACGCTCGGCCGGTGTCTCGCGCACAATGCGGCGAACGGCGGGCAAAAAGCCCATGTCGAGCATGCGGTCGGCCTCGTCGAGCACCAGGACCTTAACCTCGTCCAGGTGGCAGGCACCCTGCTCGATCAGATCGACCAGACGGCCCGGCGTTGCGACCAAGATGTCGCAGCCGTACTTGAGGGCAGCGGTCTGCGGCTTGTAGCTCACGCCGCCCACGACGGTCACGGCGACATGGCCGGTGACGTCGGCGATCTTGCTCGCGACCTCGTCGATTTGCTGGGCAAGCTCGCGCGTAGGGGTGATGACGAGCATCACGGGACCACGGCCGTTGCCCTCGGGCTTCTTGGCACCGCGACGGCGGTTGCGGCCGCCGCGCTCGCGCACGGGTTTGGGAGGAGCGATGTGCTCCAGATTGTTCATGGTCGGCAGCAAAAAGGCGGCCGTCTTGCCGGTGCCGGTCTGAGCGGCGGCAAGCAAGTCGCGGCCCTCGAGCACCACGGGGATCGAACCGGCCTGCACGGGCGTCGGCGCCGTGTAGCCCAGGTTCTCGATGGCACGGAGCATCTCGTCGGAAAGGCCCAGCTCGTCAAAGGCGGGCAGACTCTCGGTAGCGGACTCGACGGCCTGGGCAGCATTGGCCTCATCGGCGGCATCGAAGGCAGCCTGGGTCATGGCCTCGCGGGTCTCGTCCAGGATCTCGGCGTCCGTGACGTCGGATACAGAATTACGCATATGTTGTTGTTCCTTATCTGCACGCGCTATGGGCACGGCATGCGGCCGCGCTGGCGTGCTTGGTAGTGCGCTAATACATACAAAAACGGGTGCGCACAGAGAGGACGTTGCTCAGCACGCTGGCGATCGCTTTGGCAGCCCTATCACGCGCCGTCCAGACGCAGCAGCTCTAAGCGATGGAGCAGATTCGCCGCCGGTTAGTATACCCGCACTCCGTATGCCCCCACGTAAACCACAGATGACGAGGCGGACGAGGTGGGCCCGGCCGATTATCTCAATCTGTAACAGATGCAGGGCAAAATCGGGTCCAAATGTTACAGATCAAGACAGAGGGGGATTTCCGTCCAGTCCAAACCAAATCCCTCAGTCTTCCTGCAATTTCGAACATGTGGCCTATAATGTTGCTTTGGTTACGCTATATATTGCGCAGCCATTTAATACGTCGCCCACCGGGGCCATTAATTCCTATCGCCATATTGGCTAGGAAGCAATCAAAGGAGGTATCCGTGGCAGCAGAGACGCCTTGCTCGGTCCTCTATAACGATATTCGCTCGTTCGGCGGTCTTAAACATCTCGAGATCGCCCGAATGCTCATCAATGGAAACTCTTATCTCGGCAGCACCCTGCTCGAGAAATGCTCTTCCAACCGCTCGTATCTCACCCGTTACATCGTCCATCGCAAGCCTGACCAGTGCGCGCCCGCCATCTACAGCGACTTTACCGTCACCACGCTCAACCTTTCCGCGGCAATCTGCAGCAAGCTCGGCGGCGGCGAGTCCGCCTATCGGGCAATCGCCGAGCACTATCGCGGTCCGGCCGCCGACGAAATGATGTCGGCTCTCGCCAGCTACAAGCTGGACAGCCGCCTATATGCAAATGCCCTCAATCGCATCGACAACTTTGACGGCAATGCCGTGCGCGAAAAAAGCACGCTCTTCTTGATGCTCTTTGTGGCAACGGGGGCGCTCGCCGATCCCGTTCAGGGCGTGGCCACCGTCGAGCGCTTTTGCGACAGCAAGACGGGCGGGCACTTTGGCACCACCGAAACTACCGTCGGACGTGGCTTTATGAGCAGCCTGGAGCAGCCGCACGCCGTCGCTCCCAACCTCGGTCTGCTCAGAACCCATGCCGATAACTGCGCCGACATGCAAATCCATCCCCTCACACGCGATCCGCGCGGCACCGTGATTGGTTCTTTGCCCAAAACCTCGCCCAGCATCACCGATGTAGGCGCCGACGCCTCGCGCGAGCATCTTCGCATTTGGCTCGAGGGTGAGCACTGGTACGCCCAGGGCCTTGGATCGACCAACGGCACAGTGCTCGAATCGGGCGCGGGCGACGGCGATATTGTGATTGAGCCGCCGCGCGACCAACGCGAGCCCGGCAAAGTCTATCCCCCCGTGGAAATCGCCAACAGCGACAGGCTCCATCTGGGTCTCGACACGACATTCCTTGTCATTGTGGACTAGCACGGACAGCGATCGGAAGACGGTCGCCGTCCGTCTTGCGTCTTCTGCCTTCTGCGTCGTAAACGACAATGCTCAGCGGTATACGTGGGCAGTGCGACTATCATGGTGCTTTACCGATATCCGCACTGCTCGCGTATACGTGCGGCAACCCATGCCAGACAAAGGAACGCCATGGATACTACCGATAGCGCCTATGGCGACAAACTCGTCCGTCTCGATACGTTCGATACCGCCGTGGCGGTCGACCCCAGCGCCGAGGACGACGCCAAACGCCGGTTTATGACACTTATTCTCCAGACGGCCCACCGCAACAACGGCAACATCGGGCACGTGCTGCGCGCGACCAACACGAGCGGCGAGGTCTTTGCCGTCAAGCTGCTCAAGGACAACGTCATTCTCTCTGGCCAAGCCCCCGACCGCTCCGCCGAGCAATCGGCCGCGCACCTGGCCAACACCGCTGCGCTGTTTGAGGAGTACCGTCATCTGTGTACCGTCTCGCACCTGCGCGGATTTCCGCGCGTCTATGGCTACGGATCGTGCGAGGATGACCCGCTCATCCTCATGGAGTGGGTCGAGGGCACCTCACTCAAGCAGGCGCTGCCCCTGCTTCCTCACGACGCCTCGGGCGGGCTGACCACCCAGATGGTCGCCGCCGTCGGAAACGCCGTGCTTCGTGCGCTCTTGATGACCCAAGGCCTCGTGAATCCGGTCGTCCATCGCGACCTTTCGCCTGCCAATATCATGTTCCGCACCACCAGCCGAACGCTCGAGCAGCAGATTGCCGATTGCTCCTTTGACCCCTGCCTCATCGACATGGGCTCCGCGACCATGGCTCTCGGCGACGACACGATCACCCGGCGCGCCGACATCTGGCGCTTTGCCACGCCCGCATACGCCGCGCCCGAGATGCTCACGCAGGATATCGAAGGCATCGCGGCCCTTCGCCGTTCGCCGGCAATCGACGTCTATGCGCTTTCGAGCATTCTGTACCAGCTCTACAGCGGTCGCAAACCGTTTGACTTTGAGTCGACGGACGCCGCTGCAACCGGCTCGTTCTACCTCATAAAGACCAAGACCAAGCCGGCACCGCTCGAGCCGCGCTGCGAGGGCGATGAAGCGCTCGTCCAAATCATCATGAAGGGTCTCTCAGTCGAGCAGTGCGATCGTCCCACCGAGCAGCAGATGCTCGAGGTGCTCTCGGCATACCTCACCGATGCCGAATCCGAGGGCCGCGAAGGCACAGGAGACGAGGCCGCGATTGATATCGATTCTGGCACGCACCTTAAGGTCGACGTCGCCGGCGAGCGCGCACGAGAGATCCTGAATCAGGCCCGCCACGATGCCATGACCCGCCGCCGCTTTATTATCGGCGGCGCTATCGCAGCCGTTGCGGGGCTCAGCGTTATCGGGGCGGCAACCCATGGCTTTGGCATCCCCGACTACCTTGACGGCATCCGCGGTTCGCTTGACGACTACACTTGGGATCAGCTGCAGGAGATTTCGCTCAAGATTAAGGCCACCGAGACCCGTAGCGAGGCACGCGAGATTGCCAGGCGCTATCATCTGCTCGATGCCGATGGGCATATCCCCTATCCGTGTACCAAGCGTGTCACGCTCACCAACGGGCTGCAGGTTGGCGCGCAGCTTGTGGGCATCCGCCACGATGAGCTTCTGGACGGGACGGGCAAGGCCGGACTGACGTTTATGTTCGATGCGGGTATTGCCGAGCGCAACGCTGCGGCTGAACCGCCGAGCGCCGGCTGGGCAGATTGCGAGCTGCGGGAATGGCTCAACGGCGACGGCCTTAAGCTGCTGCCCAACGAGTTGCGCGCACTCATTAAAGGGGTCAAGAAGGTCTCGAACAATGTGGGCGCCGCCAACAGCGCATCGTGCCTGAGCGAGTTGCCCGCAACCCTTTGGCTGCCCGCCATGGTCGAGCTGTGCGGTACGCAACCGCCCGATTCGTTTACCGAGGGCTATCACTACCTGGCAGACATCTACAACGGCGAGGGCAAGGAGTATCAGCTCTTCCGCGAGCTCAAGGTGAGCCCGTATTCCACGAACGAGACGATGGTTCGCCAGTGGAAGGGCAAGGACACCTGTTGGTGGGAGCGCACGGTGAGCCCCGACACATCGGAGAGCGAAGGCACGCTCTATATGAACCGCGTGGGGCACGACGGCGACGTCTTTACGTACGCAACGCCTGCGGAAAAGCCAAACAAGCTAACCTGTGTGATCCCCGGGTTCTGTATCTAGGCGGCGGGCGTCTTGCCGCAACGGGACCCCTCCCCGGCAATTGTCTCGATCTGTAACACTAGCTCGGCAGATACAGGTCTAGATGTTACAGATCGAGACAAACCCCAACCCCGCGAGACAACGTCTCAATCAGTAACAGTAAAGGGTCAAAAACCTCTCTAGATGTTACAGAACGAGACATTAGCTTGCCGAGAACTTCGCCTCGTAAATGTGATTCAAGTGTGTCGATATTTCCTTGCCAATGTTGCGCAACAGGAACCCTTTCGGCGGTCGTAACGTACGAATTGTCATAGGTACCCCTTCAACGATTGGGAGAAGAAATGGCAAAGTACGCACCTAAACACTTGGAAGTCTCAGGCGGCGCCGAGCCTCGCCCCACATTCTCGGGCCACAAGGCAACACGACTCGCCGTCACCGCGGCAACCACCATCGCTATGACTGGCTCGACGCTGCTCGCGCCGTTCTCGGCATTTGCCAACGATGCGAGTGATACCACGGCACAGGACGCGATCATGTCGCCGCTTGCTGTCCACGCCGGCGAGGCGGCAAGCTCCGCAGTAAAGGCAAACCCCCAGAAGATTGCCGACCTGCAGGCTGCGATCGATGCCGCAAAGGCTGCCGAGGCAGACGCCAAATCCGACTACGACACGGTGGCTGCCCCCTATACCGAAAAGCAGGCGGCCCGCGACAACGCACAAAGCACCTATGACGCCTCCGTCTCCGATAATTCGCAGGCAGAGGCCGCCGCGCGCGCCGAATATGCTCGCCAGCTCGATGAAAGCGTCAAGGCGGCCGACAGCGCCAGTGCCACGCTGAAGGATGCCCAAGGAAAGCTCGATGCAGCCAAGACCGACGCCGAGGACAAGTCGAAGGTCCTTGATGCCGCAAAGCAGACGGCAGCCGATGCGCAGGCCAAGCTCGAGGCAGCCCAGAAGGCAGCCGCCAACGCAACGCCGGAGGAAATCAAGGTCGCCGAGCAGGCTGCCGCAGATGCGCAGGCCGCTCTGGACCAAGCAAAGGCTGCGAAGGCCACTGCCGATTCCGCGCTCGCCGATGCCCAGCAGGCTCAGAGCGCCGCGCAGAGCGCTTACGACAAAGCGGCAGGCACGCTGGCTTCCGCTCAGCAGGAAAAGACCGCCGCGGACGGTAAGGTAGTCGCGGCACAGACAGCGTATGACAGTGCACAAGCCGATTTGGCGGCCGCAAAGGCAGGCGCCGAGGGCCCGGAGTATGACGCCGCCCAGGCAAAGGTCGATGCCGCCCAAAGCGCACTCGACCAGGCGAAGCAGCAGCAGGCGGCTGCCGAAGCAGGCCTTTCTCAGGCAAATAGCGACGTTGCATCCAAGCAGGACGCCCTCACCGGTGCCGAAAGCGAGCTCGAAGCCAAGAAGCAGACAGTCGCAGCAGCCGAAAATGATGTAACGGCAGCCCAGACGAAAGCCGATGCGGCGCAATCGGAGTTGACCTCGGCAAAGCAGGCACATGCTACCGAATTGGAGAAAGCAAAGGCCGCTCAGAAACAAGTCGACCAGGCAAAAGCCGAGAAGGAGCAGGCAGACAAGGCGCTCGATACTGCCAAGGCAAACCAGGCGGCCGCCGATCAAGCCGTTATCGATGCACAGAAAGCATACGATACGTGCAAGGCGGCAACCGATAAGGCAACGACGGCGGAGGCGCAGAGTGTCATCGGCTTCTACCAGTCCATCGGTGCCAACGACGCTGCAAACATCATCTATAGGCAGAGCGATAAAAACCCGACGACCATTGGCGATAAAAAAGACGGCACGTCACTCGACAACGCCAAGCTATCGTTTGACAAGCTGCGCGAGATTAATGAATATCGCAAAAGCGTCGGTCTTAGCGAGCTTAAGGTGACGGCAGAGCAAATGGCAATCGCTCAGTCTGATTCCAATTACTCCGACGCAACGAAGGGGCACTCAGACTATGCCGGATTTGAAAATGCCGCCTGGAACTTCAGCACGAAAGAAAACATCGCGCACCAATGGGTTGATGGCGAAAAGAAAATATTTGACGATGCTGCAGCGAAAGCCGGCCTTGGCAACGTTGCCCCCAAAGATGCTTGGAAGACTTTCTGGAGTCACGGTACCGAATTCGGAGCCCAAGGCGTGGGTTTTGGCACCGTCGGCCATTATTTGAATATCGTACAACCTAACGCCAAAACCATGGGATACGGCATCAACTCGCGCGGAACCCTTTGGCCGTATGTGTTCGTCTTGGAGATCGACAACAATTACGGTTCGTACGAGAAAGAATACTCGATCGATGAACTCGAGAATCTCTTTGATCAGTATCAGCTGAGCCTCTCCAAAGCCAGCGAAAAGCTCGCCGCCGCAAAGACGGACCTTGAACAAAAGCGCAGCACAGCGGCATCGAAAGCCAATGCCGTAAAGGTAGCTGAGACCCTCGTCGCTCAAAAGCAGGAAGGCGTTGATACCGCGAACAGCAACCTTGCCGCCAAGAACGACAGCGCAGCAAGTGCCGCCGCCGCTGTTGCCCTAGCAGAGCAGAATCTCGCCAAGGCAAACGGAAAAGTTACCGAAGCCGAAGACCAGGTCAAAGCCGCCCAAAGTAACGTGGCGACCGCAGAGCAGGTCGTCAACCAGAAGCGCGCCGAGCTTAAGGCATCGCAAGAGCAAGCCGCTCAGAGTCAGAAGAAGGTTGATGACGCCAAGGCAGAAACTCTCGTAAAGCAGCAGGCTCTGCAAGATGCAAAGAAGGAACTTGCCAAGTATTCTGCCGATGTTGCTGCGGCTCAGGAAAAGGCTGACAAGGCCCATCAAACGCTTGATGAAGCCACGGCAGCCCAGACGTCTGCCCAGAGTGCTCTCGAAAAGGCGGAGCGCGACGCGGCTGCCAAGAAGCAGGCCCTCGACACCGCGAAGGACAACGCCGAGGCCAAGGCGGCGACCGCGGAGCACGCTGCGAGCGATCTGACCACGGCGAAAAACGACTTTGCTTCAAAGAAGGCCCATGCCGACGCCCTGAGCAACGCGGCCAACAATCTTACCGCGGCCAAGGCGGCCAAGAAGGACGCCGACGCAGCAGTGACTGAGGCCGGAGTCGCCCTTGGTGCGGCAAATGATGCCATCGCGAACGCCGAACAGGCGATCGAGAATTCTCAGGCCGCATCGGATGCCGCTGTCGCTACCCTCGGAAAGCTAAAGTCCATCAACGTCGAAAACGGCATTGCTACTGGCTCTGATGCAAACACGAATGATACGCTCAATGCCCTCTTTGCCAAGTGCGTCGCCGCCAAGCAGGCAGAACATAACGCAAAGGCCGCACTTGATGCCGCTCAGGCAGACCTTGATGCTGCGACGCCCGCCTACACCGCAGCGCTCAATGCCTACAACGAGGCGAAGGCAAAACGCGTAGCCGCCGAGCAAGCCCTGAAGGACGAGATCGCCCGCCAGGAGCAAGAGGCAGCGAAGGCCGAGCAGGCCAAGATCACGCAGGCTGCCGCTAAGCCGGCTGCTGGAAAGCCGTCTACCGGCAACGCCAAGACGGCCGCCAACTCGGCACTTCCCACCACAGGCGACAATGCTGCGCTCACCGGTGAGACGTTTGTCATCGGAGGTGTCGTGCTCGTAGCCGCTGGCGTCTTCCTGACCGACAAGAAGCGTCGTCAGGAGTAAGGATTTCAGGAGGACGGCTTCTCCTCCCTCCCACCGCTTCGCAAACCCTGCCCAGCATGCGCCGGGGCGCCCATCACGCGGGCGCCCCGGCGTTTTACGTTGTATGCCCGGGGCATCTGCTCCGAGATTGTCTCGATCTGTAACAAATACTCGGTAAAACGGGGTCTAGTTGTTACAGATCGAGACGTTAGTTTTCGGCTGAAATGTTTGTCTAAATCTGTAACAGCTATGGTTCAAAAACCGGTCCAGACGTTACAGATTGAGATGTTTGGCAAAGACGACCGCCGATTGAGCAGCCACCCTCATCTGTAATGAAAAGTCATACATTCCAACTACTACTAGACACCCCCAGGGGGTATGGGTGTATAGTATCATCAGGTCAACAATTCCAACAGCGAACAACAGAAAGGAGAAGCCATGGCTCAAGATAAGTTTGACGTGGGCGGCATGACATGTGCCGCCTGCCAGGCGCACGTGGACCGTGCCGTGAGCAAGCTCGACGGCGTCCAAAGCGTCGCGGTCAATCTGCTCGCCGGCTCTATGCTGGTGGACTACGACCCTGCGCAGGTCTCCCCCGACGACATCTGCACCGCTGTCGACCGCGCGGGCTACTCGGCCTCGCCCATCAGCACGGGCACCGACGCTGTCCAAAGCGGAAGTGCGCAAGCCAGGTCCGGCGCCGCCCATATGGAGTCGCCGACCAAAAAGTTGGAGGCCGCCGCCTCTGCCATGCGCACCCGCCTCATCGTCTCGATCGTATTCCTCATCCCACTGTTCTACATAGGCATGGGGCACATGCTCGGCTGGCCGCTGCCCGGCATCTTCACCGACCACACCCACAGTATGACGCTCGCGCTCACCGAGCTCGTCCTGCTCATCCCCATCGTCTACGTCAACGACGCCTACTTTATCAACGGGTTTAAATCGCTCGCGCACGGCGCGCCCACCATGGACGCCCTCATCGCCGTCGGCGCCACCGCGTCCATCGCCTGGTCGCTCTACGCCATGTTCATCATGGCCGACCAGCTAGCCGCGGGTCAGGTCCACGAGGCCATGATGACGAGCATGGACAACCTGTATTTTGAGAGCGCCGGCACGATCTTGTCGCTCGTCACCGTAGGCAAATATCTCGAGACACGCAGCAAATCCAAGACTGGCGGCGCCATCGAGGCGCTCATCGACCTGGCACCCAAGAACGCGACCGTCGTGGCAGAGGACGGTACCGAGGCCACCGTCGACGTCGATGCCATTCTGCCCGGCCAGGTGCTGCGCGTGCGTCCCGGCGAGTCCATCCCCGTTGACGGCGTGGTGCTCGAGGGCAGCTCGGCCGTGGACGAAAGTGCGCTGACCGGCGAGTCCATCCCCGTGGAAAAGACCGCCGGCGACACTGTCAACGCGGCCACGGTCAACCGCACGGGCTCGTTTACCTTCCGCGCCACGCGTGTGGGCGCCGACACGTCGCTCGCCAAGATTATCCAGCTCGTCGAGGACGCCAACGCCACCAAGGCACCCATCGCCCGCATGGCCGACAAGGTCGCCGGCGTGTTCGTGCCCGTGGTGTTTGTAATCTCTGCCGTAACTTTTGTGGCGTGGATGGCACTGACCAGCGACGTGAATGAGGCGCTCACCTCCGCCGTCGCTGTGCTGGTGATCAGCTGCCCGTGCGCGCTGGGCCTGGCCACGCCCGTCGCCATTATGGTCGGCACCGGCAAGGGCGCCGAGATGGGCATTCTGTTTAAGAGCGCCGAGGCGCTGGAGAACCTGCGCAGCGTGGGCACCGTGGTGCTCGATAAGACGGGCACGGTCACCCGCGGCAAGCCTGCCGTGACCGATATCGTGGTAGCCACGCGCGCTGACGGCTCGCCCGCCATGAGCGAAAAGGCGCTGCTCAAGTTGGCCGCCGCGTTGGAGCGCTCGAGCGAGCACCCGCTGGCCGAGGCGATTATGGCCGAGTGCGAGACACGCGGGATCGTCGCGCGCATGGTCGAGGACTTTGCCGCCGTGCCCGGACGAGGCGTTACGGCGCGCGAAGGGCAAAACGCCATTGCCGCTGGTAACGTGCGCCTGATGAACGAGTTGGGCGTTACCGTGCCCGCGGGCCTTGCCGAGCAATTTGCCGCCGAAGGCAAGACGCCTCTGTTCTTTGCCAAGAACGGCGAGCTTGCCGGCACCGTCACCGTGGCTGACGAGGTCAAGGAGACGAGCGCCGGGGCCATCGCCGCACTGCGCTCGCTTGGCGTCGACGTGCGCATGCTCACCGGCGACAACCGCGTGACGGCCGAGGCCATCGCCCGCCGCGTGGGGCTGAGCAGCGAACAGGTCATCGCCGACGTCCTCCCCGCCGACAAGGAACGCCACGTGCGCGAGCTGCAGGATGCGGGCGGCAAGGTCGCCATGGTGGGCGACGGCATCAACGACTCCCCCGCCCTGGCGCGCGCCGACGTGGGCCTTGCCATCGGCACCGGCGCCGACATCGCCAAGGAGGGCGCCGACGTGGTACTCATGCGCAGCGACCTCATGGACGTCGCCCGCGCCATCGAGCTGTCGCGCGCCACGATCCGCAACATCAAGCAGGACCTGTTCTGGGCGCTGTTCTACAACGGCATCGGCATTCCGCTGGCGGCGGGCGTGTTCTTCCCCCTCACCGGTTGGCAACTCTCGCCGATGTTTGGCGCCGCGGCCATGAGCCTGTCGAGTGTCTGCGTCGTAAGCAATGCTCTGCGCCTGCGAACCTTTAAGCCTAAAGTGGCAAAATAGGCTCACCATTACGTCCATTTAGAACGGGTTTTCCAGGTGCCCGAGATCGACCTGAAAGAGGAGCGACGCGTACTTTGGTACGCGAGCGACGGCTTGAAGGTCAAGGTCGGGTGCCTGGGAAAGCCGACACAACAGAGAGGAATACCCATGCGTTACACAATCAAGACTACCGGCCTCATGTGCGGCCACTGCGACGCCACCGTCGAGACGGCACTGCTCAACGTTGCCGGCGTGACCGACGCCGACGCCGATCACGAGACCCAAACCGTCCAAGTGGAGTGCGCCGGCACCGTGACCGCCGAGCAGCTCGCTGCCGCCGTCGAGGCCGCGGGCGAGAAGTTCCACGCCCTTTCGGTGACCGCCGCGTAGCAGCTACCAGAGACATTCGACTCCATCGACCAGAAACGAGGACCCGCCATGATGGCAGACCACAAATCGGTGACCCGCATGCTCAAGACGGCACGCGGTCAGATCGACGGCATCTTGCGGATGGTCGAGGAGGACCGCTATTGCGTCGATATTTCCACGCAGCTCATGGCCACACAGGCGCTCCTCGCGCGCATTAACGCCGACGTGCTTAAGGCGCATATCGAGGGCTGTGTGACTTCGGCAATCGAATCGGGCGACGAAGACCTCAAAGCCGCCAAGCTCGCCGAAATCGAACGCGTCGTCGACAAGCTCTCCAAGTAATTGGGGCATTGGGGACAAACTTCTTTGCACCGTCTTGGTATTCCGGGGACAGGTATGTTTGCACCACATTGGTGCAGATTAACCTGTCCCCCTTGCTCTAAATCGGGTATAAAGGCGTGCAGCATATCGAACGAAAGGCAATTTGCATGAATGACTTTATGAAGGGTCGCAATGGTGCCGATGAACTCACCATCGTGATGGGTTTTGCCGGCATCGTCATCGCGATGATCGGATCGATAGCCCGCATCCAGTGGCTCAGCTGGATTGCCATCGCCGTAATCGTGATTGGCGTGCTGCGCGGCCTGTCCAAAAATATCGACGCACGTCACAAGGAGAACGAGGCCTTTGTCGCCGCGACTGCAAACGTACCCGGCTTGGGCAAGTTTGTAGCTAGCTTGGGCGGCGGAGCTGCAGCGGCCAACGCCTCGCGCGCAGCCGGTACTAGCAAGGAAGACTTTGAACGTGCCAAGCGCACAGCCAAGAAGATGTGGAAGGGCCGCAAGACCACGGCCTATCTCAAGTGCCCCAACTGCGGCCAGATGCTCTCCGTTCCCAAGGGCAAAGGCAAGATCCGCGTCACCTGCCCCAAGTGCCATGCCAAGATGGAGACGCGCTCCTAGCCGCCATACCATGGGACAAATAAAAGCCGAGGCCTCGCACTGGGACCTCGGCTTTTTCTGATTATGACAAAAGGATTGTCCCTTTGTCGCATCGCCATATCGCGCGCTTACGCCACGCCGTCGCGGGCGAGCTCCTCGGCCAACGCCTCGGCCGGCATGGCCATAATCGCGTCGAGCTCGTTATCAACCTCGGGAATGCGCTTCACCTTGAGCTTGCGTACCAGATCGCCGCGACACATCACGTGCATCGGCTCACGCAGAGCGCACAGGTCATCGAGCGGGTTCTCGCGCGTCACCAGGATATCGGCGGTCTTGCCGCACTCGATTGTGCCGGTCTCGCCGCCCAGCCCCAGCAGCTCGGCGTTGACTTGCGTAGCCGTATGCAGTGCGAAGGCGTTGCTCACGCCGACATACTTGGCAAAATAGGCCACCTCACGCCACATGTCGTACTGCGTCACGAACGGGCAGCTCGAGTCCGTGCCCAGACCCACCTTAACGCCAGCTTCCAGTGCAGCACGAGCGCTCTCGATAATACCCGAGCACACGATATCGCCGTTCTTCTTTTGCGTATCGGTCGAATGGGTCTTTTTCGGGTCGAGCAATACAAACGGCAGCGCCGGGCTGATAGTGCAGGTAACACTGGGCGCACGCCCCTCGAGTTGCGTGCCCGCGGCGCCACGGTACAGCTCCAGAATCTCGGGCGTCAACGGAGCGCCGTGCTCAATCGTGTCAACGCCGGCCTCAAGCGCGGCCTTCACGCCCTCGGTACTCTCGACATGGGCCATAACCGGCAGGCTCACCTCGTGCGCAGCCTTGCACGCCGCCGCGGCAACCTCGACCGGCATGCGCAGCACGCCCGGCTCACCCACCTCGGTGGCGTCGAACACGCCGCCCGTTACGAACAGCTTAATGACGTCGGCACCGCGCGCATACAGGTCGCGCACCTGTTCGGCTGCCTCGGCGGGACTGTTTGCCACCTGGGCGAACAAGCCCGCACCATGGCCGCCCGGCACCGTGACGCCCGTTCCCGGCGCCACCAGGCGAGGACCTTGATACTTGCCGGCGTCGATGGCATTACGAACGGCGATGTCGGCAAACAGTGGGTCGCCCGCGCCGCGCACCGTGGTCACGCCGCTTGCCAGCTGCTGTTGGGCGCTGCCCTTAAGAATATGGCGCACGATGGCGCGCCCCACGGGATTATCGAGCTTCTTCATCAGCGCGCCTGCATCGCCCGCCGAAACCGGCTTGCCCGAACCGCACAGATGCACATGCATATTGATGAGACCGGGCATGAGATACGCACCCGCCAGGTCGATAACCTCAGCGCCCGCAGGCGCCTGCGCCACAGCACTCAGCCCCATCCACGTGATGACACCGCGCTCAACGACCACGGCCATGTCGGGCTGCGGCTCCATATGTTCCGAACCATCCAGGACGGTCGCATTGATAAACAACGTAGAACGATCGGCAGACGCCATATCGAGCTCCTCCCTCACGATTAACTTGAACATTTGTCCATTATCACCTAATGCAGCGACCTAAAGTCGAGCATATCGGTTAACGGAGGGAAGAGGGGATGTGGGGGACGGAATACGTTGCAGTCCCGCCCCAGCGACACTAGGGAAATGTCTCGATCTGTAACAGGTACAGGGTTATTGGGCCCCTTGATGTTACAGATCGAGACATTCGGTCGACGTTTCACCGGTTTGTCTCGATCTGTAACAGTTACGAGCTCAAACAACCTCTAAACGTTACAGATCGAGACAAAACCTCTCAGCGCCCATACCACTGACGTCTCCACTCCTCAGCCAATTCAGCCTGCCGAGGAATACCCGCCAGCCTCATTTTCTCGACCAGCTTCCCCGGGTCTTTGAGTTCGTTAAACGTAAACCGAAGCACCTTATGCCCGAGCATTGTCAGATGGGACTCCCGTTGACGTTCTGCCACGAATGGGTCGACCGACTCCCGGCCCTCGCCGTTCTGCAAGGTGTACTTCCCCTTTCCGTCGAGCTCGCCGATGACACACGTCCCGTTCTCGAGCCGCCAAAAATAGTCGACGCGAAACACCTGGCTCGGATCGAGCGGGTCGCGAAACTCCACCTGCAGCTCCGGAACCGGAAAACCGTACGCAATAAAGAACGCTCGGAACCGAGACTCGCCGCCGTTTTCGGACAGCCCGTCCGCATACGACGCAATCACCTGTGCCCTGCGATACCCTCGCCTGCCCTCGCAATCGGCGCGGAGGCGCTCGCACAAATCCCCACGTGATACGCCTTTCGCCCGCAGTGCAGAATCGGCAATCGCCAACCCGTAGGAAAACGGCGCACGCAGCAGACAATCCTCCACCGTGCGCCAAAACGGCGTCACTCGCACGCCGTCGACGCGCTCAAGCGCACCCGCCATCTGTGGACGCAACAACCTGCACCCGCTGCTCAACGTCACCGAACAGCAAGTCTTAACAAGGAAACGCGGCCCGAGCAGATCATTCGGCACCTCCAGACCCCACAAAAGCGCCGCGTCATAGCCCCAAAACGCCCAATCGGGATGAAATTCCGCAAGCCCTCTGATAGTCCTCAGCGCTCGCTCTGCCGGCGTCAATGCATCCCAATCATGCTTAAAACAGAACAGGTACGGCTCGGGCTCCGCGATATCGTCGGTTCCAACATGGCGTCGCAGCCACATGAGCTCGGTATTGTCATGCGTTGCGAGCAGCGCACCTTGCTTGGCCGTCTCCGTGAGCCGCGCGAGCATCCTATTCCGCGCCAACGTATTGCGAGTCGCATGTTTGTGTTTGAGAACGGTATTAGACACTTTCATCACCACCACGTCAGACAAATGGGCCATCGTCACCGTTGCCTCCGCTGACAAATGTTTTGATCTGTAACAGGAAGACAGTCTTTGAGCCTCTAGTTGTTACAGAACAAGATCTTTCGGCAGCCGCCAACCTTCCGTCTCAATCTGTAACAGTTACGGGCCCAAACAGCCGCCAAACGTTACAGATTGAGACAAAGTCAGGGCAGCAGGGCGACACCAGTCACATCCCCTGCTCCCACTCCTGCTCGTAGATGTTGAGGGACTTTACGTAGCGCCCCTGGGCGCCCATGATGTCGCGGACCAGCCTCAGAAAGAAGCTGATACGCGAGGTGTCGAAGCCATCTTCCAGGTCTTCCGGATGGACGGCGCCAGGCCCGTCGATCGCCGTATCGCTCAGGCGCGCTATGTCGTAGAGGTAGAGCTGCCCCGCCGTCAGCCAGACATCGTCGACGCAGGCGAGGCGCACCGCAATCGCACCGTCGCTCCAATGCTCCTTTTGCACGATATGCGGGTCGTAGACATCAAAGCCATGATCGGTGTGCGTGTCCTTCAGCACGACCATGCCGGACGCAGGATCCTTGTCCAAAATGCCAAAGCGTGAGAAATACTGCGTGTCGCGTACCTGCTCGAGCCGCTTAAACGAGGCAGGCGAAAGTGATGCCGGCGGCTCGTCAACATACAGCTCGAGTAGCGTCTTACCATGGCGATAGGGGCGCTCGAAGAGCAGCCAATCGGTAAATGCCATGTTGTAGGCCATGATTTCGTTTTGAGAAGGTTCCTCGCAATAGCTGAGCCACGGATCGACGATAATCTCGAACTGTTCGCGCGCCGACTCCAGGAATTGAAACTTCCGCAGCATCCAAAAGTGAGCCATGTCGGCAATATCGTTGCCGACGGCTTCAGCCAGCTCTGCTCGGTCAAAAACTTGGTCAGTCACGGCATCCTCCTCAAACTGATGGACCTCAATTTGAGCTTACGAGGAGGGTGGGCAGCCACGACCAGCGCGGGCAAAATAGGCCTCCGGCTGCAAACCAGATGCTGACCAAACACTTGACGAAAAGCTTGACCGAAAATGCGCACCGCAACAAAACCGCAGGTAAACATAGACGGCCAACCCGCCCTTTTGAGCCAAGCGCCCCCGGTCACCACAGAAACAGCAGAGCACCACAGCTCAAGAAGACGCCGAATGGACACTCGCGCGTCGGCAAACGAACAAATCGGTCGCAAACCCGCAAGGAGTGTCCCCGAATGCCGGCACATAAGGAACGTCCCCAGCTGCCGGCACTTGGGGACGTTCCATTTGGGCCAGCCGTTGGGGACAGCCCTTGTCGATTCAGCTGTGGACAGCCGCCTTACAGCTCCAGCGCCTCGGCGACTTCGGCTGCGCAGGCCAGGGCGTCGGCCATAGCGTTCACCACGAGCGAGCTGCCGTTACGAGCGTCACCGGCAACATACACCGGCGCGGCATCCGCGGCGACGCCGTCGACACGCGCCGCAAGATGCGAGCCCTCGGCGGCCATCACAGGCAGCGGACGACCAGCAGTGGCAACGGGCACGCCAACGGCGTCGAACACACCGTGCTCTGGGCCCGTAAAGCCGCAGGCGATGAGCACCAGCTGGGCCGGCACCTCGTGCTCGGAGCCCGCAATGCGTTCAGGCTTGCCGGCCGACCAATCCAGGTCGACCACGCGCAGGCCCGCGGCAGCGCCCTTCTTGTCCAGCAGCACCTCGAGCGTATCCACGCCCCAAGCGCGCATCTCGCCGCCCATGGCAGCGATGGCCTCCTGCTGGCCGTAATCGGTCTTCTTCACGTTGGGCCACTGCGGCCAGGGGTTGCTCGCCGCGCGCGCATCAGGCGCCGCCGGCAAGAACTCAAACTGGCGCACGCTGCGCGCACCCTGACGTACCGCGGTGCCCACGCAGTCGTTACCGGTATCGCCGCCGCCAATGACCACGACGTCCAGGCCGCATGCATCGACGACAGGCTCGCCGCCATCGAGCACCGAGACGGTCGAGGCCGTCAGGTAGTCCACGGCATACACCACGCCGGGCGCGTCAATATTCTCAGCAGCCAGTCCACGCGGGGCGCGAGCACCGGCAGCCACCACGACAGCGTCAAAGCCATTGAGCTTGGCCGCCACCGCAGGGTTCGTAACGTCAGCACCCAGCTCGAACACAATGCCCAGCTCGCGCATAAGTGTCACGCGACGCTCGACCACGGACTTCTCGAGCTTCATGTTGGGAATGCCGTACATGAGCAGGCCGCCCGGGCGGTCGTCACGCTCAAACACCGTCACGCGGGCACCGCGACGCGCAAGTTCCCATGCAGCCACCAGGCCAGCCGGGCCAGAGCCAATCACAGCGACCGTGGGAGCATCCTCCCCTGCCGGCTCAAAGCGGCGCGGACCGCCATTTGCCCACTCATGGTCGCTGATCGCGCGCTCGTTGTCGTGAATCGTCGTGGGCTGGCCGTCGACTGAGCCCAGGTTGCACGCGGCCTCGCACAGCGCCGGGCACACGCGGCTCGAGAACTCGGGCATAGGCGAGGTGAGTGACAGACGCTCGGCAGCCTCGTCCCAGCAGCCGCGATACACTAGCTCGTTCCACTCGGGAATCAGATTGTGCAGCGGGCAGCCACTCGGACGCGCCTTGCCAAAGCTCGCACCCATCTGACAAAACGCCACACCGCACATCATGCAGCGGCTCGCTTGGGCACGGCGCGCATCATCGTCGAGCTCCACGTACAGCGGATCGAAATCGCGGCTGCGCTCCTCCACGGGGCGCAGCCCGTGGGTCACGCGATCGATATCAAGAAAAGCACCGGGCTTACCCATGGCACTTACGCCTCCTTCTTGGTTGAAGCAACAGAGCTGGCGGCGGGCACAGCGCCAGCGACACCACCCGCCACATCAAAGCGAGCGACATCCGCGGCACTCGCGCGACCGGTCACAATGTCAAACGCCAGCTCCTCAGCCTGTGCATGCGTCTTGCCCACGGCCTCGGCCACAGCGACAATCGCCAGCACGCGCTCGTACTCGGTCGGAATGACCTTCACAAAGTGCTTACTCATCGTCTCAAAGCTGTAGAGCAGCTTAATGCCGCGCGGGCTCTGCGTCGCATCCACGTGCTCTTGGATGAGCGCACGAATCTGCGCCAGCTCGTCGGCCGTCGGGGCCTTGAGCTCCACGCTCTCGTGGTTCACGCGGGCGTCGAGCGTGCCGTATTGGTCAAAGACATAGGCCACGCCGCCCGTCATGCCGGCGGCAAAGTTCTGCCCGACCTCGCCCAGGATGAGCGCCAGACCGCCCGTCATGTACTCGCAGCCATGGTTGCCGCAGCCCTCGACCACCACGGTGGCACCAGAGTTGCGCACGGCAAAACGCTGGCCGGCAAGACCGTTAATGAAGCCGCGGCCGCTCGTGGCACCAAAGAACGCAACGTTGCCCACGATGATGTTCTCGTCGAACTTGTAGGTCGCATGCGGGTTGGGGCGCACCGATACCTCGCCGCCCGAAAGACCCTTGCCAAAGTAATCGTTGGCGTCGCCGCACACGTTGAGCGTAATGCCGCGCGGCAGAAAGGCGCCAAAGCTCTGACCGGCCGAACCATCGCAATCGATGGTGATGGAGCCGGCGGGCAGGCCCTCGGGATGCGCCTTGGTCACCGCGTTGCCCAGGATGGTGCCCACGCAGCGGTTGACGTTGGCGATATCGGCGCGGAAGCGAATCGGACGCAGGTGCGCACGGGCATCGGCCGTATAGGGCACAAACAACGTGGAGTCGAGCGTCTTGTCGAGCTCGCTGTCGGCAGCCATCTGCGGCAGGAAGTGACGGCCGTCGGCACCCGGGATATGGGCACCGAACTCGCAGGTCGCGCTCGCCAGCACGGGCGACAGATCGAGCAGGTTGGCCTTGCGGTTGCCCGGGACCTCAATCTGGCGCAAGCACTCGGGATGGCCGACCATCTCGTCGACGGTGCGGAAGCCCAGGCTCGCCATGACCTCACGCAGCTGCTCGGCAACAAAGAGCATAAAGTGCTCAACGTGCTCGGGCTTGCCGCGGAAGCCGCGACGCAAGCGACAGTTTTGCGTGGCAATGCCGGCCGGGCAGGTATCCTGCTGGCAGTCGCGCTGCATGAGGCAGCCCATGGAGATGAGCGGCATGGTCGCAAAGCCAAACTCCTCGGCACCCAGCAGGCAGGCGACGGCGACATCGGTACCGTCCATGAGCTTGCCGTCGGCCTCGAGCACCACGCGAGAGCGCAGGCCGTTTTGCAGCAATGTCTGCTGGGCCTCGGCAAGGCCAAGCTCCAGCGGCAGACCCGCGTGCCAGATAGAGTCGCGCGCAGCGGCACCCGAGCCGCCATTGTGGCCGCTGATCAAGATCTTGTCGGCGGCACCCTTGGCCACACCGGTGGCGATGGTGCCGACGCCGGCCTCGCTGACCAGCTTGACCGACACGCGTGCGCCAGGGTTGGCGTTCTTAAGATCGAAGATAAGCTCCGCCAGGTCCTCGATGGAGTAGATGTCGTGGTGCGGCGGAGGCGAGATCAGGCCGATGCCGGGCGTGGACTGACGGACCTCGGCGATCCAGGGGTAGACCTTCTTGCCGGGCAGGTGGCCGCCCTCGCCGGGCTTGGCGCCCTGAGCCATCTTGATCTGAATCTCGAAGGCGCTGCACAGGTAGCGGCTCGTCACGCCAAAGCGCGCGCTTGCCACCTGCTTGATGGCGGAATTCTTGGAGTCACCGTTAGCCAGCGGGGTCTCGCGACGCGGGTCCTCGCCGCCCTCGCCCGAGTTGGAACGACCATGCAGGCGGTTCATGGCGATGGCCATGCACTCGTGTGCTTCCTTGCTGATGGAGCCGTACGACATGGCGCCGGTGTTAAAGCGGCGGACGATGTTGAGCGCGGGCTCCACCTCGTCGAGTGCCACCGGGGTGCGACCGTTGGCATTAAAGTCCAGCAGGTCACGCAGGCGCACGGCACGGCCGGTGCGGTGCAGGCGGGCGCTGTACTCCTTAAAGGTGTCGTAGCTGTCCTCACGGCAGGCGGTCTGCAGCAGGTAGACGGTCTGCGGGTCGATAAGGTGATCCTCGCCGCCGAGCGGGCGCCACTTGGTCAGACCCAACGTGGACAGTTGATCGGGAGCCGGGCTCTTAAGGATAGCGAGCGCGGCGTCGTAGCGCTCGTTTTGCTCGCGCTCGACGTCCTCGACACCCATACCGCCCACACGGCTCACCGTGCCGGCGAAGTACGCGTTGACGAACTCCGGCATAAAGCCCACGGCCTCGAAGATCTGCGCCGAATGGTAGCTCTGCACCGTGGAGATGCCCATCTTGGACATGATGGAGACGATGCCCGCCGTCGCGGCCTTGTTGTAGTTGGCGATGCCCTGCTCGGCCGTCACGCCCAGATCGCCGCGTGCCGCCAGATCACGGATGCACGCATGCGCGTTGTACGGATAGACGCCGCTCGCGGAGTAGCCCACCAGCGCCGCAAAGTCGTGCGGGGACACGGCGTCACCACACTCCACCACGATGTCGGCAAAGGTACGCACGCCGGCGCGGATCAGGTGGTTGTGCACGCAGCCCACGGCGAGCAGCGACGGCACGGGCACCTCGCCCGCCCCGGCGCGATCGCTCAGCACCACGATGTTCACGCCGTCGCGGACCGCAGTCTCGACGTCCTCGGCAAGCTGCTTGAGCGCAGCCTGCAGCGCGCCCTCGCCGGCATCGCGACGGTAGACGGCACGGAAGCGACGGGTCTTAAAGCCCACACGGTCGATGGCGCAGATACGCTCGAACTCCTCCTCGTTGAGCAACGGGCGCTCCAGGCGCACCAGCTGGCAGGCCGTGCGGGAGTCCTCGAGCAGGTTGCCGTGGTTGCCCAGATAGAGCGTGGTCGAAGTCACCATGTGCTCGCGCAGGGCATCGATGGGCGGGTTCGTGACCTGAGCGAACAGCTGATAGAAGTAATCGAAGAACGAACGCGTCTTCTTGGACAGGCAGGCCAGCGGCGCATCGATGCCCATCGAGGCGAGCGGCGCCTTGCCCTGCTGGGCCATGGGACGCAAGACCTCGTCAACATCATCCCAGTGATACCCGAGCTTAGCCATGCGCACGGCGGCGGGCACCTCGGCGTCCTCGGCGGGCGTTGCCGCAACAGGCTCATCGAGCGCGGCAACGGTCAGCGTCTCCTCGGCAATCCAATCACGGTAGGGCTTTTCCTTGGCGTAACGGGCGCGAAGCTCGTCGTTGTAGATGACGCGGCCGCGGGCAAAGTCGACCTCGAGCATCTGACCCGGTCCCAGGCAGCCGCTCGTCAGGATGTTCTCGGGGCTCACCTCGATGGTGCCCACCTCGCTTGCCAGCATAAAGCGACCGTCGCGCGTCACATAGTAGCGGGCGGGACGCAGGCCGTTGCGGTCGAGAGCAGCACCCAGGGTACGGCCGTCGGTAAAGGCGATGGCCGCCGGGCCATCCCACGGCTCCATGAGCATGGACTGGTAGGCGTCGTAGGCGCGGCGCTCCTCGCTCAGGCTGTCGTTGTGGTCCCACGGCTCGGGCAGCAGCATGGATACAGCGCGCGTGAGCGGGCGACCGTTCATAACCAGGAACTCGAGCACGTTGTCCAGAATCGCGGAGTCGGAACCCTCACGGTTGATGATGGGCATCACGTGCTCAAGATCGTGCTGCAGCACGGGGCTGTACAGGTTGGGTTCGCGGGCGCGAATCCAGTTGACGTTGCCCTTGAGGGTGTTGATCTCGCCGTTGTGGATGATAAAGCGGTTGGGGTGCGCGCGCTCCCAGCTGGGCGTGGTGTTGGTGGAGTAGCGCGAGTGGACGAGCGCCACGGCCGTTTTGACGGCGGCGTCGTTGAGGTCGATGAAGAAGCGGCGCATCTGCGTGGCGACGAGCATGCCCTTGTACACAATGGTGCGCGAGCTCATGGAGCACACGTAGAAGATCTTGTCGCGCAGGGCAAACTCGGCGTCGGCCTTCTTTTCGATGGTGCGGCGGCACACGTATAGGCGGCGCTCGAAGGCATCGCCGGCGGGCGTGTCGTCCGGACGGCCCAGGAAGGCCTGCAGGATAGTGGGCATGCAGGCGCGAGCCGTCTCGCCCAGGTCGTGCGGGTCGACGGGCACCTCGCGCCAAAAGAGCAGCGGCACGCCGGCCTCGGCGCAGCCCTCCTCAAACACGCGGCGGGCATCCTCTACGCCCTTGTCGTCCTGCGGGAAGAACAGCATGGCCACGCCATAGTCGCCCTCTGCCGGCAGAATCTGGCCGCACTTTTGAGCCTCTTTACGGAAAAAGTGATGCGGAACCTGGAACAGGATGCCGGCGCCGTCGCCGGTGTTCTTCTCGAGTCCCGTGCCGCCGCGGTGCTCCAAGTTGACCAGAATGGACAGCGCATCGTCCAGAATCTGGTGATGGCGCTCACCGTTGATATCGGCAAGCGCGCCGATGCCACATGCATCGTGGTCGAATTCGGGGCGATAAAGGCCCTGCTGCTGAGCGGAATCTGCCTGCATCGCGATCCTCCCCTAGGTGTTAGACAGTCAGTTGATTAGGCATACTAGGTGCATCGCCGGCCCGTTGTGTTTCCCGCCCGTTTCGAAACAATCGCGTAACGCACGCCCTACGAGTGGACACCGCCGACCTCAAGGACGGCAACAAGGGCCCAAGTTCGACCTGTAAACTCACCGCTTCAAACATCTCAATCTGTAACAGTAAGACCCAATTTCCATCCCTAGTTGTTACAGATCAAGACATTTCGGCAATCCCCTTTCACCAGCCTATCCAAATACAACAATTTTGTTAGTCTTGGTTAACTTTTTAGCCTAAAACAGGTATCCTTTGCGGCGTCAAACAAACGGCACGCAGGAGCGCACCATGCTCAACCATCTCAAACAACACTTTGGCTCGCACCGCACCGGAGGCCACGGAGGTCTGGATATCGCCCGGCACATCGGCCCCGGGCTGCTCGTGACCGTCGGCTTTATCGACCCGGGCAATTGGGCCTCCAATATGGCCGCAGGCTCGCAGTTTGGCTACGCGCTGCTGTGGGTGGTCACGCTGTCCACGATTATGCTCATCGTGTTGCAGCACAACGCGGCACACCTGGGTATCGCCACGGGCGCCTGTCTTGCCGAGGCCACGACACGTTACCTCCCCCGCTTCGTTGGACGCACGGTGCTCGCCAGTGCCTATCTTGCGACCATCGCCACCGCCATGGCCGAAGTCCTGGGTGGCGCGATTGCCCTTCAAATGCTCTTTGGGCTGCCCGTACGTGCGGGCTGCGTCATCGTGGCGGCAGTATCGATGGCGATGCTCATGACGAGTTCCTACAAGCGTGCCGAACGCTGGATCATCGCCTTCGTAGGCGTGGTAGGACTCTCGTTTTTGGCCGAGCTTGCACTAGTCAAGGTCGACTGGCCGCAAGCCGCCGCAAGCTGGATCACGCCCAGTATGCCCACTGGCTCTGCCGCGATTATCGTGAGTGTCCTGGGTGCGGTCGTTATGCCCCACAACCTCTTTCTACACTCCGAGGTCATCCAATCCATGCACTTCGAAGGCCAAGGCGAGCAGGTTATCGAAGAGCGTCTGCGCTATGAGCTCTTCGACACGCTCTTTTCGATGGGCGTGGGCTGGGCAATCAACTCGGCCATGGTCATCCTGGCCGCAACGACCTTCTTTGCGCACGGCATTGTCGTAGACGACCTCGCCGTCGCAGCGGACACGCTCTCCCCCATTCTGGGCCCAGCAAGCTCGACCATCTTTGCGGTGGCGCTGCTGTTTGCGGGCCTCTCGAGTAGTGTGACGGCAGGCATGGCGGCAGGCACCATCACCGCAGGCATGTTCGACGAGGAATACGACGTCCACGACCGACATTCCTCGATCGGGGTGGTGGCCTGTTTCGCCGGCGCAGTGGCGGCGTGCCTGGTCGTCCCAAATCCTTTTGAGGGTCTCATTTGGAGTCAGGCGCTGCTGTCGCTTCAGTTGCCGATTACGGTCTTTGTGCTCATACGACTCACCAGTTCGCCCCGCGTCATGGGCAAATACGCCAACTCGCGCCCGCTCAACGCGTTGCTCGTAGGAATCGGCGTCATCGTAACGGTTCTCGACATCGTGCTGCTAACGGGGATGTAATTGGGATGGCGTGACTGTCCAGATATAACGTCTCAATCTGTAACACGTAAGGCCGTTTTAAACCGTCAGATAAATCAAAAGGGCCCCGGCCGAGAATTCGACCGGGGCCCTTGGACAGAGCTCTGTATGGCTAATCGCCGTGTGTCTACGAGTTACTCCTCGACGAGCTCAAACTCATCGGGGCCGACGCCGCAGACCGGGCATACGTAATCCTCGGGCAGCTCGGGCGTGTCGACCTCAACCTCGTAACCGCAAACGGTGCACACGAACTTATACGTCTTCTTTTCCTCAGCCATGATGTTCTCCTCTCGAACGTGACTGCTGGTGTACTTGCTTATTAGTATATATTCTCAATAATATAATGCAAGTATTTTTAGAACATTTCTAGCCTTGATACGACGAAGCCTTGGGCGGCGTCTTGCCCTTTAACACCTTGTGGTAGTAGTCATAGGTCAGCGGGGCCTCGCCGCTCAAGCGCTCGGCATCCTCCACCTCGCCGATAAAGAGCAGGTGCGTGCCCACATCCACGGTATCAATCAGACGGCAGCTAAACAGCGCCGCCGCGTGCTCGGGCACATAGGGCATGCCCAGCGCGGTCTCGTGGGTCTCGTACTTGGCAAACTTGTCGTAGCCACTGCTGGTGCGGAAGCCAAAGTTGCCGATATAGAGCATATCGACCGTCTGATCGATCACGGTCAGCGCAAAGGCCTTAGCCGATACGATTACGCCGGACGTGACATTTTCCTTGTTCACGGCAATCGAGATGCGCGGCGGGGCGGATGTCACCTGCACTGCTGTGTTGATAACGCAGCCGGCACGCAGCCCGTCCGCCACGGCGCTCACCACGTACAGGCCACTCGGCATGGTAAAGAACGCAGTTTTGTCCATAACGATCACTCCCCTAGCTCGGGTTGGAACCTCATGGATGTATGTACCCACAAAAAAGGCGGCACCCATAACGGACGCCGCCTTTGAGACATATGTGTCAGAACAGTAAGAAAGATGAGACACCCGCAGTTGCGGTGAAATAGGGACTGGATAGCCCCTCAAACAGGCAAAACAGTCCGTATTCCACCGCAACTTATGAAGGGTGGTCAGCGATTGCGCTCTTTGAGGGCGCGGTCGATCTCGCGTTGGACATCACGCTTGGCCATGTCCTCGCGCTTGTCATAGAGCTTCTTGCCGCGACCCAGACCCAGCAGCAGCTTTACGCGGCCGTCGGTATTAAAGTAGAGCTCCAACGGAACCAGCGCATAACCACGGTTGCGAAGTTTGCCGTCAAGAAAGTCGATCTCCTTGCGGTGCAGCAGCAGACGACGCCGACGGTCGGGATCGCGATTCCACACGCCACCATGGCTATAAGGGTGGATATGCAGGCCGACGAGCCAGCACTCCCCGCCGCGGATCAGCGCGAAGGTATCGGTAATCTGGCAGGCGCGCTCGCGAATCGACTTGACCTCGGTGCCACTCAGTTCGATACCGCATTCGAACGTCTCATCGATAAAGTACTCGTGATGTGCCGAGCGATTCTTGGAAATGAGCTTGCGCTCGCGCTTACTGGGCATCGCCGGCCTCCTTGGCGCCATCGGCGTTTGAGCCCGCAGCCTCGCGCTTTGCCTTGCGCTCGGCATTGAGCTCAGCATCGCTCTCGCGCACCAGTTTGATAATCGCCGCGCAGGCTTCCTCGCCCACCAAGTCGCGAGCACGCACCGTCAGGCGCGTCGCCTCCTGCTTGTCGCCGTCGCTTGCAGCATCGGTCGCGCACATAATCAGGCAGATGGCAATCTCGGCCGAAGGTGAGGTCGGAACGCCCTGCAACGCCAGCTCGCCCATCACGTGCTCGTCGCTCTCCTCGGCGGCATCCGGATAGGTAGTATGGATCTTGTTGAGCAGGCGCGTCGTATGCGCATCGTTGGGCGCCAGGCGCAGTGCCAGACGCGCGCAGCCCACGGCAGCCGAAACGTTCTCGGTCTCGGGCTCCAAGAAGTACTGACCTAGATTGGCGTAAGCGCGGGCGGCGCACTTGCCATCGCTTGCACGCTCCAGCACCGAGAACGAGAGCGATGCCCATTCCTGCTTGTCCTCGAGAGCGCGGAACAGCTCGGCCAAATCCAAGCGATAGTTGCAGTTCATGGGGTCCCAACGCACAGCCTGCATCAGGGCATTACGAGCGCTCACATAATCCTGCTGGCGAATGTAGGCAAACGCCATATCAGAGTACAGGCGGTCAAACGGCACCTCGACCTGCACGAGCTCGCGCGGATCCTTCTCCACGCGGCGATAGGCCAAGCGCTCAAACTTGCTATCGAAGCTAAAGTATTGGCGCTTCTCCTCCGTCTTGCACTCGGCGTCGATATACTCCTCGGCGAGCTCCACCAGGCGCTCCAGCAGCGGCGTCGCCGTAGCCAGGTCGCCCTGCGCCAGATAGTTCTCGGCATACGTGATGTCTTGCAAGCTGATGGGCAGATCCATGGCTACTCCTCGATCTGAGCGAAACACGGCAGGCGCCGTATATAAGGTCAATACACAAAACCCGGGTCTCTTACGAGGCCCGGGCGTTCAATTTTGGTAGCCCGTACCAGATTCGAACTGGTGATCTCCGCCTTGAGAGGGCGGCGTCCTAAACCGCTAGACGAACGGGCCATATGTAGCAAATGCAATGGCTGGGATGGAGGGAGTCGAACCCCCATTGACGGAACCAGAATCCGCTGTCCTGCCATTAGACGACATCCCAATGACTGCATCGCTGCGCTCGGCTGTGCCTTTGCGCAAGAAAGAAATATACGGGAAGTCCCGCCGTGACGCAAGCCCCAATTTTGACTTTTTTGAAATTCAGTCAAATTGGCCTAATTTAGTCCAACCCGTGAAGGACCTGTGAAGCCGACCGCTGTACACGAAGGACAAAACGCCGCGAGCGGTAGCCGTCAACCGTTGGCAGATTCTACCGCGAAAACGATAGCACCAGGCAACACAATCGAGGTATCAATGATCGCGTAGATATCGAGGCGCCATGGACGAAGAGCTTGATTACCTATGGGAGACCCTGGGCCTCGAGATCACTGCTGACCTTTGGCCCGAACGGGACAAAATCCATCCCACACTGCGCCCCGCCATCACGGTGATGCAGGCAAAATACCGCCGTGCATCCTTTTTGATCATGCGGGTGTCATGGCACGCGGGACTCCCCGACCTTAAGCGAATCCAGGCAAGCCTCGTCGAGCTGTCCGGTATGCCGACCGTCATATCCGAGGCGCACCTGGAGCAGCGCCAGCGCGAGCGACTGCAACAGCAGCGGATTCCCTTTATCTGCCCCGGCGTTCAGGCATATCTGCCCTTTATGGACGAGGAGTACTGGAGCGGCAAGCCCAACAAGCACGTAAAGGTCTACGATCCGCACGAATGGGCGCGGCTTGAGGATTAGCGCATATGCCCGCCAGCCGGGATAGTGCGCATGCCCGCCAACCGGAAAGCTCATCCCGGAATTTACGTCCAGAACGGGACGCGCTTTCCCCTAGAGGCCCCAAACGGAAACCGTATCCCAGATTTCGCGCTCAAACTGGGATACGATTTCCGCTAGCCCCTTCAACCGGAAACTGCGTCCCGGAATCCGAGCTCAAAACGGGACGCACTTTCCGCAACCACTACAGCAGCACCTCGGTCCAGGTCGCTTCCTTAAACCCAGGAATCGCAAAGTCGTCGCCCACCAGCAGCGGACGCTTGACCAGCATGCCGTCGGTCGCCAGCAGCTCGCAGCACTCCTGATCCGTCATGCCCGCATCCAGGCGCGCCTTCAGGCCCAGCTCTCGATATTTCATGCCCGACGAATTAAAGAAGCGCCGCACCGGCAGCCCCGAACGAGCAATCCAGGTCGCAAGCTCATCAGCCGTGGGATTGTCCAAAACGATATCGCGATCGATATACTCTACCCCATGTTCGTCCAGCCATGCCTTGGCCTTCTTACAGGTCGAGCACTTGGGATATTCAACAAACAATACCGCCATGGGATTTCCTTTCTTAGAGAAAACAGGTGTCTGGAAAACTGCACATCGACGACCACTCGCGATTGCAGCCGTTATTGTAGTCAATGTCGAAGCATAGGCAGTCGCGATGTCTCGCCTTAAGGCTAGCGCCTCGCATGGGCGCCGATCGGCCGAGTCGCATGGCGCACCAACGCCGCTGCCAGCAATACCAACAGCATGGCGGTGACATAGCCCGCAGCATCGAATCCTAAATCGATAACGTCGAAATGCCTGCCGGGAACAAAGATCTTATGTACCTGATCGCCAACGGAGCAGGCGGCGCAAAAGAGCAATACGGGCACGCAACGGGAGCATACGCTCCACGGACGCCTGGAAAAGCAAACCACGACCACCGAGGCGAACAATCCGACGAAGAAAAACTCTACGGTATGGGCAACGCGACGGACGTTCGCGCCCACCCACATGCGAATGGAAGCAAGTCGGCCAGACCGGACATTCGAGGCAGCCGAATCGGTGCCCCCGGTCATTCCGTCCCCCGCCTGAGTTTCACCCGTGATGCCGGTAGCCTGAACGCTCGCAGCCTGACCCTCCACCACGCGCGCGGTGGACTCGCTCAGCAGCGACGTCTGCACTGCGTTTTGCTCCGTCAGCACCCAGATGCCCGCCAGCGTTGCGGCGAACAGAGCGATCGCGGTCCACCCGATTATTTTCTTCATGTGCGCCAAAGGCCAACCTCCGTCTTTTTAAATATGAGCGAGTGTAGCCCCAAATGACATCGTCACCGTATCAAAATTTGAATCGCAACAGGAAGCGACAAAGCGACGCAAACCCCTACCCCGCCTCGCGCATCCAGCGATCGAACGTCCCCACGCACACGCCCAGGCACTTTGCTGCCTGGCGGCGGGTAATATCGCCCGCCTCATAGCTATCGCGCACCAGCTCAAACTGAGGAGGGCACGGCTTGCGAGGTCGACCGAAACGGACCCCTCGCGCCCGCGCCGCTGCAATTCCCTCCGCTTGGCGCCGATGGATATTCTCGCGCTCCACCTGCGCCACGTAGCTCAGCAGTTGCAGCACAATATCGGCAATCAGGGTGTTGGTCACATCCGGCGCGCCGCTGGCCCTGGCGCGCGTGTCAAGCAATGGCATGTCCAACACCACAATGGCAACCCCGAGCTCCTTGGTAATGCGTCGCCATTCCTCAAGAATCTCGGAGTAATTACGACCAAGTCGGTCGATAGAAAGCACCACCAGCACGTCCCCGTCTCCCAGGACGTGCAACAGCTCGCGATAATGCGGTCGATCGAAGTCCTTGCCGCTCGCATGGTCGGCATAAATATTCGCTGAGCCCACGCCATAGGCGCCCAGCGCATCCAGCTGCCGATTCAGATTCTGATCGCGCGAACTCACCCGCGCATAACCGTACACCGTCGCCATCTCATCCCCGCTTTCTTGTAAACCTGCCAAAAAGGGACAGGTTTATTTTGGTAGGTTTTACCTCTCAAATAGCAGGTAAGCGAGCGGCCGAGCAGACGGCAAGGTAGCCACGATTCAAATGCGGAGGGCGGTCCCGAAAGGCCGCCCTCCGCTCCCCCACCATGAGTCGGGATTTGGCTAATGGATAAGCTTAAAGTCCAAGTGCCCACGCGTGGTATTGACGCGCGAGACCTCGACAATCACGCGCTGACCCAGTTCATAGCGAGTCCCCGTGTCGGCGCCCGTCAGCGTAAGCGCGTCCTCGTCGAACTCGAACCACTCGTTGCCCAGGCTCTTGATCGAAACCAAGCCTTCGACCTGCGTTAGGTCCAAGCGCACAAAGAGGCCCATGCTGCTAACCCACGAGACGGTTCCGGCATAGCGCTCGCCCAGACGGTCCTCATAGTACTGGGCAATCTTGATCTTTTGCGTCGCATGGCTGGCAGCATCTGCCGCGCGCTCGGCATCGCTGCATGCGCGGCAGATCTGCGGCAGAATGCGCGGCAGCGACTCGCGCCCCTTGCCGATCAGCCGCGGCGTACGGACCAAGGCGTCCTTGCCGCCGAGCTGCTCATAGGCCAACTGCAGTTTGAGCACGCGGTGCACCACCAGATCGGGGTAGCGACGGATGGGACTCGTAAAGTGACAGTAGCACGGCGCGGCGAGCGCAAAGTGGCCCTCGTTGCGCGGCTTGTACAGCGCGCGCTGCATGCTGCGCAGAAGCAGCGTGTTGACGAGCGGTGCGTTGGCCGTACCGGCGGCAGCATCAACTGCAGCCTGCAGCTCATCGGGGCTCCCCAGGGCAATACCGGCAGCACGGCGATCGTCGATGATGCCTAGCTGCGCCAGCGCAACGGCAGCACCGTGCAGGCTATCGGGGCTCGGATCCTCATGCACGCGATAGCAGGCCTCGATATCACGGTCTGCCAGCCACTCTGCAACGCACTCGTTGGCGAGCAGCATGGCTTCCTCGATAAGCGACGTGGCACACGAACGCTCACGCGCCACAATCTGCACGGGCACTCCGTCCTCATCCAATAGAGCGCGAATCTCGGCTGTGTCAAAATCGACTGAGCCGCGGGCGCGACGAATACGACGGCGAAGTTCGGCGAGTTCGTTAGCGGCGACAAGGAAATCGCCGAGGTCGATGTTGTAGCCGCGGGCGGCCTCCTCGCACGCAAGACCGCGCTCAAGCGCTTCCTCGCGCGAGGTCTCGGCAGCCGCAACATCCTCGGCTGCACCCTCCAGCACCGAATACTCAACCGCGCCGGCACGCACCAGCAGCGCCTCGGCGCCGTCATAGTCCATACGCACACGCGAGCGAATCACGCTGGGATACGGATCGTAATGCCGCACGCGACCCTGCGCATCGAGCTCGATATCGACGGTAAACGCAAGACGGTCCTCGTCAGGGCGAAGCGAGCACAGGTCACAGGACAGGCGTTCGGGCAGCATGGGAAGCACGCGATCGGCCAGATACACCGATGTCGTACGATGGCGAGCCTCAAGATCGATATGCCCGTCCCAAGCCACATAGTGTGAAACGTCGGCGATATGCACACCCAGCTTGTAGCCACCCTCGGGCGTGCGCTCCAACGAAATGGCATCGTCAAAGTCGCGCGCGTCGACCGGGTCGATCGTGATGACAAAGCGGTCACGCAAATCGCGGCGGAGCTGGTCCTTAAGCGCCGCGGACACATCGAGCGAAAGCCCCTCGGCCTCGTCCAGCGCGGCCTCTGGATAGCTATCGGTATAGCCGTAACGCGCCATCACATATTGAACGCCCAAATCGGGCGCATCATCTCCGCCAATGCGGCGCTCGATCGTCACGGTGCCCGATTCCAGGCGCGTCGGGTAGGTCAAAATGCGCGCGACAACAGCATCACCCGGGTGAACGCCCAGACGATCCGCCGAGGTATCCTCGGGCAGAATGAAGAAGTCGGCCTTCAAACGCGAATCGAGCGGCTCAATCACACCGAGCGGACCGGCGGTCTGGTACGTACCCACTACGCTTATGGCTGCGCGCTCAACCACACCCTCGATCACGGCGCGCCGCTCACCGTGCGGGCTGTTCTTAATGCTCACGGCAACGGTATCGCCATCCATGATCTCGCGCTTACCGCGGCCCATAACCTTGTAGTCGCCGCTCTCGGTTATGACATAGGCGCCATGCTCATGGAGCTGCACGCGCCCGGTCAGGCTCGGACGGCGTTCGCTGCGCACCGGCCCACGCTTATTTCGGGCACCGCGCTTATGCTTGTTATTGCGCCCCATGGCGCCTCCTTGCTATCGATGACGAACTCCAAAGAGTCTACCCAAATGATTCGCTTTCCTGCCGTTCCCTTGGGATCAAAAAACGGGCCGCCCCATAAGAGACGACCCGTTGGAAGGGATGAATTCCAGACATGCCTACACGCGCAGGTAGCGGCGCATGGCTATGGCAGAACCAAAGAGACCGATAATCACACCGACCAGAATCAGCGCAGCATAGGTCACCAGGTAGTACTGCATCGGCAGGGCAAACGACATCCAGCCGATGCTCTCCTGCAGACGCGGAATCATCAGATTGCGCAGCAGCTCCAGAACGCCGATGGAAAGCAGCGAGCCCAAAATGGCCTGCAGTACGCCCTCGGTGATAAACGGGCCGCGAATGAAGCCGTTGCTGGCGCCGACCAGACGCATAATCGCAATCTCACGACGACGCGCCGTGATGGACAGGCGAATCGTGTTGTTGATGAAGATGAATGCGATAAAGGTCAGAAGGCCAACGAGCACCACGGCGGCGATGCGGATGTAGTTGGTCACCTGGAACAGGCGGCTCACTTCCTCCTGGCCGTACAGCACGCTCGCGTTGACGTCGCCGTCATCCGCGATCTTCTGGAAGTCGGCGTTCTTCTTGAGCTTCTGGGCCGTGCTCTCGACCTTGGACGGATCGTCCATCTCAATTGCAAACGAAGCCGGCAGCGGGTTCTGGCCATCGAGCGCGCTCATGGTGGCGTCGGCGTTGCCCGACATCTTGCTCGTATACTCGGCCAGCGCGTCGTCCTTGTCCTTATAGGTCACGGACTTGACGTTATTCCACGTCTTAAGCTCGGCCTCAAAAGCCTGGACATCGGCCTGATCGGCGTCATCGCTAATGAACGCGTTGATGACAACCTGATCCTCGACGGTGCCGATCACGGAGTTCAGCATCGCGGAACCCATGATGAACAGGCCGATGATAAACAGCGAAAGGAAGATCGTGATGACGGCGCCGAGCGAGGTGGTCCAGTTACGGAAGAAGTGGCTCATTGCCTCTTTGAGCGAGTAGCCCACGTTAGTTGGTGCCATAGTTGCCGTAACCTCCCCTCTCCTGGTCGCGGATTACGTGGCCGCCCTCGAGGGCGATCACGCGACGGTGCATGCTATCGACCATCTCGCGGTCGTGCGTAGCGACGATCACGGTGGTGCCGGTGCGGTTAATGCGCTCGAGCAGCTTCATGATGCCCAGCGAAATCGCCGGGTCGAGGTTGCCCGTGGGCTCGTCACAGATCAAAAGCGGCGGGCGGTTGACCATGGCGCGGGCAACGGCAACGCGCTGCTGCTCGCCACCGGAAAGCTGATCGGGCAGCGAGTCCATCTGATCAGCCAGGCCGACCAGACGCAGCACCTCGGGAACCTGGCTGCGAATAACGCCCTTGGGCTTGCCGATGCACTGCAGGGCAAACGCCACGTTTTCGTAGGCAGATTTTTGAGGCAGAAGCTTAAAGTCCTGGAACACGGCGCCAATCTGACGACGCAGGAACGGAACCTTGCGATTCTTGATCTTCATGAGGTCCTGACCGGCAACCAGGATGCGGCCGCTCGTCGGCTTGACGTCGCGGTTGAGCGTCGACAGCAGCGTGGTCTTACCCGAGCCGGAATGACCGACCAGGAAGACGAACTCGCCCGGATAGATCTCGATGTTGATGTCGTCGAGTGCAGGCTTGTTGGGCTGTGCCGGATAGATCTTGGTGACATGCTCCATAAGGATGACGGGCTCGACACCGGCCTGCTTGGCCATCTTCTTGCGGCTGGCTTGCGGATCGATGGGCGCAAACACCGACGTAAAATCGGGGTTGTTGAGCGCGTTATCGAGGCTTGCGACCTCGGCGGCCTGATCGCTCTCGACCACCGGGACAGCAGGCCGCGTGGGATCGGGAATAGCGGCAAAGAGACCGGACTGCGCAGGCTGAGGAACCGGCGTCGCAGGGGCCATGGGGTCGGGAATGCCGGCCATGGTAGGCTGCGGCGTGGCGGCGCCAGCCTGAGGCTGCTCCACGCGAGCGGTCACGGCCTGAACGGGCTCAAAACCCGCCGTGCCGGAAAGCGCGACATCGCTGGTGGGATTGTAGGCAAAGGGATCGGATGCCGGCTGTGCCTGATCTGCCGGCTGAGCGGGGGCCTGAGCAACAGGCCGGCCCTCTGAATCCGGAGTGGCGAAACGACTGCCCTGGACGCCCGTCTGCGTCTTGGGGGCATCATCGCCCGCACCGGAGGTACGGAAGTGGTTACCCACTGGTGCTCCTTATCGTCGTGCGTTTAAACTACATGAGCGCTTTACATTTTAGCAGCATTAGCTTTGCTGCACATAAGAAGCATGGCGGGCTTTGGGATCCCACCGGCCGGGCGCAGGGTTACCTCCCAAATCGTCCTCGCGCATGGCCGGCATTTGTCCTGCTCCTGCGGAGCTGCGGACAAACGCCGGCCTGCGCTGCGGAAAGATTTGGGAGGTAACCCTGCGCCCGGCCTGCGGCTACTATGGGACCGACGCACCAACTTGAAATGCTGCGCATACAAAGTTGGAAGGGTCTGAATTGCACTTTGTTGGGATGGGCCCGTTTCCCCATGGGACCTTTGCTTGGCAGGACTCTAATTTAAATTCAACAAAAACAGGGGCGCCCTCTTTGGGGATGCCCCTGTTCTGGCTTGGATGTGGTTGTTGAGACGATACTTTGCCTCGTCTTGCCTTATGCCAAGAACTCCTTGGTGGTCGCCACGATGTTGGCGGCGTCCAGGCCGTACTTGTGCAGGAGCTCGGCACCCGGGCCAGACTCACCGAAGGTGTCGTTGACGCCGATCTTCTTGAGCGGCGTCGGGCACTGCTCGCACAGGACGTCGGCAACGGCGCTGCCCAGGCCACCGATCACAGAGTGCTCCTCGACGGTCACGACGTGGCCGGTCTTGGTGGCGCTCTTGACGATCAGGTCGGCATCGATGGGCTTGATGGTGTGCATGTTGATGACCTCGGCATCGATGCCCTCGGCAGCAAGCTGCTCGGCGGCCTCGAGAACCTCGCCGACCATCAGACCACAGGCAATGATGGTAACGTCGGCGCCCTCGCGCATAACGATGCCGCGACCCAGCTCAAACTTGTAGGTCTCGGGGTCGTTGATAACCGGCGAGGCCAGACGGGCAAAGCGCATGTACACGGGACCGTCGCACTCGTAGGCGGCGCGCGTCACGGCGCGGGCCTCGACGTCGTCGGCAGGAACGATCACAGTCATGCCGGGGATGACGCGCATCAGGGCGATATCCTCGCAGCACTGGTGTGTGGCACCGTCCTCGCCCACCGAGATACCGGCGTGCGTGGCACCGATCTTAACGTTGAGGTGCGGGTAGCCGATGGAGTTACGGACCTGCTCAAAGGCGCGGCCGGCGGCGAACATGGCAAAGGTGCTCGCGAAGGCAACGCGACCGGTGGTTGCGATACCGGCGGCAACACCCATCAGGTTGCTCTCGGCGATACCCACATCGAAGAAACGGTCGGGGCAGGCGGCCTTAAACTTACCGGTCTGCGTGGCGGCGGCCAGGTCGGCGTCGAGGACCACAAAGTCATCGTGCTCGTTGGCGAGCTCGACGAGGGCCTCGCCGTAGCTTACACGCGTGGCAATTTTCTTGACGTCTGCCATCCTAGAGCTCCTCTCCGGCGGCCGTGAGCTCTGCCATGGCCTGCTCAAACTGTTCATCGTTGGGGGCCTTGCCGTGCCAACCAACCTGGTTCTCCATAAAGGACACGCCCTTGCCCTTCAGGGTCTCGGCGATAATGGCGGTCGGCTGCCCCTTGGTGGCGCGAGCCTCGGCAAAGGCGGCGCGGATCTGGTCGAAGTCGTTGCCGTCGGCGAGCTCCACCACGTGGAACTTAAAGGCGCGGAACTTGTCGGCGAGCGGCATGGGGTCGTTGACCTCCTCGACGGGGCCGTCGATCTGCAGGCCGTTGTGGTCGACGATCACACAGAGGTTGTCGAGCTGCTGGTTGCCGGCAAACATGGCGGCCTCCCAGACCTGGCCCTCCTCGCTCTCGCCATCGCCCAGCAGGGCGTACGTGCGATAAGTATCGCCCCAGTGCTTGGCGGCAACGGCCATGCCCACGGCGGCGGAGATGCCCTGGCCGAGCGAACCGGTGGACATGTCAACGCCCGGAGTGTCGTTCATGTTGGGATGACCCTGCAGGTGGCTGCCGATGTGGCGCAGCGTCTCAAGATCCTCCTTGGGGAAGAACCCACGCTCGGCGAGCACAGCGTACAGACCAGGTGCACAGTGGCCCTTGGAAAGCACAAAGCGATCGCGGTCGGCCTTGCGGGGATGGGCCGGGTCGACGTTCATTTCCTCAAAGTACAGATAGGTCATGATGTCGGCAGCGCCGAGCGAACCGCCCGGATGGCCGGACTTGGCAGCGTGCACGCCGGTGACGATGCCCTTCCTTACCTCGTTGGCAACCTTTTTGAGCTCTTCGTCGCTCATTGTGCCTTCCTTTCATCCTCATTAGACAAAATGCGCACGGCACCGAAGGTAATCCCAACACAGCCGCAATGCACGTACGTCATTCATTATGCTGGAAACTGATGGCTTTACCAGAGTTTTTATCATTATTTGAACAATTTAGCAGGCAGAACCGCTGATGAAACGGTTTATCAATGTGAACGTCTTTTGGATGGGACGCGGTCGGCCCTACGCGCTAATGTCCTTGAATCCCTCGCCGAAAGCTTCCGTAACGTCGGCGACCGTCACAATGGCGTGAGGATCGCGCTCGCGCACGATCGTCTTGAGGGTATTGAGCTCTCGACGGTTCACGATGACCATGATCACCGGCTTCTCGGCACCCGAATACATGCCAGTCGCCTTAAACTTGGTACAACCACGACCCAGGCCATACATGATATCGGCAGCGATATCAGGGAACTTGTCCGAGATGATGAGTACCATACGGCGTTTGTTGCCACCATCGACCACGGCATCGATCACGTAGCCGCTAATGACCATCGAAAGGCCTGCATATAGTGCATTTTCGATTGAAAAGACCGGAGCCGACAGCGCGCATACGGCAACATCGATCGCCATGACGGTCGAGCCCACGGGCAGCGAGGTATTACGCGAGATGATTTGGCCAATCGTGTCCGAGCCGCCGGTGTTGGCGCCGGCGCGCAGCACCATGCCGTAACCGATGCCTGTAATAATGCCGCCCCACATGGCAGGGAGCATCAGGTCCGCATCCGCCAGAGGTGCTACAAACGGGGCGAACAGATCGGTAAAGAAGCCCAGCAGCACAAAGCCCGTCGCGGTCTGCACCACGTAGAACATGCCGCCCTCGCGCATAACGACCAGCAACAGCAAGGCGTTCATCACGATCGTCTGAATACCAACGGGAAGCGATATGCCGCGCGATGCGCCGACCGCCTGGATAATGGTGGCAAGGCCCGTAACACCACCGGCAGCAAGGCCGTTGGGAATCAAAAACAGGTCGGTCGCAATAGCGGCCAGAGCGCACCCCAACATAATCTGGGGCAGGTCGTGAAAGAAGTTCATCGATAGAATGCGCTTGATGTCCAGACGATATGCCATGCTACCTCCCTCAAAAAAGCGCACCCAAACGGATGCGCTTCGAACTTCTTGCTGTATTCGATTCTACCGATTCGCCGAACAAAAACCACCCCTGCGCAGGGTTTGCTTTGGATACAAAACCACCCTGCTCGGAGGGTTTTATCCATTTCCACATAAACCGGGCGGTTTATGCAGATGGGATCTCTGCGTCAGCGTTGCCAGTGGCCCAGCGATGGTAGCCAATAACAAACGGGTCCAGGTCGCCATCGTCAAGAACGGCCTCGACATTGCTGGTCTCAACGCCCGTGCGTAGGTCCTTAACCATCTGATACGGGTAGAGCACGTAGCTGCGGATCTGGTTGCCAAAACCAATCGTGGTTTTGGGTCCGCGAATCTCATCCAGGGCCTCGGCGCGCTTCTCGAGCTCAATCTCGTACAGGCGAGCCTTGAGGATCTGCATGCACGCGGCCTTGTTCTGGATCTGGCTGCGCTCGTTTTGGCAGGTGACCACAATGCCGCTGGGAAAATGCGTCACACGCACGGCGGAGTCGGTGGTGTTCACGCCCTGACCGCCCGGGCCGCTCGCGTGGTACACGTCCACGCGGATGTCATCGGGGCTGATCTCGATATCGATATCATCGGGTAGCACGGGGATGACCTCGACGCCGGCAAACGTGGTCTGGCGGCGTTTCTTGTCGTCGGTGGGGCTAATGCGCACCAAGCGGTGGACGCCGGCCTCGGCGCGCAGCATGCCAAATGCGTCCTTGCCCTCGACGGTAAAGGTCGCGCGGTCGATGCCGATGACCTCAGCAGCGGGGCAGTCGTTAATCGTGACCTTCCAGCCGCGACGCTGGCAGTACTTCATGTACATCTTAAAAAGCATGAAGGTCCAGTCCTGGGCCTCCAGACCACCCTGTCCGGGCTTGATGGTCACAATGGCATCGCCGTGATCGAACTCACCGGTAAACCAGCTCGAAAGCTCAAGCTCATCGATGGCACAGGCCAGGCGCTCAGCCGTGGCTGTAGCCTCCTCGCGAAGGGCGGCGGCATCGGGGTCATCCCCCATCTCCTCGGCAAGCTCCAGCGCGGCGCGGGCATCGGAAAGCTCGCCGCGCGCGTTGTCCACGGCAGCGATATCTTCCTTGGTGCGCGCGATTTCCTCCATGGTGGCACGGGCGGCGTCGGCGTCATCCCAAAAGCCGGGGGCCACGCTTTTGGCCTCGAGCTCGGTCACGCGCGTGCGCTTTTCGTCCAAGTGGAGATACGACTCGACCTCGCCGAGCCGGTCCGCAAACGCGTCCAGCTCGGCGGGCGTTACCTCTAAAGCCTCAGCCATTAACGATTCCTGCCGTGGCAGTACTTAAACTTCTTGCCGCTACCGCAGGGGCACGGGTCGTTGCGGCCCACGTTGACGTACGGATCGTCGCTCTCGGACTTGCGATAGGTGGTCACCTTGCCACCGTTGTTGACGGCAGCCGGACCACCCTGGACAGCCGTGCGGGCCTGCACCTGCGCCTGCTTGCGCAGCACCGAGTCGCCGTTGTCACCATCGACCTCGGCAGGACCGGAGAAGTGCGCACCCTCGAGCGCGGGCTCCTCCTTGTGCTCCACGGCACGCGGGGCAGCCTTGATCTCGATGCGCAGAACCGTGCGCAGGTAATCCTCGTACATGGTGTCGACGAGGATCTGGAACGCGCCGTAGGCCTCGGTCTTGTACTCGACCAGCGGGTCGCGCTGGCCAAAGCCGCGCAGGCCGATGCCGGTCTTGAGATAGTCCATCTCCTGCAGGTAGTTCATCCAGCGGGTATCGATGACGCGCAGCATGACCTGGGTGTTGAGCTCGCGCATCAGGTCCTCGCCCAAGCGCTCGGCCTTCATGTTGTAGCACTTCTCTACGTAAGCCAGGACATCGGCAGCCAGGGCCTCATAATCCTCGTCGGGGAACTTCGGCGTATCGATGTGGCCGGTGAGCTCCACAACCCACTTGCGCAGGCCCTCCAGGTCGCGCTCGCCATCGTGACTGTCCTTGGTGCAGAACTCCTGAACGCAGCGGTACACGGTGTCGTGCATGACCTCGGTGATGTGGTCGGTCAGGTCCTTGCCGTCCAGAATCTTATTGCGCTCAGCGTAGATGACCTGGCGCTGCTTGTTCATGACGTCGTCGTACTCAAGGACGCTCTTGCGCATGGAGAAGTTGATGCTCTCGACCTTGTGCTGGGCGCTCTCGACGGCCTTTGAGATGATCTTGTGCTGGATGGGCATGTCGTCGCCCATGTCGGCCGTGACCATCATCTTGGAGACGCGGTCCATCTTGTCGCCGCCGAACAGGCGCATGAGGTCGTCCTCGAGCGACAGGTAGAACTGGGTCTCGCCCGGATCGCCCTGACGGCCGGAGCGGCCGCGCAGCTGGTTGTCGATACGACGGGACTCGTGGCGCTCGGTGCCGATGACGGTCAGGCCGCCGGCGGCAAGCACGCGCTCGCGCTCGGCCTTGCAGGTCTCCTTGGCCTCGGCGTTAAACTGCTCGAGCTGCTCGGGCGTCACGTCCTCCATGGTCAGGCCCTCGTACTCAAGGCGCTCGCGCACCAGCTCGTCGGGGTTGCCGCCCAGCAGGATGTCGGTACCACGACCGGCCATGTTAGTAGCGATGGTCACGGCGCCGTAGCGTCCGGCCTGGGCAACGATATGAGCCTCGCGCTCGTGATGCTTAGCGTTGAGGACCTCGTGCGCGATGCCGCGCTTGGTAAGGGCGGCCGACAGCTTCTCGGAGCTTTCGATGGAGACGGTGCCCACCAGGACCGGCTGGCCCTTGGCGTGACGTCGCTCGACGTCATCGGCAACGGCGTTGTACTTGGCCTGGATGGTGCGGTACACCAGGTCCTCATGGTCAACACGCTGAACGGGCTTGTTGGAGGGGATGACCTCAACGGGCAGCTTGTAGATCTCGCGGAACTCGGCATCCTCGGTGAGTGCCGTACCGGTCATGCCGGAGAGCTTGTCATACAGACGGAAGTAGTTCTGCAAGGTGATAGTGGCCAGCGTCTGGTTCTCCTCGCGTACAAGCACGCCCTCTTTGGCCTCGATGGCCTGGTGCAGGCCCTCGGAGTAACGGCGGCCTTCCATAATGCGGCCGGTGAACTCGTCGACGATCTTGACCTCGCCGTTGGTGACCACATACTGCTTGTCGCGGTGGAACATGTACTGGGCCTTCAGCGCCTGCTGCAGGTGGTTGACCAGCTGGCCGGAGAGATCGGCATAGATGTCATCGATACCCAGGCGGCGCTCGATCTTCTTAAGACCGCGCTCGGTGGCAGCGATGGTGTGCTTGGCCTCGTCCATGACGTAGTCGCCCGTGGGTTCAACATCCTCGGTGGCGGTAAGCATATCGTGCGACACGTCCTCGCCGCGCTCAAGGCCACGCACGGCACGCGCGAAGTCCTTGTAGGTACTGGCGGACTTGGTGCCAGCGCCCGAGATGATCAGCGGGGTGCGAGCCTCATCGATCAGGATGGAGTCAACCTCGTCGACGATGGCGTAGTTGTGGCCGCGCTGCACGCGCTGCTCGGGACGGGTAACCATGTTGTCGCGCAGGTAATCAAAGCCGAACTCGGAGTTGGTGCCATAGGTGACGTCGGCCTGGTAGGCCGGGCGCTTGAGCTCGAGCGGCATGTTGTTCTGGAGCAGACCGACGGTCATGCCCAGGTACTTATAGATGCGGCCCATCCACTCGGAGTCGCGCTTGGCAAGGTAATCATTGACAGTGACGACGTGCACGCCCTTGCCGGCAATAGCGTTGAGATAGCCGGCCAACGTGGAGACGAGGGTCTTACCTTCGCCGGTCTTCATCTCGGCGATGTGGCCCTCGTGCAGTGCCATGGCGCCAATGAGCTGCACGTCAAAGTGGCGCATACCCATGGTGCGCTTGGAAGCCTCACGCACGGTGGCAAAGGCCTCGGGGAGCATGTCGTCGAGCGACTCGCCGTTGGCGTAACGCTCGCGGAACTTATCGGTCTGGCCGCGGAGTTCCTCCTCGGTCATCTTCTCAAACTGGGGCTCAAGACCGTTGATCTGGTCGACGATCTTGTAGTAGCGCTTAAGGTCCTTATCGGATCCAAAGGACAGCAGCTTTGACATGAATCCCATGTGGTTTTCCTTTTTGGCCATCGCCCACGCCGTGCAGCTGCGGGCGAGTTAAACACAGATGATTGTACTTTAGCCAAACAAGGCGCGGCCTATACGGTCGAGCTCGACCGCCACGTAATAACTATGACCAACCTGCCGCAATGGAACGGGTTTATTTTGGCAGGTTTTATCTGAGCAAACGCCGTCTCTCTGCCATTTGGTGCCACGGGGACAGGTTAGCTTGCACCAATAAAAAGAAAAGGGCCGCGCACCCAAACGGATGCGCGGCCCTTATGCCATGAATGCGAGCGATTCCGCGGCGAGCTATTTACTCAGCAGCCTCGGTGGTCTCGGCCTCGGCAGCGGCCTCCTCGACGGGAGCCTCTGCGGGAGCCTCGGCGGCCTGCTTGGCAGCCTCCTCGGCAAACTTAGCGGCACGCTTGGCCTTCTCGGCAGCCTTAGCCTCAGCGGCGGCCTTGCGAGCGGCCTCGGCCTCAGCAGCCTTGGCAGCCTTGGCAGCCTTGGCCTCCTCGGCCTTCTTGAGCTGGGCGGCAGCGGCGCCACCGAACTTGTCGGCGAAGCGCTGGACGCGTCCACCGGTGTCGACGAACTTCTGCTGGCCGGTGTAGAACGGGTGGCACTCGTTGCAAAGCTCAACCTTCATCTCGGACACGGTAGCGTGCGTCTTGAAGGTGTTGCCGCAGGAGCACGTCACCGTGCACTCGACATACTGGGGATGGATACCCTGCTTCATGGTAGGACTCCTTATTAGTCAGGCGCTGGTTACCGATCAGCGCATAAGGCGTCTTGGTTTCCGACCAAGACAACAAACTCGGCTATGATACCACGGCGCCGCGTGTCCCACAAAAGGTTCACGGTCTTTTCGGAACGACACGAATCTGACCCATCGAAACACATCTCCACCGTTCCTTCAACTGGGAAAATGCCGTCCCCGGGGCCTGAGAAGGGCCCCGGGGACGTTCGACTGACTGCGGGAACGGCCTTTCCGCTCAATGTGTTCGGCTGAGATCGGAAATCAACCAAACTGAACTAGGTTCAGTTGACATGGTTAAAAACGAGGGGCGACGCTTTTGCGTCACCCCTCGTCCCGGCCGGTTGCTTTAGTTGTACACACGGTAGTTACACTTGAACTGGGTTATGTGTCCATAGTTGGAGCGGTACCAACCCGACGTATAGCTGATTGCCTCTGCGCCTAGATAGTCGTAGCCCTTGTTGTAGCGAAGCTGACGGTAGGTCGTGTCGTACTCTGCTACGTAAAACGTGTCTCCAGAGAAGGCTTTGTACCGGTCCTTAACCGTCGAAGCCATGCACGCGGGTTCGACATCGCCTTTCTCCCCGTTGAGCGCATAGACGGGTGCCGCGATTCCGCATAAAGCCGTTGCCACGAGGATGGCGTAGACAGCCATGCGCGACGCATTGGACTTCAGCTGTTCAAATAGTTTCATGTCATTCACCTCCTTCGTATGTATCGAGGTATTCCTGCTTGAGCGTCTGCGAGGACGACTTGATCTTTT
>CATVYG010000014.1 GCA_958348225.1 uncultured Collinsella sp.
AGAGAGCGCTCCCGCAAACTGCCTCTTGACAACTTATAGGAGCGTCGGTTTTATTGGCGGAAAATCGGGGGGTGCTCAAGGGTTCCGGAATTTGCCGCATACTTCCGCAAACGACGTCTCGGTGGCACAAAAAATCGCCCTCGGAACCCTGAGATAATGAACAGATGTAGCCGTTCGCCGCAAATTACCGTCCGTTTATAGAACCCACCCCCAGTGTGCAGCCCTCTTACGGTTGAATAAATACACATCTATGGAATTACGTAAGAGAGGACTGTTCCTATGAGCTACAAGACCGTTTGCGTTGCCGGCGGCGGCGTGCTGGGAAGCCAGATTGCCTTTCAGGCTGCCTACTGCGGCTTCGATGTAACGATTTGGCTGCGCAGCGAGGGCAGCATCGGTCGCACCCAGCCCAAGATCGATCATGTGCGCGAGGAGTACATCGCGGCAATCGAGGGTATGGCGGACGGCACGGGCGAGTGGTGCTCCGGTATCGCCGATAGCGGCAAGCCCTTCGACAAAGAGGCGGCACTCGCCGCCGTTGAGCGCGCCTACTCCACACTCAAGCTGGAGCTCGATCTTGCCAAGGCAGTGGCCGACGCCGATCTGGTCATCGAGTCTATGGCCGAGGACACCCAGGCAAAGATCGACTTCTACAAGAAGCTCGCCCCGGTCCTGCCGCAAAAGACCGTCATCGTGACGAACTCCTCCACGCTGCTGCCGAGCACCTTTGCCAAGTACACCGGCCGCCCCGAGAAGTACCTGTCGCTGCACTTTGCCAACTCCATCTGGAAGAACAACATGACCGAGGTCATGGCCCAGAGCCAAACCGACAAGCGCTACTTCGACGAGCTCGTCGACTTCGCCAACGATATCCGCATGCTTGCCCTGCCCGTCAACAAGGAAAAGAACGGCTACCTGCTCAATTCCATGCTGGTGCCGTGGCTGCTTTCGGGCCTTGACCTGTATGTCTCGGGCGTGAGCGACCCCAAGAGCATCGATCTCGCGTGGACGCGCGGCACCGGCGCTCCCAAGGGTCCGTTTCGCGTATTCGACACGGTGGGTATCCAGACGGCCTACAACATCGTCATGCAGTATCAGAAGGTCCCGGGCCTGGTGAGCCCGCTGCTCAAGAAGATGATGATGCCCTACAACTTTAAGGCTATGGCATCCGTCCTCAAGAAAATGCTCGACGAAGGTAAGCTGGGCGAAAGCTCGGGCGAGGGCTTCTTCAAGTACTAAAAAATGACATCTCGGGGACGGAGGAAAACGGATCATTTTCGGCCGCCAACAGTGAGAAGATGGACCCAGAAATAGAAAGGAGTGGCAATGGGCCGGCTCGGGCTTTGAGGACAAGCTGCTGCAAGCCCAGGGCGATTTTTCGCTCAACGCGGGCCAGCACAGCGTGACCTATCTGCCAAACGACAAGACGGCAACGACCGGTCGCTACCAGGTGCTGCTGTACGACAACAACTTTGGCGCGGCCAAGAGCTACCCCAAGTTCGACTGGGGCCAGCTGGGCGCCGCGGTGGTGACCGACTATAGCAAGGGCACGCATTCGTTTGGGCGCATCTTTACGGTGGACGAGACCGCGCGCACCTACGAGCTTGTGGACCAGATCGCAGTGCCGTTCTCGGGCTACGTAAGCAGCGCACAGCGCGTTGGCGATTCGAATAGTATGCTCGTGGCTTCGGGCCAGGCCAAGACCTTCACCGAGTACGATCGGTACGGTCTGGCCATCACCACCTACGAGATGGAAGCCGAATAGTACATCTACCGCGTGTACAAGTACGAGCTGTAGAGCCGCGCTTAGGTTTGACCAATGGAGTATGAAAACACGCCGTTCGTCGATGTCCCCTCCGCGAATGGCAGCCATATGGTTTGATGTCAGAAACATATAGTGTCGACAGCCTACTGGCGACGTTCCCCCTGATATCGGAGGTTCCAGGTATGTTTCGCGCTCCGTTAAACAACTATCGGTTGGGCTAACATGGGTCGCCGTGCTACTTCGATAACCCTTGCAGTGGTCTGCCTGGCTGTGCTCCTGGGCGCTACAGGGCTGTTTGCTATAAGCCGAGAAACGTCCTATATGCAGGAATGCGCTTCCGAAGGGTTTGCCATTGATGGTTACTATCGGGATGACAAAACGAGTCGGGAAACCCTGGCTTTTCTTGAGGAGGACAACTGTCGATGGCAGCTGGTCGACCAAGACGGAATCTGCGCAGACGGGCAGTTTAAGCGTATGGACGACCCCAATATCCTGGTGTTAAAGAGGGAAAACGGCGAAGAATTCGGTACGGTCCACGTGGCGTATATGTCACGCCGACGCAATCAGGGGCAGATTTACCTAATTAGAAATACTGAGGTGACCCGATTTTATCTTGTGAGCACCGATCCGGCGTTTACGGTGGAGTCTGGCGATGTCGATCCGGACAGTTGATTCACGGCAATAAAACAGCGAGCGGGGCGCGGGTGTGAACTGTACTCCGCTATTTGCTCGTGTCCGTATCGCGTCTGCGCCTCGTCGTAACTTGCGTCCGTGCGAGCATTCATCCTGCGCCGGCATCACTTCACGTCAAACTCCACGCGATCGAGTTCAGGCACGTTGAGGTCGATGAGCTTGCGGGCGACGTGACGGTTGTGTGCCCCAAGCGCCTCGCTTGTCGTCACATGGGCGACAATCTCGCGCTCGACGATGCCCTCCTCGTCGCCTTCGGTGGCCGAGGTCTCGACGGCGACGGTGTAATCTTTAAAGCCCGGCAGCACCGCCGCAAGCTCGCGCGTGGTTTCGGTGACGCCGTAGCCGTCCTGTACGCCGGCCTGCGCCGAGCCAATGGAACCCGCGGTCATAACGATGCAGGGGATGGCAAAGACTACCGTGCCCACAATAATGCGGCGGCGCACCTTGCGTGACAGCTCGTCGACCTCGGCGTTTTCCTCGGCGGTCACAATGCCGTCGCCGTTGAGATCACGCTTGAGCGGTACACGTAAAAGAAGCAATACGGCTTCGGCCGCCAGCGCGATAAAGACGACGTTGATGCCAAACTCGTAGAGGGCTGAGAGGAACAGCGACCCGCTCGCGATGGCAATGCCATAACCCGCCGCGCACAGGGGCGGCATGAGCGCGGTTGCCACGGCCACGCCGGCGATGAGCGTGGCGGGTTCCTGGTCGCGCGAGTTGCCCAGGCCACCTGCAAAGCCGCCTGCGAGTGCGACGGTAAGGTCCCAGACGGTGGGTGTCGAGTTGTCGATGATGGCGGCCGTGGTGGTGCCAAGGGGCGAGAGCTTAAAGTACAGCGTGGACGTGACCAGGCAAAAGGCCATCTGTAGCGCAAGGCTGGCGACGGCTTCGACGGTAATCTCGCGGTCGAGCGTGGCGATGCCATATGCCATGGCAAGGACCGATCCCATAAGCGGGCAGATGAGCATGGCGCCCACGATGGCGATGTCCGAATCGATATCAAGGCCGATGCTTGCGATGAGCATGGCGATGATGAGGATGCACAGGTGAGAGCCGGTCAGGCGCGCCCCGTTTACAAAGCGCTTACGGATTACGTGGTAGGGCGCGCGACCCTCGCGAATGTTGAATGCGCGCTTTAAAAAGCGACCAGCCTGCTCGGCAGCCTCACTATGGGCGGGGCGGATGCCGTGGCGCCGGTGATGGCGTTCGCGTAGTCGCTTGATCTGTTGTTTGTCGAGTTCCATGTCCACCTCGTTCCAGCGCGGTCCGCGCAACGCGCCCGTTGTCTTAACTCTACACCGTGGCGGGCGGGGTGTCTGTTGGATGCGGAATCCGATAGGGCGGATGACGCGGGAGCAAATGCAAATCACAGGCTCAATTCCATCCCGCGAAAATATGATGCACCAGCTCCTTCAAATGTGACGAAATTGTGAAGCACAGGAGCACGAATTTCAAAAAATACGCTGGTCGCCAATGTTGCGCAACAGAATTCAAAAATCGACAGCTACCGTTTGATACGTATGGATACATCCGTGTCAAAGGGAGAAAGCCATGGCAAACTACAGTCCACAACACTTTGAGCCTCGGGCCAAGGCCGTCAACGTCAAGGGCGTTGCCAACCGCGCCGTCGCAACCGTTTTGACGGCGGGCCTCATCGCTCAGCCGCTCATGTCGCCGCTGGCGGCAATCGCCGCACCGTCAACCGATAACGGCGATTCTGTTCAGGGGGGGGGTAGTTCTGTAGAGAATACCGTTGCCGCCGGTAACCAAGCGGTCGTAAAGACGGCTGCCCAGCTGGCCGAGGAGTCGGCAAAGCAGCTCAAGGACGCTCAGACCGCCTACGATGCCGCCCAGAAGAAGGCCGACGCGGCGGGCCAGTCTCAAAAGCAGGCGCAGCAGCAAAAGAATCAGGCCTCGCAGGCTGTGACCGATAACGCCGCCGAGCAGAACGAGGCCGAGGTAGCCGCGCTTCAGGAGAAGATCGACGAGCTTAAGGCAGCCGTCGAAAAGACCGAGCAGCAGCAGAAGAAGCTGGGCGACCTGAACGATCAGCTCGAACAGGCCAACAAGAGTGTTGAGGATAAGACCCAGGCGCTCAAGGACGCCAAGGCAAAGCAGGATGAGGCCAAGAAGGCCCTCGATGAGGCCCAGGCCAAGCTCGAGGCCATGGGTATGGACGAGTACGAGGCCGCCAAGAAGGCCGTCGAGGACGCGCAGGCAAAGCTCGATGACGCCAATAAGGCCGTTGCTACTGCACAGGCCAATCTGGACCAGGCCAAGGCTGCCGAGGCTAGCGCCCAGCAGGAAAAGAAGGACACTGAGGCCGCTCTGACGACTGCCCAGGCCAAGAAGCAGGAGACTGCCGCTGCGCTCGCAGCCGCAACCACCGCGCGCGATAACGCCCAGCAGAAGTTCAACCAGGCGCAGGCCGCGCTCGATGCTGCCGTCTCGGGTACGGGTGTCGACCTGAGTGCGCTTGAGGCCGCCAAGATCGCTGCTGCTGGTGAGCTCAAGACCGCGCAGGCGGAGCTCAATGCCGCGACGGATGCCGACGCCACCGCACAGACAAATCTGCAGGCCGCCCAGGCTGCCGTCGCTGCCGCGCAGGAGAAGGCCAACGCCGCCAACGCTGCTGTGGCATCTGCCCAGTCTGCATACGATGCGGCAAACAAGGAGTACAAGGACGCGGCCAGTAAGCGTGACGCCGCGAAGACGGCATACGAGCAGGCCCAGCAGACCGAGGCCGACAAGAAGACCGCGTACGATAAGCTTGTCGAAGTTCGCAAGCAGAAGCGCAGTGAGTGGGAGGCAGCCTGCGCTGCTTCGAACGCCGCGGAAAAGGCTTATGACGCTGCTAATGTCCAGGTTGAGGCTCTTGAGCAGCAGATTGCTGACCTCAAGTCCAACATGACCGTTGACCAGGAAGTCATCAATAAGGGCATGCTCGGCTTTATGGCCTACATCAGCAACAGCAGCGATTTCACGGCTATGCAGAAATCGAACGCCAAGGACGCAATGGCTACACTTACCGGCGCTGACGACAAAGCCGAGTGGTATGACGATTACGTCGATCAGGACATGTCTCGCGACACCAATCCGCTTTCCTTGGAACAGCTGCGTAACGCCCTGACATATCTCGACACCCAGAACAACCTCCGCAAGGCGAACGGTCAGTCGGCGCTCAGCGTCAGCCTCCGCATGACCGCAGCAGCTGCACTCAACGCCTCATATTCATCGAATATTTGGGATCACTCGAACTGTTACTTCGATAATGCTGAGAATCTCGCAGGTGGCGGCGGTGCATATACCGGTGGTGAGACCGAGGATACCCTGGGCTGGCCCTACACCGGTCTCTACACTCAGGAGAAGGTTAATTACGAGAATTGGATTAAAAAGTACGGTGTGGATAGCGAGGCCGGCAAAGATCTCATGGCTCATCGCTATGATTCGTACTATATCTACCAAAACTATTACGATGTGTACCACGGTACAAAAGATAAGAATGGCAATCAAAGAGGAGACGCCTGCGGGCACTATCTCAACATTATCGATTCCGCTACGGTGGCTATCGGTATCGCAACCGGTAGCGGTAAGAACACCGATTCCGAGGTAACCATCTTCGATTACAGCGCTGATGACACTCAGGCTGATTTCACTGTCTCCGAGTTCAAGAAGCTCGTCAACGACTACATCGATTCTGCCTATAACGCTGGCGGCACGCAGGCGCAGAAGGCGCAACTCAAGGAGCTCCAGAGCAAGCTCGCCGAGGCGCAGAAGAACTTTGGAACTACTAGGGAAGCTTACTTCGCAGCTGTAAACGGGCAGGATGCCGCCCAGGACGCTTTCACCGCAGCCGATGTGAACATGAACACCGCCAAGGGCGAGTTCGAGAAGGCTCAGTCTGCTACTGCTGCCGCCAAGTCCGCCTACACCGCCGCCGAAGCCAAACTCAAGGGTGTCGACGTCAAGACGCCCCAGACCAAGCTCGACGCCGCCAAGGGCGAGGCCGCTACTGCCCAGGCAGCTCTCGATAAGGCAAACGCCACGCTTGCTGACAGCAAGACGAAGGCAGCCGAGGCCGCTGCTCACAAGGCGAAGGCTCGCAGCGCCCGCGATGCCGCCAAGGCAAAGTCCGAACAGGCCAACGAGGCGTATGGCAACGCTACCGCTTCGGTCAAGGACCTTGCCGCCAAGCGCGATGCCGCCCAGGCGGACCTTGCGAATAAGCAGGGCTCGCTTGACGAGGCAAAGAAGGCCGACGATGCCGCCCAGGCTGGTGTAGACAAGGCCCAGGCCGCAGATGTCCAGGCCGCGACTGCTCTTTTGGACGCCAAGCAGGCGGTTGCCGCCAAGGCGCAGGCCCTGTCCGACGCACAGGAGAAGGCCAAGGCCGCCGAGGGCGAGCTGGCCGGCGCAAACAAGGCCTTCGAGCGCTTCGCCGGCGCCCAGAAGGCGGTCGACGACGCCAAGGCCGCCTATGACGCTGCCGTCGCCGGTGTCGCCGATGCCCAGAAGCAGCTCGAGGCCGCCAACGAAGCCGTCGTCGATGCGAACCTCGATATCTTCAAGGCCAAGGCAGAGCTTGCCAACGACGAGGCACTCAAGGCCGATCTTGAGGCTGTCGATCACAAGGCATCCCTTGCCGCGGGCACGACGGGCAACGAGAAGCTGGTCAAGCTGAACGCTGCCTACGCTCGCTATAAGGCTACCGTCGATGCCGCCGCTGGTCTCAAGGCTGCTCTGAGCGATGCCGATGCCAAGCTGTCCGATGCCAACGACGCCTATGCCGCCGCGCTTGCCGAGCTTGGCGATGCCAAGGATGCCCTGGCTGCCGCGCAGGCCGAGTACGACAAGTATCATCCCAAGGCTGAGCCGCAGGCCAAGGCTCAGGTTGCGCAGGCTGCTGCAAAGGCTCCTGTCGCCAAGAAGAAGGCCACGTCGGCCGCGCTCGCCCAGACTGGCGATGACTCCGCTCTTGCGGGCGAGGTGTTCGTCATCGGCGGTATTACGCTCGTGGCTGCGGGCGTGACGCTGGGCGATCGTCGTCGCAAGCAGATGTAGCGTTTCGAGCGTAGATTCTGCAACGAACTTCGGTTCATAGCAGGAACGCTTCGATAGCTTAACCGATAAGGCCGGCGCGCTGTTAAACGCAGCGCGCCGGCCTTTCTTTGTTTCGATATCAAAAAGCCCGGTCGGCAGTCGCAAAAGCTACCGACCGGGCAGGCCGTAGGCAATATGGTCGCTGTCGAGCAACTGCTCGACTTAGCCCAGCAGGCTCAGGCCAACAGAGACAAACGCCAGGATAACGCCGACGATGGACTCGCCGCCGAGCAGGCCGCTGGCGACAACCAGACCCTGTTCCTGGAAGGCGGCGTCCTTGGCAGCCCTCTCCTCGTCAGAAAGACCAGCGGTGGCGTCGCGGTGGGCGGACCACTTGTCGTAGGCGAGTTTGACGCAGGAGCCCAGGAATGCCGTGAGCGACATGTAGAACGGCAGGTACACGCCCAGACCGATCATCATGGCCGGAATCCCGAGCCAGTACATGACGATGCCGGCGATAAAGCCGCCAGCGAACCACGGCACGCTCGGGATGCCCGAGACCATGGTGGCGACAACGCTTGCCTGCGCGGCAACAAAGCTCTTGTCGGGACCAAAGGCGTCCGGACCATAGGCAGTGACGAGCGCGACCATGACGGCGGCAGCGACCAGGGCGCCCACGATGCCGCCGATGGCCTGGCCGATCCACTGCGCACGCGGGTTGGTGCCCAGCACGGCGCCGGCCTTAAAGTCGTTCATGACGTCGCCCGCAAGGCCGCACGCCACGGCTACGATGCCGGCGATAAAGAATAGCTTGACCTGAGCGATCTGTGCGAAGGCAGCCACGATGAGCATGACGATGAGGCCAAAGATCTCCATGGGGTCGATACCCGTCTGGCCGCAGCTCTGCGCGCTCATGATGGTGGTGACAAAGGTGAACAGCGTGACGATGACGGCCGGGACGGGACCAAGGTCGAGCGCGATGGCAACGATCACGGCGATGGCTGCGGTGCCCAGGCCGATGATGCCGGCATCGAGCTTAAGGGAGCCCGAGATGAGCGACTGCTCGTTGGTGTCGGTGGAGCTGTCGGCGGCGAGGCCGCGGACGATGCCGGTGACCTGCGGCAGGATGTCCTTAAGGACGACGGCGACGCCAAAGCCCATCATAAGGCCCATGCCGAGGGACTTGACGATGCCCTGTGCAGTCACAACGTCGAACAGACCGGCAGCGGTGCCGCCCACGATGATGCCAAAGTTGCCCAGCAGCGCGCCGGCAAACCAGAACGCGACGGGGGCGAAGCCCACCAAAAAGCCGATGGACAGCAACATGGGCGAGTTATAGATGGCAAAGGTCACGCCGGGGATATTGAGCGTGCACAGCATGCTGGGCACCACGCCCAGAGCGTCGCGAAGCACGCTGTAGATGCCTGCGATGGCCATGGAGCCAAAGAGCTGCTTGCCGGTCTTGCCGCCGGCCTCGGTGGCGCGCAGGGTCTGAGCTGCGGCGTTGCCGGTGGGGAACTCCAGCGCGGCGTCCACGATAAAGTGACGGTGGATGAGCGCTGTCGCCAGAAGGCCCAGGATGGTGCCGGCGAGTGCCACGATAAACATGTCGAGCCAGCTGATCTGGTCGGCATAGCCCAGCATCCAGGCGCCCGGGATGGTAAACGCCAGGCCGCCGGCGACCATGGCGCCTGCGGACATGATGGTGTGGGTGACGTTTGCCTCGTTGAGACTGGCGTTGCCCATGAGCTTCAGGAAGAACAGCGAGATGACGGCAGCGAAAATGATCGGCCAGGGGAGTGCGCCCATCTTGAGGGCCGTGTAGGCCGAGCTTGCCGTGATGATCACGCAGCCAAGGACGCCGATGACGACGCCGCGCAGCGTGAGTTGACCGCGCATCGAGGTGCGGTTCGAGGGATTGCTCATATAATACTCCTTTGCGTATATCCGCTTCCCCCGGGAGCGCCGCTACGGATACGGCGCGGGAAGTCGGGTTACCAAGGGCCGCCGCGTGAGCTCGCGCACGACCGCGCACCAGTATAACCGCAAGCTAGTCATTTCGGGATGACTGGTTTAGGTAGGCGATATACTGCTGGGCAGACGAAAGGAGCGCCGACGATGCTTAATGGGTGCGCATATATATTGACGGTCGACGTGGGTAACACGTTCATTCGCTTTGGTCTGTTTGCCGAGGATTCGGCTGCGGCGCAGGAATGTCCGCTTGCGACGTGCGAGATCACGACGCCGTCGAGCATCACGGTCGATGAGGCTCGCATGAGGCTCGCGCAGGTCATGGGCGCGCTGTCAGCCGATGCGGGCGTGCCGGGTGTGCTCGTTCCCGCAGCTGCAGTGCTGAGCTGCGTGGTGCCGGCGCTCGAGCGTCCGTGGAAGGCGGCACTTTCCCGCACCTGCACGGGGCGCGTGCTCACGGTGGGGCCGGGCCTCAAGACCGGCATGCCCGTCCACTACGACGACCCGGCCGAGATCGGCCCCGACCGCATCGCCGACGCCGTGGCGGCCCGGGCCGTTTACGGCTCTCCGTGCATCGTGATCGACCTGGGCACTACGACCAATATCGAGGTCATCGACGCGTGCGGTACCTTTGTGGGCGGCGTCATCGCGCCGGGTCTGGCGCTCGGCGCCCGCTCGCTCTCGGCCGCTGCGGCGCGTCTGCCGCAGGTCGAGCCTTCGGCGCCCACGCATGTGATCGGCCGCAACACGCGCGAGGCCATGCGCTCGGGCGTGGTCTTGGGCGAGGTTGCCCGCATCGACGGCATGCTCGACATGGTGCTCGCCGAGATGCGCGCGACCAAGGCCGCGGGGGAGGACAGCGTGCCCATCGTCATTACCGGCGACGATGCCGAGGCGCTCGCGGCGTTGGTTGGCCACAGCCTGACGGTAGATGACGCACTGACGTTGCGAGGACTCGCCGAGCTCTACCACATCAACCAAAAGCCCCGCCGCGTGTAAAAGTGAGGGCGCCGGCGGGACAAACGCCTCCACCTTTCACCTGCTACAATGGGTCAAACTATTGCGATTACGGAGGTGTCTGCCATGTCGGACGATCTTCATCAAACTTCGTCAGGCAAGCGCCTGGACGTCATTAGCTGGGACGAGTTCTTTATGAGCGTGGCCATCGCCGCGCAGCGCCGCAGCAAGGACCCCAACACGCAGGTGGGTGCGTGCATCGCCAACACCAACCACCGCATCCTTTCGGTGGGCTACAACGGTACACCCTCGGCGCTCAACGACGACTTTTTTCCGTGGGGTACGAGCGACGACCCGCTGCAGGACAAGCACAACTACGTGGTCCATGCCGAGGCCAACGCCGTGCTCAACTACCGTGGCTCGCTCAAGGACCTCGAGGGTTCCACGGTCTACGTCACGCTGTTCCCGTGCCACGACTGCGCCAAGATTTTGGCTCAGGTGGGCGTGGGCGAGGTCGTCTACCTGGACAACAAGTACGCCGACACCGATGACGGACGCATCAGCCGCCGCATCCTCGACTCCTGTGGCATCAGCTACCGCCAGGTCATCGTCGATGTCCAGATTGGTACCGGGGGACAGGCGCGACAGTAATTATGCGTTGTCGCTATCTGACGACGAACGCAGCTCAAAGAGCCCCGTCCCAAATTGACTACTCGTGAAAGTCGCGTCTGCGCGCATGGACGGCTCGTGAGCGGGTACACGGCTGTAGTAACATAGCTTCTGTCCGCGGGCGCGCCCGCGTAATTGTGAGAAAGGAGCCCCTGTGGCTGTTAACGAAGAGCTGCTTAAGAAGGTTCTTGAAGAGATTCGCCCCAACCTGCAGGCCGATGGCGGCGATATGGAGTATGTGGGCGTTGACGACGAGGGCGTCGTCAAACTGGAGCTGCAGGGCGCTTGCGCCGGCTGCCCCATGAGCTCGCTGACCCTGTCCATGGGTATTGAGCGCATCCTGAAGGAGCATGTGCCCGGCGTTACCCGAGTTGAGCAGGTCAATGCCTCCGGCGAGGCCGAGGACCTGTACGACGAGTACGCGCCGTTCTAAGCTGCGAAAGCTGCGGACGGCATACTCCGCATAGACGTTACGCCCAAATATGCGGCTGCGAGCGCAAGGCCCGCGGCCGCATTTGTATGTAGGGAGTAGGAGGGTCGACATGCTCAACGACTTCTACCATATGCTTGATCCCGTCGCGATTTCGGCGGGGCCTATCACGATTTACTGGTATGGTCTGGCCTATGTGGTCGGCGCCCTGCTCACGGCGGTTGTCATGTACCGCACGCAGCGTCGCTGGGGTTTTAACATCACGATTGATGACCTGACGAGTGTCGTGGTCGGCGTGGTCTTTGGCCTCATTATCGGTGCGCGCCTGTTCTACGTCGTCTTTTACGGTGATGGCTACTACTGGGCGCACCCGCTCGAGGTCTTTGCCACCAACGAGGGCGGCATGAGCTTCCACGGCGGTTTGGTGGGCGGCATTATCGGCGGCATCATCGTATGCCGCATGTATAAGCTCGACGCATGGACTTTGGCAGACCTTGCCGTCATAGGCGCGCCGCTGGCCTTGTGCCTGGGACGCTGCGCCAACTTTGTCAACGGAGAGCTGTGGGGCAAGCCGACCGATCTGCCATGGGGCGTGGTCTTTGGCGGGACTGCGGGCGATATGCCGCGTCACCCCTCCCAGCTCTACGAGGCATTTCTTGAGGGCATCGTGCTCTTTTGCATTCTGCAGGTGCTCAGCCGCAAAAAGCCGCTACTGCCCCAAGGCACGTTTATGGGCGTGTTTGTGATGGGTTACGGCATCGTCCGCTTCCTCATTGAGTTTGTGCGCGTGCCCGATGCGCAGCTGGGCTATCTGCTGGGTGGCGTTATCACCATGGGTCAGCTGCTGAGCCTGCCGCTCGTAATCGCGGGCCTGGCGCTCATCATCTTTGCTCGTCGCCGCAACCAGCCCCAGCGCGTCTACCTCGACGCTTAACCACCAAAAAGTGAACAGGCACCTTTGTGGTGGTTCGCTGGGCAACGATGACAGAACCGTAACGTTTCCCCAGATAAAACCTGCCAAAATAAACCTGTCCCTTTTTGGCAGGTTTCTAGAAAGGCTTTCGGACTGTGAAGGATTCCGACCTCTCCACAACGGCTGCGCGCGACGCTGCCCGCATTGTCTGGTTTAAGCGCTACCCCGCCAAGCAGACGCTCATCGCATTTTTGCTCGCGCTGTTGGCGACCACGGCGTTTTCCATCGATCCCGCCCCGGTGTCGAGCAACGCAGTCTTGGCGATTGACCCCAAAGCCTCGGGCATGCTGTACGTGTGCTACGAGGTGCTCCTCTCGTTTGCCGGCCATACCGACGCGGTCATGCTGCTTGCGCTTGCCTGTCTGCTCACCTTGCCGTTTCGCTACGTGTTCTTTGGCCGTGGCGACACCTGGCGTCCATCGATCATTCTGCCGTCGCTGTTCTTCGCCGTCTGCATGGTGTTCGGCCGCAGCTACGATCTCACCGACTCGGCCGAGATTGTCCTTGGCGACAAAGCCCGCATCATCTGCGCCTGGATTGGCGGCGCGGGCTGGATGCTCTTGGCGGTCGTTGCCTTCTACCTTGCCTTTGAGTGTCTAGATTGGCTGAGCTCCCGACGTATTCCGTTTTCCGAAGCGCACTTTGGCCGCGTATGGCGTGTGACTCACGCCGTGCTCTCGGTCCATCCCTTTGCCGGGCCCTTCCTGGTGCTTATGATCGCCTGGGCGCCCACGCTCGTCGCTTCGCTGCCTGGCCTTTTTATGGGAGATACGGGCGCGCAGATTCGCCAGTGGTTCAACTATCCTAACGGCACGAGCGACTACCTGCGTCTGCTCAATCCCAATGTGTTGCTCAACGGACATCATCCCGTAGTGCACACGGCCATTATCGGCTCGTGCGTTCAGCTGGGGCTTTCGCTGTTCAACAGCGCCAACGCAGGTCTTGCCATCTACACCTGTGCTCAGTTCGTCATTACGGCCGCCTGCATGGCCTATTCCATTTCGTCGCTGCGCAAACTGGGCGTGAGCCTGCCGGTTCGCGGTGCGATCCTGCTGTTCTTTGCGTTTATGCCGATGTTCTCTAACTACGCGGCGCTGCTCACCAAAGACGTGCTGTTTGCCGACGCGTTCTTGGTGCTGCTGGTACAGACCGTCAAGCTCGTTGCGTGTGGCTTGCCCCGTCGTGATGCCAATGTCGAGCGAGCGGGCGAGAAAGCCCCCGTGCTCTTTGCACGCCACGACTGGCTGCTGCTCGCTCTGGGTGCCATGGGTTCCACGTTTCTGCGCAACGGCGGCCTGGTGTTTCCCCTGGCGGCATGCGTAATCGCGGCGGCGTTTTGCGCATGGGACGCGCATACGGCTCGTCGTGCAGCCAAGCAGGCCGGTGCTGCGCCTTCGGGCGCCATCTCGCGCTTCCGCTGGGTGGGAGTTCTTGCGGTGCTTGCACTCTGCCTTGCCTCTAATATGTACTTCACCAAGGTCTTTATGCCGGCACACGACATCACGCCTGGTTCCAAGCGCGAAATCCTTTCGATTCCGTTCCAGCAGACGGCTCGTTTTGTCCAAAAGCACGACGGCCTCAACTCGGGCGTCAACCCCACGGTTAAGGAGGACGGCACCATCGTGGAGGCGCCCTGCGACGGTTTGGTGACCGACGAAGAGCGTGCCGTGATCGATCGCGTACTCAAGTACGAGAACCTGGGCCGCCGCTACAATCCCGACAAGTCCGATGCCGTCAAGAACTGCTTTAACGAGTACGCCTCGCAAGAGGACATCGATGCCTATTTTGAGGTATGGGCCCAGATGTTTAAGAGGGATCCCGAGTGCTATATTTCGGCGCTTATCAATAACTACTATGGTTATTTTTATCCGAGCACGCGCGATGCCTGGGTCTACAGCACGGCGCGCAGTGCCGAGATTATGGCACGCCCCGATAATCTCAAGTACTTCGACTTCCATCCGGTCGATAGCAAGGTTGTGCGCTGGTGCGACCACCTGATCAATCTGTACCGTGTAGCGGTGCAGCGCATCCCGTTTATTTCGCTCACCATGAGCTCGGCCACCTATGTGTGGATCATGATCGCCGTGGTGGTCTACCTGCTGCGTCGTCATTCATGGCGTGCGCTGGCGATCTGGGTGCCGCTGTTGGGCGTGCTTGCCGTGTGCCTGATTGGTCCGTGTAACGGATCGACCTACATGCGCTACCTGTATCCGGTCATCGCCTGCATGCCCTTCGCCATCGGCGCCACCGTCACCCGCAGCGACTTCCTCTGGTCCTAACTTGGTGCATTGGGGTCAGGTTTCTTTGCACCAAAGGGGACATCATCACGACGCCTTCATTTTGGGGTTTATCTCGCAGGCCAGTAGGTATATCATAACGACGTTTGTTTATATTGCCCGAGCATCTGCGCTGGGCTTTAGGTCGAAACCGATAGGAGACACGTATGTCCGGACACTCTAAGTGGGCCACAACCAAGCATCGTAAGGGCGCGCAGGACGCCAAGCGTTCCGCCCTCTTCTCCAAGCTCAGCCGCAACATCACCGTTGCTGCCCGTCTCGGCGGTGACCCGCTGCCCGAGAACAACGCCAGCCTCGCCGCTGCTGTTGCCAAGGCCAAGGCTCAGTCCATGCCTAAGGACAAGATCAAGTCCGCTATCGACAAGGCTTTTGGTTCGGGTGCCGATGCCGCCGTCTACGAGAACATCGTGTACGAGGGCTACGGTCCCGCCGGTGTCGCCGTCTACGTCGACTGCCTGACCGACAACCGCAACCGTACCGCCGCTGATGTCCGTTCCGCCTTCTCCCACGCTGGTGGCAACCTGGGCACCTCCGGCTCCGTCGCCTTCCAGTTTGAGCGTAAGGGCCAGATCGTCGTCGCCAAGGAGATCCTGGACGAGAACGCCAAGAAGGAGACCATGATTGCCAACGGTGCTGCCGGTGACGAGGATGAGTTCATGATGGCCATCGCCGAGGCCGGTGGCGAGGACTACGAGGATGCCGGCGAGGAGTGGATCGTCTGGACTACTGCCAACGAGGTCATGGCTGTCTCCAAGGCGCTCGAGGAGCAGGGCGTCCAGGTCAAGGGCTCCGAGACCACCATGGTCCCGACCACCCCGACCGAGGTCTCCGGCGCCGACGCCAAGAAGGTTCAGCGCCTCATCGACCGTCTTGAGGAGCTCGACGACGTCCAGGATGTTTACAGCACCATGGACATGACCGACGAGGTCATCGCTGCCCTCGAGGAGGAGTAGCGCCCGCACGGGTTAAGCCGTGCATATCTGGGCATAATGAAGCGAGCATGCAAGCCTCGTGGAATAGATGAGCCGGATCCGCGTGCGTAGAGCACCGGACCCGGCTCTTTTATAATGATGCGAACCGTTTTGCATTTCGAGAGCCGAGATTTGAAGGGAGCGCCACGTGCGCGTACTCAAACGAGCCCTAGCGATTGTGTATCTTGCCGCCGCCATCGTGGCGCTGGGTACGCTTGTCTGCCAGTTTTGGGGGCCGTATACGTATCGCTTTATGCTGCTGATGCGCGACCCCATGCCGCGCATTGTCGTGACGGCATGCGGCGGAGTTGTGGCGATCGGCGTGCTGGTAAGCTTCTTTCGCCTGATGTTTGCTCGTCGCGAGCCGTCCTGCGTGCATCCGGCGGGGGAGCGCAATATCGAGGTTACCCTTGCGGCGCTTTCTTCGTGTGCCAGGGCTGCTGCAGAGCGCGACGATCGCGTGATGATCGAGCATGTCGAGGCCCGCGTCCAAGGTTCCGACGATTCGCACGTCCGTTTTAAGGTCGAGGCTATCGCGCTTGACGATAAGGACGTGGCATCTCTGGCTACCGCGATGCAGCAGCGCATCGAGGAAGCTTGCGACACCATGCTCGGCACGCCGGGTACGACCACGCGCGTCCGTTTTTTGCCGTCCAAGACTACCGTCCAGACCGTGGAGGTTTCCGGTGAGTGATACCAATCAAGATAAGACCGCTCGCACGCCGCGCCTGACGATTGACCAGAGCGCCACGCCGGCGAGCGAACCTGTTGATTCCAAAGCAGAGGCAACTGAGTTACAAGACGCGGCGGCCGCGGATTTTGACGAGGCTATGGGTCTCATCAAGGGTACGGGCGCTGCCATCTGGAGCTATGCTGTGCGTCATCCCAACACCACGCTCGGTGCCGTCGCTGGCTTTATCCTTGCCGTGTTGGTGCTCACGCTCGGCCTGTGGGACACGCTCGTCATTGCATTCTTCGTGCTGATCGGCGCCGTGATCGGCCAAATTCGCGACGGCGAAAACGGGATCGTCAACTTCTTCGGCCGTCTGTTTAGCGGCCGCTAATATGTATTCGACTGCCGCATCCGCGGCAGGCATAAGGAGGAACCATGGCTTTTAATACGAAGGTCGATGTGGCCGATACCGAGCTCGAGGAGAATGAGGCGGCCGTCGCCGAAGCCGAGGATGTGACGCTCGAGGATGAGGCGCTCGTCGAGGCCGAGTCCGCCGATGACGCGGACGAGGATGATGAGGAAACAGACGAGTCCGAGGACTCGCTGACCTATTCCAACGGTGTGATCGAGAAGATCGTCGCCATGGCCACCCGAGAGGTGCCGCACGTCCTGGGCATGAAGGGTAACCTTATGCACTTTGTGCAGGAGCAGTTTGGCGCCGAGAATCTGACCAAGGGCGTGACGGTTGAGGTCACCGATGACAATCGCGTGGTCGTCAACATCTCCGTCATTATCGAGTACGGCGCCTATGCGCCCGCGATCTTCGACGATGTCAAGGCACGTGTCACCGAGCGCCTTGCCGCGATGACCGGCCTTGAGGTGGCGGGCGTCAACCTGCGCATCGAGGACGTCATCACCCCCGAGGAGTACGAGCACCGCACCAGCCAGCACGAGTAACCTTCCAAAAAGGGACAGGTTTGTTTTGGCAGGCTTTATCTGCGAAAACGTTAAACGGCCGACCGCGCAAGCAAAAGCGTGGCCGGCCGTTATTTGTATGCCCCCCGATGTGGGCATACCGCTCGTCTAACTAGGGGTTGCAATCGTCGCGTTCCGCGTTACCCTAATGGGCGCATTGTTTCCAAATTGTTAACGAGGGGTTGCCGTAATGGCCGACGAGCACGAAACAGAAAGCAAGGCATGGGCGATTGAGGCCGCCGCGGCAGAGGCGGCATCGCGTGCTGCCGAGGAGGTGCATCGTCCTCCCGTGGTGCCGATGGAGCGCGTGGTTGATCGCACCGATATCGAGCGCGGCGAGCGTGTCGGTCAAAAGCGCAGCCAGGAGCCGGGCTTCCCGCGCTTTTTTGCCGAGCTCAATCTGGGCCTGATTCTTACGGCCTTCGCCATCGTTGCGTTTAAAACCCCTAATCACTTTGCTTTTGGCGGCACCTCGGGCGTGTCGGTCATTCTGTCCACGCTGTTCCCGACCCTGCCCGTCGGCGTTTTTATGTGGATTATCAACGCGGTTCTCGTCGTCTTGGGCTTTATCTTTTTGGAGCGCAAGGCGATTCTTTGGAGCGTCTTCGCCTCGTTTGCGCTTTCGGCCTATGTTTCGCTGTTTGAGCTCTTTATCCCGACTGATGTCTCGATGACGGGCGATATGTGGCTTGACCTGTGCTTTGCCGTGATCCTGCCGGCGCTCGGCAGCGCCATTGTCTTTGATATTGGCGCCTCGACGGGCGGCACGGACATTCTCGCTATGATCCTCAAACGCCGCACCACGCTCGAGATTGGTCGCGCACTGCTGTTGGTCGATATCGGCATCGTGGCCATCGCGGCCTTTTTGTATGGCCCGCGTGTCGGTCTGTATTGCGTGCTCGGCCTGTTTGCCAAGACGCTTGTGGTCGACAAGGCCATCGAGAGCATTCACCTTCGTAAGGTCTGCACAGTCATTTGTTCCGAGCCCCTTAAGGTCGAGGAGTTTATCGTCAAGCATCTCAACCGCACGGCGACCATCAGCCGCGGTTACGGTGCCTTCTCGGGCAAGTGCGTGACGGTGATCATGAGCGTGCTGAGCCGTCGCGAGGCCGTGCAACTGCGCCGCTATGCGCGCGAGGTCGATCCGGGTGCCTTTATCACGATTGTCGACAGCTCCGAGATCGTCGGCAAGGGCTTCCGCGGAACGAACTAGCACAGACGTATTCAACGAACCGCCTGCTGGCGCCGTGTACCTTGCAAATCGGTCATCTTTGAGTATTTGACCCCACATTGGGCAATAATGATGCTAAAGACAACGTTTGCGATCCAAGTGATTCGTTCAAGATACGAAGGGATGATTCTATGTTCTGCTCGCAGTGCGGCGCCCCCATGGGCGATAACGACAAGTTCTGCGGCGTGTGTGGTGCTCCTAATGCCGGTGCCGCTGGCCCCGCTCCCCAGGGACAGCCTCAGCCCCAGCAGTTTGTTCCGCAACCGCCCGTGGCGAATGCGCCAAAGGGCTGTGTGGCTCAGGCGTTCCAAGATATGACCAAGACTCCGGGCGTGCTTCAGCGTGTATGCCAAATCGCGTTTTTGCCGGCGCTGATTTGCGTTGTGTCAGTGCTCGTGTTGTTTATTCCCGTTATTGGCGGCATTGCGGCTGCCATCGGCTTTTTGGCAGCTTGCATTGCGAGCGTGTGCGGTTCCGGCTTTGGCATCGAGTGGGGTCGCGATCTGTCGCTTAAGATCGATGACGGCATGGATCGTCCGCTGATGCGTTCCACGTCGTTTGGTCTCGGAGTCTTTTCGAGCGTTATTTCGGTCGTGCTCGAGGTTATCGCTGCCATTCCCGTTATCGGTGTAGTGCTTTCGCTGGTGGAGGGCGTGGTAATTGGCGCTGCGGGCTCGTATTCTTATTACGGTTCTTATGCGCTCGAGGCTGCGCTGTTTGGCTCGCTTGGCCTGCTTGTCCTGGCGCTAATTGCCTCGGCGATTCTGGGTGTCTTCTTTAAGATGTTCGCCGACATCGCCGTGATGCACTTTGCGGTGACCGGGCGTGTCGAGAGCGCGTTTTCGCTCGATAAGGTCTGGGCGGCGTTTAAGCACAACAAGACCAAGCTGTTCTGTGCTTCGTTCCTTCCCGAGTTTTTGACGGGCCTGGTCGCCAACGTTGTCACATGGATCTTGACGGTCGTCTTTGGCGCCATTGCCTCTGTCGGTATGTATAGCTACTACTATCGTCCTACGGGTATTGAGGCAATCGTTACCGGCGGTGGCGTCACGCTCGCGCTGTTCTTGGTGCTGGTCGCTTTCGTCACCGTATTTCTTACGGTCTTTGGCAAGATGCTCAAGCACCGTGCCGTTGGCTATTGGGCCGCACGCTATGCAAGCGAGTGGGCCGATGAGGATAAGGACGACGTCCTGACTTTTGTGTTGCCCTTCGAGAAGAAGTCCACCCCTTCGGGTTACGGTGCTCCGGATGCTTCGCCGGCACCTGCACCCGCTCCCGCGACCGAGCCTGCGCCTGAGCCTGAGCCGGCACCTGCACCTGAGTCGGCGTCCGAGCCAAGCTCCGACGAGGAACCTCAGGACGAGTAGCCATGCCGTCTGCCATTTGGGGACGGGGTAGAAATAGTAGAAATAGCGCTTGAAGAATGAGCGGGGGCGGACGTGTCGAAACGTCCGCCCCCGCTTTGACATCGCGATGTGGCTATGACTGCGAGATGCCAGCGAATCGATTACTCGTCGTGCTTCTCCTCACGGCGTGCAGCAGCGCGTGCGTCGTGGATGCCCTTGATCGCGGCATGGCGAGCCGTTCGGGCATCATGGATGGCGTCGCGAGCCTCGGCGGTCGTCGCCTTGGCAGAGCGCAACTTGGCGGCCAGATCGGGGTTGGTTTCGGCGACCGCGGTAATCGCGGGGCCGTCGAGCTCCTCTTGCGTGGGCTCGGCCAAAAAGTCGATAGCATACTGGGCGGCCACCATGGAGCCCTTGGCCAGCACGCTCTCGTCGATCTTGTAGAAGCAGGAATGTTGGGCGTACGTGGCGCCAATCTTGGGGTTGCGCGTACCTACAAAGGCGAGCACACCCGGTACGCGACGCAGGTACTCCGAAAAATCCTCGCCCGAAAGCGTGCCGCGATAATGGCCTTGGCCGGTGGGGCCCAGGCACTTGATTACAGCCTGACGGCAGCGCTCGCTCGAGGCGGCGTCGTTTTCGACCTTGTAGTTGGCGATGGTGTAGTCGGTGAGCTCTGCCTCGGCGCCCAGAGCTGCCGCGGTATGCTCCACGATGCGGCGCATGAGCTCCGGCATTTCCTCGTGGGTCGAATCGCCGTAGGTGCGCACTGTGCCGGCGAGGTAGGCCGTGCCGGCGATAACGTTGCGCGCGGTGCCGCCGTGCAGCTCGCCGACGGTGATGACAGCCGGCTCGTAGGGGCTGATCTCGCGCGAAACGATGGTCTGCAGGGCGTTGACGATCTCGGCGGCCACCATAACGGCGTCGTGACCGCGCTGGGGCATGGCGCCGTGGCACGAGGTGCCGCGTACGTCGATGCGGAACCAGTCGGTATTGGCCATGCGCGGTCCGGGCTCGCAGCTCACGGTGCCGGCGTCAACCTCGCTCCAGATATGCGCGGCGTAGGCGCCATCGACGCCGTCGAGCACACCCGTGCCGATCATGAGCTTGGCGCCCTGGCCGTTTTCCTCGCTGGGCTGGAAGACGATGCGGACTTCGCCGTGGATGTCGTCGGTCATATGGCGCAGGATCTGCAGCGTGCCGAGCATCATGGCGATATGGCAGTCGTGGCCGCAGGCGTGCATGCAGCCCTCGTTGACGCTGGCGAACTCCTCGCCGGTCTGCTCGGTGACGGGCAGGGCGTCGATGTCGGCGCGCAGCAGGATGCGGCGGCGTGGCGTGCCGTCCTCGCGGTAGGCATCCGGCGCGGTACCGCGAAGCGTTGCCACCAAGCCGGTCTTGAGCGGACGCTCGTAGGGGATATTCATGGCGTCGAGCTGGTTGGCGATGTCAGAAGTCGTACGCTCCTCGGTGAGGCTCAGCTCCGGGTGCTTATGGAAGTGCCGGCGCTGCTTGATGATATAGGGTTCAAACTCGGTAGCGATATCTTGGATGGCCGCGGTGACGTCATCTGCCGCGCGAACCTCGGTTGCCGCCATGATCTGCTGTGCCTTGGTCTTCGTCATGATCGATTTGCTCCTTGCTGGGTTGATCGCAAAATCGTACAGGCTCCCTCCAGTATGACACCTGCCACTTGGCGTGGCAAAGCAGCCGTTTGCCGCTTGGGGTTTTGTAACAAGAGTGGGGGAGTACACTCGGGGGTGTTGAATTTCCTGCCAGAGATGGGGATGCCCATGCAACATATCGACCGGATTATCCGCTCCAAGAACGTCTTTACCGCGCAAGACGGCATCGATACCGCCCGCGAGCTGGCGATTGCCATCGCAGGCGACCGTATCGTCGCAGTCGGTGCGCCCGATGACGTGATTGCCGCCGCTCCCGCCGCCACGCCGGTTATCGATTACGGCGAGCAGTTTGTTTGCCCCGGTTTCCATGACGCTCATCTGCACTTCTTTCATACCTCGGTCGGTTCCTCGCCGTACATGCTCATGGATATGGGCACGTCCGAGGCTGCGCTGGTGCAGCACGCGCTCGAGTTTTCCAAGGACCTGCCCGATGACGCTTGGGTTGTGACGCAGGGCTGGCGCGACTACCGTTGGGACCCGCCCGAGCATCCTACCAAGGCGTCGCTCGATGCGGCATTCCCCGATCGTCCCTGCGTTATGTATTCGGGCGACGGGCACACGCTGTGGCTCAACAGCCGCGCACTCGATGCGCTCGGCGTCACGCGCGACAGCGAGCCACCAGCGGGCGGAAGCTACGACAAGGACACAAACGGCGAGCTCACGGGCATTGCTCACGAAGCGGCTGCTATGCAGCTGTTGCCGCGCTGCCTTGAGTGGCTGGGCGAAGATCGCATCGCAAGCGCTTACGCCGATCAAATGAGGCGCATGGCCGAGCAGGGCATCACCTCGATATGCGATATGTCGCTCATGCCCATGCCGGGCTGCGATTTTATCCGCGACGACGTCTACGACAAACTGCAGGCAGCCGGCAAGTTGGGCATTCGAGCCCATCTGTTCCCCACGCTGTTGGATGACCAGTCACGCTTGGAAGAGCTGCAGACCCGCTACGCGAACAACGCGCTGCTCTCGGCGCCTGGTTTTAAGCAGTTTTTCGACGGCGTGTCGAGCGAACACACGGCCTATCTCACCGAGCCCTATACCAACCCGCGCTTCCCGGGCGACCAGGGCCGTCTGACAGTTCCTGCCGAGCGTATGCGCAAACTGGTCCTCGCTGCCGCGGAGCGCGGTCACACCGTGCGCATCCACGTCATTGGTGACGGTGCGATTCATGCCGCGCTGGATATCTTCGAGGAGGCCGCCGAACTGTACGGCCTGCCCCAGCACGGTCATAACACACTCGAGCATCTGGAGAACCTCTTGCCCGAGGACATCGACCGCCTGCGCAAGCTTAACGTCGTTGCCTCGAGCCAGCCCTGTCACATTACACTCGACCCGGGCGGCCCCGAGCGCGATCTAGGCCTGGAACGCAGCCGCATCATGTGGCCGTTTGCGACCTATAAGCAGCGCGGCATTCGCCAAGCCTTCGGTACCGACAGCCCTATCACAGCTGTTACCAGCATGAACGTGCTCTACACGGCTATCACGCGCCAGGACCCTCGCAGTCACTGGCCCGAGGGCGGCTGGCTGCCGAGCGAGCGCATCGATGCGGCCACAGCTCTGCGCAACTACACCCTGGGCAGCGCCTACGCGGCAGGCGACGAGCAAAACCTCGGCAGCCTGAAACCCGGCAAATACGCCGACCTGGTAGTCCTGGATCAAAACCCCCTCACCATCGACCCCCAAGAGCTCCAGGCTACCAAGGTTCAGACCACCTACCTGGCAGGTAACTTGATTTACGAGCGCTAAGTATTCATGCCGTACCGTTAAGCGCGGCTCGGGCAGCCTTTTTGGGATAGCGCTCGAGCCGCGTTTGCGTTTTGGTGGGGATCCGCCATGAGCGTCCCTGCTCTGTTGGATTTGGGTGCGGGGCGGAGGTGCTGCTGCCCCGCGCTCAATTTGGACACCAGCAATGCTATCTCTTGGTGTTTTGCATACTTCCCATTACAGATTGCATAAAAAGGCTGGGATGTCCTTCCTGATCCTGATGTACCCCCGCCCGTGCCGTGCAAAAAACGGAGTATTCAGCACCGCGAGCTCTGCCGGTGCCGCTGCGGCTGAGTAACGTTGCGGAGATTGACGTCATTTTGGGCTCCGGTACGGCGCGAAGCATGCCTTTTTGTCCTGGCGGGGTTTGCCTGCCGACTCAAATCGCCGGTCGAAGGCGTCCTTGGGACCAATATGGTGTGTCCGGCGTGTATGCAGCCGTCCTGGCTTGCTGAATACTCCCAAAAATGCACGGTGCTCCCCAGGGGACCCGTGCACGCAACGAAAACCATGCCCATGTCGCTATCCGCATCGCAATTTTGCTGCACTGACTTTTTTGAATACCGGGACCGAATTAGTTAACCTGGCTCCCGTGTGGCTCCGGAGGGGCGGGGCATAAGGTTTATCGCGAGTTCCGCACGAGCCGAAGGCCACTTAATGTGGCCTTCGTGCGAGCAGGACTGCCCGAGCAGGAAACCTTATGCCCCGCCCCTCCGGAGCCACACGGGAGCCACCGCTAAGTTATCCCCCGGCATTCAGAAAATCTAAGTGCCAAAAAATAAGATTTTTTGACTCTGTGTTGTATAACCCGCCATTCGTGGGTACCATTCAACGCGTACGCAAACAAAAAGGGTTAATTCGCGTGGCATAACCACGCGGCCCAAAAAGGAGGAGACAAGCATGTCGTCTTTGAAGCCGCTTGCAGATCGTGTTCTGGTCAAGCCCGACGAGGCCGAGCAGAAGACCGCTTCTGGTCTGTATATCGCCAGCAACGCTCAGGAGAAGCCGCAGCGCGGCACCATCGTTGCCGTGGGCGCCGGCAAGGTCAACGACAAGGGTGAGCGCATCCCCATGGACGTCAAGGTTGGCGACGTTGTCATCTACGGTAAGTTCGGTGGCAACGAGGTCAAGGTCGACGGCGAGAAGTATCTGCTGATGCGCGCCGACGACATCTACGCCGTCGTCGAGGCCTAGTCTCACCAGGCTCTCTGATTCGTCTTTGAACGCGGTCGCCGCATAGGACTCGGAAGCGGCGACGCGAGTCACATTTCTTTTGGAGGATTACCCACCATGGCAAAGAACATTACGTTCAACACCGATGCCCGCGCTAAGCTCGCCAAGGGCGTCAACACTCTGGCCGACGCCGTTACCGTCACCATGGGCCCCAAGGGCCGCTATGTCGCTCTGCAACGCACGTTCGGTGCTCCGACCATCACCAACGACGGCGTTTCCGTCGCCAAGGAGATTGAGCTCGAGGACAACATCGAGAACATGGGTGCCCAGCTGGTGAAGGAGGTTGCCACCAAGACCAACGACACCGTGGGTGACGGCACCACCACCGCAACCCTGCTCGCCCAGGCCATCGTCAACGACGGCCTGCGCAACGTCGCCGCTGGCGCCAACCCGCTGGCCATCCGTCGCGGCATCGACAAGGCCGTCAACGCCGCCGTCGCCGAGATGAAGAAGCAGGCCAAGCCGGTCGAGACCAAGGAGCAGATTGCTTCCGTCGGTACCATCTCCGCCGGTGACCCCGAGGTCGGCGAGAAGATCGCTGAGGCCATGGAGGTCGTGGGCAAGGACGGCGTCATCACCGTCGAGGATTCCCAGACGTTCGATATCACCATCGACACCGTCGAGGGCATGCAGTTCGACAAGGGCTACGTCTCCGCTTACTTCGTCACGGACAACGACCGCATGGAGGCCGTGATGAAGGATCCGTACATCCTCATCACCGACCAGAAGATCTCCAGCGTCCAGGACATCATGCCTGTTCTCGAGGCTGTCCAGCGCGCTGGCCGTGGCCTGCTCATCATCGCTGAGGACATCGACGGCGAGGCCCTGCCTACCCTCGTCCTCAACAAGATCCGTGGCGCCCTCAACGTCTGCGCCGTCAAGGCTCCGGGCTACGGCGACCGCCGCAAGCGCATCCTCGAGGACATCGCTGTCCTCACCGGTGGTCAGGCTGCTCTGGACGAGCTGGGCGTGAAGGTCGCTGACATCACCGCCGATATGCTCGGTACCGCCAAGTCCGTCACCATCTCCAAGGACAACACCGTCGTCGTCGGCGGCGCTGGCTCCAAGGAGGCCATCGACGCCCGCATCGCTCAGATCAAGGGCGAGATGGAGAACACCACCTCTGACTTCGATCGTGAGAAGCTCCAGGAGCGCCTGGCCAAGCTCTCCGGTGGCGTTGCCGTCATCAAGGTCGGCGCTGCTACCGAGTCCGAGCTCAAGGAGATCAAGCATCGCGTCGAGGACGCCCTGCAGGCTACCCGCGCTGCTGTCGAGGAGGGCATTGTCGCTGGCGGCGGCGTCGCCTTCATGGACGCTGCTCCTGCGCTCGACGCTGTCGAGATCGACGACCCCGAGGAGAAGATTGGCGTCGATATCGTCAAGAAGGCTCTGACCGCTCCGGTCGCTACCATCGCCAAGAACGCTGGCTTTGAGGGCGCTGTCGTGGTCGACAAGGTTGCCGAGCTGCCCGCCGGCCAGGGTCTCAACTCTGCCAACGGTGAGTGGGGCGACATGATTGAGATGGGTGTCCTCGACCCCGTCAAGGTCAGCCGCGTCACCCTGCAGAACGCTGCTTCTGTCGCCAGCCTGATTCTCATCACCGAGGCCACCGTCTCCGATGTGCCCAAGAACACTCAGCTTGAGGACGCTATCGCTGCTGCCACCGCTGGTCAGCAGGGCGGCGGTATGTACTAAGGCCGACAAGGTCTAGAACTCCCACCGGGAATCCGGGGGCGTGACGGGGGGTTTCTCTCCGGAACGTCCTCGGACATGCAAAGAGGCTCCGCATAGCGCGTAGCGCCGGCGAGCCTCTTTGCGTCCTGCGGAATGTTCCGGAGAGAAACCCCCGTCACGCCCCCGGATCCCCTGCGTTTACGGCCTTGAGGTCGGCGTGGGCGGAGATCGTGGCTGATGGGGATACGTGTCCCGGTCGCTGTTTCGCGGCTTTGCCGCGAAAGGCGCGCTACTTTGGGATGGGTGGGGAACGTGGTAGTTGCGGCAACTAGTCCCCGCCATAAATTATCCTTGGCATGCTTGCGCGAAAGCCTGCTGGTGCTACACTTGCAATTGCTGTTTCAGGGCGGGGTGAAATTCCCCACTGGCGGTAAATTGGGCGGTGCCAAAGGGGTGCCGTGGCGCAGGCGAGGACCTGCGTCGAGCCGATGAGTCCGCGACCCGTGCGTGTGTTGGTTCGCATGCCGGCTGAACTGGTGAGATCCCAGTACCAACGGTTAGAGTCCGGATGAAAGAGGCAGGTGATCTTATGTCTGAACAGTCGCAGCATATCCATTTTGAGAACACGAATAGGTGGAGCACCAAACAGCTCGTAACCATGGCGCTTATGTGTGCCCTGGGCGCGCTCTTTATGTATGTGCAGCTGCCCATTCTTCCTTCGGCGCCGTTTTTGACGTATGACCCGTCGCTGGTGCCGGCGATGGTGTGCGGGTTTGCATATGGCCCCGGTGCCGGTACCGCTGTTGCCGCCATGGCGATCGTCATCCATGCACTCACTACGGGTGACTGGGTCGGCGCGCTTATGAACCTGGTTGCCACGCTGGGCTACATTCTGCCCGCGGCTATTGTCTACCAGAAGATGCATACCTATAAGGGTGCCGTGATTGGCCTGGTACTCGGCGTTATTGCCGCTACGGCGTTGTCTATGGTCGCAAACCTTACCATTGGCGTATGGTTCTGGTATGGCTCGGTCGATGTGATCGCCCCGCTCATGATTCCTGCCGTGCTGCCGTTCAACCTTATCAAGACCGTGCTTAACTCGGTATTGACGCTTGCGGTGTACAAGGCGGTCTCCAACCTCATCACGCCTAAAAAGGACCAGGTCAAAGGCCGCGCATGATTGAGTGTCAGGGCGTTTCCTTTAGCTATGACGGTGTCGTGCCGGCGCTCGACGGCGTCGATCTGAACATTGAGGACGGCGAGTTTTTCTGCATCCTCGGTGGTAATGGGTCGGGCAAGTCGACGTTTGCCAAGCATCTGAATGCACTGTTGCAGCCCGATGCGGGCACGGTGCGTATCAACGGCATGGATGCGTCCGACCCCGAGCTGGTCTACGACATTCGTTCGACCGCGGGCATGGTATTCCAGAATCCCGATGATCAGCTGGTGGCAACGCTTGTCGAAGATGACGTTGCGTTTGGTCCCGAAAACCTTGGCGTGCCATCGGCGCAAATTGCGCAGCGCGTACGCGAGGCGCTGAAGGGCGTGGGCCTGGTGGGCTTTGAGCACCACGAGACCCACGCGCTTTCGGGCGGCCAAAAGCAGCGCGTGGCGCTTGCCGGCGTGCTCGCCATGGAACCGCGCGTGCTCATATTGGACGAGGCTTCCTCGATGCTCGATCCGCGTGGGCGTCAGGGCCTCATGAAGGCTTGCCGCGCGTTGCACGATCGCGGCATGACCGTCGTGATGATTACGCACTTTATGGAAGAGGCCGCCGAGGCCGATCGTGTCGCGGTGTTTCGGGCGGGGCGCGTTGCCATACTCGGTACGCCCGAGGAAATCTTGACGCGGGCAGACGAACTTGCGCAGCTCAACCTGGATATGCCGGCGTCGTGCTGTCTGGGCAGGTCGCTTCGTGCGAAGGGCGTGCCCGTTTGCGCGCAGGTGCGCGAGGCAGATATGGTCTCCGAGATTGCACAGGCTTATACCGAGCGGAGCGGGTTGGACATCGCAGAGCAGCCTTCCGCATCCGATTCTCATGTGCTTGACAATGGATCCTCTGCGGCCGACGGGATAGGCGCGTCGGAGCCCGTCATCGAGATTTCGCATCTCTCGCATAGTTACTCGCTGAGCGCCCGCGAGCGCCGTCGATGGCACAAGCGCTCGACCACTGCGGACGCATCGAGCAAACAGGCCCTTTGGGGCAACGATCCAAACAGCCCCTGGGCGCTTCGTGATGTTACGCTGACGGTGCGTCGCGGTGAGTTTCTGGGACTGGCGGGTCATACCGGCTCGGGTAAATCGACGCTGGTTCAGCATCTCAACGGGTTGATTCGTCCGCAGGAGGGAAGCGTTTGCGCGCTGGGGCTCGACCTATCAAACAAGAAAGACGCCGCCGCGGTTAAGGCCAAGGTCGGCATGATGTTTCAGTATCCCGAGCGCCAGCTATTTGCCGAGACCGTGGCGCAGGACGTGGCGTTTGGCCCGCGTAACCTTGGCCTGCCGCAAGACGAGGTCGCACGCCGTGTCGCATCATCGCTCGCACGCGTGGGCCTCGACGTTGCCGCGATAGGCGACAAGAGCCCCTTTGAGCTTTCGGGCGGCCAGCAGCGGCGTGTGGCGTTTGCTGGCGTGCTTGCTATGGAGCCCGAGGTCCTAGTACTCGATGAGCCCATGGCAGGGCTCGATCCGGCTGCGCGCAGGGATTTCCTAGGGCTCATCGATCGACTCCATCGCGAGGGCCTGACCGTTGTCATGGTTTCGCACAGCATGGATGACCTGGCAAATTGTTGTGACCGTATCGTTGTAATGAACGAGGGCGCGGTGTTTGCCGAGGGAACGCCCTCGCAGGTTTTTGCGCACGCGAACGAGCTCAAGTCGATTGGCCTGGGCGTTCCTGCCGCCCAGCGTATGGCGCTGGCGCTCGCACAGGCCGGCGTGCCGCTCCGCTGCGACAGGCTTTATACGGTTGAGTTGTTAGCCGATGAGCTGGCCGGCTTGCTACCGGGCTGCGCGGACGGGCCTTTGAGGGTTCCGTCTCAGACCGGTTCCAAGATAGCCACGCGAGAGGAGGGCTGCTAATGGAGGCGTTCTCATTTGGCAGCTACTATCCCGGGGATAGCGCGGTGCATCGTCTGGATCCGCGCACTAAGCTGCTCCTAGGTTTCGCATTTCTGATCACTGTGCTCACCGTCGGAAGCTTCCGCGGGCTGGTGCCGGTTGCAATGTTTGTCGTGCTGGTCTATGTCGCAGCCCGGGTGCCGTTGCGCCGGGTCCTATCATCGATGGCACCACTGCTGGCGATTGTCGTGGTGGTCGCGGTACTCAACCTGTTTTCCGACCAGAGCGGCCGCACCCTGTGGCAGCTTGGCTTTTTGCAGGTGAGCGAGGGCTCGCTGCGTTCTGCGGCGTTTATGGCGTGCCGTCTGACCCTGATGATGGCCGGCATGAGCGCCATTACACTCACCACACCGACGCTCGACCTCACCGCGGGTTTTGAGCGCCTGCTCGCACCATTTGCACGCGTGGGGCTTCCGGCGCACGAGCTCGGCATGATTATGGGTATCGCGCTGCGGTTTATGCCGCAATTTGCAACCGAGATGAAACAGACGACCGATGCACAGGCAAGCCGCGGCGCGCGCGTGACGGGCGGTCCGCTCGGCGGTGTGCGCATGCTCGGCAGTGTGGCGATTCCGCTGTTCACCGGCGTGTTCCGTCATGCCGAGACGCTTTCGGCCGCCATGGATGCGCGCTGTTATCACGGCGAGCAGGGACGCACGCGTCTGCATGCGCTTACGTTTGGCCGCGGGGATGCACTGGCCGCGGTGGCGATGGCGCTGCTGGTGACATGCGTTGTCGTTATCAATCTTCAGCTCGTCTAAGCTCGATTCGAGCGCAAGAAAGGGGTCTCTATGACCGACATCGATCGCACGGCTCAGCTCGAACGCGTCTGCACGTATCTCAGACGCATTCCGGCGTGGTATCTTGCCACGACCGATGCGAGCGACGGGCATCAGCCCCGCGTGAGGCCGTTTTCGTTTGCCATGGTTGATGACGGCAAACTGTGGTTTTGCACGTCGCGCGACAAGGACGTGTGGGCGGAGTTGAGCGCGAATCCCAAGTTTGAGGTATCGGGCTGGAAGCCGGGGGAGTGCTGGATCGTGTTAACCGGTGAGGCCGCGCTCGAGGACGATGCATTCGTGAGCGACAAGGTGCGCCAGGCGGGCTTTAAGCACATGGTGGGCATTGGCGAGCAACACGATAGCGCCAACGACGGCCGCCTTGCGTTCTTCTCGGTCCGCAACATCGCCGCGCGGTTCTGCGATATCGACGGCAGCGAAGAGCTCCTCGAGCTCTAATTTCCCAAATTAACTACCCATTCCAAAAAGACTGGTCAGGCGGCAGGAGGAAACGTGGACGGATTGAATACGGTGCTGGAGTATCTGACGTCGGTGCCGGCGTGGTATCTGGCGACGAGCGTGGACGGGCAGCCGCATGTGCGTCCGTTCTCGTTTGCACAGATTCAGGACGGCAAGCTGTGGTTTGTGACGGCGCGCACCAAAGATGTGTGGCAGGAGCTGCTGCAAAACCAGCGCTTTGAGGCCACGAGTTGGTGGCCGGGCCACGGTTGGTTGATCCTGCGCGGGCGTGCGGGGCTGGAAGACCGGGCTTCGAGCGAAATGCGCGAGGCCGGATGGAAACATCTTGAGCGCTTGAGCGAGCACTATGAGGGGCCTAACGACCCCACGCTTGTTTTCTTTAGCGTCGAGGATCCCGAGGCTTTTATCTGCAATCACGACGAATGGGTGCCGGTCGAGCTCTAACCAGCTGGCTCATCCCAACAACTTGGTTTTTCGCATGGGCGGGCCCCGTATTGCCTGACGCCGTTAGGAGCGCCGGGCAATACGGGACCTGCTCTATTTGTCAATTCCTTCAAGCGAATGTGTCGGGAATGTTTCAATGCATGAACATGCAAGCTATTTACGTATTCATGCATCTTTCGGTGCTAAAGTTTCAAGCCACTTCATAACGACCGCTGCGAAATGCGCATCGGTGCATAAATCGCAGACAAGGAGTCTGATATGTCTTTGAAGGTTGGAATCGTCGGCGCGGCTGGATATGCCGGAGCCGAACTCATTCGCCTCGTGCTCGGCCATCCCGAGTTTGAACTTGTTGCCATTACGTCCAACGCCGATGCCGGCCAGCCGCTGTCCGCGGTGTATCCGAGCTTTGCTGGCGTGAGCGACCTGGATTTCACCACGCATGACGCCCCCGAGCTTAAATCCTGCGACGCCGTCTTCTTGGCCGTGCCGCACACGGCTGCCATGGCACAGGTGCCCGCACTGCTTGCATCTGGCGTCTCCTGCTTCGATCTTTCGGCCGATTACCGTCTGAGCGACGCGTCTGTCTTTGAGGCATGGTATGCCGCCGAGCACACGAGCCCCGAGTTGCTCAAGACCCGCGCTTTCGGCCTGCCCGAGCTGTTCTGCCAGGACTTAGAGACCGCTGCTTCCAGCCATGCCGCTGGCAGGCCCGTGTTGGTCGCCTGCGCCGGTTGCTATCCCACCGCAACGAGCCTTGCTGCCGCTCCCGCCGTGCGCGCCGACTGGGTTGCCCAGAGCGGCCCCGTAATCGTCGATGCCATTAGCGGCGTGACGGGTGCCGGTAAGTCCTGCAACGCCCGCACCCACTTTTGCAGCGCGGACGAGAACCTGGAAGCCTATGGCGTGGGTAAACATCGTCATACGCCCGAGATTGAGCAAATCCTTGGCTTAACCGATCGCGTCGTCTTTACCCCGCATCTGGCACCGCTCAAGCGCGGCCTGCTCTCCACGGTGACGATGCCGCTTACGCCGCAGGCTATCGATACCTTGACCCTTGAGGACGTTGTCGACTATTACAAGCAGTTCTACGCTGGACGCACCTTTGTGCGTGTGCTCGACGCCGGCCAGCAGCCCAAGACGGCTTCGGTCGTCGGAACCAACGCCGCCCAGATTGGCCTCGCGCTCAACAAGCGCGCGGGCGTGCTGGTGGCGACGGGCGCCATCGACAATCTGTGCAAGGGCGCTGCGGGCCAAGCGGTCCAGTGTGCCAATATCGTCTTTGGCTTTGACGAGCGACGAGGCTTGCCCACAGTGGCGTGCCCGGTGTAGCACATTCGATTGTTAACGATTTGGTAGTCGGGCATCGAGTGGGGCGCCACTCTTAAGCTGGTCTCATGATCACGACTGGCATGGCGCACCAACCGATGTCCGTTTTTTGTTTGACATAAGGAGTCATAAAGACGATGAATACCGAGCTGTTTGATATCAAGATTCGCGCCGTCGAGGGTGGCGTTACGGCTGCGGCTGGTTTTAAAGCTGCGGGCATCCACGCTGGGTTCCGCAAGAACCCCGAGCGTTTGGATTACGCGCTCGTCGTGCCCGATAAACCCTGTCCCGGTGCCGGCGTGTTTACCACCAATCGCTTTTGCGCGGCGCCCGTGCAAGTGAGCCGTGCCAACCTGGGCGGTGCCGACAAGGGTTACGGTATCATCGCCGGCGTTTCGGTCAACTCTGGCAATGCCAACGCCGCCACGGGTGAGACCGGCCTTGCATGCGCGCGCGAGACGTGCAGCATCGCATCGCAGGTCATCGGCTGCGAGCCCCAGCAGATTCTGGTTGCCTCCACGGGCGTGATTGGCCAGATTCTGCCGATCGACACGTTTGAGACCGCCATTCCTGCTGCCTACGAGGCGCTCTCCGCCCACGGTGGCGCCGATGCCGCTCGCGCCATCATGACGACTGACACGCACTCCAAGGAGTACGCCGTGTCCTATGTCAGCGAGGCTGCGGGTCATGCGGGCAATGTCTATACGGTAGGCGGAATGTGCAAGGGCTCGGGCATGATCATGCCCAATATGGCCACCATGATCGCGGTTATTACTACCGATGCCCCCGTCGAGCCTGCGGCACTTCATGCCCTGCTGCTCTCGACCGTCAAGCAGACCTTTAACAAGGTAACGGTCGATTCCGACACCTCGACCAACGACACCTGCATCATGCTTGCTTCCGGCGTCGCTGCCGCAGATGCCGAGCCTATCGTCGAGGGCTCCGATGCCTTCGACGAGTTGGCATTTGCCGTGCACGAGGTGTGCGAGAGCCTGGCGCGCAATATTGCCGCCGATGGCGAGGGCGCATCCAAGCTTGTTACGGTCAACGTTACCGGCGCCGTGAACGACGAGGAGGCCGATATCGCCGCCCGTGCCGTCGCCAACTCGCCGCTCGTTAAGACCTGCATCGCCGGCCACGACTGCAACTGGGGCCGCGTCGCCATGGCACTCGGTAAGTGCGGCGTGAAGTTTAATCAGGAAGACGTTTCCATTGACATGATGGGCATGCCTGTCTGTCGCGACGGTCTGACTGTTCCCTTTGACGAGGACGAGGCTCTACGACGTTTCGAGGCGCCCGAGATCGTGATCTCGGCCGACTTGGGCGCAGGCGACGCGGCAACGACCGTGTGGACCTGCGACCTCACGCATGAGTACATCTCCATCAACGGCGACTACCGTTCCTAGATTCCAGGCACGCTGCGCATCTTGCCGCGATTGCGGACAGCTGAGCACGGCGCGATAACGATACGAAAGACGAGGCAGATTATGAAATTCGCACGCGATTGTCGTTCGAGCGAATCCAACGAAGCAACCGCGCAGCTGCTGTTCGAAGCGCTGCCGTGGATTAAGAACTTGACCGGCAAGACGGTTGTTATCAAATATGGCGGAGCCGCCATGGTTGATGAGCAGCTGCGCCGCGACGTGATGAGCGATATCGTTTTGCTCAAGATCATCGGTATGCGCCCCGTCATCGTGCACGGCGGCGGCAAGGCTATCAACGAGGCACTGAGCCATTACGATATTCCCGTCGAGTTTAAGAACGGCCAGCGCGTGACCACGCCGGCGACTATGGATATCGTGCGCGAGGTGCTGGGCGGCAAGGTCAACCAGGAGTTGGTTGCTGCCATCAACCACCACGGCAACCTGGCCGTGGGCGTGTCGGGCAGCGATGCCGGCACGCTCATCGCCGAGCCGCTCGACCCCGAGCTCGGTCGCGTGGGCAAAGTGACGCACGTCAACACCGACTATATCGAGCGCTTACTCGATAGCGAGTACATCCCCGTCATCGCTACCGTCGCGGCGGGGGAGGACGGCGGTTTCTTCAACATCAACGCCGATACCGCCGCCGGTGCCGTTGCCGCGGCGCTCCACGCGCATAAGGCGATCTTTTTGACCGATGTCGATGGCCTGTACAAGGACTTTAGCGACAAGGACTCGCTTATCTCCAACCTAACACTCGACGAGGTTAACGAAATGCTCTACGGCGACGAGGTCGATAAGGGCATGATTCCCAAGCTGCGTGCGGCTGTCGATGCGCTTACCGCTGGCGTGTTCCGAGCCCACATCATTAACGGTACTACGCCGCATTCGCTGCTCCTGGAGCTGCTGACCGATGCCGGCGTCGGCACCGTGATCCATTCCACCGAGACGGCTTACGAGTTCGATACGCATCCGCATCCGCTTTCGACGTTTGCTGCGCGTCTGACCGAAAACCTTGACGAGGTCGAGAAACTTCAGACGGTCTAGCTGACCCGCAGCCGCCCCATTCCTGCACCCATAGCCCCGCGCCGGCTGGCGCCCAACGAAAGGCATCCCATGTCACTTGCAGCTCAGCAATCGCTTGAATCCCATTACGTTATGCATACCTTTGGCCGCTCTCCGGTCGAGTTTGTCGAGGGTCACGGCATGAAGCTCACCGGCGACGATGGCCGTGAGTACCTCGACTTTCTTGCCGGCATCGGCGTGTGCAGCCTAGGTCATGGCGACCCTGCTGTGCTCTCGGCGCTCGAGGCGCAGACCAAAAAGCTCATGCATGTCTCCAATTACTTTTACATCGAGCAGCGCGGACAGGTCGCGGCGCTGCTGTCCAAGCTTGCTAACGACGACGTAGATGGTGCGCGCGTGCTTGCCGATGCCATTGCCGCCGGCGATGAGACCACGGCAGCTGCTCTTGGTGCCCCGGCTGCGGGCGAGCAGGTGTGGGAGACGTTCTTTGCCAATTCCGGCGCCGAGGCCAACGAGGGCTCGATGAAGCTCGCGCGCCTGTACGCCAAGCGTGCCGGTAATGGCGGCAACACCATCGTGTGCATGCGCGGCGGCTTCCACGGCCGTACGCTCGAGACCATTGCCGCCACCATGCAGGATTGGCTGCAGGACAGCTTCCGCCCGCTGCCGGGTGGCTTTGTGGCCTGCACGCCCAACGATGTCGATGAACTGTGTGCGATCTTTAAGCAGCTGGGCAGTGAAATATGCGCTGTAATGCTCGAACCGATCCAGGGTGAGAGTGGCGTGCACCCTATGACCGAGGAGTTTATGGCGGCAGCGCGCGACCTGGCACACGAAGTGGGCGCCGTGCTTATCGCCGACGAGGTCCAGTGCGGCATCTTCCGCTCCGGCAAGCCATTTGCGTTCCAAACCTATGACGTGGAGCCCGACATCATGAGCCTTGCCAAGGGCATTGCCGACGGCGTGCCCATGGGTGCCGTCGTGGCAAAGAAGGAGATTGCCGACGTGTTTAAGCCGGGCGACCATGGCTCGACCTTTGGCGGTAGCTGCTTGCCCATCGCGGCGTGTGCCGCGACGCTCTCCGCGCTTGTGCGTGGCGATTATGCCGAGCATGCTGCCAAGGTGGGTGCCTATATGGAGGCAAAGCTCGCCAAGCTCCCGCACGTGGTTGAGGTTCGTGGCCGCGGCCTGATGCTCGGATGCGACTTGGATGACGCTGCGGGCGATGCGCATGATATTGTTGCCCGCGCGCTGGCCGCCGGTGTCGTGATTAACGCTACGGGTGCCCATACGCTGCGTTTCTTGCCGCCGCTCGTCTGCGAGGAAGCCGACGTGGACAGCCTGATCGAGATCCTGTCGGGTGTCTTGGGCTAACGCAGCGTAATAACTCAATTTGGACCGGGTTCCGGACTGCTGGGTGTGTCATATGCGGCATGATTCAGCGGTCTGGAGCCCGTTTTGCCTTAGATTTGCTAAGGCAGGGAGACCTGCTGGTCAAAAAACATCAAATATGAGTACTGTTACCGATTTGGTAGCAGCAATTTTGGACTAATAAGGCCAGATAGCAAGTCGAAATGGCGATGAAAGCACGATTTTGATCCAACTGTTAGTACTTATAATGGACATATGTTGCGTAACTTAAGCAAATACTATCTTTTTATATGTTGCAAACAAAGTAGCAGTACTCATTTTTGCCATTTTTTGACCACGGCCTTTGCGACAGACGTGCTGGCGGGTTCGAATCCCATGCGCTGGGCATGAAAAAGGAAAGGCCTCCATCGCTGGAGGCCTATCAAATCAGTGGTGGGCGATGAGGGATGTCCGCGTGCGGCTCCGCCGCCCGCATCCGCTTCGTCGCTTCGCTCCTCGCGTGCTGCGCTGGAAAACGCTTCGCGTTTCCTCAGCTCCGCACCCTTGCGGGTTCGAATCCCATGAAATGGGCCCAAACAAAAACGGTCCCCTTTCGAGGACCGTTTCCAATTCAATGGTGGGCGATGAGGGATTCGAACCCCCAGCCTTGTGCGTGTAAAGCACCTGCGCTAACCGTTGCGCCAATCGCCCGTGCGGAGAGAGTATAGCAAAACAATCGCCCCATTCACCTCATATCCATTAAAGGTAACCGGCGCGTGTCACAGCGGAGCTGATTCAGTTGAGATTGCCTGAACATTCCGCCCCTCTTTACGCCCTCGGGTATACTCAAAAGCTACTGATTCGATTTGATGCCCAGCAACAGCAGAGGGGATAGTATATGTGCGGTTTTGTCGGTTTTGTCGGTGGGACGGATAACCAATCCGAGGTGCTCACCAAGATGATGGACCGCATCGTCCATCGCGGTCCCGACATGGGCGGTCAGTTTATCGACGGCCGCGTTGCCCTCGGCTTCCGCCGCCTGTCGATCCTCGACCTGACCGAGGCTGGCGCCCAACCCATGGCCAACGAGGACAGTAGCGTCGTCATTGTCTTCAACGGCGAGATCTACAACTTCCAAGAACTCCGTTCCGAGCTCGAGGCCAAGGGCTACAAGTTCCACTGCGGCGCCGACACCGAGAGCCTCCTACACGGCTACGAGGAGTGGGGCGAGGCCGTCCTCGATCGCCTGCGCGGTATGTACGCCTTCGTCATCTGGGACAAAAAGAAGAACAAGCTTTTTGGCGCCCGCGACATCTTTGGCATCAAGCCGCTCTACTACTATCCCATGGCCGATGCGGGCGACGACGCTCCGGGCGTGCTCTTTGGTTCCGAGATCAAGAGCTTCCTGGACTACCCGCACTTCCACAAGGCGGTCAACAAAAAGGCCCTGCGTCCGTACATGACGCTGCAGTATTCGGCAACCGAGGAGACCTTCTTCGAGGGTGTCTACAAGCTGCCGCCGGCGCACTACTTTACCGTCGATATCCCGACCGGCAAGATGAACATCGAGCGCTACTGGGATTGCGATTACTCTGCCGTCGAGAAGCCGTTCGAAGAGTATGTCGATGAGCTGGACGAGGTCGTGCACGAGAGTGTCGAGGCCCATCGTATCGCCGACGTCAAGGTCGCGTCGTTCCTCTCCGGTGGCGTCGACTCCAGCTACATCGCCGCTTGCCTCATGCCCGACAAGACCTTCTCGGTGGGCTTTGACTACAAGAACTTTAACGAGACCAACTACGCCAAGGAGCTTTCCGATAAGCTCGGCGTCGAGAACGTCCGCAAGATGATTACCGCCGACGAGTTCTTCGGTGCGCTTGAGGATATCCAGTATCACATGGACGAGCCGCAGTCCAACCTGTCTTCTGTGCCGCTGTGGTTCTTGGCCGAGATGGCCCGCAAGGACGTCACCGTCGTGCTTTCGGGCGAAGGCGCCGACGAACTCTTTGGCGGCTACGCCTACTACGAGGACACGGTCCCGGTCCGCAAGTACAAAAAGATGGTGCCGCTGCCCATCCGTCGCGCGCTCGGTAACCTGGCGCTGCATATGCCGTACTTCAAGGGACATAACTTCCTGGTCAAGGGTGCCGAGATCCCTGAGAAGTCGTTCCTGGGACAGGCTCTGGTATGGCCGGAGCGCGAGGTCGACGGCGTGCTCAAGCCCGAGTACAACACCGGCGATGGCGCCTTCGAGCTTGCCGCTCCCATCTACGCACGCGTGAAGGGTCAGCCCGAACTGGTCAAGAAGCAGTACCTGGACATGAACATGTGGCTCCCGGGCGACATTCTGCTCAAGGCCGACAAGATGTGCATGGCACACTCGCTGGAGCTGCGCGTGCCCTTCCTGGACCGCAAAGTCATGGAGTTCGCCGAGCACATTCCCGACCGCTACCGCATCAACGAGAACGGCAACAAACAGGTACTCCGCCACGCTGCCAACAAGTCGCTGCCCGATGAGTGGGCCACCCGTCCCAAGGTGGGCTTCCCGGTGCCGATTGTCTACTGGCTGCGCGAGCAAAAGTGGTACGACTATGTCAAGGAGTACTTCACCGCGCCGTGGGCAAGTGAGTTCTTCAATACCGACGAGCTCATGCACCTGCTCGATCTGCACTTTGCGGGCAAGGGCGATTTCCAGCGCAAGATCTATACGCCGCTCGTGTTCCTAGTGTGGTACAAGCGCTTCTTTATCGACGAGGGCCAGCCTTCTGTTCAGGCTGCCTAGTCTCGGCCTACGAATGCCTGCGCGTAACGGCTCCTCCGGGAGCCGTTTTTGCGCGGGTGCGTTTCAGTTACTATAAAAACCGTCCCTGCCAAATGGCTGAGAAAGGTGAAAGATGCACCATTCGGATTCCGCGACCGTGACCACGGTCGATACGCTTGCCAAGCTTCTCGACGTGTGCGGCGAGCTGCGCGCATCAGAGCAGGTTGACGAGCGTGCCGTGACCGGCTGCTCGTTTGATTCGCGCGTGGTCTCGGCAGGTGACGTATTCTTTTGCAAAGGTGCTGCCTTTAAGCCCGCGTTTTTGAGCATGGCGCTCGATGCGGGCGCCGTTGCATTTGTGTGCGAGGAGTCGCTGGTCGAGTCTCTGGAGACGCTGGCGAAGGAGAGCGGTGCTGCGATGCTGGTTGTTGATAGTGTTCGCACGGCGATGGCGCTATTGCCGCCCGAGGTTTACGGTCGTCCCGATCGCGACGTTAAGATCGTGGGCATTACCGGCACCAAGGGCAAGACCACGGCGGCCTTCATGCTCCAGTCCATCATCAAGGCGGCGGGCAAGTCCTGCGGCATGATTGGCTCGGTGAGCACCGACGATGGTGTCGAGTGCTACGAGAGTACCAACACCACGCCCGAGGCCCCCGAGGTCTGGCGCCATATCGCCAATTGCCGTACGTCCGGCCGCCAGTTTATGGTTATGGAAGTCTCGAGCCAAGCGCTCAAGTACCAGCGCGTCGAGAACCTGCCCTTTGACGTTGCGTGTTTCCTCAATATCGGTCGCGACCACATTTCACCTATCGAGCACCCTACGTTCGAGGATTATTTTGAGAGCAAGCTCAGGATTTTCGACCAGGCAAAAACAGCCGTGGTCAATCTTGGCACCGACGAGGTCAATCACGTGCTCGAGGCGGCGTCGACGGCCGAGCGCCTCGTGACCGTTGGCGTTGAACATCCTGAAGCTAGCCTGTGGGTAAGCGACGTGCGCATGGTTGGCTTTAACATCGAGTTTAACTTGCACGGTCTGAGCGCCGATGAGCCCGCGGCGGGGGAGAAGATTCTGCTGGGTATCGCGGGCGATTTTAACGTGGAAAACGCGCTGGTGGCAATTGCCGCCGCGCGCGAGATTGGCATTGGCATCGACGCTATCAAAGTGGGCCTTTCCAAATTCCGCGTGCCCGGTCGCATGGAGGTTGTGGAATCGAAGGACGGTCGTGTGGTCTGCGTCGTGGACTACGCGCACAACCAGCTTTCATTCCGTTCGCTGTTCTCGTCGGTCAAACGTGCGTTTCCCGCCAGCCCCGTCATTGCGCTGTTTGGCGCCGCCGGCGGCAAGGCTCAGGAGCGCCGCGAGCAATTACCGCGCGAGGCCGCACCGTATTCCGACCTGATGATTTTTACCAACGAGGACCCCGCTCGCGAAGACCCGATGAAGGTCTGTCGCGAGCTCGCGGAGAATGTCCCTGACGACACACCGAACAAGATTATTCTTGATCGCGAGGCGGCGGTGCACGCGGCCTTTAAGGCGGCACGCGAGGAGTACATCAACCCCGATGCGCCCACGATTGTATTGTTGCTCGCCAAGGGCGACGAGGAACTCATGCATGTGGGCGACGAATTCGTGCCCATCGAGAGTGACCTTTCGCTGGCGCATCGCCTGATCGATGTTACTCAGTTTGACTGATACATTGTGTTGACGACGGTGCGTTGAGGGCGCCGTCGTTCCAAGTGCGACTCGCTTAAGCGAGCCTCACTACTCAAGACCAGCCCCTTCTATGTAAACGGAGTGACCATGTCCCACAACATCCTGCCGACCGTTGCCGAGCTTTCGGGCGAGATGCGCGAGCGTCTTGCCAAGGTCAAGTATATCTTTACCGATCTGGACGCCACGATGCTCGCCCCCGGCTCGTGCGTGCTGCGCGATAACGACGGCAATCCCTCGACCAAGCTCGTCGAGGCGGTTGTCGCGCTCGCTCGTGCCGGCATCCAGGTGGTCCCCACCTCGGGTCGCAATCGCACCATGATCCACGAAGACGCCCGCGTGCTTGGCCTCAACTCCTACATCGGCGAGATGGGCGGCCTGGTTATGTACGACCTCAAGGCCAACGATTGGGAGTACCTGACGGGCGACATGCCCTACGACCCCGCCTGCGGTCTCACGCCGCACCAGGTGATTGAGCAGACCGGCGTGTGCGAGAAGATCCTTGCCCGCTGGCCGCGTAAAATCGAGTACCACAACGACATGTCGACCGGCTACAAATACCGTGAGGTCACCGTCGGCATGCGCGGCGATGTGCCCGACGATGAGGTTCAGGCCATCCTGGACGAGGCCGGCTGCGGTCTGGTCTGGGCTTGCAACGGCCATCTGACGCACCTGTCCAAGCCGACGACGCTCGAGCTTGATCGCGTCGAGGACGGCCGTGCCTTCAATATCAATCCGGCGGGTCTCAACAAGGGCGTTGCCATTGCGCGCTTCTGCGAGCACCTGGGGATCGAGCGCGAGGAGACGCTCGCGCTCGGCGACTCCGAGTCCGACTTCTACATGGCCGACCACGTGGGCATGTTCTGCCTGGTCGAGAACGGTCTGACGAGCGCCGGCGCCCCGGAGTTCTTGGACGGCTGCGACAATGCCTATGTAACGCGCGGCAAGATTGTCGACGGTTGGGTGGCAACGGCCGAGCTGCTGGTCGCGGCCCGTTCGTAGCGCGACACATCACGCGTGGTCGCATTTTTCGAGAGAGAATCTGGTGAGGTGATGTCCGATATCGAGAATCTGGCCGGGGACACGCGTCCGATCGGCGTGTTCGACTCGGGCCTGGGCGGCTTGACGGTCGCGCGCGCGATCGCAACGGCCCTTCCGCATGAGTCTGTTTACTACTTCGGCGACACCAAGCGCTGTCCCTATGGCGTGAGGGATGAGGACGAGGTGCGCTCGTTTGCCCTGCAGGTGGGCCGCTGGCTCTCGCACCACAATGTCAAGATCATGGTCATCGCTTGCAATACGGCAACGGCCGCTGCCCTGCGCGTCGCGCAACAGGTGCTCGATGTTCCGGTCATCGGCGTAATCGCGCCGGGCGCCCGTGCCGCCATTAACAGCACGCGTTCGCGCCGCGTGGGCGTGCTGGCCACCAACCTTACGATTCGGTCTGGCGCGTACACGCGCGCTATCCAGGACCTGGATGCGGGCGTCGATGTGTACGGCTGCCCTGCCTCAAGCTTTGTCGAGGTAGTCGAAAGCGAGCTTGCCTCGGGCGCGCATCTGCAGGAGCAGTGGCTCGAAAACGACGACATCTTCGACACCCCCCAGGTGCGCTCGTTAGTCGGTGCGACGGTCGAGCCCCTGCTGGGGCACGGCATTGACACCGTGGTGCTTGGGTGTACGCATTTTCCGCTGCTTGCGGGCCCCATTCGCCATGCGTTGGGATCTCATGTGCGCGTGGTGAGCTCTGCCGAGGAGACCACGCGCGAGCTTGCCGATATCCTTACGCGCCACGAGCAGCTTGCGGCGGCCGGCGCGGAGCCTCTGCATCGCTTTGCCACGACGTCTGATAACATCGCCGAGTTCGCGGTTGCTGGTAGCTTTATCTTTGGTCAGCCGCTCAAGAGCGTCGAACATGTCGACCTGGAGGAGCTGCGCTAGCGCGCTCGCTTTTGACAGTTTTTTGGTCGAGAAGGGTCTTCTTATGGAATATATGCAGGTCAACCGCGCCAATGGCCGCGCCGCCAACGAGTTGCGCCCCGTTAAGCTCACCCGCGGGGTCATGAAGCACGCCCACGGTTCGTGCCTGGCCGAGTTCGGCGACACGCGCGTACTGTGCGCCGCCACCATCGAAGAGGGCGTGCCGGGCTGGCGCAAGGGCGCCAAGGCCGGCTGGGTAACGGCGGAATATGCGATGCTGCCGGCCTCGACCGGCAAACGTTGCAAACGCGAGCATGCCAACCGCAAGGGCCGCTCCATGGAGATCGAGCGGCTCATCGGCCGCAGCCTGCGCACTGTCGTCAACATGAAGGCGCTCGGCGAGTATACCGTTACCGTCGACTGCGATGTGATTCAGGCCGATGGCGGCACACGTACGGCGAGCATTACCGGCGCCTGGGTGGCGCTGCACGATGCCCTTGCCATGTGGGTCGAGGCGGGCAAGCTCGAGCGCATTCCGCTCACGGGCCAGGTTGCCGCGATTTCTATGGGTGTCGTCGACGGCAACACCCTGCTCGACTTGGATTATTCCGAGGACAGCCACGCCGAGGTCGACATGAACCTCGTCGCTACCGACACCGGCGAGATGATCGAGCTTCAGGGCACCGGCGAGCAGGCGCCCTTCGATCGCAAGCGTCTCAACGCCCTGCTCGACCTAGGCGACAAGGGTATCGCCGAACTCATCGAGCTTCAGCGCCAGGCCCTCGCCTAACCTGTCAAAAAGGGACAGGTTTATTTTGGCAGGTTTTATCTGCGAAAACGCCGAAGTATAAGACTGCCGTTGATTGAGAGGGGAGAGGCCGAGGTCCTCGTCGTCCTCAACTCGGCATTGCTATAGAGACAAAGGAGGCCAGCTATGGCACTTGAGAAGATTGACATCGACACCCTCGACCCGGCGGCGACCATCGTTGTTGCAACCGGCAACGCCCATAAGCTCACCGAGATCGAGGCCATTTTGGGCAAGGTCATGCCCGAGGTGCGCTTTGTGGCGCTCGGCCAGCTGGGCGATTTTGAGGACCCCGAGGAAAACGGCACGACGTTTTTGGAGAACGCCATCATCAAGGCGCAGGCTGCCGTTGAGGAGACGGGCCTTATGGCCATTGCCGACGACTCTGGCTTGGTCGTCGACGCCCTGGACGGTGAGCCGGGCGTGTATAGCGCGCGCTATGCGGGCGTGCATGGCGACGATGCCGCCAACAACGCCAAGCTCCTCGTTAACCTGGAAGGCGTGGCAGACGAGGACCGCACCGCGCGCTTTATGAGCGTTGTCGCGCTTATTGATACGGACGGCCTGGTCACCTATGGCGAGGGCGCCTGCGAGGGTGTTATTGCGCACGAGGGTCGCGGCGATCACGGCTTTGGCTACGACCCGCTGTTCCTGCCGGTCGATACGCCGGGCAAGACCATGGCCGAGCTCACGGCGGACGAGAAGAACGCCATCAGCCATCGTTTCCATGCGCTCGAGCATCTGTCCGCCAAGCTGACGGGCGAGGAGTAGACCGTGCGTGCGGTGGTGCAGCGCGTGCTCAACGCCGGCGTGACGGTCGACGGCGAGTGCGTGGGCCGCATTGGACGAGGCTACCTGGTACTGCTAGGCGTGGGCCACGGCGACACACGCGCCGAAGCCGACAAACTGTGGAGCAAGCTCCGCGGGCTGCGTATCAACGAGGACGAGAACGGCAAGACCAATTTGGCACTGGCCGATGTCGACGGTGAGGTACTCGTGGTATCGCAGTTCACGCTGTTTGCCGACTGCCGCCACGGCCGCCGTCCGTCGTTTACGGATGCCGGCGCGCCCGATGTCGCTAACGAACTTTACGAGTACTTTCTGACGCTCGTCGCCCAGGACGTCGATCACGTGGCGCACGGTATCTTTGGCGCCGACATGAAGGTCGACCTGGTCAACGACGGTCCGTTCACCATCGTTCTGGACACAGACAATCTGTAAGTAGTCAATTTGGGACGGGGCTTTTTTAGCTGCTTGCGTATGGTCACAACAGGGTGCTATAGTATTAGAGTTTTGTCTATCTTAGGGGTATTATCCCCTTTTTGAATTGCACCCTCTGGAGGCCCCATTCATGGAAGAGATGGAAGTCAATCACGTCGACGACATCCACGAGAAGCTGACCGATATGGTGGGCGATCGCGTCAAGGTTAAGGCCAACATGGGCCGTACCCGCGTCGTCGAGCGCATGGGCACCATCAAGAGCGTTCACCCCGCCGTCTTTATCGTCGAGGTCGACGAGCGCCGCGGCCGCAAATCGCGTCAGTCCTACCAGTATATCGATGTCCTTACCGGTCAGGTCGAACTGTTCGACCCCGAGAGCGGCGAGCACATCTTTACCCCGCTCGGCAATCAGCTCGAGGAGCACTAACGGTGACCGATTGGTCCCTGACCCTTTCTGCGCCGGCAAAGATAAACCTCTACCTGGGGGTTCATACCGAGCGTGACGACCGCGGCTACCACAAGGTCGATTCCCTGATGGCAGCCGTCGGTCTTGCCGATATCGTGACGGTCGCCCCGGCGCAGGAGCTGACCGTCCAGACGGTTCCGGCATCCGACTTTCCCATGCAAAAGAATACGGCTTATCGTGCTGCGCTCGCTATGGCTGAGCGTTATGGTCGGGAGGCCAACGTTTGCGTGACGATCGAGAAGCACATTCCGCTGTGTGCTGGTCTGGGCGGTCCTTCGACGGACGCCGCGGCGGTCATTGTCGCTTTGGCGGAGCTGTGGGGTATTGATCGCACCGATCCTGCGCTCGATGACATCGCTCGCGGTATCGGTGCCGACGTGCCATTCTTTTTGCACGCGAGTCCCGCGTTCTACGTGGGCGGGGGAGATGTGCTGGCAACTGAGTATCCCGCGCTGCCCGCAACGCCCGTTGTGCTGATCAAGCCGCGCGAGGCGAGCGTTTCAACGGTTGAAGCGTATCGACGATTTGATGAGAACCCGGTACCGGCAGACAAGCCTGGTGCGATTGCTTCTGCCTTACGCGCCGGCGACGCCGAGGCGGCATATGCGCTCGTTCATAACAATCTGGGCGTCATTTCCGCTCAGATGGAGCCGCAGATCCAGACGGTCCTCGACTGGCTGAGCGCGCAGGAGGGAACCGTTGCTGTGGACGTGTGCGGGTCGGGTGCCTGTTCGTTTGCCATCTGCGATACCGCCGCTACGGCAGTCTATCTTGCGGAAGCTGCCCAGCAAAATGGCTGGTGGGCCTGCGCGACTGAGCTTATTCCCAACACGGTTCAAATCGACGCGCCAAAGAAATAAAAATTTCTCTAGCACACGGCGAAAATCTTTGTTACTATAGTCGAGCTAACGGGTTGTGGCTCAGTTTGGTAGAGCACTGCGTTCGGGACGCAGGGGTCGCTGGTTCAAATCCAGTCAACCCGACCAGAGCATGAGGAGGGACCGCTTCTTGCGGTCCCTTTTTTTAGCTATTGTTGTGATACCGCGACACCCGCGGTATACTCATTCGAGCTTGTCTCGCTGTATTGTGGAGGTCTACATGTTTGGACTGAGGGCTCCTGAGCTCATCATTATTCTCGTCGTTGTCTTGATCATCTTCGGGCCTAAGAACCTGCCGAAGCTCGGCAAGTCCCTCGGCTCTACCGTCAAGAATATCCGCGAGGGTATGGAGGGCGACGATAAGGGCGAAACCAAGCAGGCCGAGGACGTTGTGGTCGAGGAGTCCAAGGAGGACAAGGAGATCGCAGAGCTCGAGGCCAAGCTCGCTGCTGCCAAGAAAAAGCAGGCAGAGGACAGCGACGCGGACGCAGAGTAGTCCCATCCCTTTGGGGTGAGCACCTGACCGGCTTGCCCGCAGGCTAGCCGGTCTTTTTCGTTTTGTTGACAGTTGATCGTTACATCATAGTTGGGGAGATATCCGTATGGACGCAAGCCAGATCGTACTGACCGCTGAGGGCCGCCAGAAGCTCGTCGAAGAGCTCGCTTGGCGTGAGGGCGATTACGCCAAGGAGATCGTCGAGGACATCAAGGAAGCCCGCGCGTTCGGCGACCTTTCGGAGAACTCCGAGTACGATGCCGCCAAGGACAAGCAGGCCCAGAATGCTGCTCGCATCGCCGAGATTCAGGCTATTCTCGCCAACGCCCAGGTTGCTGCCACCACGGGTGATCTGACCGTCTCCATCGGCTCCACCGTTTCGCTGATTGATCCCAACGGTGAGGTCATGGAAGTCACGCTCGTCGGTACCACCGAGACCAACTCGCTCGAGCACAAGATCTCCAACGAGTCTCCGGTCGGCCACGCCATCATCGGTCACGGCGAGGGCGACTCCGTCGAGGTCGTTACGCCTTCGGGCAAGACCCGCGTCTACACCATCGCAAAGATCGCACGCTAGACCACGGTCCCGCGTAAAGGTATGTTTTCGCTCCCCGGGACCGAATCCTGGGGAGCGTTTTAGTTTGAGGAGCTAACTATGGCAGAGAACCAGAACGCCGCCGAGCAGGCATCGACGCTCAACGACGAGCGCGCCACGCGCCTGGCCAAGCGCGCCGCCCTGTTCGAGGCGGGCCAGAACCCCTATCCCGAGCACTCCGAGATCGAGGACTACGTTGCCGACATCGAGGCTAAGTATGCCGAGCTTGCCGATGGCGAGGACACCGAGGACGTCGTGAAGATCGGCGGCCGCGTGGTCGCCAAGCGCGGTCAGGGCAAGATCATGTTCATCGTCGTGCGCGACGCTACCGCCGAGATTCAGCTGTTCTGCCGCATCAACGACATGGATGAGGCAGCCTGGAATACGCTCAAGGCCCTCGATCTTGGCGATATCCTGGGCGTGACCGGCGTGATCGTGCGCACCAAGCGTGGCCAGCTTTCCGTCGCCCCCAAGAGCGCGAAACTGCTCTCCAAGGCCGTTCGCCCGCTGCCCGAGAAGTTCCATGGCCTCTCCGACAAGGAGACCCGCTATCGTCAGCGCTATGTCGACCTGATTGCCAACGACGATGTTCGCGAGACCTTCCGCAAGCGCTCGCAGATTCTCTCCACTTTCCGCCGCTTTATGGAGTCCGACGGCTACATGGAGGTCGAGACCCCCATTCTGCAGACTATCCAGGGTGGCGCTACGGCTAAGCCGTTCATCACGCACTTCAACGCGCTCGATCAAGAGTGCTACCTGCGCATTGCTACCGAGCTGCACCTCAAGCGCTGCATCGTCGGTGGCTTTGAGCGTGTCTTCGAGATTGGCCGCATCTTCCGTAACGAGGGCATGGACCTTACCCACAACCCCGAGTTCACCACGATGGAGGCCTACCGTGCCTTCTCCGACCTCGAGGGCATGAAGGCGCTCGCCCAGGGTGTCATCAAGGCTGCCAACAAGGCCATCGGCAACCCCGAGGTCATTGAGTACCAGGGTCAGACCATCGATCTTTCCGGTGAGTGGGCAAGCCGTCCCATGACCGACATCGTCTCGGACGTGCTCGGCAAGCAGGTCACCATCGACACGCCGGTCGAGGAGCTTGCCGCCGCCGCACGCGAGAAGGGCCTGGAGATTAAGCCCGAGTGGACTGCTGGCAAGATCATCGCCGAGATTTACGATGAGCTGGGCGAGGACACCATCGTCAACCCGACCTTCGTATGCGATTACCCCATCGAGGTCAGCCCGCTTGCCAAGCGTTTTGAGGACGATCCGCGCCTGACGCACCGCTTTGAGCTGGTCATCGCCGGCCACGAGTACGCCAACGCATTCTCCGAGCTCAACGACCCGGTCGACCAGGCCGAGCGCTTTGCTGCCCAGATGGCTGAGAAGGCCGGCGGCGACGACGAGGCTATGGAGTACGACGAGGACTACGTGCGCGCCCTCGAGTACGGTATGCCTCCCGCGGGCGGCATCGGCATCGGTATCGATCGCGTGGTCATGCTGCTCACCAACCAGGCTTCCATTCGCGACGTCCTGCTGTTCCCGCATATGAAGCCCGAGAAGGGTTTCCAGTCCGGTGCCGCCGCTGCCAAGGCTGCCGAGGCCGGCAACGCCGCAAGCCCGTTCGTCAAGCCGCTCAAGCCCACGCTCGATTACTCCAAGATCGCCGTTGAGCCGCTGTTCGAGGAATTCGTCGACTTTGATACCTTCTCCAAGAGCGATTTCCGCGCTGTGAAGGTCAAGGCATGCGAGGCCGTCAAGAAGTCCAAGAAGCTGCTGAACTTTACGCTCGACGACGGCACCGGCACCGACCGCACCATCCTCTCCGGCATCCATGGCTACTATGAGCCCGAGGACCTGGTCGGCAAGACCTTGCTCGCCATCACCAATCTGCCTCCGCGCAAGATGATGGGTATTCCCAGCTGCGGTATGCTGATCAGCGCCATCCACGAGGAGGAGGGCGAGGAGCGCCTCAACCTGATTCAGCTCGACGCTTCCATCCCCGCCGGCGCAAAGATGTACTAACTAGTTACGCGGTTTTACCAAACCGCGTAACGGCTCGACGCTGCGCGGGCCGCATTTGGACAATCTGACGTTCAACTTCAAGGGCGCGACCAGAAGGTCGGCGCCCTTTCGTTTCACGTCACCTTGTCACAAATGCGGCCCGCTCGCTCATATGACCCAATCCGCTGTCAAGAGCCACA
>CATVYG010000015.1 GCA_958348225.1 uncultured Collinsella sp.
GAGGTCGCGCTCATCTCTCTAAATGTCTCTCTAAAGAGAAGGTTGGTTAGAGAGACGGAATGCCAAAATTCTCCGTCAGCTACCATCTGCCAAAAATGACGGATAAAGGGCTCATCGAAGTAATGGGTTCATCGACGAGCCGCAACCGCCGCTATCGGAAGAAGTAGATGCAGCCGAATTGCCCCTCTATCGTCTCTCGAAGTTTGATGGGTGCTAGAGGGGCGACTGCCTCGCGATATTTTCCCAAGATAAAACCTGCCAAAACAAACCTGTCCCTTATTGACAGGTCAGTTAACGCAGTCCAGGTTGAGCATATGTTCCCGGAGCCTGCGCAGCGCCGAGCAGTTACGCCGTTTGTAAAACGGCGTAACCTAAAGGTTCATGTTGCCGTGGATGTAGGGGGCGACCTCGGGGGAGATATGGTCGCAGCCCAGCTCGTGCAGCGCGGACTCGATAACGGCGGGCAGCGGGGTCTTGCCCTTGTCGCCGACGGCGGCACCGCCGAGGGTGGCAATCTTGGCGACATCTGCGGGTGCGGCCTCGATATGCATGCAGCCGCCGATCAAGCGCGCGCGTACCTGTGCCAGATCAAGATCGTGCAGGTAATCCTCGCAGGCGCGGATTAAATCGACCTTCTCGCGCGTAAGCTCCTCGCCCGTGGGGACGCGGGTGGCAAGACATGCTCCCGCCGGCAGGTTCCAAACGGGATAGCCCCATGCGCGCAGCAGCTCGCGCTCTTCGTCCTTGGTAAAGCCGACCTCCATAAGGGGTGAGCGTACGCCGAGCTCTTCTGCCGCACGCATGCCGGGGCGGTAGTCACCGCGATCGCTTCCATTGCTGCCATCGATGACGGTGGGAAAGCCGAGCGACTTGGCGTGGTTGACGATGGCGGTAAAGCCAGCGTGCTTGCAGTGGTAGCAGCGATTGGCATCGTTGCAGGCTACTTGGGGGAGCTGCAGCTGATCGACCGAAAGATTGAGCACGGGGAGCTTAAAATGCGCCCCTTCATTGGCTTGTCCATCAACGGACCGCTCAAACGAGGCCTGTTCGGGCGTGCCGATGAGCGGCGTGGTGAGATGGACAAGGAGGGTATTGGTAGGCATGATGCGGGCGCATACGGCGGCCAAAAAGCTGCTGTCGACGCCACCGGAAAACCCGATAGCCACGCGCCCGTATGCCAAAAGCAGCTGTTCGAGCGCCGATAGCTTGTCTTGAAGCTCCTCTGCGGGTGCCGTGGTGTCTAAAATCATGAAACGTTCCTTACCATTGAGTGCTCGGTCGAAAACTATAATCCTAATGCGTTACTTGCCATAAGTCTTCTATCTATGTAACGAAAGTGCAATATGCTATATACGTTATATACAAGTTTGTAAGTGCGGTAGAGTGGCAGTAATGCAATCCGGCGAGGGGGACCGATATGATCAAGGCTGTTATTTTTGACATGGATGGAACGCTGGTCGATACCGAGCGTTTGGGGATTAGGGCCTGGAAGGCAGGCGCCGCTGAGCTGGGGCTCGCGATTGATGATGCGCTGATCCATCAGTTTATCGGTCGCACGCTACCCGATGTCATGGACATCCTCGATAAGCATTACGGCAGCCACGAGACCGCCGAGGCGATCTATCGTCGCCACAAGGAGATTCGCGACGAGATGGTCAAGACCGATCTGGAGCTTAAGGCCGGCGCTGCCGAGTGCATAGACGAGCTGTTGGCTGCGGGCTATCACGTAGGCCTTGCAACGTCATCGCGCCATGTTACCGCCGAGCGCAACCTTAAAGCATTCGGTCTCTTTGACAAGTTTGAGACCGTGACCTGCGGCGAGGACGTCGTGCACGGCAAGCCCGACCCCGAGATGTATCTGCTCGCCTGCGAGCGCGCGGGCTTTGCTCCCGAGGAATGTGCCGTGGTCGAGGATTCGCGCAACGGCTGCGTCTCGGGCATCACGGCCGGCTGTCATGTCTTTGCCGTCCCCGACATCGTGCCGCTGCCGCAGGACGTGGTGGATGGCTGCGAGGCCGTGCTCGATACGTTGTTCGACCTGGCGGCGGCAGTCGAGGCCGTGCGCTAGACAATTGCGGCGTTGAAACGAGCAATTGCTTACGTTTGCGCTTAAGCAAAAGGGGCCCGGCAATGGTCGGGCCCCCTTTTGCTTAAGCGGCGATACAGCATACTTGCGGGCGTGCTATAGATACGCACCGAGGTTGATGGCCGTGGCGTCGGTCTGGCTGCTTGCCTGGGTGCTGGCGCGTTCCAGCAGGAACGGCCGCACGAGTTCTTGGCGGTTGATGTCCTCGATGGCCGTGACCGCGGTGACGGTGCGTGCGGTAGAGCTGATGTGGACGTGCTTGGTCTTTGCCGGGGCCTCGCTCTCGATTTGCTCCATGAGCAATTGAACGCCCTTGCGGCCAATCTCGTAGCCCGGGGGTGCTACCGTAGTGAGCGGGACCGATCCGCTCCAAGCGAGCGGGTTGCCATCGCAACCTGCTACGCGTACTTGCCCGGGGACAGAGATGCCCTTGTCGACCAGCGCCGAGATAACGCCCGAGGCCAACACGTCGGTCAGGCCGACGACAAAATCGGGGCGTTCGTCGGCGGGACGATCGGCGATTTGGTTGCCGATACCATAGCCGTCGGCGGCGGTATTCCATTCGCCGGCGTCGATGACTTCGATCTTGATATCGGGGTGCAGGGCGAGCGCCTTATGAATGCCAAGGACGCGCAGGGTGAGTTGCATAAATGCTGCTCGGCCGACGACGACAATATGGTGCGCGCCGCGGGCGATGGCGAGTTCGGCAATGATGCGACCCTGGGCCTCGTTGTCGGCCGCTACGTAGTAGCCGGGCTCGGAGCAATGGATGTCCAGGTAGACAATCGGCACGGGCATCTTGGCCATGACGGGGTGCCAGTCGGGGGATGCCATGGGCTGAACCATGACGCCGGACATCTGGGTGCCCATAAAGTAGCGCAGGTAATGGTCCTCGAGAATATCGTCGTTATCGGCGTTGGCGATGAGCAGGTCGTAGCCGTGTTTGCGGGCCTCGTTGTGGGCACCGCTGGCAATCTGGAGCGAAAAGCCGTGGTCGAGACGGGGGAGCACCAGGCCAAAGGACTTGGTGGCGCCGCCCGCGAGCTGACGAGCGCTTTGGTTGGGCAGGTAGCCAAGGCGATTGATGGTCTCGTTGATGAGCTTGAGGGTTTCGGGGCGCAGCTTTTCGGGGTGGTTGAGCGCGTTGGAAACCGTGCCCAGCGAAACTCCGGCCTCGCGCGCGACGTCGCTGATTTTTACCTTTGCCATAGCGGCCCCTTTGATGCGTTTCAAGTACAAGCCAGATTGTAGCATCCCAAACCAACCAAAAAGGGATAGGTTTATTTTGGCAGGTTTTATCTGGGGAAACGCTGTTGCCAACGCGACCACCACGAAGGGGACAGGTGCCTTTGTGGTGGTTTGGACCGGCTGGACGTGTGTGCATCGGGTGGTATCTAAGTTGAGATACCACTTCTGGTATATCAGCTTGCGTTTGCGTGAGTACAATACTCGAACGTTGTACGTCTCAGCGCCCCTTGTGCGTGGACGTCTTGCAGTCACGCGAACGAAGGGATTTATCCTATGTGCGGAATCGTCGGCTACACCGGCTCTGATATTGCAAAGAACATCCTGGTCACGGGCCTCAAGCGTATGGAGTATCGTGGCTATGACTCCTCGGGCGTCGCGCTCGAGGTGGGCGAGGGCGCCGCGGCGCACCTCGACGTCATCCGCCGCGTGGGCAAGGTCGCGGGCCTGGAGAGCGAGCTTTCCAACATTGACAGCGACGCTACCTGCGGTATCGGCCACACCCGTTGGGCCACCCACGGCAAGCCCTCCGTCGTTAACGCTCACCCCCACACCAGCTGCGACGGTCGTATCGCCATCGTCCACAACGGCATCATCGAGAACTTCGCCGAGCTGCGCGAAGAGCTGGAGGGCCGCGGCCACCACTTTAAGAGCGAGACCGATACTGAGGTCTTCGCGCATCTGATCGAAGAGGCTTATGCCGAGACGCACGACCTGATGGCCTCCGTGCGCGAGGCTTGCACCCACGTGGTCGGTGCCTATGGTCTGGCCGCCGTGTGCGCTGACGAGCCCGGCGTGATCGCCGTGGCCCGCAAGGATTCCCCGATCGTGGTCGGCGCGGGCGAGACCGGCGCCTATGTCGCCTCCGATGTCATCGCGCTCATCGACGCCACCCGCGATGTCGTGGTGCTCGAGGACGGTCAGTTTGCCAAGCTCACGCCCGCAGGCGTCGAGTACAACGACGAGGCCGGCAACGTTATCGAGCCCAAGGTCACCCACATCGACTGGGACCTGGACATGGCGGAAAAGGGCGGTTATCCCGACTTTATGCTCAAGGAAATCCACGAGCAGCCGCGCGTCGTGCGCGACACGCTGGTCGGTCGTATGACGCCGGCCGGCGAGCTCGACATCGACGAGCTGGGCCTTTCACTCGAGGAACTCAACGACATCGACCGCGTCTACGTGATTGCTTGCGGCACCAGCTATCATGCTGGCCTCATTGCTAAGAATCTCATTGAGGGCTGGGCTCGCATCCCCACCGAGGTGGAGGCGGCCAGCGAGTTCCGTTATCGCAACCCCATCATTACGCCGACGACGCTTGTCGTTGCCGTGTCCCAGTCGGGCGAGACGGCCGATACCCTTGCCGCCATTCGTGACGCGCGCATCAAGGGTGCCAAGGTCTTCGGCATCACCAACGTGGTGGGCAGCCCCGTGGCGCGTGAGAGCGACGGCGTCATCTACACCAAGGCCAACAAGGAGATCGCGGTCGCCTCGACCAAGAGCTTCATCGGCCAGGTTGTGAGCCTTACGCTTTTGGCCCTGCTGCTGGCGCAGGTCAAGTACCGCTTGACCACCAAGCAGGCGCGCATGCTGTTCCGCGAGCTTTCCGATACGGCCGAGCAGATCCAGTGGATTTTGGATACCCAAACCGAGGCCGTTCATGAGGCCGCCCTGCTGTGCAAGGACGCGCAGTCCGCACTGTTCGTGGGTCGTGGCATGGGTGCCGCTATTTCCTACGAGGGTGCGCTCAAGCTCAAGGAGGTCAGCTACCTGCACGCCGAGGCCTACGCCGCCGGCGAGATGAAGCACGGCCCCATCGCGCTGATCGACCCGGGCTTCCCTGTCATCGCCGTGGCCACCAAGAGTGCCACCTACGACAAGACCGTGTCGAACCTTATGGAGTGCAAGGCGCGCGGTGCCAAGGTCATCGTCGTTGCCACCGAGGGCGACGAGGAGATCAACAAGATCGCCGACTGCATCATCCGCGTACCAGCAGTCCGCGACGTGTTCAGTCCCATCACGGCGAGCGTCCCGCTGCAGTTGCTCGCCCGCGAGGTGGCCATCCTGCGCGGTTGCGACGTTGACCAGCCCCGAAACCTCGCCAAGAGCGTCACGGTAGAGTAGTTGGTTCCGCCGTTCTAGCGCCCAAGGCCCGGCTCCGTTGCAGCGGAGCCGGGCCTTGTTGCATTTGCCCAGATAAAACCTGCCAAAATAAACCTGTCCCTTTTTGGCAGGTTAGCGGAGCTTGCTGGTCTCGAAGTACTCGGGGAACTGGTCCAGAACCTCGGTCTGGTTGCGGAACATCATATGCAGGTGCTTGCTGACCAAAAAGCTCGCTTCGATGGGGTCGCGACCGGCGATAGCGCGGCGAATCTGCTTGTGCTCGTTCACGATGTCCTGATTGTCGAGAACCTGCGTGGCGGCGCGCAACCAGCGGAAGCGCTCCAGGTCGGCATTGGTCTCTTCGAGCCACGACCACACGGTGCTGCGACATGCGATGCTAAAAATCATGTGATGCATGAGGTTATCGCTCAAAAAGAAGCCGATGCGATCCTCGTCGGCCATGGCCTTTTCCTGCAGCGCGATGGCGCGGTCGAGCTGCTCGATGCCAGCCGACGTGGCGCGTGCACAGCATTCCACGATTACCTGCTTTTCCAGATGTTCGCGGATGTAACAGGCACTCTCGGCAAGGGTGAGGTTGATGGGTGAGACGTAGGTGCCGCTTTGGGGCACGGTGCGCACCAGGCCTTCCTGCGCCAGACGCACCAGTGCCTCGCGCACAGGGGTGCGCCCCATATCCAGGTCGTCGCAAAGTTGCTTGACGCCCAGCTTTTCGCCCGGCTTGTAGTCCAGGTAGACGATTTTGCGTCGAATGGTGTGGTAGGACTGGTCCTGTAGGCTCGTTTCCTGCTCGCCGACGTGCATCGATTCTTCCATAGCGCCTCGCAACTGTTCTATCAAACTCATATGTCAGTTGTTAATTATGCCGCGAATCAGCTCTCCGCGGTGGGTAATTCGGCTGTTGCCTGAGAACTATTGCGGCATCTTAGTCTGTGTTTGCGCAAGGCTGCGCTCAATGTTGCCGTATCATAAGCCGTCGCAAACGTGAAATAGAAAGAAGGAGTCCCATATGCAACTGGCAAATATCGTACGCGAGCGCTGGAAAGGCGTCTTGTTCTGCCTGATCATCGCTATCCCCGCGACGTTGCTCGGCAAACAGATTGAGGTGGTCGGTGGGCCGGTATTTGCCATCCTCTTTGGCATGGTCCTGGCACTCGTCTTTCCCAAGAATCGTCGCGAACAGCTCGCCGCCGGCGTCACCTATACGTCCAAAAAAGTCTTGCAGTACGCGGTTATCCTGCTTGGCTTTGGCATGAACCTCTCCCAGATTCTGTCCAAGGGCGCCCAGTCGCTGCCGATTATCGTGGCGACAATTTCGACCTCGCTTGTCATCGCCTTTGTGCTCTGCCGCGTCATGAACGTGCCGGGCAAGATCGCGACGCTTGTGGGTGTGGGTTCGTCGATTTGCGGCGGTTCTGCCATCGCCGCGACCGCACCCGTCATCGATGCCGACGATCGCGAGATTGCCCAGGCTATTTCGGTCATCTTCCTGTTTAACGTTATCGCGGCGCTCGTGTTTCCGACGCTCGGCGGCATGCTCGGGCTGACCAATGAGGGCTTTGGCCTGTTTGCCGGTACCGCCATCAACGACACCTCGTCGGTAACGGCTGCGGCGAGCGCCTGGGACAGCATGCATCCCGGCGCAAATGTGCTCGAGAGCGCCACGGTGGTCAAGCTCACCAGGACGCTGGCTATCATTCCCATCACGTTGGTCCTCGCATGCTGGCAGATGCATCTGGCTCGCAAGGCCGGCGGCGACGCCAAAAGCACGTTCTCGCTTAAACGCGCGTTTCCCATGTTTGTGCTGTTCTTTGTGCTGGCGAGTGTGATCACCACGGTGCTTCAGCTTCCCGCGTCCTTTACGGCGCCCATCAAGGAGCTGTCGAAGTTCTTTATCGTGATGGCCATGGCGGCTATTGGTTTTAATACCGATATCGTCGAGCTGGTCAAAAAGGGCGGCAAGCCCATCGCGCTGGGCTTTTGCTGCTGGATTGGCATTGCGTGCATGAGTTTGGGAATGCAGCACGTGCTGGGAATCTGGTAGAGAAGTAGCTTATTTGCGTGCTGCGTGCTGGTGAGCGCATTCTCACGGTGGAGCGATAGGAGCTCTTGCGGGTATGGCTTGTCCGCAGGTTTATAAGTCCCGAAGAGCTCTTATCGCCCCGCCAGGATGGCGATGCGGGGCAACACCTATACTCGCAGGACGGCGCTTTCTGCCCTATAGTGTTTGGTGAGCAATATCGTTCAATTTTGAAACACTCGGTCGTGCGACCGGCGGCGGTTGCACGTCGCTGCGGACAGGGGCAAATCATGGATAGCGATGCCAAGCTGAACATCTTGACCGAGGCCCTGGCTGCTGCCGGGGCCTCGGCATTGGCAATCGATGCGCGTGGGGACGTCGCGATCTCGACCATGAATGACGCGGCACTTGAGCGGGATGTGGCGGCTTTTGTAGCTGAGCGCTTCGACCGTATAGGAGACGGCGCGCGTCTGGTTATGGGACGTGCGGGTGCGCGCCTGAGCCTGACCGTTCGCCCCACCGACAAAGAGGGCGGGGGCCTTTGGGTCGTCGTGGTCCGCGGGGCGCGCGGTGCCGCGGCGCATGCGGGTATCGAGTGGCTCAACGCCGACGAAGTTGAGGCCCGCTACGAATCGAGCGCGTACGGCATCGTTGAGGGGGCGGCCTCGGTGGCTGCGCCGGTTGCAGAGAGTTACGCGCGCGGCGTGCCCCTTATGCTCGAGGGCGAGCTGGGAGCGGGTCAGGTCGAGATTGCCAAGCGCCTCTATCTGGACGGTCCTTTTGCCGGTCAGCCCTTTGTTTCCGTCGCGCTCGATGAGCTCACCGAGCGCGGTTGGCGCCATGTGCTCAAAAGCTCCGAATCGCCGCTGTTCCAAACGGGGCTGACACTTTGCATTGAGGGCTGGAATGCGGTTGGTCCCCAGCGCCTTCGCGAGCTCGTTTCCACGATGACCGACACCGCGTTGGCGACGCGCTGCCATGTGGTGCTGACGGCGAATGACATGCCGGGCGGCGGCGAAAGTGATCAAGCCGCCTTTGTGACCGAGCGCTTCGCCTGTGCGGTGAGCGTGGCGCCGGCAATCGCCGAGCAGGGAGCCGCGTCGACGAAGGCTGCGCGCTATTTGGAATATCTCGCTGATGCATTTGGGACGGCAGCGCCCACGCTGTCTGCCGCGGCGACGAAGACGCTCGATGCTTACCGCTGGCCGCGCAATTATCTGCAGCTCCGCGAGGTCTCGGAACGACTGTATATATTGGTGGGGGCGGGCACGGTGGACCGCGCTGTGGCGGAGGAAGTGCTCGCCCAAGAGGACGTGATTAAGACCGCAACCTTTGGCGCCCCGACACTCGAAAGCGACCTGTATATCCTGCGACCGCTGGCAGATACCGAGCGAGATATCGCGCATCTGGTTGTAGATCATCTCCACGGCAACCGAACCCGTGCGGCGGAGGTGCTGGGTATAAGCCGTACGACGCTGTGGCGCTTGCTGAAGGACGATGACCGTTGAGCGAGGCGTCCGTGACCGCGCGCGACGCGTGTGCTACAGTCCAAAGCGTTATTGTTTCGATTTGGTTGCGGCGTGCGAGGGCATATGGCTGAGACTTCAAAACCGAGCCGCAGAAGGCGGAGCGCCGCGCCGGTTAACCGACGCACGACATCGGTGACGTGGGGCAAACACGCCTCGGGGTTTGATGGCTCGTTCAAGCGCACTAAATACGGCTATCCTTCGGCAAGCGCCCGCTTGGCCATGCAGGCAGAGTCCTCGCTGTGGGGTCGCAAACGCGTGGTGGGCTCAAAGCTCAAGCACGACGGAACGCTTGGTTACATCAGCCGCGGGGCGGCTCGCCGCAGCGGGCTCAACCCGGCTGGTTGGCATCGTTATGTGCCGATCGTGGCCGTCGTTGCAGTGATCGTCATCGCACTCGCTGCGCTTGGCTACGCCGGCGGTGGCGCCAACTTGGACGCAGTGTTTAAATCGCCCGAGCTCGCGCATGCGGGTACAGAAGTTGTCGAGGGCGCTCAGACCCAGACGGGCGTCGCGCCCCAGCGTGGTATCGTTGCGGCGGCCTCCACCATCGCAGATGCTCAAAAGGACGAAGGCGAGCAAGGTAACGACGCTGAAACGACCCAGACGAACGAAACGACGACAACGGCGACGTCAATATAAGTTACGAGTGGGGTAGCTAATTTGGGACGGGGCTTTTTTAGCTGCCCAAGACAGTGGCTCATTCGATGTCAGTCGCCAAAAGCGAGCGAGCCGCATTTGCGCCAAGGTGACGTGAAATGAGAGGGCGCTGACCTTCTGGTCGCGCCCTCGAAATTGAACGTCAGATTGGCGTGAATGCGGCCCGCGCAGCGTCAACGAGCCCGCCGTTCGGTAGAACGGCGGAACTAATTACCTTACGTAGACCACGTTGTCGCGGCGGGGTTTGGGCTCGGGCAGCGTGTCCTCGGCATAGCCCAGAATGCAGTGACCGACACCGCGCAGGCTGCCGTCGGCGGGTAGACCCCAACTGGCCAGTAGCTCCAGGCCCTCGGGCGAGTCAAAGACCTCATGCGCGCGGTGAATCCAGCACGAATCGACACCCAGTGCATAGGCGGCGTTGAGCAAGTTGCCCATGGCGAGCGAGCCGTCTTCCAGATGGGTGGGCACGCTGCGGTCAACCAGCACCACCACAACGGTCTTGGCGCCATAGAAGGGGTCGCTGTTGCTGCCCATGACCTGGGCGTTGAGCTGCGAGAGACGCTCGACGGTCGCGGGGTCGGTGACGGCGACAAACGTCACCGGCTGGCGGCCCATGCCGCTCGGTGCATATTGGCCGGCTTCGATAATACGTGCAAGTTTTTCGGCCTCGACGGGACGATCGCTGTAGTTGCGGCAGCTGCGACGGTGAATGAGTGCTTCGATAGTCTCCATGGTGTCTCCTTGCGGTGGCGTTGCAGATGCCCCGTTCATACCCGTCGGGCTCAAACGATAGACGGTCAATTGCCCGGCCAAAAGGATAGATTCCAATTGGGAAAGTAGGTTTGCATAAAAGTACCTTCAGAATGTGACAAACAAATGGGATGGTTAAACGTTTTATCCCGTCTACCCTGCGGTTTTTTACCACTTGCCTAAATGACGAACGCATAACCTCTGATAAAGGTTTTACTAAAGGAGTACCAATGTTTATCAATGCGCCGTGGTGGCGCCGGGCCAGGAGGTAACATCATGTTCCAGGCTGGAGATGTCGTCGAGACCGATTTTGAAGGATTCCTGAAGCTGCTGCGTTCCAAGACGCGCGCTTTCGTGTCGATCAACGATCACGAGTACTACATCACGCACACCGATGGCTATTGGCGTGTTCAGGATTGCGAGGCCCTCAACGACAAGGGCCACTTTACTGACTGCTCCGAGCTGGTCAACACGGTCTGCGAGGTCGTCGAGCTGCCGTGGATTGCCGGCAAGAGCCTGCATGACAGCTTCTCGGGCGCTACGGTCTATGAGGCCGTCGCCGCTTAACAGGCAATAAAACTCGATTTTCACGTGACCGCTGGCGCCGCCCCCGCGCCGGCGGTCTTTTTCTGCCGATAGGCCATAAAAGTGCACGCATTTGCGGAGAGCCTGTTGACGATAGTCAAAACTCGGACTAATCTAGAGACATAAAATTGGTCAAAAATCGGACAATCGAATGGTGGGATTGATGAATAGTGCGGTTACACTGGTCGACTTCGACCGGTTGCTCAATGGACTCGACCATATCTATTCGGAGTTCTCGCGCGCCTGCGGTCTTTCGGACTGCGCTTACTGGATGCTCGTCGATACCAGCACGGCGGGCGGCAGTATTGCCGTAAGCCGTCTGACAAGCGAATGGTTCTACAGCAAGCAGACCATCAATTCGGCAATTAAAATCTTGACGGCGCGGGGCTTCGCAACGTTGGAGTTTGCCGAAGGCAGCCGTAAGAACAAGGTTGTGAGCCTGACCGAAGAGGGCAGGCGATTTGCCGAGCGTTATGCGCTGCCGGCACTCAAGGCCGAGCAGCGAGCCTTTGGCGCGCTTGAGCCATGTGAGCAGCGCGAGATTATGCGCTTGATCGGCAAATTCTCTCAGGTGCTCGGCGAGGAGTGCGAGACATTTAAACAGCAGGTGGCAGCCGCAAGCCAGATGCAAGATCGACGTGAGGGGGAGTCGTGCGACTGTTAATGAGGTTTCTAAAGCCATATCGAGGGCTTGTCGCAGTGACACTGCTGGTGCTGCTGGTGGATAACGTCGGTACGCTGTTGGTTCCCACGATGCTGGCGAACATGGTCAACACCGGTATTACCACGGGCGATGTCGACTACATTTTACGCAACGGCCTATACATGTTTATCGCGACCAGCATGGCTAGCGGCGGCACGGTGCTGGGCTGCTATCTTTCGGCGCGCCTGGCCGCCAACGTGGCTTGCGATATCCGCAATGCCGTGTACGACAAATCGCTCGAGCTCGCGGCCAGCGATTTTGAGCGCTTTGGCACCGGATCGATGATCACGCGCTCGCTCAACGACATCAACGTGATTCAGCAGGCGATTCTGCAGACGATTCAGCTGGTGCTGCCCGTGCCGTTTTTGGCTGTGGCGGGCATCATCTTCGCCTGGTTTATCGATCCCGCCATGGGCGCGCTTCTGGGCGTAGTCGTTGCGATCGTGCTCGTAGCGGCGGTCTTTACGGTGGCTAACGCCGCGCCGATCTTTATGCGCTTGCAGAGCTTTATCGACCGCATGAACGTGGTGCTGCGCGAGAACATCGTGGGCGTGCGCGTCATCCGCGCATTTAACAAGGAGCGCCACGAGGAGCAGCGCCTGGACGAGGTGTTTAGCGATTACGCGGCCAACGCCATCAAGGTCAACCACCTGTTTGTGGGCCTCGACAGCTCCAGCTTCTTTTTGATGAACATCGCCGAGGTGGCGGTGCTGTGGGTGGGCGGCAACCGCGTGGGCGTCCACGCCATGCAAATCGGCAGCATTTCGGCCGTGTTGGAATACGCGATCCTGATTCTTTTCTTTGTGATGATGGCGCAGATGGTGATTCTGACGCTTCCGCGCGCCGCGGCGTGCCTCAACCGTGCGCAGCAGGTGCTCGAAATCGAGCCGAGCATCGTGGACGGCAAGGCTATGCTGGGCGACGGGGCGCCTGAGTCCGCAGACGGAGCCGACGCGGTCGCCGTGTTCGATCATATGTCGTTTCGTTTTGACGACGCCGACGAGGACACGCTGTGCAATCTGAGCTTTACCTGTCGCCGCGGTCAGACGACCGCGATCGTTGGCTCGACGGGCTCGGGCAAATCGACGGTGGCCAAGCTCCTGCTGCGCTTCCACGATGCCACCAAGGGCGCCATTCGCCTGGACGGCGTTGATCTGCACGACCTTTCGCAAGACGAGATTCGCGGGCGCATTGCCTATGTGCCGCAAAAGGCATGGCTGTTCTCGGGCACCGTAGCAAGCAATCTGCGCTTTGGCAACGAAGACGCGACTGAGGCCGACATGCTTCATGCGCTCCGGGTTGCCCAGAGCACCTTTGTGCTCGATCAGCCGCAGGGGCTCGATACCCCGGTGGCGCAGGGCGGCACGAACTTTTCGGGCGGCCAGCGCCAGCGTCTGGCCATCGCCCGTGCGCTCATGAAGCATGCCGATCTATATATCTTCGATGACAGTTTCTCGGCCCTGGACTTTAAGACCGATGCCGCCCTGCGCCATGCGTTGCAAGACGAGACGCGTGACGCTGCGGTGCTCATCATCGCGCAGCGTATCTCGACCATTCTGCATGCCGACCAGATCGTGGTGCTCAGGGATGGCGAGGTCGTGGGCCTAGGCACGCACGACGAGCTCATGGAAACCTGCGAGGTGTACCGTGCTATCGCGGAATCGCAGATGAAGGGAGGTGAGTAGCATGACCGAGGAGCTCAAGAAGCAGGGCATCGCCGATGGCGCCGCGGATGCAGAGACAGTTGAGGAGACGGGCGCCACGCCCGACCTGGACGAAGCCGCCAAGGCGGCGGAGCGCGAGGCTCGCCGCCAGGCGCTCTATGAGGAAAACGAGCGCGCCGAGGACGAGCGCGCCCGCGCTGAGGCAGAGCGCATGCGCGATGTGGACGACGAGGACGAGGACGAGACGCCTCGGGATACCTGGGCGACGGTGCGCCGCCTGTGGAGCGAGGCTGCCGGCGACCATTGGCGCTTCTATATCGTGTTCGCGAGCATTGTGTTCTATGCCATCTTTAACACCGCTGCGCCGGCATATAGCGCCCGCGTGATCGATGAGCTGTGGGGCCACATTCAGGTGGCGTTTGCCAACGATACCACCTTCAACATCACCTGGGAGAACTGCGGCAGGACCATCTTCATCTACTTTATGATTTGGACGGCCGCTGCCTCGTTCTACGCGCTCCAGAGCTTTTTGATGTCGAGCGTGGCCGAACGCCTCAACCTGCGTCTGCGTAACCGCATCGCTCAAAAGCTCAATCGTCTGCCGCTTGCCTACTTTGACGCGCATCGTCCCGGCGAGGTCGTCAGCCGTGCGACCAACGACTTGGACAAGATGTCCGAGAGCATGCAGCGCGGCTTGCTGCAGCTTCTGGTGTCGATCGGTACCGTGGTGGGCGCCGTGAGCGTGATGTTCGTGTTTAGCGTGCCGCTCACGCTCGTCTTTTTGTTCTTTACGGCGTTGTCGCTGCTGGTGACCAAGGTGGTCTCGCGCCGCACGCATGACGTAACCGGTGAGCGTCAGGAGTGGGTGTCCAAGATTACGAGTGCGGTCGAGGAAGGCTACTCGGGCCGTCTGGTGATTCGCGCGTTTAACCGCGAGCGTCAGAGTTCTGCCGAGGTGCACCAGGCCTCGAGCGAGCTAGCGCGCGTGAGTGCCAAGGCCGACTTTATGATTAACGCCGTCGGCCCCGCGGTGCGCTTTATCGGCCGCCTGGCACAGATCGTGATTGCGATTGTGGGCTGCAGCATGCTGGTTGCCGGCCACATGACCGTCGGTGTGTTCCAGGCGTTCTTCCAGTTTATCTACGAGGCATCCGAGCCCATGACGCAGCTGTCGTTTACCTTCAACTCGCTGCAGAGCGCGCTGGCGAGCGCGGAGCGCGTGTTCGACCTGCTCGATGAACCCGAGATGGAGGCGGATCCGCAGCCGGGCGAGGCCGCCAAGCTGCCGGGTCGCGTTGAGGGCCGTGTCGCTTTTGAGCACGTGCGCTTTGGTTATGCGCCCGACAAGCCGCTCATGCGCGATGTGTCGTTTACCGCCGAGCCGGGCCAGAAGATTGCCGTGGTGGGAACCACGGGCGCGGGCAAGACCACGCTCATTAACCTGCTCATGCGCTTCTACGAGATTGACGGCGGGCGTATTACGCTCGACGGCGTGGACACGAGCCGCATGGACCGCGGCGAGCTGCGCCAGCAGTTTGGCATGGTGCTGCAGGACGCCTGGCTGTTCGATGGCACGATTGCCGAAAACATCGCCTACGGCTGCCCCGAGGCAACGCGCGACGAAATTGTGGCCGCCGCTCGTGCCGCGCAGGTCGACTTCTTCGTGCGCACCATGCCGCAGGGCTACGACACGCGCGTGGCCAACGATGCCGAAAGCATCAGCCAGGGCCAGCGTCAGCTGCTGACCATCGCACGCGTGCTGCTCAACAACCCGGCGATTCTCATCCTGGACGAGGCGACCTCAAGCGTGGACACGCGTACCGAGCTTGCCATCGGCCGTGCCATGGACGCGCTTATGCGCGGGCGCACGAGCTTTGTGATCGCGCATCGCCTGTCGACGATCGTGGACGCCGACCTGATCTTGGTCATGGACCACGGCAACATTATCGAGCAGGGCACGCATAAGGAGCTGCTCGCAGCCGAGGGCGCTTATGCCGACCTCTATCTGAGTCAGTTCGCATAATGTGACAAAGGGACAGTCCCACATGTCACATCGAAAAAAGGCGCGCCGGGGATTGATCCCCTGGCGCGCCTTTTGCATCGGTGCCGATGTCGTTTTGTGCCGCTTGCGTTCCTAGCGTTCGTCCACGAGCTTGGCGACGAGGGCCTTGAGCTCGGCCACCTCTCGCTCGAGTTCCTTGACGCGGCGGGCGTTCTCGGCGATGCCCTGGCGGTTGAGGGCACTCTGCTCGGCGGCGTCATCGGGCATGTACTCGCGATGCTGCTTGGCGTCGAAACTCTCCTCGAACACACGGCAGCCGTTGCGCTTGATGATGCGTCCCGGCACGCCCACGACGGTGCAGTTGTCGGGGACGTCCTTAACGACGACCGAGTTGCCGCCGATTTTGACGTTGTTGCCGATGCGAATGTTGCCGAGCACCTTGGCACCCGTGCCCACGGTGACATTGTTGCCCAGGGTGGGGTGGCGTTTGCCGGTCTCGTTGCCGGTGCCGCCAAGCGTGACGCCCTGGTAGAGTACGCAGTTGTCGCCCACAATGGTGGTCTCGCCGATGACGACGCCCATGGCGTGGTCGATAAAGAAGTGCTTGCCGATCTGCGCGGCAGGGTGAATCTCGACGCCGGTGATGTGGCGGGTGATTTGCGAGAGCACACGGGCGAGCGAGCGATGGCCATGCTCCCAGAGCCAGTGCTCGGGCACGTGGTTCCACTTGGCGTGCAGGCCAGGATAGGAAAGGAAGATGACCAGACCGTTTTGCGCGGCGGGGTCCTGCGCTTGGACGGTCTTGATGTCCTCGCGAATGGTATTGATAAAGCTCACCGGCCGCCCTCCCTTAGCGCCATGGCAATGCGATTCAATAAAGTATAGCGATTCGCTAGGGATTAGGAAGGACAATCTTGGCGGCATTGCGCGACAGGTGTCAGTTATGCAAACTTGCTGGTAATGGAGTCATGCTTTTGTGGGGTTGCGCACGAGGGGGCAACGCAACCGTATACTGGTCAACTTGGACGTATCCGCGCCCACAACTGAGAGGTTTTACTTCATGGGTTTCATCAATTTTATTGCCGAGCTGCTTAAGGACCCGCGCACCGCGATCGCCAGCTGGATCGCCGCCGGCCCGCTTATGGCCTACGGCTGCGTGTTCCTGATCATCTTTATCGAGACGGGCGTGGTGTTCTTCCCGTTCCTTCCCGGTGATTCGCTGCTGTTCGCCTCGGGTTTCTTTGCCCACAACGGCGGCTTTAACATCGTGGCGCTTCTGGCCACCGCATGGGCCGCGGCCATTTTGGGCGATCAGTGCAACTTTATGATCGGTCACTTCTTTGGCCGCAAGATCATCGCTTCGGGCAAGGTCAAGGCCATGACGCCCGAGCGCATCAAAAAGTCCGAGGACTTCTTGGACAAGTGGGGTCACCTGGCCATCTTCCTGGGTCGCTTCTTCCCGTTTATCCGCACCTTTGTGCCCTTTATCGCTGGCATGGGCGGCATGCACTGGCGCAACTTTGTCGTCTTTAACGTGCTGGGCGGCATTACCTGGTCGACGGTCTTTACGCTGCTGGGCTACTTCTTTGGCGGCATTCCCTTTGTGCAGGAGCACTTTGAGCTGCTGATTATCGGCATCGTTGCCGTGTCGATCATCCCGACCGTGGTCGGTCTGGTTAAGGCCAAGCTGGGCAAATAGAACGCCTAGCTCGAGCCGGCGCACAAACTGTGTCGTTGAAGCCCGTCGCCGTTTACGGTGGCGGGCCTCTTTAGCTTCGGTCAAATGAAAATACTTTAGTTAGTTAAAGAAAAACGTTTTATCCGACGCGCGTGCGGAGTACAATCTCGTGCATGCGAATCGACGTGCCATCGGCTTTGATGCTGTTCGCGTGTCCCGTCCGGCTCTACGCTCCGGGCGTGCGACGTTGCGACGCGGCCGGCCTCGGTCCTTGCGTGCGGGTTCGCGAGTTTGCAACTGTGTATGTAAGGAGCGACATATGACTGTCGAGAAGAAGGATATCGATTGGGGTAGCCTCGGCTTTGGCTACATGAAGACCGATTACAGCTACGAGGCCCATTGGAAGGACGGCGAGTGGGACGAAGGCGGCCTGACCACCGACCACACCCTGCATGTCTCCGAGTGCGGCGGCATCTTCCATTACTGCCAGGAGGTCTTTGAGGGCCTGAAGGCCTACACCGCCGAGGACGGCAGCATCGTCTGTTTCCGTCCCGATATGAACGCCGAGCGCATGTATAACTCTGCCCAGCGCCTCGAGATGCCCCCGTTCCCCAAGGACAAGTTCGTTGAGGCCGTCAAGCAGGTCGTTTCTGCCAACGCCGCCTGGGTTCCGCCCTTCGGTTCCGGCGCGACCCTGTACGTGCGTCCGTTTATGATCGGCTCCGGTGACGTGATCGGCGTGGCTCCCGCTCCTGAGTACACGTTCCGCATTCTCGTGACCCCGGTCGGTCCGTACTTTAAGGGTGGCCTCAAGCCCGTTAAACTGCGCGTTTCCGAGTACGACCGCGCCGCACCGCACGGCACCGGCAACATCAAGGCCGGCCTGAACTACGCCATGTCCCTCAAGCCCACGATGGAGGCCCATCGCGAGGGCTATGCCGAGAACCTGTATCTCGACTCCGAGTCCCGCACCTATGTCGAGGAGACCGGCGGAGCCAACGTCCTGTTCGTGAAGGAGGACGGCACCCTCGTCGTTCCGCAGTCGCACACCGACTCCATCCTGCCCTCCATCACCCGTCGTTCGCTCGTTCAGGTCGCCAAGGACCTGGGCATGACCGTCGACCAGCGTCCCGTTGAGTGGGCCGAGGTCAAGGCCGGTACCTTTGTCGAGTGCGGCCTGTGCGGCACTGCTGCCGTCATCTCCCCGGTTGGCGAGATCGACAACAAGGTTTACGGTGCCGACGAGACCGTGACCTTCCCGGCTGGCTACACCGAGATCGGCCCTGTGATGAAGAAGCTCCGCGAGACCCTGACTGGTATCCAGTCTGGTGCTGTTGAGGATAAGCACAACTGGGTTTACACCGTGGCGTAAGCTGCCATAGCTGTTCAGCCCGAGGGCAACCTTCCTTTCCGGCGCGTCCTCGGACATGAAAGAACCTCCGCTGCGCACTTCGTGCGGCGGAGGTTCTTTCGTCCTGCGGAGTACGCCGGGAGGGAACTTGCTCTCTGCCCTGCGGGTTCGGCGTTGTCGCAACACGCCATAATTAATCTGGTTAAAGATGGTGCGCGGCCTATTGGCCGCGCGTTGTGCGTGGATACGAAAAGGGCCCAAGGTTTGTGCCTTGGGCCCCAAAGGGTTGATGAACTGGCTTAAGACTCGGCCTTGTTGTTTAGAACTTGACGGTCGGTGCCTGGCGGGCTGCTTCGGCGGCCTCGAAGCCCTGGCGCTCCTTAAACTGGAAGATACCGGCAAAGATGACAGCCGGGAACGTCTGGATGGCGTTGTTGTAGCTGAGCACGCAGTCGTTGTAGCTCTGGCGTGCATAGCTAATCTTGTTCTCGGTATCCTCGAGCGATGCCTGCAGCTGCGTAAAGTTGGTGTTTGCCTTCAGATCGGGGTAGGCCTCGGCCACGGCGAAGAGCTGGCGCAGCGCACCGGTCAGCGCGTTGTCGGCTTCCATCTTGGCCTCGGGCGTGGTGGCCTTGACGGCGGTGTTACGCGCGCTGATCACGGCGGAGAGCGTCTCCTGCTCGTGCTTGGCGTAGCCCTTGACGGTCTCGACCAGGTTGGGGATCAGGTCGTTACGGCGCTGCAGCTGCGTATCGATGTTCTGCCAGGCGTTATCGATGCGGTTACGCTTGGTGACCATGTTGTTGTAGATGCCGGCGATGGCGCAGACAATCACAATGACAACAACGATGCCGATGATGACGGTAATCATGATGTCTCCGTTTCGAATGGCCGCGGCGGCATGCGCCAGCTGCCGTTGGTATAACGCTACTAGTATACCCGCAACGTTTTGCCGTGCCGAACTTTCCGGTAAGCGTTGTGTTTTCGGCGGGGTCGGTACCGGGGCAAAGCGCGCGAGGTACAGGTGTAAGATATGCGACAGATTGACGAGTGTTGTCTTTGCCCTGAGGATGGCGATACCAGTGGACCTTCGCATTAAGAAAACCTACCGTGCCCTGTTCGATGCCTTCACCGAGCTTCTCGAGGAGCATCGTTTTGAGGACCTGACGGTTGCCATGCTGTGCGACCGCGCCATGATTCGCCGCACGACGTTCTACAAGCACTTTCGCGACAAGAACGATTACTTTGCCTTTTATATCGATGAACTCATGTCCGGCTTGCCGCAAAAACAGCCCGATGAGGCCGGCACAGTGTCTGCCGAGGACGTGCGCGCGCTTCGGCACGCGATTTTGGACGATGCCATGGACCTGATTCTGGCCCATGAGCAGCTCATGGACAACATTTTGGCGAGCAGCATGTCGGGCATGTTGACCAACGTTATTTGCGACCGTATTGCCCGCTCCATCCGCGAGCGTGTGATGAACGTGCTTGCCGAGGATGCCCTGGCCCCCGTGTCACTCGAGACGACGTCTGAGTTTGTCGCCGGCGGTATTATTCGACTTTTCACGATATGGTGGGAATCGGGCCACGATCTTGAGCGTCGACCCGAGATGGCCGACGTGGTCGATGCGCTGTTTGAGCGGACCATGACACCGGTGCATCACTAAAAGTGGCGGAGAGAGGGGGATTCGAACCCCCGGAACGCTCTCGCGCTCAACGGTTTTCAAGACCGCCGCATTCAACCGCTCTGCCATCTCTCCGTGAGTCGTAATGATAGCATCGTTTTGAATTTGCAACAGGGAAGGCGAACGATGACGATCACCGAAATCGACGAGAAGTTCATGCGCGAGGCGTTGGCGGAGGCGCGAGCAGCCGCGGCGGTGGGCGAGGTGCCCATCGGAGCCGTAGTGGTGCGCGACGGCGAGATCGTCGCGAGGGCGCATAATCGTCGCGAGCTCGACCAGGACCCTTCGGCGCATGCAGAGTTCGCGGCCCTGTGCGCCGCTGCCCAGGCGCTTGACCGCTGGCGCCTTTCCGACTGTACGGTCTATGTGACGTTGGAACCCTGCTGCATGTGTGCGGGGCTTATGGTCAATGCGCGCGTGGGGCGCTGCGTGTATGGCGCGAGCGACGCCAAGGCGGGTGCGTTGGGATCCCTATACGATTTGAATGCCGACTCGCGCCTGAATCATCGGTTTAACGTGACGGCTGGCGTGCTGGCAGACGAGTGTCGTGAGGTGTTGAGCGGCTATTTTAGTGGGTTGCGTGGCACCGATGGTACTGGCTGCGGTTGTGGGGCCGATCTTGAGGCACATGCCGCTCATGCCGAGGCGCTCGCGTGTACCGAAGATATTGCCGTTGAGGCGGTCGATTTTGGTGCCGCGTGCCGCCGGCCCCGCCGTGTGCTGCTGGCGATCGACTCCTTTAAGGGCAGCGTTTCGAGTGCGCAGGCGGAGGCGGCGGTTGCCGAGGGCATGCGCCGTGTGTGGTCCGATGCCGAGGTGTGCACATTGCCGCTGGCAGATGGTGGCGAGGGAACGCTCGACGCCATCGCCGCATGCGGTGGCGAGCTTGTGACCTGCGAGGTTGCAGGACCCTTTGGCGAGCGTGTGCCTGCCCGGATGCTGGTTGATGTCGAGCGCGAGTCCGCGGTCATCGAGATGGCCGAGGCGGCCGGCATCGGGTACTCGCCTTGCACGGAGTCGTCGGCGCTGGCCGCTACAACCTATGGCGTGGGCGAGCTCATGCTTCGCGCGGTTCGCACGGGCGCAAAGACTATCTATATTGGCTTGGGCGGCAGCGCCACCAACGATGGTGGCGCCGGTATGCTGCAGGCGCTGGGCGCGCGCGTGGTCGATGAGTGTGGCTGCAATATCGCCCCCGGTCTTGCGGGTCTCGAACACGTGGTGAGTATCGATTTGGCGCCAGCGCTTCGGGCGCTGAACGGCGCGCGTGTCGTGGTGCTTTCCGATGTCGAGAATCCGCTCGTGGGGCGTCGCGGTGCACTGGCGGTGTTTGGCGGGCAGAAGGGTCTGCCGACGGGTGACGCCGAGGCGCTGCGCAGGTACGACGGTTGGATGGTCGGCTACGGCCGCCTGCTTGATGCGGCAATTGCCGAGGCGCGAGCCCAGGAGCTGTTGCGTGTGCCCGAGGGTGCACGGACATTTGGCTCGGTGCTCGGTGTGCCCGGCGCCGGTGCCGCCGGTGGTCTGGGAGCAGCGCTGTTGGCACTCGGTGCCGAGTTGCGCTCGGGCGTGGAGACGGTGCTCGACCTCGTGGGGTTTGACGAGCGCGTGCGCGATGTCGACCTCGTCATAACGGGCGAGGGCAATATGGACGAGCAATCCGCCGCCGGTAAGGCGCCGGTGGGTGTGGCCCGTCGTGCCAAGCGATATGGCAAGCCGGTAGCCGCTGTCGTGGGCGGTCGCGCTGACAACTTGGATGCGGTGTATGAGCCGGGTATTGACTTGGTGCTTCCGATCTGCCGCAAGCCCATGCCCCTCGACCAGGCGCTCGACCCCCAGGAAGCCACAACCAACCTCATCTGCGCCGGTGAAGCCGCCGCCCGATCCTACGACCTCGCCCGTATCTAAGTCTTTCCGGGCAAGTCTCAATAAGTTGCGGTGGAATAGTTCCTGTTTTTGGCCTTGGGTCGTAAAACAGGAACTATTCCACCGCAACTCAAAAGTGGTCTTTTGGCCCTGTCCCAAATTAGCTATCTTGCCCCATCGGGCGGGAGCGGGTAAGATATACCGAGCGCCTAGCGCGTTCGATGGGTTCGGATGACGGCATGTTCCGAATCTGGTCAGGTCCGGAAGGAAGCAGCCATAAGGAGCCTCTGTCGGGCATCCGGATCCATCGAGCGCACGGGCGCTTTTTGGTGCCGCGGCATGGCCCGGCCGGCGGCGAGGCATTTGGTGTCTCGCTGGTGCTCGGCTGCGCCTGCGGGATCGCTCGACTACCAAACGCCCTGCCGGCACTCGCGGGTAGCCGACCAAAACCGCCTGAAAGGTCACATTTATCTGATAATTGAATCCCTGGCGTTATGCCGCTCGCTGGCGTTGCCAAAACATCGGCTGCTACATGCCTTGGGCGCTAGCGACCGTCGCCCTTACATCTGTAACGAGTTGCTTACGCATCTCCAGGGCTCTCCGTACTATCATGAATCAGATTGAATAGAGATGATGATAGGGAGCGCCTTCTATGATTGAGTTGCTTAGGCGTTTTGGTGGTAAGTTTCGCCGGTATATGGTGATCGGCCCAGCGTGCAAGCTGATCGAAGTGATTTTTGATCTGCTGACGCCGCTGGTGATTGCCCAGATGATCGATAAGGGTATTGGCGCACACGATGTCAACGCCGTTATCCACTACGGCATGGTACTTGGCGCCATGGCTGTGATCGGCATCTCGTTTACGCTTGTCTGCCAAAAGATGGCGGCGCTGACCTCGCAGGGCATGGGCACCGACATTCGCGGCGCGCTCTACGAGCACATCAACAAACTGAGCTATGCCGAACTCGACCGCTTTGGCACGCCGTCGCTTATCACCCGCATCACCAACGACGTCAACCAGGTGCAGCTTGCCGTGGCGCTGGGCGTGCGCATGCTCATCCGCTGGCCCTTCTTGGCGGTGGGCTCTATGTGCGCGGCCCTTGCCATCGACCTTAAGCTCGGCATCATCTTTTTGATCTGCACGCCCGCTATCGGCCTGGTGTTTTGGTTTGTCATGGCGCGCTGTATCCCGTACTACAGGCAGCTGCAGGCAAAGCTCGACCGCATTGCGCTTATCTGCCGCGAGGGCCTTTCGGGCGCCCGCGTGGTCCGCGCCTTTGTTCGCGAGGACCACGAGCGCGAGCGCTTTGCCCAAGCTGCCGATGACCAGGCCAATACTGCCATCGCGGTGGGCAAGCTCTCGTCGATCCTTAACCCCGTCACGTTTCTTGTGATGAACCTGGGCGTGTGCGCCATCCTGTGGGTGGGCGGCATACAGGTCAACGTGGGCGAGCTTACGCAGGGCCAGGTCATGGCGTTCGTCAACTACATGACGCAGACCCTCACCTCCATCGTGTACGTCGCCAATCTGGTCGTGGTCTTTACCAAGGCGAGCGCCAGCGCGTCGCGTATCAACGAGGTGCTCAATTGCGTGCCGAGCATCGCTGACGAGGGCAACCGGCCGGTCGCGCTGCCCAAGCCGAGCGAACTGGCGGGTGGCGCTGTTCCGGTCCCCGCGCTGAGCTTGAGCCATGTGAGCTTCTCGTTTGGCGCCGGCGCTGCCAACGCCGTCAACGATGTGACCCTGGCGCTCCCGCTGGGCAAGACGCTTGGCATTATCGGCGGTACTGGTAGCGGCAAGTCCACGCTCGTCTCGCTTATTCCGCGCCTATATGATGCGGGTACCGGCAGCGTGAGCGTGATGGGCGCCGACGTGCGCACCTGGCCGCTCGACCAGTTGCGCCGTGTGGTCGCGACTGTTCCGCAGCGCGCGTCGCTGGTGAGCGGCACCATCCGCAGCAACCTGACCTGGCGTGACGAGACGGCGACCGACGAGGAGCTCTGGGCAGCGCTTGATATGGCGCAGGCGAGCGAGTTCGTGCGCAACAAGCCGCAGGGGCTCGACGCCCCGGTCGAGGCGGGCGGCAAGAACTTTAGCGGTGGCCAGCGCCAGCGCCTGACCATTGCGCGTGCCCTGGTGGGCTCGCCTCAGGTCCTGATCATGGACGACTCCGCCTCGGCACTTGACTTTAAGACTGATGCGGCGCTTCGCCATGCCATCCGCGAGCGCAGCGTGTGTGGCGCTGCTGAGGGCGGGCTGCCGCTGACTACGGTGATCGTAAGCCAGCGCGTTTCGACCGTGCGCGACGCCGATATGATCTGCGTACTTGACCACGGTTCGGTCGCGGGCCTGGGCGCGCACGATGAGCTCTACACGACCTGCCAGCTCTACCGCGAGATTTGCCAGTCGCAGCTTCGCCGCGAGGAGCTCGAGGGTCAGCAGGGGAGTACGGCGCCCGCGCCCGCCCCAGGCGCCCCGACCGTCCCCACATCCGTCTGCGCAAAGGAGGGCTGCTAAATGAATCCGTACACTTCCTCCGGTTCGGTCGCCACGATGACGGCCAACGTGTCCGGCAACGATAGCCTCAACGACCTGGGAGACGGTCCGCGCCAGCCCGGCGATCCCGAGCGCTATCCCGTGGGTGCGGTGACCCGTCGCCTGCTGGACTATGTTCGCCCGCACCGCGTCTCGTTTACGGCGTCGTTTGTGAGCGCCGCCATCTCGGTGATCCTGCAACTCTATACGCCCATCCTCATCGGCGAGGGCATCGACCTTATCGTCGCCGCCGGGCAGGTGGACTTCGATGCGCTGCTGCCGCTCGTTACCAAGCTCGCGATTGTCGTCGTAGGTGCTGCGGCCTTCCAGTGGCTGCAGGGCTATTGCGTCAACCGTCTGTCCTACGAGACGGTGCGCGACATGCGCGTGGAGGCAAGCGACAAGCTCAGCCGCATGCCGCTCAGCTTTATCGACAGCCATGCCCACGGCGACCTTATGAGCCGTGTGGTCAACGACGTCGACCAGGTGGGCGACGGTCTGCTGCAGGGCTTTACCCAGCTTTTCACCGGCGTTATCACCATCGTTGGCACGCTCGCGTTTATGCTCTCCATCAACCTGACCATGACACTTGTGGTGGTGCTCGTCACGCCGCTTTCCATTTTTGCAGCCGGTGCCATCGCCAAACTCTCCAACAAGAGCTTTACGGCGCAGCAACGCATTCAGGGTCAGCTTGGCGGCCATATCGAGGAATACGTGGGCGAGCAGAAGCTCGTGGACGCGTTTGCCTATGGTTCCAACGCCCAGCAGCGCTTCGATGCTCTCAACGCTGAGCTCTACGCGGCAGGTGAGCGCGCGCAGTTTATGGGTTCGCTCTCTAACCCCGGCACGCGCTTTATCAATAACATCATCTATGCCGTGGTCGCTGTGATCGGCTGCGTGGGCGTGATCACGGGCGTGCCGGCGGCGCTTACGGTGGGCGGCGTGCAGATTTTCCTGTCCTATGCCAACCAGTACACCAAGCCGTTCAACGAGGTTACCAACGTCATTACGCAGATCCAGACGGCGTATGCCTCGGCGCGCCGCATGTTCGCGCTGCTCGATGCGCGCGAGCAGGAGCCCGACGCGTCGGATGCCGGGGAACTTGCCGCCCCGCAGGGCGAGGTGACCTTTGAACACGTGGACTTTAGCTATGTGCCCGACCGCAAGCTGCTGCAAGATATCTGCATCGAGGCCAAGCCCGGCATGCGCATTGCCCTGGTCGGCCCCACGGGCTGCGGCAAGACGACGCTCATCAACCTGCTGCTGCGCTTTTACGATATCGATGCCGGCCGCATCGCGGTCGATGGCAAGGCTTCGCGCGACTACACGCGCTCGAGCCTGCGCCGTGCCTTTGGCATGGTGCTGCAGGACACCTGGCTGTTCGAGGGCACGGTGGCCCAGAACATTGCCTACGGCTGTCCCGACGCCACGCGCGAGCAGGTTATCGAAGCCGCCAAGCGCGCGCACGCGCACAAGTTTATCGTGCAGCTGCCGAAAGGCTACGATACGGTCATCGGCGAGGACGGCGGCACGTTTAGCCAGGGTCAAAAGCAGCTGCTGTGCATCGCGCGCGTTATGCTCACCGATCCGGCTATCCTGCTGCTGGACGAGGCGACCTCGAGTATCGACACCCGCACCGAGCTGCAGGTGCAGGCGGCATTCGACGAGCTCATGGCCGGCCGCACAAGCTTTGTGGTGGCGCACCGCCTGTCGACGATTCGCAACGCCGACTGCATTCTGGTCATGCGCGACGGCGAGATTGTCGAGCGCGGCACGCACGACGAGCTGCTGGCGGCAGGCGGCTTCTACGCCGAGCTCTACTGCAGCCAGTTTGCCCAGTGAGCACGGCCGTGGGGCAAATGAATCAATCGACAGACGGTGGTTTACATCTGTCACGTAAGTACTAAGATATTCATCTAATAAATTGCATTAGTGGCTTTAGTTTTGGGGGAAACGAGGCAACGTGACTATGACGTGCTCTTTGGTGGTTAACAGCAAGAGCGGTAATACCAGGATGGTTTCGGGTGCGATCAAGCGCGCTCTGCAGGCTGCGGGCGTTGAGTTTGTCCATGCCGCGGCGTTGAGCGACGATGCGGATGCAGATCAGGTTGCGCTCGAGGCGCAGGGCGCCTGCGCGGCCGACACGGTGCTCGTCGGTTTTTGGTGCGACAAGGGCGCGTGCACGCCTTCGGTTGCCGCGCTGCTCTCCGCTCTGCACGGCAAGCGCGTTTTCCTGTTTGGCACCTGCGGTTTTGGGGCCGACCAGAGCTATTATCAGCAGATTATCGATCGTGTGACCTCCAATTTGGCTGAGGATGCCGAGCTTGCGGGTTGGGCGATGTGCCAGGGCAAGATGGGCCCTGCCGTAAAGCAGCGCTACGAGGCCATGCTCGAGCAAGATCCCGACAATGTCCGCTTTAAGATGCTGCTCGATAACTGGGTCGCCGCAAAGGATCACCCCACCAAGGAAGATCTGGACAACATGGCTGCAGCCGCCAAAAAGGCCGTGCTGGGGGAGTAGCTCTCATCGCTGACGGCGGTCGATCCATCTTTCTAAATGAAACGTCCTCCCGGGCGTCGGGGCACGAAGTTCCCTGCTCTACAGTCCTGCGCAAGACGAAGGCCACATTAAGTGGCCTTCTTTGCGTGCGGAACTCGCGATGAACTTCGTGCCCCGCCGTCCGGGAGGACGCCTCTTTATTGATGGGAGGCCTGATAGGTCGATGGTTCCGTGCCCGGATGCGTCCAAAGTGGGACGGGCTTTCCGGATGGGCAGGCTTTCGAAAAATGCGTCCCGGAATTTGCCTTTGGAATGGGACGTAGTTTCCCGTTGAGGTGCTTTGCGGAAAGTGCATCCCACTCTGGGCGGTCGAAGTGGGACACACTTTCCCAAAGGCGCTCCAACGGGAAATTGCGTCCCATTATTCGGTCAAGAAACGGGATGCATTTTCCCAATGAGAGCAAAACCGGAAAATGCATCCCACAATCAGCCCTCAAAGTGGGACGCCGTTTCCCGATGAGGCACTCGACGGAAAATACATCCCAGAAATGGCCTTTGAGCTGGGATAAGATTTCCGCGGCATCTCGGATTCTCAAAAATGAGACACGCCGTTGGCGAAAATGAGACGCGTGATATCGGGCATCGGACGTATCATTTGTAAAAATGAGTCCACTCCACTCGAGTAAAGGGAGGTCCCTCATGTACGTTCCACACCCCCGTATCCGTAGGCTGTCGAAAATCCCGCTTGTTGGGACGGCGGCGCTTGCTGCGTTGATCGCCACGAGCGTCGCCTGCTTCACGGCCACGCCCCAGGTTGCCCAGGCGGCAGACGCGCCCGCAATCACCGATATGACCGAGCAGGATTATCAAGCCCTGGGTCTGGGCACGAGCGAGGACATTCCGGCCGATACCGTTGGCCCCTATTCCACTGATACCCCCACGACGTTTGCCACGCGCAGCGAGGTCTATATGGCAGCTAACGGTAGCCATGGCAATCGCTACACTCTGCGCGACAAGCTCGAGAACGTCGAGCGCGGTGACATTGGCGGCAGCAGCAAACTCACCGATGGCTATGGAAGTGTGTGGGGCGCCGCAAAGTTCTGGCAAAACGTCAACAACTTCGATACGAACAGCGATCTCTACAAGCATAGCGACTACGGTGGCGGCACCTGGTCGTACCTAAGCAACAATGAGTCCTCAACAGTACTCGCCAACGACAACAACGGTTTCTCGGGCATTCACGCCACGAGTGTTGAGTTCTGCAGCGACGCCAGCACGGGCAAAAAGAGCCGCGTTGCCGAGCTCCGTGCCTACGGCGACAGTTCCTCCACGACGATTGACGGCAAGTCATACGCCGGAAAGGTTGAGCTGGTCCTCTACTCGTTTAGCAACGGGCGTACGCGCACTCTCGACACACACCTGCCGGTGACGGTCAACACTAATATGATGTACGAAGGCCGTTTTAAGTACCTGGATGCCGGTTACCTGCAAGAGCACGACGCCGTCTTTGATGTCGAGGCGGGCGATGTCGATGGCGACGGCGTCGACGAGCTTTTTGTCTACGCGGGCTGCTATGTCGACGAGAACGGCGTGCGCAAGGCTGTAGTCGACATGTATGACTTGGAGGGCGGCAACTGGAAGCAAAGCGTCGTCAAGATCGATGCCGGTAACGCCGCGGACTACACCACGCACAACAAGGGCGGGAACGACTCCTGGACGCAGCTTCAGTCAGCTCCTGTCGTTTCGCTAGCGGCCGGCGACCTCGATCGCGATTTTTGCGATGACCTCGCCATCGTGGTCTCGGCACCCTACGGCAAGAAGAATATTGATAAGTCGACGCATTGCGAGCTGTTTTCGTGGGATGCATCCAAGGGTGCGCTCGTCCATGTCGATGCTCTGGGCGACGCGGGCGCAATCTCCCTCTCCGCGAACGGCAAGACCATGGTCGCTGCGAATGCGACGTTCGGCACGTTTGCCGCCTACGATGAAGAAGGAAAGAAGACGGGTGAAACCGTCACGGGCCTTATTCTTGCGGGCTATGACTGGCAACGCAGCGCTTTTGATTACGGCGCTTCTGACGGCAGCAAGGGGCTGTACGGCGCGCTGTACCGCTACGCGTATTTTGACTCGGAGTCTGGCGAGTTCAAGCTTTCCGATTGTAAGGAATACAGAGACGGGCTCCTCGCCTCCTATGGGCTGATGCATGTGCCCAACAGCGCATGGAAGGATAGCGCTCAGGATAAGCGCTATCCGTGCACCTTGGCGCCTATTGCCCTTGCCACTGCCAACCTTGACGGCCTGTCCGAGCAGCTGGCGGTCGACGAGGTGCTCGTGGGCGGCGATGTGTTCCGCGACTTTGCCTGCAACACGGCACAGAGCGGGGCTCAGGGCTTGGGGTCCATGGTCGGAACCATGAGCATGAGCGGTCAGCAATACAACAGCAGCAACAAGCATGACCACAAGGGTATAGAGCAGGTGTGGATCAGCGACGTCAAGGCGGGCAGCGTCTCGGGTTCGGACCGCTATAACGAGAGCTTTATCGCCGTGGTGGGCAAGCACCGCGACGAGGACCTGCGCAAGAACGATGACTACTATTGGATGACCGCCTCGCATTTTTCGCTCGACGAGAACGGAAAGGTGCGCCGCGGCGAGGAGCAGGTGATTAGCGAGAGCAACCGTCGCGGCACTACCTACGGCACATTTATCTCGCTCGCGCTGCCCGACGTCGACAACGACAGCGTCAAGATCACGTACAAGGACCGCTACAAGGTCTATACCAACCCGCGCGTGCTTGCCGTGCTGCAGGATGCGCCCTATGTTGAGGATCTGGAGCAGGCATACGGCTATCTGGTGTTGGGCGGCACGTCATACGGAGAGGAAAAGGGCACGGGGACATCCCAGGGCTATACCATTGGCGCCGAGTTGGGCGTTGCCGTCGAGGTGCAGACCGGTCCGCCCCTGGTCGCGATGAATGCTTCAGTCGATTTTGCCGCCGAGGGATGCTATGACTACCGGAGCGAGCGCACGGTCAGCGCAAGCGTAAGCTATGAGTCGCATGCCGGCGAGGGTGACAAGGCCGTGCTCTACACGATTCCGATGGTCTATTACGAGTATGAGATCGAAAATGAGGAAACTGGTGGCAAGGGCGTGATGGCGGCGCCCGTGTCGCTCGGCGCGCAGACCTCGGTCGTTAATGTCGAGGCCTATGACCGCATTGCCAAACAGCACAATATGACGCCGCTCAGCTACTTTTTGACCAACCGGTCGGGAGAACCCGGAACCTATCAAACGACGCTCAACGGCGAGACTCCCGTTGGGGATTCCTTTGGCCTGGGCAAGCCTGGCGTAACGCGCGCCTACACGCACGATGGGTTTAACGGCGCCGCCGCGCAGTCGGGGGCGAGCATTGAGCAGACCATCGAAGTCGAGGAGGGCAAGGAGCAGGAGCTCGAGCTCGGCTTGACGCTGAACGGCAGCGTTGTCATGGGCGCGAAGCTCGCAAAGCACGAGTTGTTTGGCGGCCTGTGCTTTGGTGCCAACGCCGGCTTTACTACGGGTAACTCCTCGAGTGAATCGACCGAATACGGCGGCACCGTCGACAACCTGCCCGAGGCCGCGCAGGGCAAGTACGGTTTTGTGTGGCGTCTGGGCGTCAACGCGGTGGATGTCGACAAGTTCGAGGCAGACTCGGGCGACAAGCTCGGCACCAAGGACACCGACCAGTTCTGGATCGTGGGCTATGACGTTAAGGACGTCGAGATGCCCGACGCGCCGGCCGTGACGGGCTTTACGGCAAACGCCGTCGATTCGACCAGCGTTACGTTTAGCTGGGACGACGTACTCGCAAACAAGAGTGGCTTTAGCTACGGCGTGGGCATGCTGCAGAGCAATGCGGCGGATGTGGTCGTCAATAGCTGGAAGATTGCCGACAACACGCAGACCTCGCTCAAGTGGGATGGGCTGCAGCCCAATACGGAGTATCGATTCGCCATCGCCGCCGTTAAGAATGGATCCACGACCGAAACAGGTATTCGCTCGGCAATCATCACGGTCAAGACCATGCCCGATGGCATGACGATGACCGTGAGCGGACCTGCGGCGGATGCTGCGGAGGGGTCGGATCTTGGATACGACTCTTCGGTTGAGCGCACGGCGGGAAGCCACCTGACGCTCTCGGCGATTGGCCATGTGAAGCAACTCGGTGCCGACGATAGCGAAACAGGGCTGGCACCGACCTATATGTGGTACCGCAAGGGCCGCGGCGAGACAGAGTTTAAGCTCGTGGGTGCCGATGGCAACCTCGCGGCTGGAACGGCCTCAAAGCTCGAGATTGACCTGACCGCAGACGATGACGGTGCGCAGTATTACTGCCACGTGGGATACAACGACGTGGGCCTCGACACCGGCACGACGCTCGTGAATATCGAGGCCGAGGAGACGGCGCCCACAACGGTGAACGCCACCCCGATCCGCACGCGCCGCCTGTTCTCACAGGCAAGTGCGGGCGCCAAGAAGTTCCTGGACCATACGCTGGTAAACACCGCCGGCCCAACCGATTCCGAAGGCTCAAAGGACCCCGAGACTCCTGAGACCCCGACGAACCCGGACAAGCCCAAGTCCGATAGCGGAACTAAGACCGACACCAAGACCAAGACTACGACCACGGCCAAGAACCTCGCAAACACCGGCGATCAAACATTCGCCCTGGTCGCCACCGCTGCAGCAGCAGGCATCATCCTAGTGGCAATAGCCCTCGTCATGTTGGCTAAACGCCGCAAGAACCACTAGCCATCAGCAGGGGGCAACGGCAAACCAAAAACCCGGGTAGCCAACCACCAGGCTACCCGGGTTTTCTATCGAGCAAAGACTCGGCAACCGGAAACTACATCCCATTCCAACGTCAGATTCCGGGACGCGCTTTCCGCAAACACAGAAGGCCACACAACGTGGCCTTCAACTCATCTATATCTATATATGTTGCAGATACTCCCAAGACAAGCCACGTCCCAACAACAAGGCGTCTGCCCGGCGGCGCGGAATGTAAGGTTCATCGCGAGTTCCGCACGAGCCGGAGAGCACTTAATGTGCTCTCCGTGCGAGCAGGACTGTCCGAGCAGGGAACCTTACGTTCCGCGCCGCCGGGCAGACGAACCAGTTATGAGCGACCCGCTACTTGATCTTGGTCGTGCCCGGTGCCAGGTTGGGGTCGGTCTCGTTGGCCTCGGTCTGGAAGTGCTCGGTGTACACGTTCTTGCCGTCGCGGAACATCTCGTAGTACTGCATCTTGGCGTAATCTTCGCGCGCCTTGGTGGCGGCTGCGGCAACGGCGTCGTCACCGGTGACGTTGGAGGAGAGCGCCCAGCGCAGGCTGGCGTCCTCGTAGCCCACGGAGTTGATAGCGGGCAGCGACTCGCGCAGCGTCATATGCGCTTTCTGGTAGTCGGTCAGCGGGGCGCCGATCAGCTGCATGAGCTGCGTGGACAGGTAGTTGGTGGACAGGTCGTCGACCTCACTCGTCTGGTCGCAACCGGCAACGTCGTAGTTGGCCCAGATGATGTAGTCGGTCTGCCACAAGCGCTCCTGGTGGGTGGCATCGTCCTCGCCGGTAAACCACTTATCGTTGAACTTGGACGGGAAGAACGGCTGGTGGTCGCCCCAGAACACCACGACTACCTTGCGGTCGAGTTTGCTCAAGGCGTTGAGGAAGTAGCGCAGCGCTTGGTCGGACTGCTCGATGCACGAGACATACTCGTCGACATCGGACAGTGTGCCGTCCTCGACGGTCTTGGCGTCCAGATCGGTCGTGTCGATATTCAGGTGCATCTGCTTGTCGACCGGCAGCAGGCCCGTGTCGTAGCCCGAGTGGTTCTGCATGGTCACGTCGAAGATAAACTGCGGATCGGCGTTCTGGTCGAGCAGCTCAAGAATCTTGTCATAGGTAGCCTGGTCGGTCACCATGCCGCGCAGGGTATCGGCACCCTGGAAATCGTTGATGGACAGGAACCGGTCAAAGCCAAAATCCTTGTAGACGTTCTCGCGGTTCCAGTTGGTGGCGTGGTTGGGGTGCATGGCCGTGGTGGAATATCCGAGCGACTTGAACTGCTCTGCCAGGTTCCCGGTCGTTTCCATGTTGTAGATGGTGTAGGGGTACACGCCCGAGCCCAGGTTGGCCATGGAGTTGCCGGTCATAAACTCAAACTCGGTATTGGCGGTGCCGCCGCCGTAGGCGCTCACGTAGAGCTTGCCGCGGCTGAGGCAGTTGGACAGGTTCTTAAAGTACTGCGGGCCCTCGTAGCCGGCGCGCATGTTCTGGTAGATCGAAAGATCCGAGAAGGTCTCGTTCATGATGGCGATGACCGTGGGCTTCTCGCTGTCGAACTGCTCCTTTGCGGCGGCGCGCTCGTCGCTCTTGGCCGCGTCGGACTTGTCGTAGGCCTTGGCGTACTTTTTGAGCGTGGCCTTGGCGTCGTCGACGGAGTAGTCGGCGGGTTTTGGCGGCTTGATGGACTGCGCCGCGCTAATGAAAGCGGGCAGGTAGCCCTCGCGCCAGTAGCTCTCGAGCGGGCGCCAGGTGTAGACGGTGATGCCGAGGGTGTTGTAGTAGTCGATGAGCGTGACGTGCGCGGTCACGCCGCCCAGGCACAGCACGGCGACGAGCAAGTTGGTGAGCAGCATGCGCTTGGCGTTGGCGGCGCCCTTCTGACGGTGCGGTGCCACCAGGCCGGCGTACTCGCACAGCAGCATGGCGATGGCGGTAAAGCCCATGGACAGCACGCAGAACAGTGAGATCGAGAAGGTGTAGCCGGTGCCGGCGACCGCGGCGGCGGTGGAGATGGCCGAAAGGTCGCCCGGCTGGATGGGCATGGATTTAAACGTGATGACGAAGAACTCGGCAATGCCCAGGACAAAGAGGGCAAAGGCCAGGACCGCGGGAGCTGCGCCGTGGCGCTGGAACAGGAAGAACAGACCGACCATGAGCGTGGTGATGATGGCCCACTCGAGCAGGATGCACAGGGGGTAGACCCAGGTAAAGTCGTGGTTGGACGAGACCTCCATGCCCAGCAGCGCAAAGACGCCGGCGAGCAGCAGGCACAAGACGGCCGCGACGAGCGGTTTGCCCACGAAGGCGCCGCGCAGGCGGGCAAGCTTGCCGGTGGGGGCGGGGGCGTCGGGCTCGGCGAATGCAAAGACGCGCGGAGCGATGCGGTCGCGGGCGATGCTGGCCCAGGCGCAACCGGTGAGAATGGCATTGGTCAGGATGAGCATCACAAAGGCGAGCGGCTCGTTTTGGGCGACGAGACCAATAGCGCCCCAAATGGTCAAAAAGAGCTGGAACAGGCCGAAGGCGACGCTCCACCCAAGAGCGCTTTTGGCAACGGTGCCCGACTGAGCGCGAATGGCCTTGGCCTCGCGCAAGACAAGGTAGACGGTCGCCGCAAGACCGACGAGCGAGATGGCGGCAGCGAACATGCTGAGACTCCTCACAAACTAAAACCTACGAAAGCGGGGGTTTACCCGATTGTTACCAAGATATGCGCCGCAATTGGTGTCTGCGCACAACAACCAGCCATATTAACGCGCACGTGTGGCGGTGTGGCGCAATGTAGTGGCGACCTGCGCGATAATGGACGGGAATTACACGGAAACGTAAAGGCTTCTTAAAGAATTAGCGAGGATGAGGCGATGAACGAGCAGGTTTGCACCAAGGCTGTGGATACGTATGGCTATCCGGGCGAGACCACGGGCAACGCGGTGCTGGACACTTTGGAGCATCGCTCGTCTACGCGTGCATTCGCGCGCGATGACGACGACCGTCCCGTGGCGGTGACCGACGAGCAGCGCGCAGCGATTCTGCATGCGGCGAGCCGCGCGCCGTCGGCGGGCGCCATGATGATGTATTCCATCGTCAGTATTCGCGAGCAGGCTACGCTTGACCGTCTGGCCGACCTGTGCGACCACCAGCCCATGATCGCCAAGGCGCCCTGGGCACTAATATTTGTGGTCGATTATGCCAAGTGGATCGATCTGTTTGAGCACGTGGGCTGCTTTGAGCCCGAGTTTGTCGAGCGCACGGGCAAGGCACCCCGCCGCGCGCCGGGTTTGGGCGACTTTGCCATCGCGGCGCAGGATGCCGTGATTGCTGCCCAAAACGCCGTGGTTGCCGCCGAGGCCCTGGGGCTGGGGAGCTGCTACATCGGTGATATCGTCGAGAATGCCGAGGAAGTTGCCGAGCTGCTCGATCTGCCGCCCTATACCATGCCGCTGTCGATGCTCATCATCGGCACGCCCCGTAAGGAGCGTCCGGCCATTGCGCATCCCGTGGTGAACCTGGTGCACGAGGAGCGCTACTGCCGCGCCGATGCCGCGACCATGGACGCGCAGGTGGCCGAGATGGACGCGATGTTCCGTCCGCATGCCCGCGAGGTGGGGGAGCGCGTCGTGGACATCTATACCCGTAAGCACACGAGTCCCTTTATGGCCGAGATGAGCCGCTCCATGGAGTGGTGGTTCAAAAATTGGCTTGGAAAATGACGAATGTGACAAAGGGAAAGTCCCTTTGTCACATTCCATATCGCCGAGGTGGCTTAAAGGCTGTATAAATGTTTATCTAGCTGGGAAAACAGTGCCATTCAAACATGGGCCGATTACCTATAATTCCTTCGAACATTAAAGTTGGGAGGAAACCTGCTTATGGAACAAAAGGCCAAGGAGGCAGCTTCGCACGCTGCGATTCCCGTGAGCATCTCGGCGATGCTCGTCACGCTGGGCGTGGTGTACGGCGATATCGGCACCAGCCCTATGTATGTAACCAAGGCGCTCGTTGCCGGCAACGGCGGCATCGGAAGCGTCACGGAGGAGTTCGTGCTCGGCGCGCTCTCCCTTGTCGTGTGGACGGTCACGCTGCTGACCACCATCAAGTATGTGCTCATCTCGCTGCGCGCCGATAACCATGGTGAGGGCGGCATCTTTGCCCTGTACAGCCTGGTCAAGCGCTGCGGCAAGTGGCTCATCATCCCCGCCATGCTGGGTGGCGCCGCGCTGCTCGCCGACGGCATCCTGACACCTGCCGTTACCGTTACCACGGCCATCGAGGGCCTGCGCACCATCCCGGCGGTCCATGCCGTGCTGGGCGATGACCAGGGTCGCGTCGTCGCCATTACGCTCGCCATCATCATCGTGCTCTTCTTGGTACAGCGCATCGGTACGGCCAAGATCGGTCACGCCTTTGGTCCCATCATGACGCTGTGGTTCCTGTTCCTGGGCGGCACGGGTCTGTTCTTTGTTTTCCAGCACCCCGCCGTGCTGCTGTGCCTCAACCCGGTGCGCGGCATCGCCTTTTTGCTGAGCCCCAACAACCACGCGGGCATCATGATTCTGGGCAGTTGCTTCCTCGCCACCACCGGTGCCGAGGCGCTCTACTCCGACATGGGCCACGTCGGCCGCGGCAACATCTACGCTACCTGGCCGTTCGTTAAGTGCTGCCTGCTGCTTTCCTATATGGGCCAGGGCGCTTGGCTTATGAACAACGCTGCCAACCCCGAGCTCATGGGCATTGCCGACCTCAACCCGTTCTACCAGATGCTCGCCCCGGGCCTGCGTCCGTTTGCCGTAGGCCTTTCCACCGTTGCGGCCATCATTGCCTCGCAGGCGCTCATCACCGGCGCATTCTCGCTGGTGTCCGAGGCCAGCCGTCTGGACCTCATGCCGCACATGCAGGTCTTCTACCCTGCCGAGACCAAGGGCCAGCTCTACATCCCCATGGTCAACAACGTCATGCTTGTCGGCTGCGTCATCGTGGTGCTGCTGTTCCAGAACTCGGCGCATATGGAAGCCGCGTACGGCCTTGCCATTACGCTGACTATGATGTGCACCACGCTGCTGCTCTTCTTCTACCTGCACGAGGAGCGCAAGCTCAAGGTTGCTCCGTGGATCTTCGCGGCCTTCTTCCTTTTGCTCGAAGGCTTCTTCTTCGTGAGCTCGCTCACCAAGTTCTTCCACGGCGGCTACTTCACCATCCTCATGGCTGCACTCATCATGGGCATTATGGTGTGCTGGTACAACGGCACGGCGGTCGAGCAGCGCCAGTTTACGCTGCTGCCGCTGCGCAGCTACCTGCCGCAGCTCAAGCGCCTGCGCGACGACGACCGTTACGAGCGCATGAGTGACAACGTCGTGTACCTGACCAAGGACACCCATACCGACTACATCGACCGCGATATCGTCTATTCGATCTTGGACAAGCATCCCAAGCGTGCCCGCGCCTGGTGGTTCGTGAATGTCGAGACCATGGACGAACCGCACACCTTTGCCTATTCGGTCGAGACGTTCGGCACCGACTACGTGTTCCGCGTGCACCTGTACCTGGGCTACAAGATCAACCAGCGCGTCAATGCCTACCTGCGTCAGGTTGTTCAGGACCTGGCTGCCACCGGCGAGCTGCCGCCGCAGACGCATGACTACTCGGTCTACAAGGATCCGGGTAACATCGGCACGTTCAAGTTCGTCCTGATCCGTAAGCTTCTGGCGCCCGAAAGCGATGTGGAGCCGAGCGAGCGTACGGCCATCACGCTCAAGTACATCATTCGTCGCGCCGCCGGCACGCCCGCGCGTTGGTACGGCCTGGAGAACTCCAACGTGAGCTTTGAGTACGTGCCGCTGTTCACCAAGTTCAAGGCCGTGAACAAGATGCAGCGCCTGGCCCCCAACGAACGCCCGTAGGCGCCGACAGGTTGCACGGAGTTGGTTTTTGATGGACAAGATTGAGACCGGGGAGGCAAACATGGATGCAAAGGCGCTCGATGGCCGCGAGGCGGTGGTCGAAATGGTGCGTGAGGCGCGTGTCGACGCCGCCGAAGATCGGTTCCTTACGAACCGTGCCAACATGGATATGACCGATCGCGTAATTTCGATCGTGGCACTGGTATTTGGAGCGGTGTGCGTGTGTGCACTGCTCGCGCACGTGCTGTTTGTCTAGCGACCGCCGGTTGCAAAGGCTATACACTTGGAACCACCACAAGGGAAACCACCACAAAGGTGCCTGTCCCCTTTGTGGTGGTTTTTGTTTTTGAGAGAGGGGCGGGACGCTGATGGACGTCCGTACGGACGGCGATATTGCCGATAGCTTTTGGTGGCGGCGCACAACGCTGACGCGCCGCACTCCTCTGTATGACGCCTGCGTATCGGTGGGGCTGCTGGTCGCGGCGACGATTGTGGGCGCGCTGCTCGACCATCCGGGTCTCGCGCCGAGCATCATGATCGTCTATGTGTTCGCCGTTCAGCTGTGCGCATTCTTTACCTGGAGTCGCCTGTATTGCTTGCTGAGCTCGGCTGCCGCCGTGGCGCTCTACAACTTCTTGTTTGTCGACCCGCGCTACTCGCTGTCGCTTATCGACCGCGGCTATCCCGGCATGTTCTTCATCATGTTCGTGGTCTCGCTTGTGTCGAGCTCGATTGCGTTGGCCCTGCGCCGCGCCTTGGCACAGGCTGCCGCCAGCGACCGCCGCACGCATATGGTGCTCGAGACCAACCGCATGCTGCAGCGGTGCGCCGATCAGCATCAGATCGTTCACGCCATGGCCACGCAGCTGGCACGTCTTTCGGGCTGCCCTGTCGTGTGGTACAGCGCCGACGCCGAGGGCGATGACCTGCTGCCGCGTGCGACATACACGGCCGTGGGCGATGCCGCACCGGTGCACGAACTGGCGCCGCAGATGCCGCCGCGGCTCTCGGCGTCCGCCTATGTGGGAACGCCGCTCGATGCCACCTATGGCGGCTCGGCGTTTTATGGCATCTACCTGACGGTTCGCACAGGCGACGGCTTCGCGCGCTCGGGCGACCCCGCCTCGGTGGTGGGCGTGCTGGCTATCGTTGCCGAGCCCGACGTGCTGACGCATGAGGAGCGGACACTTGCCGATGCCATCGTGAGCGAAGGCGAGCTGGCGCTCGATCGCGCCCGCGCCATGGAGGCCCGCGAGGAGGCGGCGGTGCTTGCCAAAAACGAACAGCTGCGCGCCAACCTGCTGCGCTCCATCTCGCACGACCTGCGCACGCCGCTCACCAGTATTTCGGGCAATGCCGACGTGCTGCTCGACCAGGGCTCGACCGGCACCGCGGTGCTCGATGCCCAGACGCGCCGCGGCCTGCTTCTATCCATTCGCTCGGATGCGCTGTGGCTCAACGCCACCGTCGAGAATCTGCTCGCCATCACCAAGCTCGAGGGTGGCGGTATGTGCCTGTCGACCACGCTCGAGCTCATGGACGATATCGTCGAGGAGGCGCTGCGCCACGTGAACCCTGCCGTGCGCGAGCACGACCTTAAGGTGGTGGCGTGCGATGAGCCGGCGCTCGTCAACGTCGATGCGCGCCTGATGGTGCAGCTGGTGGTCAATCTGGTGAACAACGCCATCACCTATACGCCCGCGGGCTCGCATATCATGATTTCGATTAGCGTCGACGATGGACGCGTGGCGTGCTCGGTGGCCGATGATGGTCCGGGCATCGCACCCGAGGATCGCGAGCGGATCTTCGAGTCGTTCTATACCGCCAACCATGGTCTGGCCGACAGCCACCGCAGCGTTGGCCTGGGTCTTTCGCTCTGCCGTTCCATTGCGTTGGCACATGGCGGTAGCATAGAGGTTGCCGCGGCGGACCCGCACGGTTCGGTCTTTACGATTGAACTTCCCGCCGCCGACGTTTCGTTTGATAAGGAGTAGCGCTGTGCCGAACTCTGCCGTAAAACCGCTCATCTTGGTCGTTGAGGACGACCCCGCCGTTCGCAATCTTATCGTTGCCGCGCTCGAGGCGCACGGCTTGCGCCATATGGCTGTGGAGACCGCCCATGCCGCCATCGCCGCCGCCTCATCGCAGGCACCGAGCATCGTGCTGCTCGATCTGGGCCTGCCCGATATGGACGGCGTCAAGGTGGTGGAGTCGGTGCGCGCATGGTCGGGCATGCCGATTATCGTGGTCTCGGCGCGCAGCGAGGATGCGGACAAAATCCGCGCGCTCGATGCCGGTGCTGACGACTATCTGACCAAGCCGTTTTCGGTCGAGGAGCTGCTCGCGCGTATTCGCACGACGCTCAGGCGCCTTTCGTATGCGCAAACGGGCGGTGTTGCCTCCGAGGACTCGTTCGATACCGGTGAGCTGCATATCGATTTTGATGCCGGCATCGCCACGATGGATGGCGAGGAACTGCATCTGACGCCGATCGAGTATAAGCTCCTGTGCCTGCTGGCACACAACGCCGACAAAGTGCTGACGCACCAGTTTATCATGCACGAGATTTGGGGCACGGCAACTAAGAGCGACCTGGCGAGCCTGCGTGTCTTTATGGGCACGCTGCGCAAGAAGATCGAGTCCGATCCCGCGCATCCGCGCTATATTCAAACGCATGTGGGTATCGGTTACCGATTGGTCACCCAAGGCTAGATCGCCGGCCACCATCCCACTATGAGTTGCGGTGAAATACGGTCTATATTTGCCTAATTCCAGGCAAAACAGTCCGTATTCCACCGCAACTTTGTTATTTGCCTTTGGGCTTGCTGGCGTAGAACTTCTTCTTTTTAGGCTTGCCGGCGGGGGAGGGTTTGCCGTCGCCGCGCGGCCCTCGGTCTCCGGCCTGCGCGTGCGCGGGTACTGCCGCGCGAGGCTTGCGGGCCTCGGGGTTGCGCAGCTCCTCGACACGCTCGGCAATCTCCTCGGCGCTAAAGCCGACCTCGGCCATGGCGTCCTCAATGGGCAGGCGGCGCACGATATAGCAGTGGTGCACCTTCTGGTTGCGTGCGAAATCCTCGGGGATGGTCTGCGCCGTAATGTCCTCCAACACCACGCCCGCGCGCGCGAGCTTGCGTGTCTCGGGGCGGAAGCCGCGCAGGTTGCAGCTAAAGATGGCATGTCCGCCCTGTGCGAGCAGGCGCGATACGCCGGCCAAAAGCTCAACATGGTCGCGCTGGACATCCCAAGTGCGGCGGCCCATCTTGGACGAGTTCGAGAACGTGGGCGGGTCGACAAAGATCAAGTCCCAGCGGTTGCGCGTCTGGCGCTGGTCGCGAATCCAGGCGAGCACGTCGTCGCGCACAAAATGATGCTGCGGACCAACAAAGCCGTTCTGGCGCATATTGCGCTCGGCCCAGTCCAGGTAGGTGTTGGAAAGGTCGACCGTCACGGTCTCCTCGACACCGCCATCGGCCGCGTAGCAGGTGGCAGTGCCGGTGTAGGCAAACAGGTTGAGGAAGCGGCGCGCCTGCTTGGCGTGCTCGCGCACCAGGTTGCGCGTGACGCGATGATCCAGGAAGATGCCCACATCCAAATAGTCGTCAAAGTTGACGGCAAAGGTGAGTCCACCCTCTTCGATGAGCGGCAGGCGACGGCGCGCGATGTTGGCGCGCTCGCCCGAGCCGCCCTTGCCGGCGCCCTGCTTACCGTACTGCGAGCCGCCACGTGAGCGCATGCGGGCCTTGGCGTGCACGTGCTCGGCCGGAACATCAAGGATGCGCGGCGAGATGGCCAAGATGTCGAGCATGCGGGCCTGGGCCAGCGCGGGGTCGATGGTCTTGGGCGCGGCGTATTCGGCGATGACGAGCCAGCGGCCCGGCGTCTGCGGGCAGCCCTCGTACAGATCGATGGCGGCGGAGTAATCGGGCAGGTCGGCATCGTAGACGCGGTAGCAGCTCACGCCCTCGCGCTTGGCCCACTTGCGGCGCAGACGGGCATTCTTGCGCAGGCGGTTGGCGAACTGCTCCGACTCGGGGATGAGCACGGGCAGCGGCTTGCCGTCGCCCAGGTCGAGCGTGGCGGCGGGCTCGGACATGGCGGGAGCGGTGCTGCCTTCATCATTGGCGTTGTCGACATCTGCAGTCTCGCCTTCAGCACCTGCACTGGTCGCAGCTTCAAATGCCGCGGCGGCGTGATCGAGCGAGGGCCAAACCTCAATAGTTGCCTCTTCATTGTTGGGCATGACGGCGATCGAGCACTCGGGCTCGGCGTGGAGCGCGCGGGCCAGCAATCCATCGCGGGTGAGCGCGGCGACCGGCGCCGCGGCAAGCTCGGGCGCGCGGCGCAGCTCGCCGACCAGCGTCATGGCGTCGTGCATGAGCGAAAGTGGTGTCTCGGTCGTATCCGCGACCACGGCGGCACCGGCGACGGCGCCCGCGTGGTCCAGTACGGTGGCGGACTTGGCGGCGCAGAAATCGACAAAACGCTTGTAGCCGGCGCACTTGACCATGCGCTCGGCGGTCTTGCGGGCGGCGGGGTCGATGTCTACGGCCACAATGCGTGCTTGGCGCTCGCGTGCTGCCGCCTCGCGCTCGCGTGCCTCGGCAAGCAACTGCCCCCACAGAGCGGCGTCGTGCAACTGCCAGCCCTCAAAGCCCCAGCGCTCGCGGGCGGCGCCCGGTGCACGGTCAGTCAGGATATTCACGGCCTCCAGCAGCAGGCCGCCGCCGGCGCACGAGGCGTCGATCAGCGTGGGCAGGGCCTCGTTCTCGTAATCGTCGGCCGTCAGCTCGCGCTCGCACAGTGCGGTCCAGCCGACCTGTGCCAGCACCAGGGCGGCGTAGTCGGGGCGCAGCACGTGCGTGCCCTCGCCGGCGCGGGTCGCTGCGGGCGGCAGGCGTTTGAACAGCGGGTCGCCCGAAAGGTCCAGGCTAATGCTCGCGCGACGCTGACGCAGCGAAAGCAGTAGGTGAACATCGGGGTCGGCGGCATCGACGTCGGCACGACGTCCCGTGGTCTCGGCCAGACGGTCGCACAGCGCGTCTTTGGCGCGCAGGGCCGAGAAGCGCGTGTTGCGCAGCTGCTCGGTCACGCCGCGGGCGGTGATGGCGATGGTGGCGCCGGGGCGGATGATGGTCTCCCAGGCGATGTCGTAAACGCTATCGTACAGTTCATCGGCATCCTGCGCCTCAAAGCGCCCGAGTACCACGAACACACGGCTCGCCAGGCGCGACCACAGACAGGCGCGGTAGCCTTCTTCGAGCTCGCCCTCAAATGTAGCGCGGCCCTTCAGCCGGCGAACATGCGAAAGCCCGAGGCGTTTAAGCTCATCGGCGAGTGCGGACTCAAAGCCCTCGGGGCAGCTTGCGTAAAATTCCATGGGTGACCTCTCTGGTTGCGTCGCTCCATTATATGATGGATACTTCGTTTACTCTCGCCCCCGAAAGGAACCCATATGATTGATGCGTGCCCCGATTCCGCCGTGCTCTTTTTTGACGTGGACGGCACGCTGACGTCGTTCGATCCCGACAACATGACCGACAAGGACTTTTCGGCGGTTCGCCCCTCGCAGGCGGTCGTCGAGGCGTTTCATCGCCTGCGCAATGCGGGTCACCAGGCATTTATCTGCACGGGTCGTCCCTTGTGGCTGATCGCCGATGGCCTGCGCGCGCTCGACCCCGCGGGCGTCGTTGCCATGGCGGGAGCGACGCTCGAGGTCGAGGGCCGCGTGGTGCATGAGGACTGCTTTGACGAGCACGTTATCGAGGAGCTTGCACGCCGTATGGCCGCGGCAGGGATTGAGGCCTTTTTCGAGACCAACGTGGCTACTTTTGCCTTGGAACCTGCGGGTGTTGAGCAGTCGTCTCTGATCGGCACTTCTGTGGTGCACAGCGCCGAGGAGATGCGCGTCGACGGCAGTCTGCGCGTGGGCAAGGTATGCCTCAATGTGCCCAGTTTGGCTCGCGTAGCCAATGATGACGGCTTTATCGATCGCGAGTTTGAGCTGTGCAACACCGGTGGCCAGAATCGCGAGCTGAGCCCCAAGGGCATCGACAAGGGCGTGGGCGTGGCGCGAGCGCTGACGTATCTGGGCCGCGAGGGAAATGCGCGCACCTTTGGCTTTGGCGATTCGGGCAACGACCTGGGCATGCTCGCCGCCGTCGAGACGGCCGTGGCCATGGGTAATGCCATGCCCGAGGTCAAGGCGGTCGCCGACTACGTGACCGACGATGTCGCACACGACGGTACCGTCACAGCGATGCAGCATTTCGGCCTCATCTAATGAATCCCGCGTTCTGACGTTTGCTCAAACTGCGACTCTTTGCTTTTGCATGCTCAATCGATTTATCAATCCAAACACTGAGGTGTTTATACCGTTCGCCGAGAAGATAAAAAACCGCAGCTCACGCCTTGATAAACGTAGGTAAAGTGTTTAGCAGTTTAACGCCCGTGTGCAAGCGAAAGGAATCAGGCAGATGGCAATCAAGGTGTTCGCTGACGGTGCAAACCTCGAGGGCATGCTCGACATGTACGAGAACGGCAACGTTCAGGGTTTCACGACCAACCCGTCCCTTATGAAGAAGGGCGGCGTGACGGATTACCGCGCGTTTGCCAAGGAGGTCCTGGCCCACATCACCGATGTGTCCGTCTCGTTTGAGGTCTTTGCCGACGACGTCGAGACCATGGAGGTCGAGGCCCGCGAGATCGCTACCTGGGCCGAGAACGTCTACGTCAAGATTCCGTGCGTGACCACCAAGGGCGAGTCCACCGCCGAGCTGGTCCGCAAGCTTTCGGCCGACGGCATCAAGGTCAACGTCACTACTATCTTTACGCCTACACAGGTCGATGAGATGGTCGAGGCCGTTGACACCGAGACGCCGTCCATCATTTCGCTCTTTGCCGGTCGCATCGCCGATACCGGTGTCGATCCCATTCCGTTTATGACGGAGTCGGTTAAGAAGGCCGCCGCCAAGCCCAACTGTGAGGTCCTGTGGGCGTCCACGCGCGAGCTCATCAACATTTACCAGGCCGAGGCCTGCGGTTGCCAGATCATTACGGTGCCCAACAGCATCCTGGCCAAGCGCAAGAACATCGGCCGCGACCCGTACGAGGTCTCGCTCGACACCGTCCGCGGCTTTGCCAAGGATATCGCCTCGCTCGGCTTTCATATTCTGCCGTAAGCAAGGGTACCCCCTGTAGCGACGTGCAAAATCGCGAGTATTCAGCAAGGTAAAGGTCTTTATCAGTTAACCGAAGCAAAAAACAGCCCCCGTTTTGGCTCTGACGACGCTAAAACGGGGGCTGTTTTTTTGCTTTTTCGTCTCTGAGGGGCATCCGGAACGGTGGAATTTGCAGAATACTCGCGATTTTGCACATCGCTACAGGGGGTACCTTTGCTTTGGCGGTTTACTTGCCCTGTACCATGGTGAGTGAGATCTTCTTGCGATCGCGATCGACCTTTTCGACCCACACCTTGACCGTGTCACCGACGCGCACGACGTCGCTGGGGTGCTTGACAAAGCGGTTGGCCAGCTTAGAGATATGTACGAGGCCGTCCTGGTGCACTCCCACGTCGACGAAGGCGCCAAAGTCCACAACGTTGCGCACCGTGCCCTTGAGTTCCATGCCGGGCTCTAGGTCGTCGATGGAAAGCGCCGAGCGGCTAAAGACCACCTTGGGCGCGTCATCGCGCGGGTCGCGACCGGGCTTCTTGAGCTCGTTAACGATGTCGATGAGCGTGAGGGTACCGCAGTCTAGGTCGCTGGCCAGTGCCGAGATGCTGCCCAGACGGCGCTCGATGTCGGGCACGCCGCCGCGGCTGAGCTCGCTGGCCCCAACGCCGGCGCGCTTCAGGACGGATGTGGCCACCTCATAGCTCTCGGGGTGGACGCTTGTCGCGTCGAGTGGGTTCTTGCCGCCGCTGATGCGCAAAAAGCCCGCGGCGTTGAGATATGCCTTGGGTCCCAGCTTGGGGACCTTCTTAAGCTGACGGCGATCGGTAAAGGCGCCGTTTTCCTCGCGGTAGGCCACGATGTTTTTGGCCACGCTCGGCGTGATGCCCGATACGTATCCCAGCAGGCTCGCGCTCGCGGTGTTGACGTCGACGCCCACGCGGTTGACGACGTCCTCCACCACGTGGCCCAGGGTGCGCGAGAGCTCGGCCTGGTCAAGGTCGTGCTGGTACTGGCCTACGCCGATAGACTGGGGCGGAATCTTGACGAGCTCTGCCAGCGGGTCCTGCAGGCGGCGGCCCAGGCTCATGGCGCCACGCACGGTGACGTCCAGGTCGGGATACTCCTGGCTGGCGAGCTCGGAGGCGGAGTACACCGATGCGCCGGCCTCGTTGACGATGGTGTATCGCAGCTCAGGCGCCTGCTCGGCAATGAACTCCGAGACGACTTCCTCGGTCTCGCGGCTGGCGGTGCCGTTGCCGATGACGATGATGTTGACACCGTCCTTCTTGACGAGGCGGGCGAGCTCGCGCTTGGTGCCAGCGACGTCGTGGCGCGGCTTGGTGGGGTAGACCACGCCGTGGTCGAGCAGCTTGCCGGTCTCGTCCATGACGGCGACCTTGCAGCCGGTGCGGTATCCCGGATCAAGCGCGAGCACGCGGGCGCCGCGCACGGGGCGTGCCGAGAGCAGGCCCTCGAGGTTCTTGGCAAAGACATTAATGGCCTCGGTCTGCGCGCGGACGGTGAGCTTGGCGCGGGCCTCGCGCTCCAGCGAGGGGGCCATGAGGCGCTTGTAACCGTCGGCGATGGCGGCATCGAAGACGGGCGCGAAGACGCCCTGGCGTCGGGGCCAACGGCTGCCGAGGCGTGCCGTGGCGGCGGCGCCGTCGACGTTCACGCGCACGCGGAGTTTGCCCTCGCGCTCACCGCGGTCGATAGCCAGCACGCGGTGGTTGGGTATACGGCGCAGCGGCTCGTCATAGCTGTAGTACGGCTCGTAGGGGGTCTTCTCGGCGGGGTCGGTGGCCTCGACGATGATGTCGGCGGTGTTTTGCGTAAAGGCGCGCAGGTCGGCGACGTTCTCGGGGTCTTCGGCCACCGTCTCGGCCACGATGTCCGCCGCGCCGGCGAGCGCCTTCTCGGGCGTGTCGAAGCCGGCTTCCTCGTTGACGTAGGCCGCGGCGGTGTCGAGCGCGCTGCCCTTGGCGGATGCCTGCATGATGATCATGTTGGCAAGCGGCTCCAGGCCTGCCTCGCGGGCCTTCTGTGCGCGGGTCATGCGCTTTTTGCGGTAGGGCTTGTAGAGGTCCTCGACACGCTGGAGCTGCGTGGCCTCGCGAATTTGCTGTTCGAGCTCGGGCGTAAGTTTGCCCTGGGCGTCGATGAGCAGAATGACGTCCTCTTTGCGCTGTTCAAGATTGCGCAGGTAAGACAGGCGCTCGTCGAGTGTGCGCAGGGCGACGTCGTCCATTCCGCCCGTGGCTTCCTTGCGGTAGCGCGAGATAAAGGGGATGGTGTTGCCCTCGTCGATGAGCTTGACGGCTGCCTCGATGTTGGCGGCCTTAAGGTTGAGCTCGTGGGCGAGCTGGGCGATAAGATCCATGGGACTCCTTGCGTTTAAGGTGCGTTTGCAGCACAGGGCTACCAAGGATACCACCCGTCTCAAAAGACTGTTTTGGGGCCGCGCCACGAAAGCGGCCTATCTACTACGTTTAACCCGTATGGGTCGACCATCCCCCGGTTTTCCGAAAATACGCAACCTGTCTACCTGCACTGATAATTGTTCTCGGGGGAAGCGGGCACTGCGGGGCGCGG
>CATVYG010000016.1 GCA_958348225.1 uncultured Collinsella sp.
AGCCGTGAGCGAGAGGGAAAGGTATTTCCCCGCCCTGCGCTCCGCAGCAGTCAGCGCCAAGCGCTAGTAGTTCACCACCTGCTCCTCAAAGTACGCCTTCGGGTGGTTACACACCGGGCACACCTCAGGCGCCTCGGCACCAACGTGCAGGTGCCCGCAGTTCAGGCACTTCCACACCTTCACGCCCTCACGCTCAAACACTTCGCCCGACTCGATGCGCTCGACGAGTTTGTTGTAGCGCTCCTCGTGGGCCTTCTCGACGGCGGCGACGCCACGGAACTTCTCGGCGATCTCGGCAAAGCCCTCCTCCTCGGCGGTCTTGGCGAACTCGTCGTACATCGTGGTCCACTCGTAGTTCTCGCCCGCGGCGGCGTCACGCAGGTTGTCCAGAGTGCCCGGAACGGCGCCGTCGTGCAGATACTTAAACCACAGCTTGGCGTGCTCGGACTCGTTGCCCGCCGTCTCGGCAAAGATATTCGAGATCTGAACGTAGCCGTCCTTTTTGGCCTTGGATGCATAGTAGCGATACTTGGTGTGTGCCTGGGACTCACCGGCAAAAGCAGTCTCGAGGTTCTTCTTGGTCTGAGAGTTCTCAAAATCCATAGGTGTACTTCCCTTCAACACGTGCCGCCCATAGGCTTTGAGCGACCTTGTCTTTAGGATGCCCTCAAGCCGCGAATTTAAACCTTACAATCCCGTTCTTCAGATTTGAGCGGGCTACACACTCAACCAACGATCGTCCTCGGCTCGGCAAAAGCCCTCGCGCTCCAGGTCAGCCAGAATGCCCGCGATCAAGTCGCACTCGACCGGCCCGCGACCGGCTGCCGCTTCCATCTCGTTGACGCCCACCACGGCATCAGCAAGCGTAATCCCCGCCGGCTGCCCATCGCGCGCTGCCAACAACATACGCACGATATGCGCGCGCTTTTGGCGGCGCGAGCCCTCAAACTTGGACTGACGACTATAGCCCGCCGACCGCCTGGACGGATTGGGCAGTGTCTTTTTAAGATACGCGCCGTAATCCAGCAATGCGTAATACCACGCGCGCGGCGTGTCGGCATCGTCTTGAGGCGCGGCAAAGGGCGCGATCTCGTCCGCCGCCGCGCCGGGGGCCGCCGGACAGGCAGCTTGGATCAGCGGCACCAGTTCGCGATCGGGAACGGCCGGCACATCGGGAAAGAAGTGATGCAGAAAGACTGTGCGCACGTTGGTCTCCAGATACACGCCCGGAAGATCAAACGCAAACGACCGGATACCCTGCGCCGTTGCCGGGCCAATACCAGGCAGAGCGACCAAGTCACGCGTCTCACGCGGAAACTCCCCGTCCCAGTCCTCTACAACGCGCTGAGCGGCATTGTGGAGCGCCAGAGCGCGTCGGTTGTAGCCCATCCCCTGCCAAGCGTCCAAAACATCGGAAGGCGCGGCCTGGGCAAGCGCCTGCACAGTCGGAAAACGATCGAGCCACACCGGCATGCGCCCCTCCACGCGCGGCACCTGCGTTTGCTGCAGCATGACCTCAGAAAGCCAAATGATGTACGGATCGCGCGTGCGGCGCCACGGAAGGTCGCGATAACGCAGGACCCCTTCCGAACGAATCATCGAACGAAAGGGGTCCTGAATCATGGCTATGCTCCTTATGCGGCGCTATTCCTCCCGGTAAGCGTACGCGCAGGCAGCGTACTCGGGAAACGCATCGCGATCGGCGAACTTGGGATCGACGGCTGGGAACTGGCGATGGGCGACGATATCGCCGAGCGAAACGGAATCGAGGTAGTCGCGCATCAACGCCTGGGCTCCGGCCCACAGGGGATGATAGCAGCACACACCCATGCGCGCACAGTCACCATCGGGGGCGGTGCAGTCGTTCATAACCATAGGGCCCTGAACGGCCTCGACGACCTGGCGGATAGTGACGTCGTCCGGACTGACCTTGAGACGCATGCCACCGTGGACGCCACGCAGGCTCTCCACAATACCGGCCTGGACCAAACCATGCTGAATCGAGCGGGCAAACGAATACGGGACATTGACCTCTTCGGCAGCGGTGCGAACAGAAAGCAAACGCTCCGGATCCTCAGCAAGCATCGCCAGCATACGAAGGGCGTAATCAGTCTTCCTCGATATGTCCATTTTTCCCCTTTCAAGGAATACGAACAGCTCGAACGAGCTCCGGGGCCGAGCTTGTGTCGAGACGCTAAATGACCGCCAGGACATCCAAATGGTAAATCGGATATCCACTGAGTGCCGCGCTTGGAGCGAAATGCATCAGATGCGGCGCACAGTGCAATTTAGTATAACCTAACCCCCCTGTCTCGTAGAACAGGTGTTGCGCAACAAAGCTGTTGTTCAGACAGATATACTTATTAGATTTTACTTGCGTTCCCGAAGGCGCGGGGATTCTGGGCGAAGATGCACCAGGGCGATCGTTCTATCGAAACAAAGTGCATCAAACGCAAAAAGCCACGTCCGAAGACGTGGCTTTAATTGCGTTGGCGGGAAGTACGGGGCTCGAACCCGCGACCTCCGACGTGACAGGCCGGCGCTCTAACCAAACTGAGCTAACTCCCCAGGCAGACGTTCGCGTTTGTTTCCGCTCGCGTGCGCTGCGGGGATTAGTATACACAGAAGTCTGTCTGGCGCGCAACAACTTTTTTGAAAAATTTTTTGGGGCCATCCGGGAGGGCTTCCGGGGCTGAGGGCGGGGGTTAAGTTTGCTGCTCTACAGTCCTGCGCAAGACGGAAAGCACATTAAGTGCTTTCCTTTGCGTGCGGAACTCGCGACAAACTTAACCCCCGCCCTCAGCCCCGGAAGCCCTCCCTGCCGTCACTTTGTTCAACCAGTTTTGCGGGCGTGCGCCGCTGCGCGGCTAGCCCGCGTGCTCCTCGGCGGGGTTGGTCTGATGGATCTTGTTGAACTTTGGCCTTTGGCTTAAAGAAAAACGGGGGACGCATCTGCATCCCCCGTTTTTGTTGTGATTACTCTAGGTCAATAAACTTAGTGCTTAGGATCTTGCCGTCTTTTACTAGCATTCTAGCCATGGTGGGGCCTCGGGTGCCTCTGGGGTAGCTGGCGCTGCCCGGGTTGAGGACTAAGCAACGGCCCACTTGGGCTTCTTTGGTTACGTGGGTGTGGCCGTTGATGGCTACGTCTACGGATCCCACCGGAAGGTCTTCGCGGTAGTGGGCTACGGCGAATTTAAGGCCTTCGTAGGTAAAGAGCGCAAGACGGTCTACATCGGGGCCGTAGTCGCGGTAGTAATCGTTGTTGCCCAGTACGGCCCGAACGGGGGCGATGGTGCATAGGTGCTCGTAGTCCATCTCTGACGTGAGGTCGCCGGCGTGGATAATCAGGTCTGCGCCCTCAAGCTCATCCAGGAGCGCAGGCGAAAGACAGCCGTGGGTGTCCGAGATGATGTCGATGCGCTTGGCGCTTGCACTGTTCATGGGATCCCTTCCGCAAAAAACGATTCGGCAGATACATACAAAAAAGGCCCCACGGCTCCGCAGACGATGGGTCTACAGGGCTGCGGGGCCAGTGTGCTAGAGACTCAGAGCCTTCTTGAGCGGCACGACGCGGCGACGCGAAACCGGAACGCGTTCGTCGACGCCCGTAATGCCCAGCTGGATGGCACCCGAGGGCACCGTCTCCACATCCGTGACGCACGCCAAGTTGACGATATAGCGGCGGTGAACACGGAAGAAGCCAAAGTCGCAGAGCTTGGCCTCAAACTGCGCCAGCGAGGTCGTCGACAAAAAGCGATCATCGACGGTATAGATGCAGGAGTAATCGTCCTTGGCCATGATAAAGCGAATATCGTCCACGGGAATGAGCACCTTGCGGCCGCCCTTTTCCACCGGGATACGCTCGATGGTCACCTTGCTGTCCGTAACCGGCTTGGCGCGTTGCATGACCTTCTCGATCGCGCGATCCAAGCGAGCTTCCTCGACCGGCTTCATCAGATAATCGACGGCATCCACGTCGAATGCCTCGACCGCATGGTCACTATACGCAGTCACAAACACGATCGCCGGCGGATTTTTGAGCTTATGCAGCGCCTCGGCAAGTTGCAGGCCCGAGGCACCGGGCATCGAGATATCGAGAAACACGACATCCACGCGACTTTCCATAAGCATCTCGATGGCGGAGCGGACGCTCGACGCCTCCGTGATCGTGCCGATCTTGCCCGTTTGCTCGAGCAGGAAGCGAAGCTCCGAGCGAGCCGGCGCCTCATCATCCACAATCATCGCACGCAGCATAGGGATAAAACCTTTCGTCAACTAACTACGCCGGGCATCCGTCGCATGACGTTGAGCCCGTAGCCTTTTATTTTACTCTTGAATGTCAAAGATGCTCTCTGACAAATCAAGATGAAGGAGCACTTTGGTGCCCTTGCCCGGCGCCGATTCGACACGCGTATAGGAGTGCGGCCCATAAAAGCGATGGATGCGCTCCGAAATATTGTGCATGGCCACACCGGCGCCGCCACCCTGGGGAGAGCTGGCGTCGGGACGGGCAGAGCGCTCGTCAAACAGTCTGGCGGCGGTACCTTCATCCATGCCCACGCCATTATCGGCCACGGCAATCAAGATTGCATCCTCGCCGTCTTGGTGAACGGTCACGTCGATCCTCAGGGCGTCGTCATCGCCCATACCATGACGTACGGCGTTCTCGACAATCGGCTGGATCACGAACGCCGGCACCAGCGTATCTTCCACGTCCTCGGACACATCGAACGTCGCAAGCACGCGGTCCTCGCCAAAGCGGGCCTTCTCAAAGGTAAGGTAGCGCTTGGTCTGTGCAACCTCACGCGAGACCGGAATAAGCGATCCCGAGTTGTCGAGCGTGGCACGATAGAACGATGAGAACTCACGAAGCAGTTCGCGGGCCCGCAGCGGGTCGGTGCGCGTAAACGATGCAATGGTGTTCAGCGTGTTGAACAGGAAGTGCGGGTTAATCTGCGCTTGCAGCGCACGCACCTCGGCGCGCGCCGTGAGTTCCTTTTGCACCTCGAGCTCGTGGATGGCGAGCTGCGTGGACAAGATCTCGGCAAAGCCCGAGGCAAGCGCATACTGGGTACGGTCGACGGCGCGCGGGGTCTTGTAGTAGAACTTGAGCGTGCCGACGGTACGATCACCCACCTTGATGGGGGCGATAATGCCGGCGGGAACTTGGTTGTGCGAGCCGTCCGAGCCCACGACATCCACCATACGGTTGAACGACTGCACGATGCCATGTTCGATAACGTAGCGTGTGGCAAGCGTGTGGATGGGAGAATCTGGCAGTAGTTTTTCCTCAAACTCTCCCGCGCAGGCAAGCACGTTGCCCTCGTCGGTGATGGCCACCGTCATGGCGCGCGTCTCGGGCAAAATGCGCCGGCACACCAAACGCGCCGACTCCTGCGTCAGACCGCCCTTAATGTCCTCGAGCATGGCCGAGGCCACCGAGAGCGTCTCCTCGGTGTACTGGGAGCGCACCGAATCGGGATTGAGCGTCAAAAAGATAAAGATGCACAGAAAGATGCACAGCAGCGCGCAGGCAATCACCGTGGCGATCGGCTCGATACCGGTCACCAAGGCAAAAATAAAGTACACCAGCACGCAAATGGCGCAGGCAACGGCAATGATGCGAAAGATTGATATTGAACTATCGCGCTGGGCGCGGCGGTCGATCATTCGGCCCCCTCCAGGATACTGATCAGTTGTGCGTCACGCCAAAGCCCGTCCATGATCTTGGGCCAAAAGCTCTGGAAACGCAGGTAGCTTGCAGCGTTTTGGCGCGCATAGGCCTTTGCCTCGCCGATACCATGGCGCCAAATGCGCAGGTAGCCCTCATGCTCGCGGGTAAACACGCTGCGGACCATAGCGGTCTTGCGCACGCGGTCGTCGAGCTCGCGCGAAATCCACGGGCCCGGGTAGGGCATGAGCGATGCCGCCGTAACGGGAATGAGCTCCTTTTGATGCGCGGCGAATGTCAACTTGGCCCGTTCGTAGTACCAACGGTATACATCCTGCATAAAGCGCGGTGAGCGCTTTTCGGACTTCGGAGGCAGATGGCGCACGATCCACTCATTATCGAACCACACGTCGTAGCCAAACATGCGCATGTTAAAGAGGTAATCCAAGTCCTCGCCGCGGGTGATAAACGGGTCAAAAGCCACACGCGTAAAGGCGCGGGCATGCAGGGCCATCAGGCCGCCGCACACGTAGTTGGAGCGCGAGATGCGGGTGCCCGAGAGCGCCTTTTTCATCCAACGGTTGAACTCGATGCGCTTGGTCCACCAACGATGGCAGATGCCCGCCTTGTCCGTGGGAGCCAGCGGCGAGCCGTCGCGATCGTAGAAATAGCCGCTCTTGACCAAGATCGGCAAGCCCTGACGCGTCTGCTGCCCCAACGCATAGGTCGCGCGCTTCATAAAGTCGGCATCGATGACAGTCTCATCGTCATCCAAAAAAATAACCGCGTCATGCCCCAGCACAGCGGCACAGGCCAGACCCATGTTGCGGATGGCACCGTAGCCTCGCAGGCTCACGCACTCGCCCGAACCCTTGGGCGCGATCTGAGCAACCCGGTCTGCGATGCGCGAGGCCTGGGTGTTGGTGACAACGGTGACCTTGAGCGTGGGATGCGCGTCGACAATCTCGTGCACGCGCAGCGACACATCGGCTGTGGCAGAAACGGGACAGACCACCAAAAGGATGATGCGCGGGATGTCACGTACCTGCTCAAGCGAGGCCAGGCAGCGGTCGAGTTCGGGATTGTCGGCGTTGAGTCGCGTCGAATGGTCATAGGTGCCAGGGGCGTTTGCGCAAGCGTCATCGCCCGCCCAATACGTTGGAATCACGACCGTGGCGTTCATGCCTTACCCTCCCTGCAACACAAAAACGGGGCGCCGCCAAACACAGGCGACGCCCCGCGACCTAGCTGGTTCCATCATACCCACTTGGGCTAAACATTGTTCGGAAGTCAGAATGATTTATGCGGCTACTTCCAAAAGAGTACTGCAGATAGGCACAATTGCTGTACTGAGCCCGGTTGCCTTACGCCGCCGCCTGAGCCATGCGGGACAGACGGACCAGCAGCACAAAGCCAACAACCAGCAGAACACCAATAGAAAGGACGCCCAGCGACGGGTTGCCGGTCAGCGAGGTGACAACCGACACCAGGAAGGTGCCCATAACGCTTGCGTAACGGCCAAAGATATCGAAGAAGCCGTAGTACTCGTTGGATTTTTCCTTGGGGATGATGCGGCCAAAATAGCTGCGGCTGAGCGCCTGCACGCCACCCTGGAACAAGCCGACCAAAATAGCGAGCACCCAAAACTCAAAGGCGGTCTTTAAGAAAAACGCGGCAAAGAGCACGATGCCCATATAGGCGGCGACGGCCACCAAGATCATGTTGAGTGTGCCCACGCGACCGGCGAGCTTGCCGTAGATGATGGCGGACGGGAAGGCCACAAACTGCGTAACGAGCAGCGCCAGCACCAGTTGGGTCGAGTCGATGCCCAGAGCCGATCCGTAGCTGGTTGCCATGGAAATGACCGTGTGCACACCGTCGATGTAGAAGAAGAACGCGATCATGTAGACCAGCACGGTCTTGTTGTGGGCGATCTCGCGCATGGTGTGTCCGACCTCGGAGAACACACCGCCCACGATGTGGCCGATGGTGTCCTCGGGACCGCGCTCGCGACCGTACTTTTGCTTATAGGTGCGAATGAGCGGCAGGGTAAAGATGAGCCACCAGGCACCAGTGATGATAAACGACAGACGCGTTGCCAGCATGGTGGGGACGCCAAGAGCGGGGCCACCCATGATGAGCGCCAGGCAGATGACGAACGGCACGGTGGAACCGATATAGCCCCAGGCATAGCCCGAGCTGGACACGGCGTCCATGCGCTCGTCGGTGGTAATGTCGGGCAGCATGGCGTCGTAGAACGTCATAGAAGAGTTAAGGCCGATGGTGCACAGCACGTACACGGTCAAAAATGCCATGGCGGACATTGGGATAGCCTGCGCCAGGCAAAGCACCAAGCCCGTGAGGAAGAAGCCCAAGAAGAACTTGATCTTGTTGCCGGCGTAGTCGGCAAGCGCGCCCAGAATGGGCATGAGCATGGCAATGACCAGCGAGGCGATCGTCTGCGCATTGCCCCAGGCGACCACCAGGTCGGCCGAGGAAGCGCCGGTATTGATGGCGTTAAAGTAAATGGGCACCACCGAGGTATTGAGCAGCACGAGGGCCGAATTGCCCACATCATACATAACCCAGTTACGCTCGAGCTTGGTGTATTTCATGGACAGGGACCCTTCGTATTCGCCCGATATGCAGTTAGTTCATCGTACCCCAATTGTCCAGAACCGCCGGTAAGGATTCGGCAAAGGGGCACGCACAGGCCCTATTCCTCGCGGTCGAACTCCTCATCGGCTTCGAGCACGCGACCGCTGTAGTTGATGTGGCCGGTCACGGCGTCCATGTCGCCGGTCTCGATAAAACGTGCGACCGTGCACTCGTAATCGACCAGCGCGCGATCAAAGACCTCGGGGAAACTCTCGTTCGAGACCTCGTCGGTAAAGGGATTCTTCCATGTCAGATGGCCCAGGTTACCGGTGCGCTCGGGCAGCTCCGTCGTCACGCGATGGGCAAGGCCGTCGAGCAGCGAGTAGTCGTGCACCAAGCCCTCAACCAGCGAGATCGCGCGCGTCTTTGCGGAGCCGGCCGGCTCAATCGCGCGGTAAAGTCGCTGCATATTGGCAACGGCAGCACCGTACTCCCCCGCCGGAATGTCAATGCCGTACACGCGTCCGGCAACATAGCTCATCAGCACGCCGGCCACGCGATTGATGCGATCGGTGGTGACGATCTCGCCCGCCGGCGGGTAATCGTCGACCGTAGCGCCATCGCGTTTAAGCTGCAGCATCAGCACATCCAGGTCGCTCTCGATCACGGCATGGACCTGACTGCTCGAACCCTCAAGCTCTGAATCGGACTCCACGATGCCAAACTGCTGCTCATAGACAAAAGGATGGGCGTTGCGGTCGAGCACGTAATGAGACAGCAGGCCCAGCGCAAAGGCACGACCCAAGCTGGCGTCGCGCGGCAGCAGATGCGACACGCCGTCGCGCAGGCACGCGAACTGGCGAGACATGCGCGACCGATGCATGACCTGCGCCAGCAGCGTGCAGTCGGAAACACGCGGTGTCAGAATGTGAAAGAAAAACGGGTCGGGGCCCTGGTTGCCCAGGATAAAGGCAATGCGTTCCTCGTCGGACGTGATAACGCCCTGCGGAAGACGGTCGATGCTTTCCTCGCCAAACAGATGATGCGTAATGAGCGCGGGCATAATAATCCTTTCGATTTCATTCGATGCAATCCATTATGCCCACCGCGCAGTCATGCCAAACCTGCAACGGCAAACGATAGCACACCGACCCTTACGCAAGCCCCAAGTGCGATTTGACCTCGGCAGCGCGACGGCGTGAAACGGGCACCGTCGAGCTCACACGGTCGAGCCTGAGCTCCATAAGACCCGTGGAACCGATCTCGACATTGTGCACGTCTTCCAAATTGACCAGATAGCTGCGGTGGACACGGATAAAGCCCTCGGAGGCCAGGCGTCGCTCGAGCGAGGAAATCGACTCATTGATCAGGTACGTTCCCTCAGCGCAGATGGCGTTGCAAAAATCGGCGCGCGCCTCAAAGTAGCAGACGTCTGCGGCGGGAATGAACACCTTTTTGCCCCCGCGGTCCACCGTCAGACGCAAAGGCTGGCGCGGAGTATGGATAACACGACGGGCACCCAAGGCCGCCTCGATCTTGTCGAGTGCCTTTGACAGGCGTGCGTCCTCGACCGGCTTGACGACATAGTCGACCGCATCGAGGTTATACGCATCGGCGGCAAACTCGGCAAACGCCGTCACAAACACAACCACCGGCGGCGTCTTTAGGTTCTGCAGCGTCTCGGCAAGCTCAATTCCCGAGCGACCGGGCATGGTAATGTCTAAAAACAACACGTCGGGCTTGTTCGACAGAATCGACTCCACGGCTTCGGTGACATTGCCCGCCTCGGCAATCTGGCCCACACGCGTATCCTTTTCCAACAGATAGCGTAGCTCAGCCCTAATGGGAGGCTCGTCATCAACCACCAAGATGTTCCAGCCTTCGGACATATGTGCTTCCCCTCTTTTTCTCTCAATCCAACCGCGTGCTACGCCGTCAACGGCGCGGGCTCATGCGGCTCGCCGTTCAGCTCGACGATGACCTGCGTTCCCACGCCCTCCTGGGACTTCACGCGCATGCCGGAATCTTCTCCGTAAAAGAAATGGATGCGCTGAAGCACGTTGAAGAGCGCCAGGCCGCAACCTCGCTTGACGGAGCCGTCGGCGGTAATGCTCTCGGGCTCCTCTCGGCGATGTTGCTCAAACAGATGCGCGCAGACCTCTTCGCTCATACCGATGCCATCGTCCTCGACGATGATCTCCAAACCGTCATCGGTCTCGAAAGCCCTAACATGAATAGAAAGCGGCTCGGTCTCGCGCTGCGCGTGCTTGATGCAGTTTTCGAGCAACGGCTGCAAGATAAACGGCGGCACCATGCAATCGCGCACCTCAAAGTCGATATCGACCGAGACGCGCAGACGGCCGTCGCCATAACGAGCCTGCATAAGATTGATATAGCGAGTGCCCTGTTCCACCTCGTGCTCGAGCGTGGTGAGCGTATCGGAATCAGAAAGCGTCTGACGATAGTAGTTGGAGAAGTCGATCAGCAGCGACCTGGCCTTGTCGGGCTCGGTTCGAACGAGCGACACGATGGTGCTGATGGTGTTAAACAGAAAATGAGGATCGACCTGCGATTGCAAGGCACGCAGCTCCACGCGGGCCGTAAGCTCGTCCTGGCGCTCAAGCTCAAAGCTCGCAAGCTGCGTGGAAATGAGGTCGGCAAAGCCCGAGGCAAGCGCCGTCTGGCGCATATCGATGCTGCTCAGACGGGGATAATACAGCTCGAGCGTGCCCACGCAATGCCCGCGCACGGTAAGCGGTGCGACAATACCGGCGCGCAGGCGCGGAAAGTAGCCACCCGTCTCGGTCGAGGCATCGCGCGAGAACACGCTTTGCTCACCGCTGTTGATCACGTTGAGCGTGGTCTTGAGCACGACCGGGGTGCCGGCAGGGCACTTTGCCGAGTCCTCGCCCCAGCTTGCCAACACCTGTTTGCCATCGGTAAAGCAGATGGCCGACGCGATGGTCTCGGACAGGATAATTTTAGAGGCGCCCAGGGCCGCTTCGGGCGTAAGGCCGCGCGACGTGTAGGCGAATATTTTTGATGCGATGGCAAGCGTACGGTCGGTTGCGCTCGACGTGAGGTCGTCGGGGACCACAAAGACATATGAGAAGAAGAAGCACAGCATGACCAGGCCGGCAATAACGACAACGCCCGGAACGGGATTGGGATTATCGGTTAAATCCCAGATAAGCAGTAGGATAAGCGCCGGAACGACGATACCGAGCAGGATGGCCTGGACCACATGCTGGGCCGTACGAAAGACCTTGGTAGAGTTGTAACTCTTGCCCAGAATCAGCCTGTTTAAATCCACCGTCATCCCCTCTTGTCCGTAGCACCCATAGCAATAAAGAGGGCCGCAAGCGACCCTCTCCATTGCATTATGCAATCAAAAACTGTGTTTTACATCCAGCCATCGACAAACGGTATCTTAGGCGCTGTATTTATTGGCCTCGCCAAAGGTGCCAGCCTCGACGATCCAGCCGTCCTTCATGATGACGTCCATGTTGTCGGTGTTGAGCACATGGATGTCGGCGGCGACGTCACCGTTGACGACCAGCAGGTCGGCGCACTTGCCGGCCTCGATGGAACCGGTCTCGTCCTCGATGTGGCACATCTTGGCACCGTTGAGGGTGGCGCAGGTGATGGTCTCGACCGGGGTGAAGCCGATCTTGTCGACGAACTCGTACATCTCCTCGATGGAGCAGGTGCCGTACGGGGTGACGAAGGAGAAGGAGTCGGAGCCGATCGTCATGACGACGCCGCGCTTCTTGGCCTCGCGCAGGCAGTCGTAGTTGCGCTGCAGTTCCTTCTCGACCAGAGTGCCCTCGTACTTGTCGTGCAGCTCGGGGACGTAGACGGGCGGATAGGTGGCGTACCAGGTGGGCAGGAAGGCGATCGTCGGGGTGAAGAAGGTGCCCTGCTCGGCCATGAGGTCCATGGTGCGCTCATCGATATCGAAACCGTGAATCAGCTGCTCGCAGCCAAAGCGAACGGAATCATAGGCAGCGGCGTGATTGTTGTAGCAGTGGCTCCACACGGGGATACCGACCATCTTTGCCTCTTCGACCACGGCCTGGATCTCCTCGGAGCAATAGTGCTGGTCGCGACCGGAGTCCCAGCGCCAGATGCCGCCACCGGTAGCCCAGATCTTGATGGCATCGGGGTTCTCGCGCAGGCGACGACGGACGGCTTTGCGCAGATCCCAAGGACCATCGACCTGGTCGCCCCAGGGGTGGGATTCCTTGTTGAGCTCCTGGGTGCAGTGGTGGGAGTCACCGTGACCGGCAACACGGCAGAAGCCCAGGCCGGTGGCCAGAACGCGCGGGCCCTTAAAGACGCCCTTGTCGATGCAATCGCGAATCTGGATACCAAAGCGGCCGATCTCGCAGACGGTGGTGAGGCCGTGGGTGAGGCAGTCGTAGGCCTGCTTGACGGCGACGGCCTGCTTCTCGAGGAGCGGCTGCATGACCCAATCGGTGTCATCGTCGGTCAGGTTGCCCGAGAAGTGCAGGTGGGTGTCGATCAAGCCGGGAAGGACGGTCTTGCCGGCGGCGTCGATAACCTCAACGCCCTCGGGAAGGTCCTGCATAGCACCGGCGTACTCGATCTTGCCGTTGTCGTCGACGAGAACGAGGGAGTTCTCGACCGGCTCGGCGCCGGTACCGTCGATGAGCTTACCGCCAACGATTGCATACTTAGTGGACATGGTTCCTCCTTATGGATCCATATAGTGGGCGAGGCCGTGTTGGGTTAAGGCCTCACAAAGCTACCCAAGTGGTGCCGGGTTCGGTGCGCGGGAGAGAGGGTCCCGCGCACCCGATCCGCCCCGGCCAGGCGTTACTTTTTGCGGGAATTGGTGAAAGCCATGAGAGCCAGGCCAATAGCCAACCAGCCGATCACGATGCTCCACTCCACCATGTTGAGGGAGGCGGGAGAGAACGGAATCACGAGCAGGCCGATGATAATGGCGCAGGCAGCGATAGCGAGGCCGATGCCAAACTTGCCGCCGGGCACCTCGTAGGGACGAGGCAGGTCGGGCTCGGTGAAGCGCATGCGCAGGCAGGCGAGGGCGACCATGCCGCAGGAGAAGATGAAGGCGAGAGCCGACACGTTGGTCAGGGGGATGAGCATGTTCTTGCCCAGGAACGGACCGATGACGGTGATGACGCCCAAAACGACGCAGGCGAGCTTGGGAGCGCCGGACTTGGGGTCGACCTCGGCGAATTTCTCGGGCAGCTGGCCCTTGCGGCCCATGGCGAGCATAATGCGGCTCGTGGCGCCGTAGAAGGAGTTCATCGGGCCCATGGGTCCAAGCGTGGCGATGACGAGCATGGCCAGGTACAGGAGCATGTTGATGCCCTTGAGGCAGGCAAGCGCGGGAACCGGGCTCTTAACAAACTCATGCCAGTCGAGGATGGTGCCGAACGAGTAGATGCAGACCATGTAGAAGCCGCCGGCGGCCAGCAGAGCCAGGGAGATGATCTTGCCGAACTTGTTCCAGTTGAGGCCCTCGGCTGCTTCCTCAGCCTGCTGGGGAATGGTGTCGAAACCGGCGTAGAAGAACGGGGTCAGAACCAGGACCGACACGATGCCGGCGAACAGGCTGGTGCTCTCGGTAGCGGCCTTACCGCCGCCAGCACCGGCGACCTGGGAGAACACGGGCATGGCGTTGTCCGGCGAGCCGGTGAACAGCGAGACGCCCATGGCGAGCAGCATGCCGCAGAGCAGGGCCTTGGTCAGGAAGGCCTGGAGCTTGGCGGCCGAGCTGGCACCGCGGAAGTTGAGGAAGATGACGTAGACTGCAAAGCCGAGCGCGATCAGCGTCGGGAACAGGTAAACGTCGGCGCCCAGGATGGTGTAGAGCTTGACGGCACGCAGCCACTCAAGACCAGGCAGGCTACCGAACATCTCGGACACGAGGGTCGAGATGGCGATGGCCTCCCACGGGCACAGGATACCGTTGCCCAGGGCCAAAAGCCATCCGGTGATGTAGCTCAGCGTGCGGCCAAAGCTACGATCGACATACTCGACGATGCCGCCCGAGATGGGGATAGCAGCCGTGAGCTCACCGAAAACAGCTCCGACGGGCACGAGGAAGATTGCGCCCAAGAGGAATGCGATCATAGCGGGAACGGGACCGCCGCCCACGACCATCCAGTCGCCGACCTGCAGAACCCAACCGGTACCGATGATGGCGCCGAAACCGATGGTGAAGAAGTTCCAGAGCGAAAGCGTTTTCTTCATGCCGCCGTCACCCTCGACTGCAACTTCTGCGTTCTTGTCCGCCATTGTTCCCCTCCTTTCCTTTTTGACGCCCCTTGGCGTCACCCCTTGCGCGGTCCGTTTTGCCGCGCGCTTTTATTCCGTGGCTTTAAGATACGGCCTTGGCACAGCAGTGCCGCTTGTGGCTCGACCGAAGGCAGAACTGCAAAACGAGCGGCGCCGTTTTTGGGACGAACGGCACGGTTTGCAGCTCATTGTTGCCGCCCGCCCGACGGGTGTACGCTCATCGGACGCATATAGAGATGTTTTTGAGGCCGTGTGTTTTGCGCCTTTCGTACCGTTTACCGAGCTTTTGACGCGCAGACCCCTTTGTTGCACATCTTTTTGTAGGATAGACAGGTTATACATGAGGCAAGGCGGTTCGAATGGCATATGGTTTTAACGACGGCGACCAACGGCGACGGAGCGTTCGCCTTGCTGGCCGCACTACGCCGACGCCCGGGAGCGTCCCAAGTGGGGATCCGCAACGGTCCCAGGAACAGCTCGGGGCCTCATCTCGACAGCATGCAGGTAGCCCACGACAGGGCGACCGCCCGGACACGGGCACTCGCCGGCGCCAGGCCGATGTTTCGCAGCTACGCCACAATGGCCGTCGCCAGCCCGGCATCTTCGTTCGCCGCTCTTTTTCGCGCCCACAGAGCGAACGCAGCGGCTTGAGCTCGCGACCGGCATCTCGAGCCGGCTCCGGCGCTCCCGCACTGCCCTTCCGCCGCGTGCGCATCGCGCTTTGCTCCATCGTCGCGTGCCTGATCTTTTTATTGTTAGGCTCGTGTATCTCCCACGGCTCGGCCGGCCTCGATCCAACCGCCGAGGACAGGCTGCTCAAGGCCCCGGTTGCGCCCGGCTACTCGTTTGCGTTTTCGACCCCGCGCTCGCAGTGGCAAGCCGGCACCATGCCCCATATCTATCAGATTGACCCGGCATGGTCGGAGCTGCCCTACGCCGGCGGTACCATCCGCCAAAATGCCTGCGGCCCTACCTGCCTTACCATGGTCTACATCTATAAGACCGGCCACACCGATATGACACCGGTCGACATGTGCGCCCTTTCCGAGGCGGGCAACTATGCCCCCACCGGTGCCACCGAGTGGTCGTTTATGACGAGTGGCGCATGGCAGCTGGGCCTTAACGGAACCGAGCTCCATATCGATCGTAGCTCTATCACCCAGGCGCTGCGCTCGGGTGCGCCCATCATCGCATCGGTTCGTCCCGGCACCTTTACCAGCGTTGGACACTATATCGTGCTCTGGGGTATCGACGATGCCGATCAAGTGGGGGTCTACGACCCCAACTCGCAAAGCCGCAGCGCTCGCCGCTGGGGCGTCGTAGAAGTCCTCAACGAAATCGAAGCCATGTGGGCCTACTACTAGTCATTTACGAACGTCCCCAATGACTAGGTGAATAGCAAAAGCCCCGCAGTCGGAGCGGACTGCGGGGCTCATGAAGAGAGGCTAGTTTGTGGACGCTTTGCCTGGCGCCCACGAGAGGGGCAACAGAGTAGAGACTACTCGTGGATGCGGGTACCGGAGAGGCCGGCCATGGTCTCGGCGGCCTTGTCCAGAGCACCGATGATGCAGGTGCGGCCCTTGCGGGAACGGGCGAACTTGATGGCAGCACGGACCTTGGGCTCCATGGAACCCTTGCCGAACTGACCCTCGTCGGCCAGACGCTCGGCCTCGTCGGCGGTGAGGTCCTCGAGCTCCTCCTGGTTGGGCTTGCCAAAGTTGATGGCAACATGCTCAACGGCGGTCAGCAGGAACAGAACGTCAGCGTCGCAGTCCTCGGCCAGCAGCTCGCCGCCCAGGTCCTTGTCGATGACGGCGGGAACGCCCTTGTAGCAGCCCTTGTTCTCGTAGTCGCGGACGACGGGGATGCCGCCGCCACCGCAGGCGATGACGATGAACTCGTTGTCGAGCAGGTTGAGGATGGAGTCAGCCTCGACGATCTTCTTGGGATCGGGGGAAGCGACGACGCGACGCCAGCCGCGGCCGGAATCCTCGACGAAGACCTTGGAGGGATCCTCGGCCATGAACTCCTTGGCCTGCTCCTCGGTGTAGAAGGGGCCGATCGGCTTGGTCGGGTTCTTGAACGCGGGATCATCCGGGTCGCACTCGATCTGGGTGACGACGGTGGCGGCGTGCCAACGCTTATAGCGCTTATGCATCTCGCGGCCGATGCCCTGCTGCAGGTGATAACCAATGTAGCCCTGGGACATGGCGCCGCACTCGGGCAGCGGCATCTCGGGGGTGCCGATGGCGTCGTGGGCAGCGGCGAAGGCGTTCTGGATCATGCCGACCTGCGGGCCGTTCCCGTGGGTGATGATGATCTCGTTACCCTGCTCGATAAGACCAAGGAGAGCGTGGGCGGTGTTGCTCACGGCCTCGATCTGCTCGACGGGGTTGTTGCCGAGGGCGTTGCCGCCAAGGGCGACGACAATACGATCGGGCTTGCCAAGAGGCTTAGACATTGCTGGAATCCCTTCTGTAAAAGGCCTACAACCCATTAATAACCCGTGTCCGTGCGATACGCGAGTTTATTAAGGTTTATATTCCTGTTATCCCTCATTTTATTCATTTTGAAAACAGTTGAACGGTGAACGGTCGTTTTTACCCGCTCAGCGTATAGAAGCCCAGCTCAGGTATATCTACGCCATTTACGTGCGACTTTATTTTAATAGAGCAGGAATTAGACCAGATTATGCAAACTATATCTCTGCTAAACACAAAACGGACAGCGCAATATCTTACTCGCACTATACGAGATTCTATGCATTAATAAGACGAGTATGCACTCCGACAAAAACATGGGGCTTTTCATCCAGCATAAGGAATATAGATGAGCTCAGAAAAGGCAACCAGTCCCAAAGCACGAGGACAAGAGACGGCAGCAACCCTGTCCGCCCCCGTATCCCAAAGCAGCGCGTGGTTTCGCGCCAAAGGCGTGAAACAGCGAAAGGGACAAAAGGTCCCCCTCAGCCACGCCCTTTATTCAGCCACACAATCCGAGGACGTAGTCGTAGCAGGGTCTGAGGGCTGACCTTCGCGGACACTCCGCAGGACGAAAGAACCCCCGCCGCACGTAGTGCGCAGCGGGGGTTCTTTCATGTCCGAGGACGTCCGCGAAGGTCAGCCCTCAGATCCTGCGGTGGGAGACCTAGGCCTCGTTGTACACCGTCTTGAGCTTCAGCAGATGAGCGTAGCGATCCATAGCGGCCTGCTCGTTCTCCTTGAAGAGCTCCTCGGCGCGCTCGGGGAAGGAACGCGTCAGCGAAGCGTAACGGGCCTCGTTCATCAGGAACTCCTGATAGCCGCCCGCGGGCTCCTTGGAATCGAGCGAGAACTTCTTGCCGGCAGCAGCCTCGGGGTTGAAGCGGAAGAGGTTCCAGTAACCGCACTCGACAGCCTTCTTCATCTCGGCCTGGCAGTTCTGCATGCCGCCCTTCTTGATGGAGTGCATCTCGCAGGGGCTGTAGCCGATGATGAGGGACGGGCCGTCGTAGGCCTCGGCCTCGTGGATGGCCTTGAGGGTCTGAGCCGGGTTGGCGCCCATGGCGACCTGCGCCACATAGACGTAGCCGTAGCTCATGGCAATCTCGGCCAGGGACTTCTTCTTGGTCACCTTACCGGCAGCGGCGAACTGAGCGACCTGGCCCAGGTTCGAGGCCTTGGAGGCCTGACCGCCGGTGTTGGAGTAAACCTCGGTGTCGAAGACGAAGACGTTGACGTTGTGGCCGGAAGCCAGGACGTGGTCCAGGCCACCGAAGCCGATGTCGTAGGCCCAACCGTCGCCACCGAAGATCCAGAAGGACTTCTTGGTGAGGTAAGCCTTGTCGGCGAGGATCGCCTTGGAAGCGTCGCAGCCGCACTTCTCGAGCTCGGCAACGTAGGCGGCGGCAGCGGTCTTAGAGGCCTCGGCGTCGTTGACGGAGTCGATCCAAGCCTGACCGGCGGCCTTGAGCTCGTCGGACGGACCGTCAGCGGCGATGATCTCCTGCGTAGCAGCGATCAGCTTCTTCTGGACGGCCTCGTAACCAACGGCCATGCCCAGACCGTGCTCGGCATTGTCCTCGAACAGGGAGTTGTTCCACGCCGGGCCGTGACCGTCCTTATCCTTGCAGTAAGGAGCGGTGGCAGCGGGGTTGCCCCAAATGGAGGAGCAGCCGGTGGCGTTGGAGATGAACATGCGGTCGCCAGCGACCTGGGTCACCAGACGTGCATAGGCGGTCTCGGCGCAGCCGGCGCAGGAGCCGGAGAACTCCAGGTAGGGCTGCTTAAACTGGCTGCCCTTGACGTTGGCCGCGATGAGCTCCTTCTTCTCGGAGACGTTCTCGACCATGTAGTCCCAAACGGGCTGCTGGTCCATCTCCTGCTCGGTGGGAACCATCTCGAGGGCGCCCTTGGGGCAGACCTTGACGCAGTTGGTGCAGCCCATGCAGTCGAGCGGGGACACGGCCATGGTGAACTTCATGCCCTTGGCCTTGGGGCCCATGGCGTCGAGCGTGCGGGTAGCCTCGGGCGCGGCGGCAGCCTCGTCCTCGGTCATTGCGAACGGACGGATGGTGGCATGCGGGCACACATAGGCGCACTGGTTGCACTGGATGCACTTGGTCTCGTCCCAGTGGGGAACGACCACGGCGACGCCGCGCTTCTCGTATGCGGAGGCGCCCAGCTCAAACTGGCCGTCGGCGCAATCGACAAAGGCGGAAACGGGCAGGCTGTCGCCATCCATGCGATCGATGGGCTCGAGCAGGTTCTTGACCTGCTGGGCGATGGCGGACTTGGTCTCCTCGGAGAGCTCGACGGGAGCGGCATCCTCGGCAGTTGCCCAGTCGGCCGGAACCTCGAACTTACGGAAGGCGGTAGCGCCGGCATCGATGGCCTTATGGTTGGCGTCGACGATGGCCTGGCCCTTCTTCATGTAGGACTTGGTAGCCGCGTCCTTCATGTACTGCAGGGCGTCCTCGGCGGGCAGGACCTTGGCCAGCGCGAAGAAGGCGGACTGGAGCACCGTGTTGGTGCGCTTGCCCATGCCGACCTTGGCAGCCAGGTCGATAGCGTCGATCAGGTAGACGTTGACGTTGTTGTTCGCGATGTAGCGCTTGGCCACGGCGGGCATGTGCTCGGCGAACTCCTCGTCGCTCCACTGGCAGTTGACCAGGAAGGTGCCGCCCGGCTTGACGTCGCGGACCATCTTGAAGCCCTTGACGATGTAGCTGGGGTTGTGGCAGGCGACAAAGTCGGCCTTGGTCACGTAGTACGGCGAACGGATCGGGGAATCACCAAAGCGCAGGTGCGAGACGGTGACGCCGCCGGTCTTCTTGGAGTCGTACTGGAAGTAGGCCTGAACGTACTTGTCGGTGTGGTCGCCGATGATCTTGATCGAGTTCTTGTTGGCGCCGACGGTACCGTCGCCACCCAGGCCCCAGAACTTGCACTCGATGGTGCCGGGGGCTGCGGTGTTGGGCGCATCCTCGGCCTCGGGCAGGCTCAGGTTGGTCACGTCATCGACAATGCCGATGGTGAACTCGCGCTTGGGCTCGTCCTTCTTAAGCTCCTCGAAGACAGCGAACGCGGACGCGGGAGGCGTGTCCTTGCTGCCCAGGCCGTAACGGCCGCCGACGACCTTGATGCCCGTCTTGCCGGCCTCGTAGAGAGCGGAGACGACGTCCTGGTAGAGCGGCTCGCCGATGGAACCCGGCTCCTTGGTGCGGTCCATGACGGCGATCTTCTGGACGGTCTCGGGGAGAACGTCGACGAAGTGCTTGATGGAGAACGGACGGAACAGGCGAACCTTGACCAGGCCGACCTTCTCGCCGTGAGCGTTGAGGTAGTCGATGACTTCCTCGAGCACGTCGCAGAAGGAGCCCATGCACACGACGACACGATCGGCATCGGGAGCGCCGTAGTAGTTGAACAGACCGTAATCGGTGCCGAGCTTCTCGTTGATCTTCTTCATGTAGCCCTCGACGACGGCGGGGAGCTCGTCGTAGACCTTGTTGCAGGCCTCGCGGTTCTGGAAGAAGATGTCACCGTTCTCGTGGCTGCCGCGGGTGTGCGGGTGCTCAGGGTTGAGCGCATGATCGCGGAAAGCCTGGACGGCGTCCATGTCGCACATCTCGGCAAGATCCTTGTAGTCCCACATGGCGACCTTCTGGATCTCGTGGCTGGTGCGGAAGCCGTCGAAGAAGTTAAGGAACGGGGTCTTGCCCTCGATGGCGGCAAGGTGAGCCACCGGCGAGAGGTCCATGACCTCCTGGACGTTGCCCTCGGCGAGCATGGCGAAACCGGTCTGGCGGCAGGCCATGACGTCGGAGTGATCACCGAAGATGTTCAGGGCATGGGAAGCGACGCAACGCGCGGAGACGTGGAAGACGCCCGGGAGCTGCTCGCCCGCGATCTTGTACATGTTCGGGATCATCAGGAGCAGGCCCTGAGAAGCCGTGTAGGTGGTGGTCAGAGCACCGGCGCCCAGCGAACCGTGAACGGTACCGGCTGCACCTGCCTCGGACTCCATCTCGACGACCTTGACCGGGGTGCCAAAGATGTTCTTGCGACCCTGGGCCGCCCACTGGTCGACGTGGTCGGCCATCGGGCTGGACGGCGTAATGGGATAAATTCCCGCTACCTCGGTGTACGCATACGAAACATATGCGGCCGCCTCGTTGCCGTCCATAGACTTAAACTTACGCGCCATATACCCCTCTCCTCTCATATAGGTATACAGGCCCCGGCGATTGCCGGGATGTTGGCGTGATGGGATTTTCGCTGTTGCTTCCAATCATCTGGCAGGCAGGCTCAGCAGCAGGTACGTGGCGTGGAGAGAAGACATGCCGAGGCGAGGGACAGCTGATGCGCCCCACAGACCCGACCGCCCGTCTTGCACATGACCGAGCGCCGCAAAGGCCGCATGCCGGATGCTCCCGGGCACGCCCCGGCGATGGGAAGCGCCCGCAACGGAAATCCGCATGCGGGTTTATTGTACCCCGCCGTCAAGTGTAATTTCGGCAAATATAGGCGTGCGGTAAAGGTTTACCTTGGGTGACTGCCAAGGGCCAAAATGGCCTCTCCATCCCCAGGCGACCGGCTCTGGCGCGCCGAGGAGTGTCCCCAAGTGCCGGCAGAAAAGGAACGTCCCTAACTGCCGGCTAGAGGGCACCGAAGAGGATGGCATAGGTAGTGGATTCGCCGAGCTTGAGCTCGTCGCCGGGATTGAGTTGGGCGGAACGGCCGGGCTCGACCTGAATGCAGACGCGCGTGGCCCCGTTTACCACCACGGTTCCGTTGGTGGATGACAAGTCCTCGACGTGCCAGATATTTTGAGCATCGCACCAGATATGGGCATGGCGGGCCGAGACATCGTCGCCGACGTCGGTAATATCGCCCTCACCAGTGGCCAGCGCGCCAATCTCAACACCCTGCTCACTCGGCTGAATCCAGCGCGGGGCGCTCACGACAAAACTGTTTTGCACGCGCAGCAAGCCCAAGGGGTGCGCCGGGGCTGGTTCGCGTTCGCCCGCAGTCAGCGACATGCCAAGCGAACGCGGCGTGGATGTGCCTCCGCCACAGGTCGCGTGTGCGTAGTCGATGGCATAGTTCACCGAGGACCGCACATCCGCCGAACAACCGACGGCGACAAACAGCACCAGCACGGCCTCGGCGCGCTCGGCGGGCATGAGTTCCGCCGCCTGGGACAGGCGATCGAGCGCGTTGCGATAGAGATTCGTGTCCTGGTGGCACTCTTCGAGCGCGCGTACCATCGGTTCACCTGCAGGACCGCACACCATATTGATCACAGCCGTGGAGTCCATGGGATTGCGCTGGCGCAGGGCCAGTTGCGACATAATACGCGCAGCCGAGGTACCGTATTCGGCAAAGTAGCGCTGCTGAAGCGTGCCGACCGGCGCGCGAACGATAAAGCGGGAAACCCAAGAGCGATCGGCGGCTCGGCTCTGCGGGCTGCGGCCGTCGGCGAGCGGACGGGACGAAAGCACCAAGCCGCACAGCTCGATATGGCTCAGATGCGCTGCGCGCTTAAAGATGTCAAACATGGCCCCGCATGGGGTGAGCTCAACTTGAGATGCCATGACCTAGGCCTCCTTGGTCGTAGAAATAGAATCGGACGATACTTCGACAGGTCCGCCAAAAGTACGGGCAGCTGCGGCTCCACCGGCAAGCGGAGTCACCATCTGGGCTTTTGTGCGTCGCGGTGCCGAAACGGGAAGTTCAAAGGCAAAGCCCATCGCAAGCAAAAACCACGTAAGCGTATAGGTTGCAACCAGAGCGGCAACAAGGCCGCCCATCACGGCGCGTTGGGAAAATACGCTACATGCAGCCACAACCAGCACCGGAACCTCGCAGGCAGAAAGCGCAAGCACACCCTGCAGGAAGCCCGAGCGCCGATCGCGCGCAAGTGCCCCCGCGGCAACGCCGGCTATGCCGGGCAGCGCCAACGCCAGTGCGGCAATAATACCCGGTAGCGACCCAGACCACACGAGCGATCCCAAAGTCGCCGTCACGCGGGCGCCCGACGCCAGCAGCGCGGCCGAAACCACGACCACAGTCCAAACCACGCCACAAACGACCGACGCGCCGACCATCAGCGCGCGACGAACCGCGCGGCCGGACGCATCCATGGGGCACGGCGTGAGCGGCTCGCCGCGGAGCGAACGACCGATATTTTGCGCATAGTGGTCACAAAACGCCGAGAGCGCCGCCTCGACCGCCGCCGGCTCGGGACGATCTTTTTGATGACTGGACAGGCAGGCCATCACCACGTCGAACAGCTGGGCATCGACAAACGCCAGCGCATCGCGCAGCTCTTCGGAATCCGGCTCAAGCCCCAGCTGCTGGGCCTGCTCGGCCGCGGCGAGCGCCACATCGGGCTCACGACGAAGCAGCTGAGTCAAATCGCAACCGGGCGCATGGGCACCGATGGGATAGTCGGGCCGCGTGTCCATCTTGAGACGGTAGGGGCTCGCGATGTCGCGCGTCTTTTTGCGCGAACCCGAGGTGCCCGAAGTGCTCGGCGCGGCTTCGTATGGCGCGACGCCGGCAATGAGCTCGTAAACCGTGCTTGCCGCGGCATAGACGTCGATCGCCGGCGACATACGCAAAGCGCGCAGATCGGGAATATCGTCGGTGAGCATCTCGGGCGGGGCATAGGCAACCGTCGCGCGACGCAGCGTGGCATAGCGCTCCGTAAACGACGCCTTGCCGCCGGTACCGGCCACGGCCGACGCAGGCTCGAGCGCCAGCGACGAGCCAAAGTCGATCAGGCACAGGTCAAAGGTGCCCTCGGCAAGCTGCCGGTCAAGCGGCAGACGCGCCGCACGCACCATAATATTAGCGGGCGAGATATCGCGATGGACAAAGCCCTCACCCACCAGGCTCATACGGCAGAGCAGATCGAACAGGTCGCGACCCAGACGCGCCGCCACAAGCGGCGACAGGCGTCCGGCATCGTCCACGGCGAGTCGCGAACGCAAGCGGGCAAGCGTCTCGCCCTCGACCCATTCCATGATAATTGCAGGCACACCGTCGACCTCGCCCCAGCCATAGAGGCGGGGAAAGCCCTTAAGGCCCGAAAGGGCGCGATGGCATTCGTATTCCTCGCGAAACGCCGCCTTGAACTTGGCGACCAGCGCCTCGTGAGCGGCATCGTCGTCAAACTCATCGCGCGTCGGCAAGATGAGCTGCTTGAGTGCCACGGCCTCGCCTTGGGCGTTGACGGCACGCGTCACGCGGCCGATACCGCCACGGCGCATGGTGGCATCGTCGGCAAACAGCATCGTAAAACGACGCAGATAGGCAGGCAGTTCGTCCTGACCGAGCGCAATGGCCGGCTCAAACCCGTCGACACGCGCCAGGCGCAGGCCGACCATGGGATCGCGACCGAGCGATTGTGGTGTGGTGGATGCAAGATCGGTCATCATAGGGCAAGCGCCGCCACGTTATTGTTGAAGTTACCGAGCGCGACGTCATCATCGCCGTAATGGCCGACCCATTGACATAGGTTGGTGTAACAGCCCCACAGATTGGCATACTGCTGATACCACTTTGACCGGGGCGAGAATGTCTGACGACCGAACTCGGCTCGAATGACAAACATCTCCCCGACCAGGCTGTCGCACGGTCTGGGATCTCCCATAGAGTTATAGGTCGAGACCACGTCATTGGCACGAGAAACATAGCCGTCGAGCATGTTGTACTTGTTCACAAGCCAACTGTGAATGCTCTCTTCCTCAGCAGCGGAAAGGCCACCGGAGTTTGCATCGTTGTCAGTGTTGCCGCCCGTCGGGCCGCCGTTTCCAGACCCTCCGGTAGAGGAACCCGACCCAGAGCCGCTGCCCGAACTCGATGAATCCGAGCCGGAGCCAGAAGTATCCGAGCTACCGGGCTTTCCGGACTGCTGGGCGTCCTGCTCCTTCTGCTGCTCGACCTTATTCACCGTTGCCGCCACGCTATTGTTGGACAACCGATCGATGATCTTGGTGTTGGTGAGCACGATGGTTTTGCCATTGGCAAGCGTGACTTCGTTGTCCGGGGCCTCGGCGCCATCCGCATCGTCGGTGCCAAACACAATATGCGCGACCACACTTGCCCAAGCATATCCAGTCGTGGTACCCAGATCACTTTTGACCTCATGCCCCACGCGCGGTTCGCGTGCGGCATGCGCCTGCATCATGGACGGCACGGTCATGCCATAGGCAGAAACGCCAGCTATTACCAGCACCAGCGAGCACGATAGCAGTGCGTACGCCCGCGGCGCCAAGCCCAGTCGGCGTCGCATGCGCACCGCGGCGCCGCGCTTTGTCTGAGTGCCACCGGGCCGCATGCGTTCTCCTCCAAGAAAAACACGCCGCTCAGAAGCGGCGCATTCATTCAAATCCATATTTGAGTGTATCAGCGAACCTAAAAGGTTGCGCAACGAATGGGCAAATTAAGGATGCGAGCGGAAGCATCCATGCGATAAGCGGATACGAAGCATCTTTGTTGCACAACAAACTCACAGTCGCACGGGGAAATTATGACTACCCCGTGCATCGCGAGGAAAACATACGGCAGGAGCAGGCTCGCCACCTAAATCGCGCGACGGGCCTCGATGGCGCGGCCAAGCGTAAGTTCGTCGGCATACTCCAAGTCGCCGCCCACGGGAAGGCCGCTCGCCAGGCGCGACACCTCGACGCCCAACGGCTTGATGGTACGGGCCAGATAGCTCGCCGTGGTCTCGCCCTCGATGTTGGGGTTGGTGGCGATGATGACCTCATGGATATCCTCGTGGCCCAGACGCGCCAGCAGCTCGCGGATGTGCAGCTGCTCAGGGCCAATCTTGTCCATGGGGCTGATCACGCCGCCCAGCACATGGTACAGGCCGTGGTAGCTGCCCGTGCGCTCGATCGCCTGGACGTCGCGCGGCTCGCCCACCACGCAAATACGAGTGGTATCGCGCATCGGGTCCTGGCAGATGGAGCACTCGTCGGCCGTGGCGTAGTTAAAGCAACGGCTGCAAAAGTGGACCTCCTGCTTGACCTCCAGGATGGCCTCGGCCAGGCGGCGGGCCTCCTCGGCATCGGCCTCGAGCAGGTAATAGGCGATGCGCTGGGCCGACTTGGGACCAATGCCCGGCAGACGACCCAGTTCATCGAGCAGTTTTTGCAGACTGTGATTCGCACTCATATATATGCGTGTCTTAGAACGGCATGCCCGGGATGTTGAGGCCGCCGGTGATGGCGCCCATCTGCTTGTTGGCGAGCTCGTTGACGCCGCGGACGGCCTCGTTGACGGCAGCCATGATCATATCCTGCAGCATATCGACGTCCTCGGGATCGAGGGCATCGGGATCGATGGTGAGGTTGACGAGCTCCATCTCGCCGTTAACGGTCACCTTGACCATGCCGCCGCCGGCAGAGGCGTCGACGGTCTGGGACTTGAGGTTCTCCTGCGCGGCGGCAAGCTGCTCCTGCATCTTGCGAGCCTGCTTCATCATCTGCTGCATGTTCATACCGGCCATGATGGCTCCTTTACGTGCGGCCGCACGCCGAGCTGCAAGGGCAGCCGGAGCACGGCGGGACTTTCAAACTCAAAAATCGTACCACGGCGCGGGGCAAGCAAGCGGGGCGGACACACTACCTCAGTCGATATACATGTCCTGGAGCGTGATGCGCCCCCAAGATTATGCAAAGTTGAATAATTCGCATCTGCATAATATTGAAAGCTAAATCTCGTAGAGCCGGAATCCGACATTTAATGCGTACCACTAAATGGCTAAATGCCGAGCCACTACTCGAGGCGGCACGCATGACGGCGGGGTATAATTTGATTGCCATAGACAGCAATTTGGAGGTGCCCCATGAACGCCCCCGACGCGCTTCAAAACATCCGCTCAAAACACCCCGTTGCATATTTGGTTCTCTATCTCTTTGTCGGCTGGGCATTGCTGGTTGTCATCACCCATGCTATAGCCTTTGGAGCAGAACTGCTGATAGCCAGCTCGGATCAGCCCATCGTCAAATGGGAGACGACCGATAAGTGCACCGACGGAACCCGAACCGTTTACTACAACAGCCCGTCCCTCTACCAAGAGTTCAAGGTCGAGATTAATAACTCCAAGATTGTCGATGCCGAGCTAGGCGACTATTCGACAATCGGAGCAACCGTCGACGCCGAGCAAGTCGAGCACACAGACAGCCATGCGACGTATCGTATCGACCTCAACATCCTAGGCCGGCCGTCGCGCACCTGTTTGCTCGAATGCGACATACGTGGCACCACGCTATACATGTCCGAAATACAGATGCGCCCGGACAAGGGGCCCTCTTCTTGAACGGTATACCCGCCCACGCAGCTACTCCACCGGCTTGAAGATGGTGGCCTGACCGAAGACGCTGCGGATGAGGTCTTTGGCCTCGTCCTCGGTCTGCGGGATGCTCGGGGCTGCACCCTGATGGCCGAAGGGGCTGCCCGCACCGGGGTTGGACTCCCAAGGAGCTGCAGGAGCGTCCTCCTCTTTGGGGGCAGTTGCAGCGGACTTGGGCGCGGACGCCGCACCCGGCACGTCGAACGGAGGCAGATCGTCCCCGCTCGCATCGCCGGCAAAGCCGCCGACCATAGCGTCGTCGTAGGGCACCTGCTCGGATTCCCACGGCGCGGGCTGCGCGACAGGCTGAGCCGTGGGAGCGGACGCGCGCTCGGGCGCTCGGGGTGCGGGCTCGGTCGGGAGCTTACCCGTGACAGGAGCGCCGGCGGGGTTGTCGGAGCGTAGCCAGGGGGCTTTGCCCAGGTCAGACGACTTGGGCGCGGGTGAGACGGGCTTGGGCGCGGGTGTCGGAGCAGCCGGTTTGGGCGCTGCGGGCTTAGGCGCCGACGGGGTCGATGCCGCTACCGGCGCCGCTTGCTGCTGCGGCGCGCTGGCGCTCGAGGATACAGGGGCCGCCGAGGACACGGGTTGCGGGTCCGCAGATGCCGCAGCCCGTGCAGATGGAGAATGCTCCTCATGTTGAGGAGCCGGCGTGCCACCCCCATCCAGGACATAGTCGACGGTACGACGACCGAAGACCGCGCAGACCGTCGGCAGGACCACCGACTGCGTATCGGCGCGACCGAGCATCTTAATGGCAAAAGTCGAACCCGCGGGGAACGAGACCGTGAGCTTGGAGCCGTCGTCGGCCGTGGCGCGGGCGTTGAGCAAAAGCCCTGCGTAGGAAGCCTGACGCGCCTTGACACGCTCGACGACCTCGGCCCATTTGCGCTGCAGCTCTCCGGCATCCTCGACCGCGGGCGTCTCGGCAGCACCGGCGGCGGCAACCTGGGCGGCATTGTTGGACTGGGGCTTAAGTGCCGGAGCGGTGGCAGGCGCGGGGGCAGCAACGGGCTGAGGCGTCGAAGCCGGCGCAGGCTGAGGTGCAGGCGCTGCAGACTTGGAAGCTGACACGGACGCAGAACGGGGAGCAGGCTGGGCAGCCGGAACAGCAGCGCCGCGGTCCCAAGGCATGCCACCCTGATGCGCGGACGTAGCAGCGGGGGCAGCGGATGCCGCCGGAGCGGCAGCACGGGCGCCCGAAATGAGCGTCGGCTGTTGGGCAGCAGCGGGTACGGATGCTGCAGGCGCGGCGGCCTGAGCAGCAGCCACGCTCGCCGGCACGGCGGCATTGGCAACCATGGCCTCCAGGCGTGCCACGCGCTCGGCCAATGCCTCAATCGTTATATCAGCCTCGGGACGTGCCAGACGCGTGCAGGCAATCTCGAGCACCAGGCGTACGTCGCTCGCGCCCCTCATCTCCAGTGCGGCATCGTCAAGCACTGTCAGCACACGGGCCAGGCGGTCGGCAGGATGCTCGCCAAAGGCAGCGGCCTCGGCAGCAAGCGCCTCGGCCTGCTCGGAGCCGCCCTCAAACAGCTCGGCACGGGCACCGGCAACGCAGGCAACGTACACGTCACGCACATGCGCCACCAGGTCGCGCGTCAGCTCCAGCAGGTCGTTTCCTTCCTCGACCTGCGCACGGATCAGTCCATATAGCTCGGCAACATCGCGATCGGCGATGGCGCGGGCAAACTCGCCCAGGATCTGGTCCGAAACCTCGCCTAAAAGCGAGCGGGCGTCGTCCGCATGCACAGAACCGTTGCCAAAGACGCTCAGTTGCTCCAGCGTGGACAACGCGTCGCGCATGCCGCCCTTGGCATGGCGCGCCACGATAGCCAGCGCCTCGTCGTCGTAATCGAAGCCCTCCTGCTCGCACACGTATGCCAGGCGATGCTCAATATCCTCGTTGCCGATGCGATGGAAATCGAAACGCTGGCAGCGCGAGAGGATGGTCTCCAGAATCTTTTGCGGGTCGGTGGTGCACAGCACAAAGATCACGTGTGCCGGCGGCTCCTCGAGCGTCTTGAGCAGCGCGTTGAACGCCGCCGTCGTGAGCATGTGGACCTCGTCGATGATATAGATCTTGTACTTGCCACGCACCGGGGCAAAGTTGACGGAGTTGATGATTTCCTCGCGCACATTGTCCACGCCCGTGCGGGAGGCGGCATCGAGCTCGTAGACATCGGGGTGGTTACCCTCGGCAATGAGCTCGCACTCCTCGCAAGTACCGTCGGGCATGCAGCCGCTTGCACCCTCGGCGCGCGCCGCCTCGGCATTGCGGCACAGCAGCGCCTTAGCCAGGATGCGCGCCATGGTGGTCTTGCCCGTGCCGCGCGGACCGCAGAACAGGTACGCATGGGACAGGCGTCCCTCGGTGATGGCGTGCTCGAGCGTCGAGACGATATGCTGCTGGCCCACCACGGAGTCGAAGGTGAGCGGGCGATACTTTCGGTACAACGATTCCATGGGTGCTCCCCCGGGTATACTGAGTCTTGTTGCCGCGGCGGCCATGCGGTCGCACGGCATACTGCATTCCATAATAACCCGTACGGCGAGCCCGCCGCGATAGGAGTCCAAAGAGCATGGCAGACGCAGAGAGCAACCTCGTTCCCTCCGAAGCAGCCGACCAGGTCGAGGTCGCGCTCGAGGAGCAGGCCGCAGCCGACGACGGCATCCTGTACCTCAACGAGTACCAGTACGAAAACGACCTCGTCACCGACTTCGCCCGCCTGGTCGCCTCGCCCAGGCGTCGCGGCTCGCTGTATGTCGCCGCCGCGATTGCCGCGCTCATCGGCATCGGCATGTTGGTGGCCGGCGGCAACTGGATCAAGTTCGGCGTCGTCCTGATCGTATTCGGCGCCTTTTTGGCCTGGTGGAGCAAGAACCTGCACCACACGCTCGCCCGCGACTTTATCGACGCCGTCGAGGCAGACGAGTCCATGGGCGGCCGCTACCGCCGCGTAGCCGCCAACGAGGACGGCCTGATGGTCTGGGGCAAGAGCGGCAAGTCGCAGTTCTTCCCGTTTGAAAAGCTCGACCACGTGCTCGACGGCGAGCGCATCTTTGTGGCCATGTTCGCCGACCAGGGCGTGACGATCCCTAAGGACACCTTTGTTCGCGGCGATGCCGAGCAGTTTGGCACCTTCCTTAAGGCACGCATCAACAAAAAACTCCGCATCGAGACCAAACGCAAGAAGATGAAGGCAGAAAAGGCCGCCGCCGAAGCCAAACAGGGCGACAAGCCCCAGGAGACCAAGGGCAAGCAGCGCAAGCAGAAGAAGAACAAGAAGAAGCGCTAAGGCCAAGCCAGACAGGCAGCCTCGCATCCCGCTATCCTCCCCATGCACCCGAGCGTGCTACACTAGCAGCATCTATGCCACCGCGAACGACTTGGCCCCGCGCCTGCCGCTCGCAAACGAACTTTAAACGCACGAGGGTTGGCCATGCCGCTTTTCTCGCAACATACCGCCCGGTTCTCGCCGGACGTTCCCTTGGAGGGCACCAGCTCTCGCGAGCTGCTCAAGCGGTACCAGCCGCTCGAGACACTTGCGACTGGCGGTTTTGGCTCCATCGAGATCTGCCGCGACACGCACCTGCGCCGCCGCGTCGCCATTAAGCGCATCCCCCTTATCAACGGCGCCGGCATGCCCGCCAGCGACATCATGGATGTCCTGCGCGAGGCGCACACTGCCGCCATGCTTCAACATCCCAACATCGTGCAGGTCATCGACTTTACGCACGACACAGCCTATGCCTACCTGGTTATGGAATATGTCGATGGCATGTCGCTGGCCGAGTTTTTGCATCGCGTGGACGGCCACTCACTTACCTTTGACGAGGCCGCGGCCATTGCCGATGCCCTGGGTCAGGCGCTCACCTTCGCCCATAGTAATGGCGTACTCCACCTGGACATTAAGCCCGCCAACGTGCTCATCGACCACTCGGGCAATGTAAAGCTCACCGACTTTGGCATGGCGCGACTGTCGTCCGCCGGTGGCTTTGGCGGCTCGCGCGGTGGCACCATCGGCTACATGCCACCCGAGCAGCTCGATATCGAGACCGGCACGGTCGACGAACGCGCTGATGTCTTTGCCCTTGCCTGCGTTATCTACGAGGGCCTGTGCGGCAGCGCTCCCTTTATGGCGGCCACGCCCGCCGACTCGCTCGACCGCATCATCGGCGGCGCCACCTATCCCAGCGAGCTGATACCACACTTTCCCCCGGGAGCCGAGGCCACGCTCATGAGCGCACTCTCCCCCATGCCGCAGGACCGCCCCAGCAGCATCGAGGCATTTTGCGACCAGCTCCTTGCCGGTCTGGGCAGCGTGCGCGAGGGCCGTCGCAGCCTGGAGCAAATGATTGGCGAGCTTTCGGATGACGAGCAGGAGCTCGACGATATCGAACCGTCGCACTACGGGGACGACGCCATCGAGGTCGACCCCGCACTCGGCTGGGCGGGCACGCGCTGGAGCCATGCGCGCGACTACACCATGCGCGCTATCTCGGCGCTAACGTGCGGCACCTTTAGCTTTTTGCTGATGCAAACGGCCGGGGTCGCGGCGCTTCCAGGCCTAGTCATTGCGGCCATCGCGATCGGAGCGGCGGCTGGCCTGGCCCCCCAGATTGGCTCGGCCATCTCGGCTGTGGGCTTATTGGTGCTCATGGCCAACGCCACCATGCAGGCACAGGGCATCCTGTCGATGCTGCCCGTCGCGGTGATCTTTGCCGCCGCCATGTCCGGTTGGTGGATCGCCTGGGGTCGCACCGAGACTGCCGCGAGCGCCACGCTCACCTGTGCACTCGCGCTTGGCTGTCTGACCGGCAATACCTTCCTGGCAGCTGGGGTCGCCGCCGGCGTCGCGTCATTTTGGCTCGGCCCGGCAAGCGCCGCCGCGGCAACGGGCATGGGCGCGCTTTTTGCCCGTCTGGCCACGGTCGCGCTTTCAGCCGGAGGCGTGCTGGGGCTCGGTAACGTTGCCGCAGCGCTGGGAGACCCGCTCCTTTGGGCTGCCTTTGTGCTGGTCGCGGCAACTGCCGCAGCGTCATCCGCGCTGCTCAATGCCCATGCCAAGCGTGCCGATCAGAGCTCAAACCTTGCCGCAATCGCCGCAATCGCTGTCACCGGCATCGGCTGCGCAGCGGCGTCCTGTCTTGCACACCATATGGAAATTGCCGGCCTTGCAGCCGCGGTCATCGCCAAGGCGGCGGTTGCGGGAATCCTATCCTCTATAATCGTTGGGATATGCCTATATTTGCTCGGATACCAAAGAACCTATACGGAGAGTGATCTTTCGTGAACTTCCTGAACATCTTCGAGGACCACGTGGCCGGCATCTTCGGTGCCACCCGTGCCCCGTTCTCCTTTAAGAAGCTTGCCAAGCAGGCCGCTCGCGACATGGAGGATCAGACTCTGGTGATCAACGGCGTCAACACGGCGCCGGCACTCTATACCATCCTTATCGCCGCCGACGACGATCCCATGCTCGCCCCGTTCTACCCCGAGCTTTCGCGCGAGGTCCGCGAGTTTGTGAAGGCGCAGGCCGAAAAGCGCCGCTATGTCTTTGTCGGCGAGCCCCTCGTGCGTTTTATGATCGATCCGCAGCTACGCGCCGGCAAGTTCTCGGTCTTTGCCGAGAACGTCGATACCCCCACGCTCGGCCGCCTGTACGAAGAAGAGCGCGCCTATCAAAACGGCCTGGGCCAGAACAACTCCGCGGCAAGCCGTGCCGCCAGCGCCCCGCGCGCCGGCCAGCAGCAGTTTGCTGCCCCGCAGCAGCAGCGCCCCGCCGCCATGCCCCAGCAGCAGCCGACGCCTCGCGCCGCCGCTCCCGACCCGCTTGCCGTGGCAGACCCCTTCGCGCCTAGCGTCCCCGACCCCGCCGCAGCACCCATCCCGGTGCCGCAGACCGTCTCGCGCGACGCGCTTGCCGGCATGGGCGGAGCCGCCGCGACCGGTGCCGCCGTGGGCCTAGGCGCCGCAGCCGGCATCGCCTCCAACATGGCGAGCACTCGCGCCCCGCAGCGCCCGCTCGCCCAGCTCGTCGACGTCGTGAGCGGCGAGAGCCATAGCATCACCTCCGCACAGGTGACCATCGGTCGCGAGCGCTCAGTTTCCGACATTGCCCTGCGCGACCCCAACGTGTCGCGCCGCCACGCCCAGCTCACCTTTACGGGCTCGGATTGGTCGATCGAGGACCTCAATTCCACCAACGGCACGCTCGTCAACAACCGCCGCATTACGCGCTGCCCGCTGCGCAACGGCGATCTGCTGACGTTTGGCCTGAGCACCTTTGAATTTAGGGGATAGTCGCTTATGAACATCGATATCGTCCTTTTTGCAGGCCGCATCGTCCTGGTCGCCCTGCTCTATATCTTCCTGTTCGCCGTCATGAAGACCGGCGTGGGACTTGTGCGCGGACAGCGCCGCGACTCGGCCATTTGGACGATCGATGTGGACAAGGGTCCGCGCGGCATCCGCGGCATCCACGTAGACATGCTCGGCCCCGTCATCGTCGGCCGCTCGCCGTCTTCGGACATCTGCATCAACGAGCCGTTTGTCTCGGCCTCGCATGCGCGCTTTTCGCTGCAGGGCCCGGCGCTCATCATCGAGGACCTCAACTCGCTTAACGGCACGCTCGTCAACGGCCGCCAGCTCGTGGAGCCCGCGACGCTGCGTGAGGGCGACGAAGTCCAGATTGGCGACGTGGTCATGAAGGTGAACCGTCGATGATCGACGAGGAGAACAAGTCCGCAACCATGACCGAGGCACCGGCTGCCGCCGTAGCTGCACCGGCCCACGCCGCTCCGGCGGACTCCACACCCGTGGAGCCCGAGGACACCGTGTTCTCCCTGCCTCTTTCGCATGTAACGCATGATATTTCGGATCTCGCCGATAACGAGGACGAAGAGGATGCCGTAGCGGCGCCCATCGGCGCACATGCTGCGGAACAGCCCACAGCGCCCGAAGCAACCCCGGCGCCGGCTCACTTTGCAGAGCCCGTCGCCGCGGCAATCAACGAGAGCGCTGCGGTGTTTGCGGCACCCGAGCCCGCCGCGCCGGCGTTTCCCATAGCCCCGGCATCCGAGGTTGCGCCCGCGTCTACGCCGGCGCCCGAGGCGGGGACATCCCCCGAGGCGGGGACATCCCCCGAGGACGGCCCTGCACCCAAGACCCCGCAGCCTGCGCCCGCAAGCGAGTCCGATGCCGTGGCCGAGCCCGCCGCCCAGTCGCAAAACACGCCCGCGCCGTCGCACTTTGCGACGCCCGAGCCTATAGACGTCAGCCCGCAAGATGACGAGTCGACCGCCCGCGTGTCCGAGGAGCCCGACTCCCCGGACACCGGCGATTCCGAATCAAACGCCGAGACCGACACCGTCTCTCCCGGTGACACTGCCGAGATCGACGTTGCCGCCGTTGAGGCCAAGCTCAAAGACCCCGGCTCGACCATGAGCTTTGAACCCCTAACCGAGGAGCGCATCGAGACCGACTCGACCTATGATGCCGGCACCACCACGCAACTCATGTGGGGCGCCCGCTCCGACGTTGGCTGCGTGCGCCCGCACAATGAGGATTCCTACCTGGTGCAGTCGCCGCTCTTTTGCGTATGCGACGGCATGGGTGGTCACGCTGCCGGCGAGGTGGCCTCTTCTATCGCTGTCGAGACCATCGCCAAGACAGCTCCTCAGTCTGCCGACGCCGCACGCCTGGCGGCAGCCGTCGAGGCCGCCAACGCCGCCGTAATCGAGGCTGCCTTGAATGGCCTGGGCAAGCCCGGCATGGGCTGCACAGCCACTTGCGCCTATATCGAAAACGACACGCTCGCCATCGCCCACGTGGGTGACTCTCGCGCCTACCTGCTCCACGAGGGCACGCTCATCCGCGTGACCCGCGACCACTCCTACGTGGAGGAGCTCGTGGACGCCGGCGAGATCACGGCAGACGAGGCTCGCGTCCACCCCAACCGTTCGGTCATCACCCGCGCGCTGGGCTCGGACCCCGCTATGTATGCCGACCACTTCACTCTGCATATCGAGGAAGGCGACCGTCTGATCCTGTGCTCCGACGGCCTTTCGAGCATGATTCCCGATAGCGATATCGAGAACATCGCCACGCAGTCCTCAACCGCGCAAATCTGCGTCGACAACCTAGTGGACGCGGCGCTTGCCGCCGGCGGCCACGACAACGTGACCGTAGTAGTCGTTGACCTGGTTGACGATGGCGTTATGCGCGAGGCGCAGCGCGTGCGTCGCCGCAACATTACTATCGCCGCCATCCTGGCCCTCGTCTTTGTGCTGGCAGCTGGCATCTGGGCCTACACGGGTGTCACCGGCTCGTACTACCTGGGTACCTACCAGGGCAATGTCGCCGTCTGGCGCGGCCTGCCCGGCAAGCCGCTCGGACTCAAGCTCCACTGGCTCGAAAGCGAAACCAGCATCAAGCTATCCGACCTGCCCGAAGACACGCAAAACCGCCTCAAGGCGGGTATTCCGCAAACAAGTGTCGACGATGCGCAGGACACGATATCCAAGTACCGCCACCAGATCGACGAGGAGCAGACCCGCCAGGTGATCGACGCGCAAACGATTCGCGACAACACCGATCAGGGATCGACCTCCGAATCAGATTCCGAGAAAACCGCCGAACAGTCCGCCGAGGCCGAAGCCTCCGATAAGAATTAGAAAGGGAGTGCCGCTTATGAGTCGCCGCAACACCGAGCTGCTCTTGCTCATCGCCTCGGCGTTCCCCGTCATCCTGCTGTATGCGATGTACGTGCTCACCGCGGGCGCTGCCATCTCCTTTGAGACGCTCGCCGTACCGATCGGCCTCTTTGCCGCCTTTGCCGCGGCCCACATTGCCGTGCGAATCTTGGCGCCCGGTGCCGACCCCGCCATCCTACCCATCGTATTTATACTTTCGGGCATCGGTATCACGTTCGTGACGCGTCTCGCCCCCGCTCTCGCGATCTCACAGCTCATCATCCTGTTTGTCTCGGTGGCGCTCATGGTGGGAACGCTCGCACTGGTCAAAAACCTCGACGTGGTCATGCGCTACAAGTACACCTTTGGCATTATCGGCATCATCCTGCTGATGCTGCCCATCTTTATCGGCACCACGATCTCGGGCTCCAAGCTCTGGATTCGCATCGCGGGCTTTACCATCCAGCCCGGCGAGTTCGCCAAGGTCTTTATCGTCCTGTTCCTGGCCGGGTACCTGGCCGAGAACCGCGAGCTGCTCTCCATCTCCAACCGCAAGATCCTGGGCTTTAAGATCCCTCGCCTGCGACTGCTGCTGCCGCTGTTTGCCGTGTGGGGTGTGTGCCTGCTCGTCGTCGTCTTCGAACGCGATCTGGGTTCGGCCGTGCTGTTCTACACCATCTTCTTGCTGATGCTCTACGTTGCCACGGGGCGCTTTTCGTATGTCGTTATCGGCCTTGCGCTGCTGGCCGTTGGAGCCGTGGGCGCCTACAAGTTCCTGTCTCACGTTCAGGTGCGTTTCCAGGTTTGGCTCGATCCGTTTAAGGACGCCCAGGGCCAGGGCTACCAGATCGTCCAGTCGCTCTTCTCGCTTGCCGATGGCGGTCTGGTCGGTGTTGGCATCGGCAACGGCATGGCCAACAACATCCCTGTCGTCGAGTCCGACTTTATCTTCTCGGCTATCGGCGAGGAGATGGGCCTTTTGGGCGGCGGCGCCGTGCTCATCCTGTTTATGCTCTTTGCCGTTCGCGGCCTGACCACGGCTGCCCGCGCAAAGTCCGACCTCGCCGCCTTTAGTGCCACGGGCCTTACGGCAGCCATCAGCTTCCAGGCCTTTTTGATCGTGGGCGGCGTCACCCGCCTGATCCCGCTGACCGGCGTCACTCTGCCCTTTATGAGCCAGGGCGGCTCCTCGCTGCTGGCGAGCTTTATCATCGTCGCGCTCCTGCTGCGCGCCGGTGACGAGGCGACCGGACGCGAGGCCGAGCTTACCGGCACCGGCACCATGGCCGCCATCACCGATGATCAGGTCGCATCTGCCGCCGCCCCGACGGGCACGCGCTTTGCCACCTCGTCTTCCTACGGCAGCGGCAGCCATTCCGTCGGCTCGCGCATGCGACGTCGCCTGCTCGACACGCCTGAATCCGGTGTGCTCGGCCGCGTTGCGCTCGCCAACCGTCTAACCCGCGCGGTGCTCGCCTTTACGGCGCTGTTCGCCATCCTTATCGGGAACCTCACCTATGTCCAGGTCATTAAGGCCAAGGACTATCAGGACATGCCGACCAACAACCACACCATCGCCCGCTCCAAGTACATCCAGCGCGGCTCCATCATCACGTCCGACGGCGTGACGCTGGCCGAGTCGCTGCAGCAGGAGGACGGCACCTACGTACGCTCCTACCCCAACGGTAACCTGGCAGCGCACGTGGTTGGCTACGTGAGCCAGCAGTATGGCACCACCGCCATCGAGAGCGTCATGAACGACACGCTCACCGGTTCTAAGGACTACTCTAGCTGGAACAACGCCATCGCGTCGCTCGCGGGCCAGACCCAGCCGGGCAACACCGCCAAGCTCACCATCGACTCGCGTATCCAGACGGCGGCCGAGCAGGCACTCAAGGGCTTTAAGGGCGCTGTAGTGGTCATCGACCCGCGTACCGGCGCGGTGCTCGCATGTGCCAGCTCGCCCACCTACGACAACACCAACATCGATGCCCTGCTGCAGACGGGCGGCGGCGAGGACGGCTCCATGTACAATCGCGCCATGGACGCGCTGTACACGCCGGGCTCCACGTTTAAGGTCGTTACGCTTTCCGCGGCACTCGAGACCGGTACCGCCAGCCTTACCAGCACCTACCAGGCGCCCGGCTCCATGGACATCGGCAACGCACCGGTCACCAACTATGCCAACGAGAGCTACGGCACCATCAGCCTACAGCAGGCCTTTGCCGTGTCCTCCAACGTCGTCTTCGGCCAGGTGGCAAACGAAGTTGGCGCAAACACGCTCGTGCAGTTTGCCAACGCCTTTGGCTACGGCCAAAAGCTCGGCCAGGACCTGACCTCCGCGGCCTCCATCATGGCCGACCCGTCGCTCATGACCGAGTGGGAGACCGCCTGGGCCGGCGCCGGCCAGCCTGTCGGCATGGACCACACGCCCGGCCCGCAGACCACCGTCATGCAAAACGCCGTGATTGCCGCCGCCATCGCTAACAGCGGCGTGGTCATGGACCCGTACTTTGTAGCCCAGGTACTCGCCCCGGACGGAACCGTGGTCAAGACCACGCAGTCCCGCTCGCTGGGTCAGGCCGTCAGCTCCGCCACGGCCGACCAGGTCAAGCAGGCCATGCTTGCCGTCGTCCAGTCCGGCACCGGCACCGATGCCCAGATCCCCGGCGTCAAAGTCGCCGGCAAGACCGGCTCGGCCGAGACCGGCGGCACCAACGTCAACTCGATGTTTGTTGGCTTTGCACCTTACGATTCACCCACGGTCGCTATCTCGGTGGCCTTGGAGGATTTCGACAAGCATGACGTCAAGGCCGCCAAGATCGCCGGTATCGTCCTGACCGCGGCGCTTGCCGCACAGGGAGCGTGATGCCCATGATCGAATCGGACACCAGAGGCGCGCCGCGGCCGAAGAGCTAGCGGCAACGCGCCACACGGCCCCAGCGGCCACATCGTAGGTACTACACACATCGTTGAGCGAATAATTATGTTAGGAGCAGGAATGGAACAGAGGGTCCTCGGGGGAAGATACCTCCTCAAGGATAAGGTGGGAACAGGCGGCATGGCGACCGTCTACCGTGCACAGGACCAGGTCCTCGACCGCACGGTTGCCGTCAAGATCATGCTGCCGCAGTATGCTGGCGACGCAACCTTCGCCGCACGCTTTAAGCAGGAGGCCCAGGCAGCAGCCGGTCTCTCCTCCCCCTATATCGTGGGCGTCTACGATTGGGGCAAGGACGGCGACACCTATTACATCGTCATGGAGTACCTGCGCGGCACCGACCTTAAGAGCGGCATCAAGAGCCACGGCGCCCTCGACCCCAAGAAGGTCGCCCAGATCGGCTCGCAGATCAGCTCTGCGCTTTCGGTCGCCCACAAGCACGAGATCATCCACCGCGACATTAAGCCGCAGAACATCATGGTGCTGCCCGACGGCAACATCAAGGTGATGGACTTTGGCATCGCGCGCGCCAAGAACAGCCACCTCACGCAAGACAACAACGTGCTGGGAACCGCCCACTACGTCAGCCCCGAGCAGACCCGTGGTCAGGACCTCGGCCCCACCTCGGATATCTACTCGCTGGGCGTCGTGATGTATGAGTGCGCCACCGGCCGCGTTCCCTTTGACGGTGACGACGCTATCTCGGTCGCACTCAAGCAGGTCAACGAGCTGCCTATTCCGCCGAGCCAGATCAACTCCGGTGTCGACGCCGACCTTGAGCGCATCATCCTCAAGTGCATGGAGAAGGACCCCGCTAACCGCTTCCAGACCGCCGACGAGCTGCGTCAGGTGCTCAACAGCTACCTGTCGGGCCGTGCCGTCAACGTCTCGGAGCCCACGCGCATCATCGGTGCCCCCGGTGAGTTGGGCGCCACCAAGACTCGCGAGCTTTCCGATCAGACGCGCGCCATGGTGCGTCCCGTCTCGGGCGTGAGCGGCCAGAATACCGCCCGTAGCTCGGTTTCGGGCTCCACCGGCTCCTACGAGGTCGAAGAGCCCAAATCCAACAAGAACAAGATCATCGCCGCCGTGGTGGCAGCGGTTGCCGTCATCGGCATCGTGGTGGCCTTTGCCACAGGACTCTTTGGCGGCGAGCAGGTCACCGTGCCCGACGTGCTGGGCAAGGACCAGCAGACTGCCGTCGAGCTGATCAAGGAAGCCGGCCTCGAGGTCGGCACCATCGACCAAAGCTACAACGACGATGTCGACGAGGGCAAGGTCGCCGAGCAGACGCCCAACGGCAACACCAAGAAAGCCAAGGGCACCAAGGTGAACCTGGTAATCTCCAAGGGCCCCAAGCCCTCCGAGAAGGTTGAGGTTCCCCAGCTTGTCGGCCTGACCAAGGACCAGGCCGAGGCCGCGTTGGCAAGCGTTGGCCTGAAGGGCAACGCCTCAGAGGAGGCCAACGAGGCCGATGAGGGCCAGGTCTTCGAGCAGGGCACCGACGCCGGTAAGGAAGTCGCGAAGGACACGACCATCTCGTACAAGGTCTCGAGCGGCCCGGATACCACGTCCGTCCCCGATCTGACCGACATGACCGAGGCCCAGGCGCGCAACGCCCTCGATATGGCAGGCTTTGGCGTCGACGTGAGCTACCAGGAGAACGACTCGGTTACCGAGGGCACCGTGATCAGCTGGAACCCCAGCGGCAAGCAGAAGCCCGGCGCCACGATTACCGTCGTCATTGCCAAGAAGTCCGGCAAGGCCACCGTCCCGGGCAACCTGTACGGCAAGAGCATCTCCGCCGCCGTCACCGCGCTCAACAACGCCGGTTTCTATAACATCGGCTTCTGTGACCAGAACGGCAATCCCGTGAGCGGTAACGAGGATGCCACCGTTACGGGCGTCTCCCCCACTGGCAAGCAGTCCACCGACAGCACGATCACGCTAACAGTCGCACTTTCTGGCTCGGGCTCTGGCTCTGGCTCGGGCACGGGCGACGATTCCGGTACGACCAACTAGTCGCCACCCCACCGCTCATCACGGCTTTCGCCGCAAACATATTCGCTCACAGGCGCCCGCTTGCTCCCCCAGCAAGCGGGCGCTTTCTTTATCTGAAGCAGCGAATACTACGGCATGCCTTAAACCAAAAGAGCCCGGCACCGTAACGGTACCGGGCTCGATATTCCTCTGGTGCCCCCGGGCGGATTCGAAAACTCCCCCCCGCGGGGAAATGAGTGACGCGGGTGTCGACGGTCCGAATCCGGCCTTTAGACCAGAAGAGCCCGGCACCGTAGTGGTACCGGGCTCGGCAAATTTCTGGTGCCCCCGGGCGGATTCGAAAACTCCCCCCCGCGGGGAAATGAGTGACGCGGGTGTCGACGGTCCGAATCCGGCCTTTAGACCAGAAGAGCCCGGCACCGTAGTGGTACCGGGCTCGGCAAATTTCTGGTGCCCCCGGGCGGATTCGAACCGTCGACACCCGCTTTAGGAGATATGATTTAATGCTACCCCCTACCATTCATCAAGCATCATTGAACATCATATAACCGCAGATAAACATAGCAGTTTGTGTCTTCTGCATCCGGTAGCTGCGCCTACGCTTTTACAAACATATTACTAACAGCTTTAGCTAAACTGCACTCATTGAATTGTTGAAAACTATTCAAAGAAACGGAGTGCAAAGATGTCAGAACAGCCACTCATTAGCGGAAGAGGCACGTGTTGGAAAGACAAGAGATCACCTAACACCTATCGCTATTATTTTTCCCTTGGGGTCAAGGACCCTAAGACAGGGCGTTACAAACGATCCCCAACTTATACGGTTCGTTGCAAGACTAAAACAGAAGCTAAGGCTGCAATGCAGGCCAAGCTGGCTGAAATCAACTCCTCTGGCACGATCACTAAAACTAAAAAGCCCACTTTGCTTGCGTCCTACTGCTGGGCCTTTCATGAAAATAGGGACACCGAGCTTGCGCCAACGAGCTATGAAAGAGAAGCGTACGATTGCAGGCATATCGAAGACCTATTCGGTGCGTTTCAGACAATTGAGGGGCTAACTCCCGATCTAATCGAAGAAACATATGCCGAAGCTCGTCGTACGGGAAAATACAAACCATCAGAGCTTGTACGAATCAATGCGAAACTGCGTCAGATTCTGTCGAATGCAGTCGCAAAGAGAATAATTGACCGAAACCCCTGCGCTACCGTTCATGTTCGCAGACCACGCAACAAAAGAGAATCACTTACAATCGACCAAGTAGCTACCCTATGCACACATCTTCAACACATTGAGCTCACCGCCGAAGCCGTTGGTACGCTAGTACTAGTGTATACGGGTATGCGAAAAGGCGAGATGCTGGGCCTCGAATGGCGCGATTGGGACCCTGCCAATAAAACCTTGAAAATTGACAGGCAGTACACCAACGATCATGAACTGAGGGCACCCAAGTCACAAGAAAGCCAACGCAAAATCCCCGTTGGAGAAACCTTGGCCGAACGTCTTCAATCATGGTCAGCCATACAAAAAGAGCTCCTGGCCTCTCTGGGGCTGTCCCAGACTGGCAGCACTCCCATCATTAGCGATATTGCTGTCGAGCAAGGGGTCCCTACTGTCTGTCACATGAAAAACTACATCTTCAACCATTGGTTTCGCGATTTCGCAGTTAGCTGCAATCTTGGAATCTATGAGCCGAACAATTCGACTGGCGGAAAACTATATAAGGGCATCTGCCCGCATCAGCTCAGGCATTGTGTAAGCACTTTTATGCTGGCGAACGGATCGGACGTTAGAAGCGTGCAAGGTATTCTTGGCCACGCGGACCCCAATATCACGCTCAAAACGTATACAAGCCTCGTTCAACAATCAGAAATAAAAGCAGTTAAAGGCTACGAAGACTTCATCAACGCCTATATACAGAGAAGCGAGAAATAGCATGTTTTTCATTCATCGTTTTTTTCATAATATTACGGTACTATAATATCGTTTCCGCAGGTAGATGCTTTATCTGATTGACATCTAATGAGTTTTAATACATGCTAAAGCTGTCAGATGACTACGCATGTAGTCATAGAAACCGGCCCCCCAAGTGCTTATGAACCTGGTACGTCTTACAAGCACAGGGAGGGCCCTCATTGAAAGGATAGCTCATCATGGCTACTCCAAAGATTAGCACCCAGGCGTCCACACCGACTTTCCCTACTGGTGCCGCTCAGTGCGATCGGTTGCTCCGCGTTAACGATATCCGCGAAATCACTGGCTGGAGCGAGAACACTGCACGCAAATTCATGCGCGAGTCCGGCAAGCTCATCCAGGTCCATCGCTCTAATTACATGTTTGAAAGCTCATTCTACGAACTTTTCAAACAGCTTGAAGGTCGTACCGCCCACCTTGACTAGGCGGTAAACATGAGCGAGCTACCGTCAATTTCTGACAAATATCGCGATGATGTTAATGAGCAACGAGAGATTAGAAGGAAAATGGATAACGCGAATTTTATTTCGGTGCCCGACTGGGCGTGTTGTGCCACCACTGTCGCTGCCGAGCGCCTCATCCTCGGCCTAGTATGGAAGCTTGGAAATCCTTCCAAAAACAAACGAGCCATGGGCTTTTACGCAAAAAGCAAATGGATTGAGGAGCGCTACCACCTAAGTAAGAACACGATCTCCCGGGCCTATACCTCTTTGACGGATAAGGGGTTTATTCAAAAAGCGGGCGATGGCAGCTGGATGCTTAATTACGCCGCAGTCTACCCCGCCGCAATCGAAAACGGCTGGGAGCCCAAGAAATCTTAAGTCCATAGCCCGACTATCGAGGTCGTGAAGGTCGGTAATCGCCGGGCGTCTATAAGAGCATGCCGCGGATGTAAAATGAAACACGGTCGAATCGAAACAGTTCCCGGACAATTGGCGTCCGGCCAGACACTTCGATTCGACCCTTTTTCATGCCCGCATCTAAAACAATCCTATAATCATTCTCGACATCTTTAACGCCATCACTCCCCCGCCACCAACACGTCGTTGGTGCCATTTTCAACGAATCGATATGGCCGTCCATTCATGGTCTTTAAGGCACGTGATATCATGAAAACGTGCGGTATTTCTCCAATCGAAAACCTGCGTGAACGCATGACTTGAGACGCCTTTTTAGAACTCACCGATCGCAGGACGACTACAAATCAACAGCGGCCGCGTATTTGTTCCCAGCCGTACGGCGTGGCGGAGCCATGCCCATTGTTGATTGGAATGTCGCACGATGACAGACGAGAGAAAAATCAGGGAGATCTACGGTTACGGCATGAAGTCCGTCCTCGATGAGGCCGCCGAGCGAATCGAGGCGAGGTGGCGGGAGAAGCTGCTGCGCGAGACCGCCGACCTCAGGACCGAGAACGCACTGCTCATGGTCCAGGTGGATGAATTCAGCCGCAAGCTCGCCGAGGCGACGGATCGGAATGAAAAGATTGAGGCCGACTGCAATGAGCGGATTGCCTTTATAGAGGAGAAGTTCGAACTCGATACCGCGAACCTCGAACTCGAGAACAACGAGCTCCACGCCGCAAGCATCAGGCACCTCTCCCGTGCTAAGGGCCTCGGCAGGCAGGTTGTCCAACTCCATGCCGAGGCTGAGGCCATGGTCGATGAGATCGAGCGGCTGCGCGGCGAGCGTGACACTGCACTGAAAGCCCAAGCCGACACACTCCTGGCCCAGCGCGACCTGATGGCCGAGATCGCCGCCCTCAAGGACCGTCTCGCCGCCTCCGAGCAGCGGGCGGCCGTGGCCGAGGCCAAGGTCGAGGTCATGACCCAGATGAAGGGCGAGTAGCCCCGCGCTTCTCCTATCAGGCGGCTGATTTCTAGGAATCTTCTAGAGCGCTTCCGGAAGGTTCCTAGAACCGGGCGCAGCATCTTCGATCGGCACGATGTCTCGGTAGATCAGGCGATGCTTGGCGTCGCGCCATTCGTCGCCGTGGTAATGCCCGAAGAACCAGGTTCGGTAGCCGAGCCGTCCGTCGAGCTCGCCAAGGAATCGTTGCAGCCGGTCGCCCCGATACTCGCGTCCGCACTCGCGGCACATCCCCTCAGCAAGGGCGGCAGGAGCCTCGTGAGTCACAACGTGGTCGACTTTCCAGCCCACGCGGTCGAGCGAGGCGCGGCAGTGCTCCATCTCTTTCTCGCTCGGCATCTCCTCGGGCCACCAGCTCCTCCCCTCCTTGCGATACTGCCTGTCGTTGCTCGCGGCGCCGCCCATGGCAAGGACTGTGAGCCCGTCGATATCGAACACCTCTCCGCGCATCAGGTGCAGCACGTGCAGTCGCGCCTCGTGGACGAACCCGCCGTTCCACTCCCGCACCGGCAGCCCAGCCAGGGCGTGGTGATTCTCATGGTTGCCGTCTACGAAACACGTGGTCCACGGCTTCGACTCGAACCAGTCGAGCCAGTATTTCTCGGCGTTGGATCCATCCCAGACAAAGCCGAAGTCGCCGGCCACGATCACCACGTCATCGCGCGTCAGGGTCCGGCCCAGCGGCCAATTTTTGAATGCAAACCGGCTGGACCCGTACTCGGCCCTGCCGTGCACATCGCCTGTCACATAGACCGTCATCAGTACGCACCCCACGGCAGGAGTTTGTCCCCGAGCCTCACGATCCGGTCGTACAGCACCGTGTGCCGTTCGTCCGGGTTGCCGTCTCGGTGAAAATGGCCGTAATACCAGTGTTTATAGTCCAGGCGGTCCTCGAGCTCGTCAAGGAATCCGGTCAGCCGGTCCACATCAGGGCGTTCCCAGCCCGGGTCCGGGTAGAGCGTCGGCGAGAGCATGCGCGTCGAGCAGGTATGGGTGATGACGCAGTCGACCTTCCAGCCGACCTCGTCGAGCTTTGCCCGCGCGGTATCGAAGTCGCGCTCGTCCGGGAGCTCCTGAGGCCACCAGCTGGAATACGGCACGCGGTATTCCCTGTCCACGCTCGTGGCACCGCCCATGGTGAAGACCGTCGAGCCGTCTAGCTCGAAGATCTCCCCGCGCATGAGGTGACGGATGGGCGAAGTATCCGATAAACGTTGCGTCAGCCCACCGTGCCATGTCTCCACGGGGCGCTCCTCCCAGTGGTCGAAGCGCTCGTGGTTGCCGTCGACGAACAGTACCGTGTAGGGGCGCGACTCCAGCCAAGCGATGTCGGTGCATTCCTCGGCAGAAAAGCCCCACGGAAAGCCAAAGTCACCGGCAACGATGAGATAGTCGTCGCTGGTAAGACTGTCGCCAAGCTCCCAGTCGCGGAGCTTTTGCATGTCGAGCCCACCGTGGATGTCGCCCGTCACATAGACCGTCATCGGATTACCTCTTCCCCCTTGTACGCCGCCAGCTCGCGCTCGACCTGCCTGTCGCCGGTCTCGTTGACCCACCAGGGCCATTTCACTCGGTCGCACGGCTCGTCGACTCCGGCGAACCATTCCCTCAGCTCGTCGAGGCTCACCGGGGAGTGCCCGTTGGCATCGCAACCGACGTCGTAGCGCAGAAGTCCCTGCTTGCGGTTGAACTCGTTGTACGCGCCGCCGCTACTGTGGATGTGTCCGTGGAGGTGCCACGATCCATGGCTCATGCCCTGCCAGTCGGCCATGGGGTAATGGCTCAGGACGATCTTCTGTCCGTCGATCTTGAGCACGCAGATCGGCGGCTCCACGGTGAACGCGCCCGCGACCGCCGGCTGGGTCCAGTCCTTGTCGTGGTTTCCCGGGACGAGGTGGATGCGCCTGCAGGCGATCCGCTTGCGCAGCCCGTAGGCGTCCTGGGCGGTCATCTTGAATGAGAAATCCCCCAGGATGTAGAGTTCGTCGTCCACGGCGACCCTGCCGTTGATGCTGTCGACGATGGCGTCGTTCATCTGCCAAATCGTCTCCCACGGGCGGTCGGTGAACTTCAGCACGTTCTCATGCCCGAAGTGGGTGTCGCTGGTAAACCAGATCATATTTATGTCTCCTTCTGTCGCCAAAAAACGTTCTCCTTCGAGGTCAGGAGACGTTTTATGAGCGACATGAGGTGCATATCCCTCATGTTTCAAGCTCCAATCTGCCGGATTTGCCCAACTAAAAGTTTACGCCCACGCGCGAACAGGATTTGGTTTTTGAAATATGGACGAATTCCTCGTCAGGAGGGTAAAATGGTGCCGA
>CATVYG010000017.1 GCA_958348225.1 uncultured Collinsella sp.
AGGGAGGCGGGGCTGTCCCTCCCGGAATCGTCCAAATAGGTGTTGCCAATCCAGAGACGGCCGCGACGACGCAGTCGACGCCGAGCCCGGAGAGCTCCCTCTGCGGGGCGAAGCCGAGGTAGCCGCTCTCGTAGGCGGCGAGCGACGGGCCGGGGAAGCCCGACATCCACTCCGCGACCTCGCCCCAGGGGTTGCCGCGGAACCTCCTCGTCACGGCCTCGCCCGTCTCCGCGTCGAGCGCGCAGACGGTGGTGGACCTGAGGTGTACGTCCATTCCGAAGGCGGTAGAATATCTAGGCACGGGAGCCTCCCAACCTCGTTGCGGCGCGGCTGCGCCTCTGGCACTTCAACAACATTGTCGCAGCCCCGACCCGCGGTCACGAGCGGGGGCTCCTGTCGTTTCCGTGCCTTCGGATTGGGTCATAGTGTCTGTCGTTGCCAAGACACCGGCGTTGCCTTGGTCGCAAGTAGTCATTGGGGACGCTCTTTAATGACTAGTCGTTTAAGAACGCCCCTTAAGAATGACCCCAATGACTACACTCAAAAACGGCGCCCGTCGGCGATGTTGCCGGCGGGCGCCGTTGTCGTGTGGGCGGTTATGTCGTGGCCGCTGATGAGGCTCGAACCTGTATGCTACAGCGAGTCGATAAAGCGCTGCTGGGCGGCGCGGCCGGCTTCGTCCCACTTAAAGACGCCGGCGTTGTCGAGCACGTGGCCAAACACCACGCCGACCTCCTCGTGCAGGATATCGATAGCGTTGTCCGCCGTAAGCTCGTCGGCACGGCGGGCAAAAACGTCTTCGGCCCATGCGGCGTGGCTGCGGCAAAGATCATCGCCCTCGAGCGCGCCGGCAAGGTCGTAGCTGGCATCGGCCTTGGCCGCCAGCAGGTGCTCACGGACAGCGCCGAGCTCGGGAACCAAACGCGGCGGCAAAATCGCCAGGCCCATAACCTCGATCAGGCCGATGTTCTCCTTCTTAATGTGGTGGTACTCAGCATGCGGGTGGAATACGCCCAGCGGATGCTCGTCGGTCGTGATGTTGCAGCGAAGCGCCAGGTAGGCCTCGTAGATTTCGCCGCCGGCATTGCCGCGGGAGTCGACGCGGCGGATGACGGGCGTCACGGTGTTGTGCGCCACGCCGTCGGCTGTGTGCGCGATGACGCCCACCGACTCATCGGTCCACTCGCGCCAGGCGAGGATAATCTTCTCGGCGGCGTCGAGCAGCTGGGCGCGGTCGTGCGAGCGCAGTCGCAGCACCGAAAGCGGCCACTGCAACACGGTACCGCTGACCTGGTCAAAGCCGGGCACGCTAAACTGCGAGACCTCGGCGGCGTGCATCATGGGGAACTCGTGCGCGCCGCCCTGGAAGTGGTCGTGCGACAGAATCGAGCCGCCCACGATGGGCAGGTCGGCGTTGGAGCCAATAAAGTAGTGCGGGAACAGGTCGACAAAGTCGAGCAGGCAGGTCAGCCCCTTGCGGTCGACGTGCATCGGACGATGCTCGGAGCTCATGGCAATGCAGTGCTCGTTAAAGTACGCGTACGGGCTGTATTGGAAGCCCCAGCGCTCGCCGTCGAGCTTAATGGGGATAACGCGCAGATTCTGGCGGGCGGGGTGAGCGCCGCCGTCGGCTGCGGCGGAGCGTCCGGGATAGCCCTCGTTTTCGATGCAGAGCTGGCAGGCGGGATACTTCTCGCCCGTGTTCTTGGCGGCACCTGCCGCGGCGATATCGCGCGGGTCCTTCTCAGGCTTGGACAGGTTGATGGTGATCTCAAGATCGCCCCAGTTGGTGGGGGTGCTCCATTTGATGTTGCGCGCGATGGCGGCACGGCGCACGTAGCCGGCGTCGCAGCACAGGCCGTAGAACCAGTCGGTCGCGGCGCGGGGCTCGTTGACGCCCATACGTCCGTTGAACTCTTCGTTTACAACCGAAGGCCTCGGCATGAGCGCGCCCATGATGCGCATGGCGATGCGGTCGCGGCCCGACGCCGTGTCCTCGGCAGCACCGTTGGCAACGGCGGCCTCGGAAAGCGCGGCAAGCGTGCCCTCCAGGTCAAAGTCGGGGAGTGTATCGGGGTGCAAGAGCGAAATCTTTTCGGTCTTGAGCGCCCAAGCTATGTCGAGTGCGGGGCCCGTGGCGCCGATGCACTCCAAAATGGTGTTGTATGCCCAGATGCGATCGTCCTGGCCGATCATCGATCGGTGGATAGCGTACTCGATCAGGTTCTGCGCGGCCTCGCGCACGTCAGTCATTACAGCCATGCCGCGTAAGCCCCCTTGTCAGAAATTGCGTAGTGACGGGCAGAGCCCTCGCCCAGCCAGCCGTTCATCTTGGCGATGAAGGTGTCGACCAGGTCGAGCGGCACGAAGGCCTGGATGGTGCCACCAAAGCCGCCACCGTGGATACGGACGGCGCCGCGGCCGTCGAGCACGTGCTCGGCCAGCGCCAGGGCATACATGGAAGGCTGCTCGGAGCCCAGCTTGGCAACGACATTCTGCAGGTACATGGCAGAGCTGGCGCCGGACTCGCGCGTCAGGACCAGGAACTGATCGATGCCGCCGGCGTTCAGGGCAGCCCAGCGCTTGTCGACCAGGCCGTTTTCGTACCAGTAGTGAACGGCGCGCAGGCAGGCGCGGTCGCCCAGCTTGGCGCGCAGCTCGGGGAGCTTGGCGTCAAAGTCCGCCACGTTTACCTCGCACAGGCGTGCCTTGCCAAACTCAGCAGCGACGTCCTGCATCTCGCGCGGAACGGCGGCGTAGTCGTCGGTGGCGGCCACGTGGTCGGCACCGACCTTAACGAGCACGAGCGCATAACCGTGATCCTCAAAGTTGAGCTCGAGCTTCTGGGTTTTAGGCTGAGCCTGGTCCTCAAAGTCCATGTAGGCAAGGCCGCCCAGGCACACAGCGGCCTGGTCCATCAGACCGCAGGGCTTGCCATAGTAGTTGTTCTCGGTGCGCTGGCTCATCTGGGCGAGCGCGACGGGCTCGATGGCGGGTGCGCCCCAGAGCGTCTCCATGGCGCGACCGTATGCCGCCTCGACAGCAGCGGAGCTGGAAAGGCCGCCGCCCGAGGGGACAGAGCAGGTGAAGGCGAAGTCGAAGCCCTGGGGCTCAACGCCCAGAGCAGCGATTTCGTGGGCCATGCCGCGGACGAGGCTTGCGGACGTGCCCTTCTCGGACTCCTGAACATCTAGCGTATCGAGCGTGATCTCAAAGGTGGGGTAGCCCTCGTCGGCAACGCGGACCTTGTTGGTGTCGGTCCCTACGGCAATGCCGTCGACAGCGACATCGAGCGAGCCGGCGATAACGTGGCCGCCCTCGTGATCGGTGTGGTTGCCACTGATTTCGGAACGGCCGGGCGCGTGCACGTAGAGCACCTGGCGGTCGCCGATGGGGCCAAACTCCTCCTCAAACAGCTTGGTGAGCGTGGCGAGTGTCTTTTCGTCGGGGGTGGTCATGGGAGTCCTTTCCTTGGCGCGCCCGGGTGGGTTTTGCGTCGTTATGAGTACGTTAACAACTTAAAGCGGCATGAACCAAGTGTTCACGATACCGCACGTTACGGGCTATGTTAACGTACTCATAACACATCGCTTGTCACTTTTTGAGAATCTGGTAATCGGTAGAAATACAGCCGTGAACGGTACTGCCGTATGGACTTATAAAGCAGAAGAGATGCAGATAGAAAAAGTAGAGTACGTTAACATGCGTCCGACGATAGCGGGCCTCGGCGCGGGATGTATTTCTGCCCAGGCCGGCATTCACGCTATTCAGATCTCGCAAGGGTGAAGGTGATCCTGTGGCAAGGCGCCCGTCCAACGATACAGGTACGCGTCCGGTTTCCATGGCCGACGTCGCCCGCGCTGCTGGCGTTTCGCAGCAGACGGTTTCGCGCGTCGCCAACGGCTTGCCCAACGTTAACGAACAGACGCGCCAGCGCGTGCAGGCCGCTATGCAAGAGCTCGGCTTTCGTCCGAGTTATGCCGGTCGCTCGCTGCGCGACGGCCGTTACCATTCGGTAGGCCTATGCATCAACGATGTCACCAAGTTTGGCAACCTCTCAATGATCGACGGCATCGCCAGCGCTGCTCGCGAGCATAATTGCGCCATCACGCTGGTCGAGATGTCCAAGACCGAGGAGTTTTCGCTTGCCGAGGCCACGCGTCGTATGGCCGCATTGCCGGTGGACGGCATCATTATCGGCATGAGTCGCATGGCGCCCGATTTTGAGACGTTTGATCCACTGCCGGGCATTGGCACGGTCATCGTTACCATGTACGCGCACCCGCGGGTGACCACGGTCGATTCCGACCATTACGGCTGCTCGCTATTGCTTATGGATCACCTGTTTGAGCTAGGGCACGAGCAGATTCGCTATATTGGCGGCCCGTCATTCTCGGTCGACGAGCAATTTCGTCGCGCCGGTTGGCAGGATGCACTCGAGCGTAAACACATCGAGCCGGCAGAGCCGCTCGAGGGCGACTGGTCTGCCAACAGCGGCTACGAGGCCGGCAGGTACCTGGCCGAGCACGATCGCACCATGACGGCGATTTACGCGGCAAACGACCAGATGGCAAATGGCGCGATTGCAGCGCTGCGCGATAGCGGTCTGCGCGTGCCCGAGGACGTGAGCGTGGTGGGCGTCGACGATTCGCTCGATGATTTTGTGGCACACAACGAGCTCACGACCGTTCGATTCGATTTGCATCAGCGTGGACGCGAGGTGTTCGAGCACGCGGTTCCCAAGGCGGGGGCAACGGACAAAACCGTTGCCATTCGTATTCCCGGCCAGCTTATCGTTCGACATACCACGGCAGCTCCGCGCACATAGTTTTTGCAGGTCAATGGCGATATATTCCGCCTCAATAACAATCGATAAGGATGCTGGCAGATAGCCGTGGCTATGAAGACGAGTGCTATGATAGACGGGCTCTTTTGTCTATCTAGGAGGCTTTGCCTGATGGAGATCACCAAGGATATCCGCTACATTGGCGTTAACGATCACGACATTGACCTGTTCGAGGGCCAGTACGATGTGTCCGAGAACGGCATGGCATACAACAGCTACGTTATCTTGGGCGAAAAGATCGCTGTCGCCGATTCAGTCGACGGCGGTTTTGTTGACGAGTGGCTCGGCAACCTCGAGGCCGTGCTCGATGGCCGCACGCCCGACTACCTGATCGTCCATCACATGGAGCCCGATCACTCCGCCGGCATCGCCGCCTTTATGGAGCGCTATCCCCAGGCGCAGATTGTTGCCAGCATGGGCGCCTTCCGTATGATGGTCAACTACTTTGGCACCGACTTCCCCGAGCGCAAGATGGTCGTCAAAGATGGCGACGTGCTCGACCTGGGCGGCCACAGCCTAACCTTTGTCGGTGCCCCCAATGTTCACTGGCCCGAGGTGCTCTTCTCCTACGAGTCCACCGACAAGGTGCTCTTTAGTGCCGACGGTTTTGGCAAGTTTGGCGCCAACGACATCGAGGATCCCGAGGGCTGGGCTTGCGAAGCGCGCCGTTACTACTTTGGCATCGTCGGTAAGTTCGGCAAGTTCGTGCAGGCCGTCCTCAAGAAGGCCGCCGACCTGGACATCCAGATTATCTGCCCGCTCCACGGCCCCGTGCTGACTGAGAACCTGGGCTACTACCTCGACACCTATAACACCTGGTCGAGCTATCAACCCGAGGACGAGGGTATCACGATTGCCTATGCGAGCGTGTACGGGCATCTGAAGGCTGCCGTCGAGGAGCTCGCATCTGCGCTTGAGGCTCGCGGCCAGAAGGTCTCCGTCTTTGACCTGGCTCGTGACGACATGGCCGAGGCCGTTGAGGATGCGTTCCGCTACGACCGTCTGGTGCTCGCCTCCATCACCTATCAGGGCGAGATCTTCCCGTGCATGAGCACCTTCATCCATACGCTCGCCGAGCACGCCTACCAGAACCGTACGGTGGCGCTCGTCGAGGCCGGCTCTTGGGCACCCGCGGCTGCCAAGGTTATGACCAAGGAGCTCGAGGGCATGAAGGACATCACCCTGACGCAGAACAAGGTGACTGTGCTGGGCTCGCTCAACGAAGCCTCGCGCGCCCAGATCGAGGCCCTCGCCGACGAGCTGTCCAAGTAGCGACACGCTCACTTTTGACGCTCAGCCATCACAACCACCACAAAGGGGACAGGCGCCTTTGTGGTGGTTTTTGTTTAAGCGCCGGCGATGATGAGGGCTGGACGTGCGCCGTCGGCGGTCTTGGCGATTGAGGTGGCGACGGCGCCTTCGGGGTCTCGGTCCATCACGATGGCGTCGACATCGGTCAGCTCGGCAAAACGGTACATGCCGCGTCCGTTAACCTTGCTGGCGTCCATGAGGGCGACGCTTTGATGGGCCGCGGCGATCATAGCCGTTTTAGTCTCGGCCATCTGGGGAAAGTCGGTCGTAAAGCCGCAGCTGGAGACAAAGGCGCCGGGGCACATGACGGCAAGATCGGCGTGGACCATTTGGAGCGCCTGCATGGTAAGTGGGCCGTACAGATAGCGATGACCTTTGCGCAGCGCCCCGCCCAGCATGACGACATCGACCGAGGGCATGCTTTCGTCGATGTAATCGGCGATAGTAATGTCGGCCGTGATAACGGTGATGCCGTCGCGCTGATCGAGGAGCCGGACGAACTCGAGCGCCGTGGTGCCCGAGTCAACGAGCAGCGTGTCGCCGTCATTGACGAGTTCAATGGCGCTTTGTGCGATGGCTTGTTTGGCGGCGACGTTGACATTGATGCGGCGATCCTGCGTGGAAACAGTCAGACGCTTGTGGAGCGATACGGCGCCACCATGCGTGCGGCGCAGCTTGCCTGCTTCGGCGAGCGCGTCCAGGTCGGCGCGGGCGGTAACGGAGGACACGCCAAAGGTCTGGGCGATTTCTGCTACCTGCACCGAGGCATTATGCTCAAGCATTTCCATGATGGCGGCACGACGCTCATCGGCGAAGGCTCGGGTTGTTGCGTGGGCCATAGCTGCTCCATTCTCGGCCAAATTTGCAGGAATTGTGTTGACTCTATTTTCGTTCATTTTCTTTTTGAGTAAGAAAACGCCTTTCGATTACTTATCTTTTCTATAAAAGAAAGACGCTCAACGCCCAAAATTCAATATCGAACACGCCCGCCCGGCCCCAATTCCTTCCGTTTACTTTTCAAAAACGACTGTATTGACCTGCATCGGCTCAATATCTCGCACGTGCAAGGCCGCTGAATTTCATACAATGAGCGCAGTAAAACGCAAGGTAAAACGCCTTGCGGACACGTACGCCCGATGTCCAGATGCGGGCGAGGGAGAGGAGCAAACGCTCATGGCACTTGTTACCACCGAAAAGATGCTCAAGGACGCTCAGGCCGGCCATTACGCCGTTGGCGCGTTCAACGTCGAGAACCTCGAGTTTGTTATGGCCGTTCTGGCCGCTGCCGAGGAGACCAAGTCCCCCGTCATCATGCAGACCACCCCGGGCACCATCAAGACCGCTGGTCTGGACTACTTCTACGGCATGGTTAAGGCTGCCGCCGAGCGCGCTTCCGTGCCTGTTGCCCTGCACCTCGATCACGGCGACGGCTATGACCGCTGCATGCAGGCTTTCCGCACTGGCTACACCTCTGTCATGATTGACGGTTCGCACGAGTCTTTCGAGGACAACATTGCCCTGACCAAGTCCGTCGCCGATGCTGGCCGCGCCATGGGCGTGCCCGTCGAGGCCGAGCTCGGCAAGGTTGGCGGCAAGGAGGACGACGGTCCCGCAGTTGAGGGCGAGAGCCCCTACACCGATCCTGCCGAGGCCAAGGAGTTCGTCGAGCGTACCGGCTGCACCTCCCTCGCAATTGGCGTTGGCACCAGCCACGGTGTGTACACGAGCGATCCGCACATCGAGCAGTCCGTGGTCAAGGCCATCCGCGACGCCGTCGACGTGCCGCTGGTCCTGCACGGCACCTCCGGTGTGCCCGATGAGCAGGTTGCCGAGGCTGTGAAGAACGGCATCTGCAAGGTTAACTACGCCACCGAGCTGCGTCAGGCCTACACCAAGGGCTTCATGGCCTACATGGCCGAGAACCCCGCCTGCTTCGACCCCAAGAAGCCGGCCAAGGAGGGTATGCGTGAGATCACCGAGCTGGTTAAGATCCGCATGACCAACCTCAACTCTGTGGGCAAAGCAGAGTAACAGCAAGGGTACTCTGCTTTGCCCACCGGACGGCTTGGGCGGGTCCCCGTACTTAGTTTCCAAAACGTCCTCGCGCATGAAGGCCCCCGTTGCCTCGCTTCTACGAAGCGTTGGCAACGGGGGCCTTCGCGCTGCGGAATGATTTTGGAAACTAAGTACGGGGACCCGCCCAAGCCGTCCTGCTCGATCGCCCTTGTGGCGTTGGGGCGGAATAGTGGGGCGCGAGGGCGTTTTGTTGGTGGGGGTTAGTATGCCCGGGCTTGGTTGGGGAAGGTTTTGTCTAGGGATGCTTGGAGCTTTTCGAACGATGCTCGCAAGTTGAGGCTCTGGTCGGTTGAGCGTTTGGCTTTTGTGGTGGGGGAGTCGAGGAGGCCGTTTCTCTGTGTCGGGGGGAAGGAGAAAAGGTTTGCATGATTTAGGGATGGCTGCTGTGCTGCGTCGTTGGAAGAATGCATGCTTATGCGGCCTCCTCGATATCCACCAAAAGGTTGCGCACGGGGTGTGCTGCTAGGTCCCGTGCGTTGGCAGTATTATGCCGCGGCTGCTGCAAAGAAGTGCTAAAGAAAGGCTTAATGAGGTTTGACGTTGCGATGAAACCGCAGGTAAAAGCTATCGAGTAACACTCTTGAAAGGTTTTGGGCTTAAGGGCTTTCTAAGGTTTGTGGCACGGATGTGGCTTGCCTGTGTGGGGCGTGTGGACGGCTCGTTCCTAGCGCTGCGGCTCTGCGGCGCGCACCTGCTCGATGACCTTTTCCATGGTGGCGTCGATGCGGTCTTTTTTGAGCTCGCATTCCCAGATGGTTATGGGTGTCCAGCCCATTTGAGTGAGTGCTGCCACGGCAGCGCAGTCGCGCTCGACGTTGCGACGGAACTTTGCCTCCCAAAACTCAACGTTGCGCTTGGGCTGGCTGGGATTGCACTTGGGACAGCGATGCCAAAAACAGCCGTTGACAAAAATGGCGATCTTGCGCCCGGGGAAGGCGATGTCGGGCTTGCCAGGTACCTTCCATTCCAGACGGTATCCCGTGAGGCCTGCTGCCCGCAGGCGCTGGCGAACGAGCAACTCGGGCTTGGTGTTGGCGCGCTTGTTTCCTTTCATGGACTTTTTTATCGCGGCGCGACGGCGCACGAGCTCACGCTCGTCGGCGGAAAGGTCCGAGGTATCGATGCCGTCCAGCAGGCCGGGCTTGGGGCGCTTTTTGCTGTGGCGCTTAGGCTTGCGCTTGGGTTTGGTAGCGGGCTCGTCGGCCGTGGTCTCGGTATCGTTGGCAGCGCCATTAGCCTCAAGCCGGTCTTCCTTTAGCTCAATCAGCGCATCAATGAGCCCCTTGTCGGCGGGCATCCATTCCACCGTGGCAAGCGAGGTGCGCGGAATCCAGCGGATATCGAGCTGGCGGTCGTGCTTCTGGGGCTCATCGGATTCATCAGCCAGCGAGCAGTAGTAACACTCCATTGAGAGATGAAAATCGGGGTAGTCATACTCAACGGTGTAGAAATCACGTAGGTTGGTGACCTTTACCTGTAGCTCTTCCATAAGCTCGCGGCGCACAGCGTCTTCGGGTGTTTCGCCGCGCATGAGTTTGCCACCTGGGAATTCCCACAGTCCCTGCATGTCGCCGTAGCCGCGCTGCACGGCAAGCAGCTCGTCAGATCCATCCTTGCGAATGATCCCAGCGGCAACATGAACAGTCTTCAACAGGAGTCCTCTCTCCACATCAACACATGGCAGGCTACCCTTACCTTACACAACGGTAAGGCAAGCGTAAGCCATATCGATGGTAGCCGACTCGGCTCCTTGCGACTATAGATGCCGTAGACTAATCGCAAGAAAGGACTCGGTATGCAAACCACCCAAATGGCGACCCCGGTACTGGAGGTCGCGCATCTCGAAAAGGTATATGGAGCGCTGGGCAACGTGACCCGCGCGCTCAACGACGTCAGCTTTACCGTCAACCGCGGCGAATTCGTCGGTATCATGGGCGCCTCGGGCTCGGGCAAGTCGACGCTGCTCAACTGCGTGTCGACCATCGATGCCGCCACGAGCGGCACCATTCGCATCAACGGCCAGGACGTGACGCGCATGAAGCAGGCCAAGCTTTCGCAGTTCCGCCGCGAGGAGCTGGGCTTTATCTTCCAGGATTCCAACCTGCTCGATACGCTCACGGCACGCGAGAACATCGCCCTGCCGCTCACCATCGCCCGCACAAACTCGGCGGAGATCTCGACCCGCGTGCAGGATGTGGCCGCGCGCCTGTCCATTAGCCAGGTGCTCGATAAGTACCCCTACCAGATGTCCGGCGGCCAGCAGCAGCGCGTTGCCGCGGCTCGCGCGCTCGTCACCGACCCCACTATGATCATGGCCGACGAGCCCACCGGCGCCCTCGATTCCAAGAGCGCCCGCCTGCTGCTCGAGAGCCTGGAGGCCCTGAATCGCCGCCTGCGCGCCACGGTGCTCATGGTCACGCACGACAGCTTTGCCGCCAGCTACACGAGCCGCGTGCTGTTTATCCGCGACGGCAAGATCTTCACCGAGCTGCGCCGCGGCGACACCGACCGCCGAGAGTTCTTCGACCGCATTATGGAGGTCGTTGCCATGATGGGCGGTGAGGGCTCCGATGCTCTGTAAACTCGCTTGGGGCAACGTCCGCCGCGCCGGCCGCGATTACCTCGTCTACTTGCTGACGCTCACCTTGGGCGTCACGGTCTTCTATGCATTCAACACCGTATCAATGCAGGTCGATATCGCCGGCATTAAGGAAGAGGGCCTGTCCGAGCTCATGGGCACCATGCTCGGCTACCTCACGTACTTTTTGGCTGGTGTCATGGCCTTTTTGATGGTGTATGCCAATAACTTCATCATGAAACGCCGCAAAAAGGAGTTTGGCCTGTACCAGGTGCTCGGCATGGGGCGCGGGCGCGTCGCCACGATCATGGCGCTCGAGACGGTGATCGTCTCGGTCGGCGCTTTTGTCGCCGGCATCGTGCTGGGCGTGGGGCTCTCGCAGCTCATGACATTCTTTACGGCCTCACTCTTCAAGACGCAGATCGCCAATTTCCGCTTCTTTTTCTCGGTGCATGCGTTCAACCTGACCCTTGCCTGCATGCTCGTAATGTTTGTGCTCACGCTCCTGCTGAACCTTCGCGCCGTGCGCCGTACCAAACTCATCGAGCTTATGGGTGCCGAGCGTCGCAACGAGAGCATCAAGACACGCAACCCCTGGATCGCGATTGCCATCTTTGCTGTGGGCGTGGTGCTTGTGGGCGTGGCCTATTACCGTCTGCTACGTGATGGGTTCCCGCTAACCGAGACGGGCGACAAGCTGGACGGGGCAATGAGCCAGTTTGGCATCACCACGGCCATGGTCACGGTAGGCACCTTTGCCCTGTTCTGGGGACTCTCGGGCATGCTCATCAAGCTGCTGCAGAGCCTGCGCGGCGTGTATTGGCGCGGACTTAACATGTTTACCGTGCGCCAGCTTGCGGCCAAGGTCAACACGGTGTGCTTTTCGATGGGCGTCATCGCGATGATTCTGTTTTTGGCCATTACCTCGGTGACGTGCGGTATGTCTATTGCCAATGTGATGAACGAAAACCTGGAGCGCTATAACCCTGTTGACGTGTCTCAGGCGTATGTCTATTACACGCCCGAAACGCTCGACTACTACAAGGAGTATGTCAATCCGTCTGAGGCCGATCGCATGGTGCTGGCCGATGCAACGGTCGATTTGTACGCTGCATGGCATGGCGAGCGCAAGTCGGCGGACAACAACGACGAGACCGGCAAAAAGGTCAATATCGCCGATGTTGCCGGTGAGCATGTGCAGATCGATTCGTATCTGAGTTACCCGCTTGGCGGCTCGGGCCCCTCGGTGGTGGCGGGCGAGATGTGCAAGGCCATGGGCGAAAAGCTTCCCAAGGCGCTCGAGGGAAGCAACGCCGATGCGATGGGTCTGTATGTGACGCCGGCGAGCCAGTACAACAAACTGCGCCAGATGATGGGCGAGGAGCCGGTGAGCATTGGCCGCGACCAGTATCTGCTCACGTGTGATATGGGCGGTGAGCTGGGCGACCTGTACACCAAATACATGGCCGGCGGCCATACCCTCACCTTGGGCGGGCATACGCTCGAGCCCGCAACCGATAAGTCGGACGAGGACACGGCGGCCATCGCCAACTCGGCGATGGGCAGCAATCCCGGTACCGTGGTCGTAGCCGATGAGCTGCTGTCCCAGCTTAATCTGCAACCGTATTCCAGTAATCTGCTCGTTAATTACAAACAGGGTATGGATACGACCAAGGCGGACGAGAGCATTAAATACACCTTGCTCGACAATCTGCTCGTTGACGGCAAGGAGCCGGGGTCGTGGGGAGTCTTCATCACGCGTTCCGAGATGTACACGCAAGCAGCGCAGATGAACGGCATGATTAGCTATCTGGCCATCTACATTGGCTTTGTGCTGGTCGTTGCGTGCGCGGCGATACTGTCGATCCAGCAGCTCTCCAATGTGGCCGACGGCAGCCGCAGCTATCGTGTGCTGGCACAGATCGGCTGTGACGACCGTCAGATCCGGCATTCGGTGATGGCGCAGCAAGCGGTGTTCTTCCTGTTTCCGCTGGCAGTGGGCTTGGCGCACTCCTTTGTGGCGCTCAAAGTGATCATCGAGCTGGTGAGCGTATTCGGCGATATGAGCATCGCCGGCACCGTGGGCCTCACCTGCGCGATTTTCCTGGCGGCCTATGGTGGCTACTTCCTGGTGACCTATCTCATGAGCACCGGCATGGTACAAGCTGCCATCGCCACCCGCTACAGCGAGTAACAAGCGGGCAAAACCGTCGCAAAATTAGAGGCGTATGACCGCCGCGAAGGACCAGGGGCCCTTTCGCGGCGGTTTTTGCCAATCTGGTGCGTCTCAGATACAAGTGAGTAGACTTTTTTGAACCTGCCGAGCACATCGCGACAAATGATCGATGAAACCGCAGGTTAGAGCTGTGGCGTTTTAGGGCGTGCTCGGCCTTCTGCAAAAAGCCTACTCACTTGGTTTTTCTGCTAGAAGACCGCCACGAGGGAAGGCAACTCCCTTACGTCGGTTTGGACGTTTGCCCAGATAAAACCTGCCAAAATAAACCTGTTCCTTTTTGGCAGGTGGTTTCAACTGAACGGCGGGCGGTGCGGCTTGTAGTCATTGGGGACGTTCTTAAACGACTAGTCAAACAAGAACGTCCCCAATGACTACCCCTGAGCCGCCATAGCCACCCGCTACAGTGAGTAACTCACCCAGTTTGGAATTATCGTAGGTTGAGCATAAGTCAGCGAAAACGCCCCTAAGCGAGCAAGGTGACGTGAAAGAGGAGGGAAGCGTACTTTGGTACGCAACCGACGATTGAACGTCAGATTGCCGCTTAGGGGCGTTTGCAGCGTCGAGCGGTCCGCCGTTCGTTAGAACGGCGGAACCAAAGGCGCAGCGTCGAGCCGTTACGGCGTTTGGTAAAACGCCGTAACCTACACCCGTTCCGCGATCTCGTGGATGAGGTAGTCGGTCTTTTCCCAGCCCAGGCACGGGTCGGTGATCGACTTGCCAAAGACACCGCCGTCGACCGGCTGGTTGCCGTCCTCCAGGTAGGACTCGATCATAAAGCCCTTGACCAGCTTGGAGATGGACTCGTTGCGGCGGCAGCTGTCGAGCACCTCCTTGCAAATGCGATACTGCTCCAGCGGACGCTTGCCCGAGTTGTCGTGGTTGCAGTCGATGACCGCTGCCGGATTGGCATAGCCGGCATGCTCGGTATAGCGTTCGGCCAGGCGTTCCAGGTGTTCGTAGTGGTAGTTGGGGTAGGTGCGCCCATCGAGACCGATGTAGCCACGCATAACGGCGTGTGCGAGCGGGTTGCCGTCGCACTCGACCTCCCAGTTGCGGAAGATGAAGCTCTGGTGCGCCTGCGCGGCGTAAATGGAGTTGAGCATAACGGTGGTAGAGCCGGCAGTGGGATTCTTCATGCCGACGGGTACCGAAATGCCGCTCGACACCAGGCGATGCTCCTGGTTCTCGACCGAGCGTGCGCCCACGGCAACATAGCTCAGCAGGTCGACGAGGTATTGGTAGTTGGACGGGTAGAGCATCTCATCGGCGGTAAAGAAGCCCGTTTCCTCAATAACGCGCAGGTGCATGTGGCGGATGGCCTTGACGCCCTCGAGCAGGTCGTCGGGAGCCTCGGGGTTGGGGTTGTGCAGCAGGCCCTTGTAGCCGGTGCCCTTGGTGCGCGGCTTGTTGGTGTAGACGCGCGGAATGATGATGAGCTTGTCCTTGACCTCTTCGGCGGTCTTGGCCAGTCGGTTCATATACTCGAGCACCGAATCCTCGCGGTCGGCAGAGCACGGGCCGATGATGAGCACCTTACGTGCGTCCTCGCCGGTAAAGACTTTGGCGACCTCGGCGTCAAATGCCTGCTTTTTGGCGGTAAGCTCGGCAGAAAGTGGCATTTCCTCGCGGATCTCCATGGGGATCGGCAGCCTGCGTTTGAATTCCATGGCCATAGGGGTCTCCTCAATCTATAGAAAGAGCAATAAGCGTATTGTCGAATGCTCGGCATTATCCGCTGTCGCACGCTAAAGTGCAAGCCCTTGCCACCCCGAAACCTGCCAAAAGGGACAGGTTTATTTTGGCAGGTTTTATATGGGGGAACGTCGGCGGATACCGGGAGGGAGTGGCGTCGCGCGGGACCCTAAGGCTATTGTCGGTTCCCCAGGAAACACCCTGTGGGCAAAAAATGCCAAATATGAGTACGGTTGCTAGCTTAGTAGCATATTGCCTTCGCAAAATAATAGACATAACAGCAAAATATGTTCATTAACGCAAACACATATAAGTCCGCTATAGGGCTGTTTGATCAATTTAGGGACGCGTGTAAGCCGTGAAAACGGCATTTGGGGCTGTTTTGGCTGATACTAAAAAAGTAACAGTACTCATATTTGCCATTTTTTGCCCACAGGGCCTCGAAGGGGCTGTCAATCAGGTCCCAGGGGAGGCGGCTCAAGGGCCGTAGAACAAAAACGGGGACGCAGGTTGTCCTGCGCCCCCGTTCTCGGGCGTTATTCGTTCCCTGCGGCAGAATTTACGCCGCTTCGTCGAACTGCGAGTTGTACAGGTCGGCGTAGAAGCCGCCCTGGGCGAGCAGCTCGTCGTGCGTGCCCTTCTCGACGATGTCGCCGTCGCGGATCACCAAGATCACGTCGGCGTTACGGATCGTGGACAGGCGATGCGCGATGACAAAGCTCGTGCGGCCCTGCATCAGCGCATCCATGGCGCGCTGGATGAGCTCCTCGGTGCGGGTATCGACGTTGGAGGTCGCCTCGTCCAAAATCAGCGCCGGGCGGTCGGCCAAAATGGCACGGGCGATGGTCACGAGCTGGCGCTGGCCCTGCGACAGGTTAGTGCCCTCCTCGTTGATCATAAAGTCGTAGCCGCCGGCGAGCGTATGGATAAAGTGGTCGCAGCGTGCGGCGCGCGCGGCGGCCTCGACCTCGGCGTCAGTCGCATCGGGGCGTCCGTAGCGGATGTTCTCGCGGATGGTGCCGTTAAACAGCCAGGTATCCTGCAGCACCATGGCAAACTCGCCGCGCAGTGCCGCGCGGTTCCAGTCGCGCACGTCGACGCCCTCGACGCGCAGCGAACCGCCGTCCACGTCGTAGAAGCGCTGCAGCAACTTAATGAGCGTGGTCTTGCCGGCGCCGGTGGGGCCGACGATGGCGATGGTCTGGCCGGGCTGCGCCTCGCAGCTAAAGTCGTGGATGATGGTCTTGTCGGGCGTGTAGCCAAACTTGACATGGTCAAACTCCACGTGGCCGGGACGCTTTTCGGGAATCTGCGCGTCGGCCTTCTGCTCCTCCTCGGGCGCGGCCAAGAACTCAAAGACGCGCTCGGTGGCAGCGGCCATCGACTGCATCGTGTTGCTCACGTTGCCCAGCTGCTGCACCGGCTGCGTAAAGTTGCGCACGTACTGGATAAAGCTCTGGATGTCGCCGGGCGTGGCGTTGCCGGTCAGCGCGAGCTGTGCGCCCACCACGACGACGCCCACGTAGCCCATGTTGCCCACCAAGCTCATAAGCGGCATCATCAGGCCCGATAGGAACTGTGAGCGCCAGCCACTAATAAAGAGACGGTCGTTTTGACGGTCGAACTCCTCGATCGAGGCCTCGGCGCGGTCGAACACCTGAATGACGTTCTGGCCGGCAAAGTCCTCCTCGATGATGCCGTTGACGGTGCCCAAAACCTGCTGCTGCTCGCGGAAGTACGGCTGCGAGAAGTGAATCATCACGGTCAGGATAATCGCGGCGGCCGGCAGTGTGAGCACGGTGACGCCGGTAAGCGGCAGACTGATCGAAAGCATCATGACGAGCACGCCGATAATCTGCGTCACCGACGTGATGAGCTGCGTCACGCTCTGGTTGAGTGACTGACCCAGCGTGTCGACGTCGTTGGTGATGCGGCTGAGCACGTCGCCCTTGCTGTGGCCGTTGAAGTAGCTCATCGGCACGACGGCGATCTTGGCGGCGATCTCCTTGCGCATGCGGTAGCAGATCTTTTGCGTGACGCCGGTCATGAGCCAGCCCTGGATCAGGCTACAGGCAGAGCTTGCCAGGTACAGGCAGAGCAAAAAGCCGAGCGTCTTGGCGATCCAGTCAAAGTCAACATCGCCGGTGCCGTTGACCTTGGCAACCAGGCCCTCGAACAGTTTGGTCGTAACCTGGCCGAGCACCTTGGGTCCCACAATGTTAAAGATGACCGAGCACACGGCAAAGGCGACGGCGGCAAACACGGCAATCTTGTGCTGACCGATATAGCCGAGTAGCTGCCTCATGGTGCCCTTAAAGTCCTTGGCCTTTTCGCCGCGGCCCATGCCACCCATACGGCCCATAGGACCACGCTGGCGGGTGGGCTTGGGAATCTGAGTCTTGGTCTCGTCTGCCATTAGTGCTCGCCTCCTTCCATGGCGGCTGCGATTTCTTCTTGGGTGAGCCCCAACTCCTCGGCGGAAAGCTGCGACTGTGCGATCTCCAGGTACGCCGGGCAGCTGTGCAGCAGCTCCTCGTGCGTACCGGTGCCCACCACGTGGCCGTCGTCGAGCACGATAATCTGGTCGGCGTGCATGATGGTTGCGATGCGCTGGGCCACGACCACGAGCGCGGCGTCGGTGACGTTTTTGGCCAGCTCTTCGCGCAGGCGCGCGTCGGTCTTGTAGTCGAGGGCGCTAAACGAGTCATCGAACACCACGACCTCGGGCTTTTTGGCCAACGCGCGGGCGATGGCCAGACGCTGGCGCTGGCCGCCCGAGACATTGGAGCCGCCCTGGCTGATGGGGGAGTCGTAGCCGCCCTCGCGCTCGGCGATAAAGTCCTCGGCCTGGGCGATGCGCGCTGCCTGGTGCATATCCTCGTCGCTCACCATGTCGCCGGCAAACTTGAGGTTGCTCTCGACAGTGCCCGAGAACAGGCGACCCTGCTGCGGGATGTAACCAATGCGGCGGCGAAGCTCGGAAAGGGTCATGTCGCGCACGTCGATGCCGTCGAGCGAAATGCTGCCGCCCGTGACGTCGTACAGGCGCGGGATGAGCTGCACAAGCGTGGACTTGCCCGAGCCCGTGGAGCCAATGATGCCGAGCATCTGACCGGCATGCGTGGTGAAGTTCACGCCGCTGATGACATCGGCGCGGGCATCGGGATACTGGAAGCTCACGTCGCGGAAGGTGAGCTCACCGCGCGGAGCGCTGGCCGCAGGCACCTTGGGCGAGGCGGGGTCGTTGATGCTCGTGGGGCAAGTGATGACTTCTTCCACGCGCTCGGCTGCGACCTCGGCGCGGGGCAGGATGACCGAAACCATGGTGAGGATCATAAACGCCATGACGATCTGCATGGTGTAGGAGATAAACGCCATCATGTTGCCGACCTGCATCACACCGTCGGACACGCCCTGCGCGCCAAACCAGACGATAAGCACGGTGATGCAGTTCATGACGAGCATCATGAGCGGCATCATAAAGCTCATGGCGCGGTTGGTGTAGAGCTGCGTGGTCATCAGGTCGAGTGATGCCTTGTCAAAACGCTCGAGCTCATGCTCCTCGCGGTTGAACGAGCGGATGGGCATAAGGCCGTCGAGCAGCTCGCGGGCGGCAAGGTTCACGCGGTCCACAAAGCTCTGCATCTTTTTGAACTTGGGCATGGTGAGGCCCATAAGCACGCCGACGACGGCCGAGACCGCGATGATGGCCACGGCGATGGTCCACTCCAAGCCGGTGTGGTTGGCCAGGACGCGCATGACGGCGACGATGCCCATGACGGGGGCCATCAGGCACATGCGGATAAACAGGGTTGCGGCCATCTGGATCTGCTGAATGTCGTTGGTGCAGCGGGTGATGAGCGAGGCCTGGCTAAACTTGCCCACTTCGGCCGGCGAGAAGTGCATAACCTTGTCGAAGGTTTCGCGGCGCAGGTCGCGGGCGATGGAGCAGGCGGTGCGCGAAGCCACGGCACCGGTCAGGATGGTGGCGACCAGCGACACCAGGCACAGACCAAACATCGTGGTCGCCATGCGGCCCAGGTAGGCGTTCTGCACGTCGGCGGGGTCGATGCCCTGCGCCTTGTACTCGTCCTGCACGAAGGTCACGGCGCGCTGCGTGACAATGGAGCCCGACATGGAACCCATCTTGTCCGCCATACCGTTGGCGCCCTCGACGAGCTTGCCCTGATCGATGAGGCCGCCTTCAACGCCCAGACGCAGGCTCTTCATGGTGATCTTGCCGCCGTCGGCATCAATCTGCTTTTGCATGTTTTGCGCCGCTGCGGCCTTTTGCTGCATCTCGGCGAGCTGCTCGGGCGTCATTGCCGCCATCTGCTCGGGAGTGGGCATGGCCTGGGCGCCGCCGCCATTGCTTGCCTCGGTGGATGCGCCGGTCATGTCGCCCATGGAGTCGGCGTCGATGCCCTGGTTGAGCGAAAGGACGACGGTCTCGGGCAGGCTCATAATGTCGGCAATCTTGCCTCCATCGGCACGCTCTTCCTCGGTGCCCTTGTACGTTCGAATGCCGTTATTGTCCGCCTTGCTAAACACGGCCTCCACAGCCTTGGCGTCCTTGGCGCTCATAAAGAGTTCGAGGTCGTCGAGCGATTCGGCGCGAATGGTGTCAGGTACGGGCGAGGCGATGCCGCCTTGCTGCACGCCCACGTCGACGATGTCGCTCATGTAGGTTGGCAGTGCCAGATCGGCGTTGCAGCTGATTACGATAAGTACGATAGCAGCGAACAGTGCCAGGACATGCTTTTTAAAGAGCTTGAGAATCCTCACTCGGCATCTCTCCTTTCTTGATTGCGGTCGATAATTTCGTTGGCACGTCTTAGAAGACGCACCATCTCTTGGGTATCTGTTTCGCCGAGCTGCTCGAGGAAGGCCGCGGTGCGGTTCTCGAATTCCCGACGTTTGATTTCGAGATCCTGGAATCCTTTGTCGGTCACCGTGACGTGTACGCGACGACGGTCGGTCTTTGAGTGCTCGCGCTCGACCCAGCCCTTGGCTTCGAGAGCGCGTAGGATATTGGCGATGCGGGCACTCGAGACCCAGGCGCGATCAGCGAGTTCGCTCGGCGTGAGCGAACCGCCGGCGATTATGAGGGCGCGCATGACGGCCATCTCGCCGCCGAGGGCTTTGTCTGCAAAGCGCGAAATGCGCTGATGCATGCTGCCGAACTCGGTAAGGAGCTGACGCCCAAGCTCACGGAAATCGGTATCTTCCACCGAAAACCCCTAACACTAGAAACTATTTCCGGTGAAAGATGATACCCCAGCTCAACCATCCCATTCGGTAGATTTCTAGGCATGTCCCAAAAAATCTACTTGGCCGCTAGGCAATATTAAGAGTGCATTAAGACTTAAAATCATTCAATTGCTGAAGCGTTTCAAAGAACTATTATGCACGCGGTTAGGCGAGGGGTTGTCACCACCATGACGACTGGGACTCATATAATCGCCACGTGCGATGCTCCAACTTCCCGCGAGGAGACACCTTATATAAAGGGGGATGGAGTCATGGCATTTGACTTCACGGGCAAGACCGCGATTGTCACGGGCGGCACTCAGGGCATTGGCCTCGAGATCGCCAAGGGCATCGTCGCGGGCGGCGGACACGTCGCGCTCATCGCAAGGAACGCTGCTAAGGGCGAGGCCGCAGTGGCCGAGCTTGGCGAGGGCAACAAGTTCTATCAGCTCGATGTCGCTGATGCACCCAAGGCGCGCGAGACTGTCGAGCAGATTTTTACGGACCTGCCTCAAACCAATATCCTGATTAACTGTGCTGGCGTCATCAGCACCAAGAAGTTCGACGAGATCGATGACACCGAGTGGCGTCGCACCATCGACATCAACCTCAATGGTACGTTTACCATGATGAATGCCGTGTACCCGCACTTTAAGGCGGCCCATGCCGGCACTATCGTCAACGTGAGTTCCGTTGCGGGCAAAATCGGTGGTGGCCTGCTCGGCACCGCTGCCTACGCGAGCTCCAAGGCCGGTGTTAACGGTCTAACCAAGGCAGTCGCCAAGGAAGGCGGCAAGTTCGGCGTCCGCTGCAACGCTGTGTGCCCGTCGCTCACGTTGACCGATATGACCTCGATTCTCTCTGACGAGAACTCTCAGCGCATCATCAACGGTATTCCTCTGGGCCGCGCCGCCCAGGCTAGCGAGCCTGCGCAGATGGTGCTGTTCTTCGCTTCCGACCTCGCCAGCTTCGTGAACGGCGAGATTGGTGACTGCGACGGCGGCATCGTTCTGGACGGGTAATACCCCGCGGTGATCGTTTGGCGGCGACCCTGGCGACTCGGGGTTGTCGCCTTCTTTCTGACATAGGCGCGTGCGGCTACGATTCGCATGCATCCAAAGGAGATATATATGAGTGAATCGACTGCGGTGGAGGCGCCGGCGGCAAAGGAGCCGTTCTTTAAGATGTCCTCCATCCCGGGCGCCAATATCTTGGTGCCGCTTCTGTTGGGCTGCCTGCTCAACACGCTATTCCCCGACCTGTTTAAAACGCTCGGTAGCTTTACGCTTGGCATGACCCAGCAGGGTGCAGGCCCGCTCGTTGGCGCCTTTTTGCTCATCGTCGGTACGACGATTTCGTTTAAGAGTGCTCCCGCCGCCGCTGCCCGCGGTGCCATCATCATCGCCGTCAAGCAAATCGTGGTCGTTGCCGTGTCGCTGCTCATCCTTTATGTGTTCAACGACAACCTGTTTGGCATCTCTGCCATGGTGATGCTGGCGGCTTGCACCGGCGCCAACAACGCTATGTACGCTGGTCTGATGGGCACCATGGGCAATGAGGCCGAGCGTGGCGCCGTCGCCATCACCACGCTGGTTGTCGGCCCTCCGGTCACGATGATCGTGCTCGGCGCTGCCGGTCAGGCTCCGATCGGCTGGTCGCTCGTGGGCGCCATCCTGCCGATCGTCGTCGGCATTATTCTGGGCAACCTCTTCCCGAGCTTTAAGAAGATGATGGCACCGGCACTTTCCGCCATCATCGTGCTCGTCTTCTTTGCCATGGGCTCGACCATGACCTTTGGCCAGCTCATTAATGGCGGTCTTCCCGGTATTCTGCTCGGCGTGATCTGCTCGGTGGTCTTTGCAATTCCCGTCATCGCGGTCGATAAGCTCACGGGCGGTACGGGTGTCGCAGGTGCGGCCATTTCGAGCTGCGCCGGAGCCAATGTGGCCACGCCTGCTGCCATGGCAAGCGTCAACGGGGCCATGTACGGCGGCGCCGTGCTCGCGACGGCTACGGCACAGGTTGCTGCCTGCGCAATCGTGACGGCTATTTTGACCCCGCTGGTCACCAGCTGGTGCTACAAGCATTTTGAGGGCCAGGGCAACGGCGATAGCAAGGCAACGACCGACAAGGCCGCCGCAGCCGCCTAATGCCAAGCGGCAATCAAAGCTAAAAACTAGCTACGCCACAGGGCGGCCACGGGGGATCCCGTGGCCGCCCTGCAGTTTCTGTAGGGTCTCTGAGACACTTTACCCTGCTAAAGCTGGCATAACACCTAGAGCGAACGTCGTACAAAGGCAAGGAAAAATAACATACAAATCGGTGAACGGTAGTTGTTCGCGCTCGCATTTCCTGCGGGTTTGTAAAAAACGCCCTTATGATATAAAAAAAGAAACATATAACAGCCCGGATGGAGAGGGTCGCTATGTTATCCTTCTCAGACGGGTGAAATCTTGGGTTTTGGGTTGTAGTTCCAAGGTGGACAAACGTTTTCTCTGCACCAGCGTGTGGTGAAGAACGGAAGAAGCCGGTAGTGCAAGCCGAACATTCAAGAATTCAATAAGCAGCGGTGTGAGAGAGCGCCGCATTACACGTAACTAGGAGCGTGGTTACACAATGCAGGAGGCATGGGAAGGCTTCAAGGAAGGCATCTGGACGGGAGAAGTTGACGTCCGAGACTTCATCCAGAAGAACTACACCCCCTACGAGGGCGACGAGTCGTTCCTCGTCGGTCCGACCGAGCGTACCAAGGAGCTGTGGGGCGAGGTTCTCGACCTGCTGCTTAAGGAGCGCGAGCAGGGCGGTGTCCTCGATATGGACACCAAGATCGTCACGGGTATCGTGAGCCACCCCGCTGGCTACATCGATAACGCCCACCGCGAGAAGGAGACCATCGTCGGTCTCCAGACTGACAAGCCGCTCAAGCGCGCGCTGCACGTCAACGGTGGTATTCGCATCGCTTGCCAGGCTGCCAGCCAGCACGGCTATAAGGTCGACGAGAACGTTGTCGAGCGCTACACCTTCGAGCGTAAGACCCACAACGCTGGCGTCTTCGATGTTTACACCCCCGAGATGCGTGCTTGCCGCTCGGCTCACATCATCACCGGTCTGCCCGATGGCTATGGCCGCGGCCGCATCATCGGCGACTACCGTCGTGTTGCCCTGTACGGCGTCGACTACCTGATCAAGGACAAGGAGGCCCAGAAGGCTTCCACTCCGACGGTCATGACCGCCGACAACATCCGCGATCGCGAGGAGCTGCAGGAGCAGATCCGCGCCCTCGGCGAGCTCAAGATGATGGCCGAGACCTATGGTTTCGATATTTCCAACCCTGCTACCAACACGCAGGAGGCCATCCAGTGGATGTACTTCGCCTACCTTGCTGCCGTCAAAGAGCAGAACGGCGCCGCTATGTCCATCGGCCGTACCTCTACGTTCATCGACATCTATGCTGAGCGCGACCTTGCCAACGGTACCTTCACCGAGGAGCAGATCCAGGAGTTCGTGGATCACTTCATCATGAAGCTTCGCATGGTCAAGTTTGCCCGTACCCCCGAGTACCAGGCCCTGTTCACCGGCGACCCGCAGTGGGTCACCGAGTCCATCGGCGGCATGGGTGTCGACGGCCGTACGCTCGTTACCAAGATGAGCTACCGCTACCTGCACACGCTCGAGAACATGGGCACCAGCCCCGAGCCCAACATGACCGTTCTGTGGTCGACCCGTCTGCCCGAGAACTTCAAGAAGTTCTGCGCCAAGACTTCTGTCGCTAGCTCCTCGATCCAGTACGAGAACGACGACCTCATGCGCGTCTATCATGGCGACGACTACGGCATCGCCTGCTGCGTGTCCTCCATGCGCATCGGCAAGGAGATGCAGTTCTTCGGCGCTCGCGCCAACCTGGCCAAGTGCCTGCTGTACGCACTCAACGGCGGTGTTGACGAGGTCTCCAAGAAGCAGGTCGGCCCCAAGTATCGCGCCGTCGAGGGCGATACGCTCGATTACGACGACGTTGTGGCCAAGTACAACGACATGATGAAGTGGCTCGCTGGCGTGTACGTCAACTCGCTGAACATCATTCACTACATGCACGACAAGTATTGCTACGAGCGCATCCAGATGGCTCTGCACGACAAGCACGTGCACCGCTGGTTCGCTACGGGCATCGCTGGCCTTTCCGTCGTGGCTGACTCCCTGTCCGCCATCAAGTACGCCAAGGTCCACCCCGTCCGTGATGAGAACGGCATCATCGTCGACTTCGAGACCGAGGGCGAGTTCCCCAAGTACGGTAACGACGACGACCGCGTCGACCAGATCGCTCACGACGTTGTGCACCAGTTCATGGAGTACATCCGCATGAACGATACCTACCGCAACTCCGTGCCTACGACCTCGGTTCTGACCATTACCTCCAACGTCGTGTACGGTAAGAAGACCGGCTCCACGCCCGACGGCCGCAAGGCTGGCCAGCCGTTCGCCCCGGGTGCTAACCCCATGCACAAGCGCGATAGCCACGGCGCCATCGCTTCGCTGTCTTCGGTTTCCAAGCTCCCGTTCCGCGATGCTCAGGACGGCATCTCCAACACCTTCTCCATCATCCCGAGTGCGCTCGGCAAGGAGGACCAGGTGTTCTTTGGCGATATCGACCTTGATCAGCTGGGCGAGTAACTATTGTTAGTGCTATACTAACAATAACGATTACTGATTAGTGCGCCGGTTTCGGCCGGCGCCTATTAATCGAAGGAGACACATTATGAAGGTTTCTGAAGTTTCCGAGACCCAGGCCGATAACCTGGTCCACATGCTCGACGCTTACGCCGAGAAGGGTGGCCACCACCTGAACATCAACGTCTTCAACCGTGAGACGCTGCTCGACGCTCAGGCTCACCCCGAGAAGTACCCGCAGCTGACCATCCGCGTTTCCGGCTATGCCGTGAACTTCCACACGCTCACCAAGGAGCAGCAGGACGAGGTCATTGCGCGTACCTTCCACGACAAGTTCTAAAGGGACTCAACTCCCACCGGAGACCCGGTAAGGCCTACGCACTTTGCCTCTCAAACGTCCTCGCCGCTTCGCGGCTGCGGAATGTTTGCGAGACAAAGTGCTCCCGGCCTTGCCGGGTCTCCTGCGTTGTCGTCCTTTAGGGAACCACGCTAAATTAAATTGGTGTCCTCGGACATGCAAAGAGGCTCGCTGCGCACTTCGTGCGGCGAGCCTCTTTGCGTCCTGCGGAATGTTTTGGGAGGTAGTCCAAACAGCCCCGGCTGGGGTCCTGTGTAGTCACCCTTTAGGCGGAACTCTCCTAATTATTTGGATGAGTCGTTTACTTACTTGTACTGTTACCGTCTTCCCGCTCTTGTTGGGGTATGCTTTGTTCGTATGTAAACGTATGACATGTTGATGGGGGAGGGTGCTATGGCTCGCGAGGGCGCTCGTTCTAAGGATTCGGCTAAGCCTGGCATCAAGGAAGTTGCAGCGGTGGCGGGGGTTTCGCCTACTACGGTATCTCGCGTGCTTAATAATCGCGGCTATATTAGCCAAGAGACCCGCGATAAGGTCCATGCCGCGATGAAGCGCATCAACTATACGCCCAACGATATCGCCCGTGCCATGCTCAACGGTCGCCTGAATCTAATAGGTATGATCGTCCCCTATGTCAGCAGCCCGTTTCATGCCCAAGCGGTCCAAGCCGTTGAGCGTACCCTGGCCGAAAACGGTTTTAAGATGCTGCTGTGCAATAGTGCCAATCGACCTGATCTTGAGCGTTCTTATATCGATATGCTTCGGCGCAATATGGTTGATGGCGTCATTGTCAACTCGCTTAATATCGGTGCCGAGGCGTATGCCGAGATGGGCTTGAGTCTGGTTGGTATCGACTGCGACCTTGGCGAGGCCTCTGTTCAGATTGCGAGCGACAGCTATAGCATCGGCGAACTTGCCACGCGTCGCCTGATTGATGACGGGTGTTCGCGCATCTTGTGCCTGCGCAACAATAGCCGCATGCGTATGCCTGCCAATAAGCGTACCGATGCCTACCACGATGTTGTAGAGCAGGCTGGTTTGCCCGCGCTTGTCCGTGAGGTCGAGTTCGTTAAGTCCGACGACGAAAAGAGTGCGGTCGTTGCGAAGATCCTCGATGAGAACCCCGATATTGACGGCATCTTTGCGGGAGACGACACGATGGCGGCCATCTGCCTCAACGTGATGAAGCAGCGCGGCTTGAGCGCTCCGGACGATATTAAGGTCGTGGGCGCGGATGGCGCCCGCCGCACTATGACGTTTATGCCTGACTTAACAACCGTTCGTCAAGATATCGATCGCATCGGAGAGCTCGCGGCGCAATCCATCATCGCTCTTGTTAACGGTGAAAAGCCCGAATCGAATATCAAGCTCCCCGTCGAACTTATCGAGGGCAAAACCGCGTAGCTCATCCGAGCCAAAAGAATCCCCCGAACGCTTCTGATGACCGTTCGCCGGCATATGTCAACCGTTTGCCGACGACTGGAACTGCGAAAAGACGTATTGGTGTGAAAACGTTTGACATATGAAAACGATTGACATATCTTGCAGTTGTACCGAGTTAGTATCACGTGGAAAGGAAGTCTCGGATGCACAAGGTGTATTACCAGCCTGAGGGAATTTGGGTAGGCGACATCATGCCGTACGGCGAGGACGGCACGTTCTATCTCTATCACCAGCGTGACACGCGAAACCCCGGTCCTTTCGGAGAGCCGTTTGGTTGGGCACTCGCGACGACCAAGGATTTCGTCAACTACAAGGACTTTGGCGAGAGCCTTGAGCGTGGCGGCGACGAGGAAGTCGACCAGTATGTTTATGCCGGTACGGTGTTTAAGGTGGGCGACAAGTACCATGCGCTCTACACTGGTTGCAATCGCGATAAGGTCCGCGCACGCTTGATGAAGCAGGTTCTTCTTCACGCAACGAGTGACGACGCCGTCAAGTGGGAGAAGAACATCGCCGAGACGCTGCTTCCGCCCCAGGAAGGTTACGATGACCGCAACTGGCGCGATCCCTTTGTGCTTTGGGATGAGGAGAACGAAGAGTACATGCTCATCCTCGGCACGCGCGTGGGCGAGGACAAGCGTCTGATGACCGGGCGTCTGGTCAAGTTCACCTCCAAGGACCTGGATACCTGGGAGTTCCAGGGCGACTGGTGGAATCCGGGCCTTTACACCATGTTCGAGATGCCTGATCTCTTTAAGATGGGCGACTGGTGGTATCTGGTGTTCTCCGAGTACAGTGATGGCAACAAGACCCGTTACCGCATGTCTCGCTCCATCAACGGTCCTTGGATCACTCCTGCTGACGATTCATTCGATGGCCGCGCGTACTATGCCGCGCGTACCGCATTTGATGGCGAGCGCCGCGTTCTCTTTGGTTGGGTTCCTACGCGTGACGAGGGTGGCGATCCCAGCTCTTACCTGTGGGGTGGCACCTTTATGCCTCTCGAGATCGTTCAGCGTGCCGACGGAACGCTCGGCACCAAGCTCCCTGACAGCATGCTTGGCGCCTTTGGCGAGGCTAAGGCAGTCGAGGCCTTTGAGCTTTCCTGCGAGTCGGGCAAGGTCGAGCAGGTGCTCGCCGCGGATGCCGGTTCCACCTATATGCTCGATGCCGACATCGAGCTCGCCGGTGACGCTGCCGGCTTCTCGGTGAAGCTTGCCGAGGACGCCGAGTCCGGTCTTGCCTATGAGTTCCGCGCCAACCTGCGTGAGGGCAAGCTCGAGTTTACGGCGGCCCCCCAGTATCCGTGGTTCCAGGTCAACAACATGGGCCTCGAGCGTCCGTTGTTCTTTAAGGGCGAGGGCACTCATCATGTGCGCCTGGTCGTTGACGACGATATCGCGACCATCTTTGTCGATGATGTTGCGCTTAACGCGCGCTTCTGCAATAAGCAGGGCCAGGGTGTGGCACTGACGGTCACCGACGGTACGCTCAAGTGCGCAAATGCAACGATCGCGTCTCTGTAATGGCATCAAAACGTTTTATGATTTCGTAAGGGAATGGAGAGGAACATGGACTACAAAGTAGTGTCTCAGCAAGTCGTCGATAACGTCGGCGGTCTGGAGAACATCGAGGGCGCCACGCATTGCGTTACGCGTCTGCGTCTGGTGCTCAAGGATACGAGCAAGTACAACAAGGCCGAGCTCGAGAACATCGATGGCGTCAAGGGCGTGCTGTACAACAGCGGCCAGCTCATGATCATCTTCGGTACCGGTACCGTCAACAAGGTCTACGATGAGTTTATGGCTCTGACGGGCGTTAAGGAAATCAGCGCTTCCGAGGTCAAGGGCGCCGAGGCGGACAAGAAGGGCAAGTTCTTCTCGGTCCTCAAGGTATTCTCGGATATCTTTATCCCCATCATTCCCGCTTTCGTCGGCGCTGCTATCATCATCGGCCTTAAGTCGCTGATCGTTGCCAACGGCCTCTTTGGCATGGAGGGCAGCCTTGCCGACCACAGCGAGTTCCTCAAGAACCTCGCAAGCTTCTTTGCCATTATCGCCACCACGTTTGACTACCTGCCTGTCCTGGTTATGTACAGCGCGGTGAAGCGTTTTGGCGGTAACCCGATTCTGGGCATCCTCGTCGGTATCGTCATGGTTCACCCGAGCCTTATGAACCGCAACACGTTCGTTATGGACCCGACGGGTGCTGAGTACTGGAACTTTGGTCCGCTCTCCATTCCCATGGTTGCTTTCCAGGGCGGCGTGTTCCCTGCAATCCTGACTGCCTGGTTTATGGCCAAGGTCGAAAAGATTGCCCAGAAGTACATCCCCGAGGTCGTTTCGTTCGTCTTTGTCCCGACCGTTACCCTGATTCTTGCTAACGTCGCCCTGTTCACCGTGTTCGGCCCGCTCGGCAACCTGATAGGCGACGTCCTCGCCGGTGTAATCGATATCCTGTACAACAGGATGGGCGTCTTCGGTGCCTTTGTCTTTGCCGCATTCCTGCAGCCGCTCGTCGTTACCGGTACGCATCAGTTCATCCAGGGTATCGAGGCAAACCTCGTCGCCACGACTGGCTTCAACTACATCCAGGCCATCTGGTCGGTTTCCATCATCGCCCAGGGCGGCGGCGCCATCGGCATGTACCTCATTCACAAGAAGCATTCCAAAGAGCGCAACATCTGCATGTCGTCCTTTATCCCGACGCTGGTCGGTATCTCCGAGCCCGCAATCTTTGCTGCAAACATGCGCTACTCGATCATCCCGTTCATCTGCGCTTGCATCGGTGCAGGCTGCGGCGGTGCCTTCGTGAAGCTCTTTGAGGTGCGCGCCATCGGTCAGGGTCTGACCGGCGTGCTTGGCCTGCTCATCGTCACGCCCGAGACGCTCGTGTGGTATGTGGCTGGCAATCTCATCGCCTTTATCGTGCCGATCGTCTTGATCTTTGCCTACAACAAGGCAAAGGGCGTGCCGACCACTGATGAAGAGGGCGCTGGTGCTGGCTTCGATGTCAGCTTCTAGTTGAGCCGTTCAGCGTAATCTGAGGATAAGTCCATTTGGGGAAGGGCGTTCGACTCGTGTGAGTCGAGCGTCCTTCCCCATAGACGAGAAAGTCAACGGCGATGTTTAATCAAAAAAATAAGGTGACACGCGCGGACTATGAGCAGTGGCGTGCCGGACAGGATGAGACGGCGGGTCGCATCGCGTCCGACCCCGATAGGCTCCTGTTCCATGTGGAGCCTGAGGTTGGCTGGCTCAACGACCCCAACGGTTTGGTGCAGATCGGTGATACGTATCACATCTATCACCAATACGATCCATTCGATGCTGCGCATGGCGGTCCAGTGCTTTGGAATCATCTGACAACAAAGGATTTTGTGACGTACGAGAATCGCGGCCCTGTGCTGTTCCCCGATTCCGATTTGGATTCGAGCGGAGCGTATTCTGGTTCTGCCTTTGTACACGACGGCAAGATTCACTACTTCTATACCGGCAACGTCAAGCATTTTGACCGCGATGATTACGACTACGTGTTGACGGGCCGTGAGCAAAACCAAATTCATATGGTTGCCGAGAACCCCGACGAATTGGGCGAGAAGCGCATGGCTGTTGGGCCGGTCGATTACCCCGACGATATCGGTACGCACGTGCGTGACCCCAAAATCCTTGAACACGATGGTATCTACTACATGGTTCTGGGCGCTCGTACGAAAGACGACCGCGGCTGCGTGCTTGTCTATACCTCGAGCAATCTAGAGGACTGGAGCTATGCGACGCGCATTGAGTTGGGCGAGAAGTTTGGCTTTATGTGGGAGTGCCCCGATCTGTTTGAGCTCGATGGTGAGCTTATTCTCGTTTGCTGTCCGCAGGGTGTGTCCGCCGATGGATGGCGTTACCGCAATCCGCACCAGTGCGTGTGGTTCTCCATCGAGGCCGATTGGGAGGCGCCGAGTTTTAAGATCGCCGGGCAGGGCATGCCCCCGATGGTCGATGCCGGCTTTGATTTCTACGCACCGCAGTCTTTTGAGGATGCTGCGGGTCGGCGTTTGATGATCGGGTGGTCGGGTTGCCCCGATGCGACGGCAAAAAGCCCGACGGTGGCACGCGGGTGGCAGTGCGCGTTGACGGTGCCGAGAAAACTGAGCATGCGCGATGGTAAGCTCTGTCAGCAGCCGGTGCACGAGATTGAGAGGATGCGCGGCGACTGCGTTTGCGCGACAGGCGGTGAAACCGTTGAGGAGCCGGGCCGCCTGTTTGATCTTGTGGTTTCCTGTGAGGGCGCCCAGGTGATCGAGCTCGAAATCCGCAAGGGTGTCTTTGTGCGCTATGCAGACGGGATGCTTACCCTCGACATGGGTGACGAAGGCTATGGGCGCGACCAGAGGTCGATCGAGCTCAGCGAGCTTCGCGACCTGCGCGTGCTTTCGGACACTACGATGGTCGAGATTTTTGCAAATGGCGGCGAGGCGGCACTTACGAGCCGTACCTATTCGCCGGCGGTTCCGGCGATGGAGCTGCACGCCGAGGGTGCGGCATCGATGAATTTCTACCGCCTCGTGCATTAACCGTGCGTGGAGCACGATTGGATTTGCTGGACGGAATGTGTCGCAGTTGTCGCGGCCAACTACCGCTTACCGCATATAGCGACCGTTTGCGGAATAAGTAACCCTCCTTAATAAACCGTGTGGAATCCTAGATAAGCACGGAGTTTTCCAGGGAGACGCTGTCCTTTGTTGTGTGCAAGGGGCGGCGTCTCTTTGGCGCTTGGACGCCGTTGTGCAACAGTGCGGCGGCGCGTGCCATGTATTGAAAAGCCAATGTCGAGATGGGTCGTGATAATAATGGGCAAGTACGTAATCGTGGTTGAGTCTGGGTCGGATGTGACGCCGGAGCTCTGCGAGCGCTACGGCATCGTGCGCGTGCCCATGCATGTCACGATTGGTGACGAGACCGTCGAGGACGGCTCGATCGATCCGCTCGAGATTTATTCGCGCTGCAACGAGTTTGGCGTGATGCCCAAGACCAGCGGCTGCGCGCCTGCGGATTTTGCTCACGTGTACGACCGCATTCACGCTGAGCAGCCCGATGCGACTATTCTGCATCTCGCGTATTCCGAGGCCACGACCTGCTCGCATCAATCATCGAAGATCGCCGCCAAGGGTCGCGACTACGTGTTCTCTATGGACACGCGCTTTGTCTCGGTAGGCCAGTCGCTCGTTGTCGTCGAGACCGCCAAATACATCGAGGCTCACCCCGATGCCACCGTCGACGAGATCTTTGCATTTACGAATTCCGTCATGGACCGCGTGCTGCTGGGCTTTGTTCCTACCGATCTTGCCTTTCTTAAGGCGGGCGGTCGCTTGTCCAACGTCGCATTCCTTGGCGCCCATCTGCTCAAGATTAAGCCCTGCATTGAGGTGACGGGCGGCAAGTTCGTGGCGACCAAGAAGTTCCGCGGCTCTATGCTCAAGTGCGCCCGCGCCTTTATTGACCACATGGTTGCGAAGGGCGAGATTGACTACTCGCACATTGGCCTGGCGTATTCGGTGGGCCTTTCCCAGGAGCTGCGCGATGACATGGAGGTCTATGCGCATGATCTGGGCTTTAAGGACGTTACCTGGACTCAGGTCGGCGGCGTCATCTCGAGCCATTGCGGCCCGACCGCCTTCGGTGCGGTGCTCACGCTTAAGGCGTAAAGGCCGCAGGCGAGCGTTCTTCAGCCTGACATCTCGACGTAGCCCCCAGCCATGGTGATGGGGGATAGATTAAAACGTGCCGTTCTAGTCCGAGACGTTTAAACGCAAACGCATGGGCTAGAATGACTCTGGCATTTTAATTGGTTGCATCCAAGGAGAGGCAAGGTAGCGCGAATGGCAGAAATGACGCTTGAGGGTGTGGACGCTCGTCCCGAGGACTCTGCGTTTGCCCTTGGCCGCGTGCATTCGATCGAGACGATGGGAACGGTCGACGGACCCGGCATCCGCTTTGTGGTGTTTGTTCAGGGCTGTCCCATGCGCTGCGCGTATTGCCACAATCCCGATACCTGGTCGGTCAACGGCGGCACCATGGTGACCGTCGAACACCTGATGGATGAGTTCCAGAGTAACCACGAGTTCTATCGCAGCGGTGGCATTACGGTGTCCGGCGGCGAGCCGCTCCTGCAGCCCGAGTTTTTGGCCGATCTGTTTCGTGCTATGCATAACAACCCCGATGGCCGTGTACATACCTGCCTAGATAGCTGTGGCTATGCATTTGACCCCAACCACCCCGAGAAGTTCGATGCCGTGCTCAACGAGACCGACATGGTACTGCTCGATATTAAGCATGCCGACCCGGTCGAGCATAAAAAGCTGACCGGTTGCGATCCCGCACGCATCTTGGCGTTCGGCGATGAACTTGCACGTCGCAAGATCAAGGTCGTTATCCGCCACGTGGTGGTGCCGGGCATTACCGACACGGTGGAGGAGTGCGAGAAGCTCGGTCGCCTCATCGCTCCATGGCACAACGTGGTGGGCCTGGAAATGCTGCCGTATCACACGATGGGTGTCGTCAAGTACGAGCAACTGGGCATTCCCTATAAGCTTGAGGGCGTACCTCAGATGGATACCGCGCGCATGCCCGAGCTGCGCAATGCCGTTATGGCCGGTATGAAAAAGCGCCGTGCGGAGCTCAGGTCGGCCATCGGCTAACAAGCCATTTTTGCCCCTTTATGATACCCGAGCTGTACTGGCCTAACGGCTTGGTGCTGACACGGTTGAGCCAAAATGCTGGTACCATACCGTGGATAAGCAATTTGCACGGATTTGGGGGATGGCATGGCAACCATCGCGATCATAGGCGCACTCGAAAAAGAGGTTGCGCAGATTAAGGAAGAGCTGAGTGGCACGCATGAGTCGCAGGAGGCGGGCTTGACCGTTGTGAACGGTGGGCTTTCGGGTCTGACAGTAGTCGCCACGACGGCAGGCATGGGGACCGTGAACGCCGCTGCCGCAACGCAGCATCTCATCAGCAAATACGCCCCGCAGGCCGTTGTGTTTTCGGGCATTGCGGGCGGCCTAAACCCTAAACTCCATATTAACGACGTGGTTATAGGCAAGTGCCTGCGCTATCTGGATACCGATACGGCACTCATCGCCGAGTCCGCGCCGGGGCTCGAGGAGTTTGTCTCGACACCGGCGTTGGCTGATGTTGCCGCCGCCGTGCTTGCCGAGCATGGATTTGTGGATGCCTCGGCGGATGAGACTTCTGCGGAGAAGGACCCCAAGCAGTTCCTGTGTGGCACTATCGCCACGGGTGATCGCTTTGTTACGGGTGACGCCATGCGTAACGCTGCGATTGAGGCCACGCATGCCGATTGCGTCGAGATGGAGGGCGCGGCAATTGCGCACATCGCGGCCAAGAATGGTGTCGATTGCCTGGTACTGCGCGCTATCAGCGATAATTGTGACGAGGCATATGACGCGTTTTGCGAGCGCGAGTTCGATCTGGACGAGTACGCTCGCACCGCGAGCGGCATCACGCTTGACATCGTTCGTCGTATCGCCGCCGCGCAATAGCACGCCCGTTTTGTAAGAACCTACGACCAAGGAGTGTCCATGGCCGATTCAATTAACTACCAGCTTGCCAAGTTCGTCGCCAGCTACGGCAAGGTTTCGCAGATTCCCGAGTCAACCTGTCCCGAGGTGAGCTTCGTCGGCCGCTCCAACGTGGGCAAGTCCTCCATCATGAACAAACTCTTTGGCCGCAAGAACCTGGTCAAGGTTTCGAGCACGCCGGGCAAGACGAGCAACATCAACTTTTTTGAGGCCGACGACGTGCATTTTGTGGACCTGCCGGGCTACGGTTTCGCCCGTCGTTCCAAGGCCGAGCGCGACCGCTGGGCCGAGCTTATCGGCGACTTCTTCGACTCGGAGCGTAGCTTTAACCTGGTTGTGTCGCTGGTGGATATTCGTCACGACCCGAGCAAGCTCGACCATGACATGATCGACTATCTGCAGGGCAACGAGTTCAACTTTATCGTCTGCCTCACCAAGGCCGACAAACTCAGCCGTACCCAGCAGGCCCGCCAAGCAGCAGCCATCAAAAAGCAGCTCAACGTCCCGGCCGAAAACGTAATCATCACAAGCTCCCAGACCGGTGTGGGCATCGACGAACTCAAGCGTCGCATCGCCGAGGCCTGCCTCTAGTAAGTGCCCCTATCAATAAAATGCAGAACATCAGCCCGGCGACTTTCCAGAGCGTAGGTCCCTGTAGCCGCCGCCAGCGAAGTTAACGTAGGGGAGGCCAGGGGCTTTGCCCCCAAATCTTTCCGCAGGACGGCAGGACCCCCGCCGCATGAAGTGCGCAGCGGGGGTCCTGCCATGTCCGAGGACGATTTGGGGGCAAAGCCCCTGGCCTCACCGGCGAGTATACAGGACGGCGACTACAGGTATTCGATCTGGGCGCCTTCCGTGTCGCACGTCAGAATATGCGTATCACATTTAGGGAACTGCTCGCGCAGCTTGACCTGCAGGAACTTCGCCACGATGGTGTCGTCAGTCACGGCCATGAGGGTCGAGCCGGAGCCACTGATCCAGATGGTCTTGGCGCCTCCGTTAAGGCAGGTGTCGCGCACGGCGTTGTAGTCGGGGATGAGGCGGCGGCGATAGGGCTCCTGGATGCGGTCGTCGTTGGCGGCGGCAATCAGGTCAAGGTCGCCGGTCTCCAGGCCGCGCGTCATGCCGGCGATGCGGCCCATTTGCCATACGGCGGTGGAGAGTGGAATCTCCTGCGGCACAACCTTGCGCGCCTCGCTCGTATGCACCTCGTAGGGCGGAATCACGGTAATAAAACGCAAGCGATCGCTCACCTCGTAGCGCAGGCACTGGGGGAGCGAATCAGTCGGCGTAAAGGAGCAAACGGCACCGCCCAGGATGGCAGGGGCGACGTTATCGGGATGCCCCTCGACCTCGGTGGCAATGCGGACGAGCTCAGCGCGGTCGACGGTGTGGCCCGTCAGTGCGGCGGCTGCCATGATGCCGGCGACGACGCAGGTGGAGCTGGAGCCCAGGCCGCGGGCGACGGGCACGTCGGTCTGGATGTCGATGGCAACGGGGAAGGCCGGCTCGCCCCATGCGGCCAGCGCATCGACAAAGCTCACATAGACCAGGTTATTCTCGTTTTGGAACTCCTTGGGGCAGCCCGTGATGGTGAGCTTGTCGGCGCGCTCGAAGGTGAAGTGCGAGTAGAGGCTGACGGCCATGCCGAGGGTGTCGTAGCCGATGCCTAGGTTGGCGCTGGTTGCTGGGACGGTGATTTTGATCATGTGGGTCCTCCTGGGCGGGTCTGGCCGTTTAGTTCGCTGCTCGGGCAGTCCTGGCTCGCTCGGAAAGCACATTAAGTGCTTTCCGGCTCGTGCGGAACTCGCGACGAACTAAACGGCCAGACCCGCTCGCATGCTCGTCATTATCCCGAAAGCTAAATAAAAAGAAGGTGCGCCGGCTTTCGCCGGCGCCTTATAGGGGGTTTTAGTTGGTAGCCATCTTTTTTGCTGCAGACTCTACGTAGTTGGCCATGTCGGCTACGTCGCAGACGTCTTCGAAGCGGACGGGTTTGGACTCGAGCTCGGCGAGTTGGGCCGGGGCGACCGTATTGGTTGTCTGCTCGAGCACGCGCATGGCCTCAAAGTCGTCCTCGGGAACGTCGAGCCCCAGGGCGTCGCAGCAGGCGCGCGGGAACTTGTAGGGGCTGGCGGTCGAAAGCAGCACGCGGGCCTTGGCGCCCTCGGCGGGGGCGACCTTTTCAAAGACGTGATAGCCGCAAGCGGTGTGCGGGTCGATCACATAGCCGTTTGCATCCCAGCAGTTCTTGATAGCAGCGCGGACCTCGTCCTCGCTGGCCCAGCCGCAGCCAAACACACTCTGGATCTTGGCCAGCAGCTCGGCGGGCACCTCATAGTGACCAGTCTGTGCCAGCTGCTCCATAAGGCCGGCAACGAGTTCGCAGTCGCCATCGGACAGGAAATAAAGCATACGCTCCAGGTTGGAGCTAATAAGGATGTCCATCGACGGCGAGATGGTCGTGAAGAACGGGCGGTTGCGGTCGTAAACGCCGGTGGTCAGGAAGTCAGCGAGCACGTTGTTCTTGTCGCTGGCCACGACGAGTTTGGCGACGGGCAGACCCATGCGCTTGGCATAGTAGCCGGCCAGGATATCGCCAAAGTTGCCGGTCGGCACGCAGAACTCCACGGCATCGCCGGCCTCGATGGCGCCGGCGCGCAGCAGCTGCGCATAGGCGGCAAAGTAGTAGACGACCTGCGGTACCAGGCGGCCAACGTTGATGGAGTTGGCGCTCGAAAGCACCGTGCCAGCGGCCTCCAGGCGCTCGGCAAGCTCCTTATCGGCAAAGATGCGCTTGACGGCGCTCTGGGCGTCGTCAAAGTTGCCGCGGATGCCGCAGACGGCGACGTTGTCGCCCTCCTGCGTGGACATCTGCAGGTTCTGGACGCGGCTGACCTTGCCCTCGGGATAAAAGACGGTGATGCCCGTGCCCGGAGCGTCGGCAAAACCGGCGAGCGCGGCCTTGCCCGTGTCGCCCGATGTGGCGGTGACGATCATGATGCGCTCGGTGCCGCCGTCCTTGGCGGAAGTGCGGGCCATCAGACGGGGGAGCATCTGCAGGGCGACGTCCTTAAAGGCGCTCGTGGGGCCGCCAAAGAGCTCCATCACATAGGTCTGGGGGGAGTCAGCGCCCGGCGCAGCGTCGAGTTTGACGAGCGGCGTAACCTCTTCACTCGCAAACGTGCCGCGGTATGCCTCGTCGACACACGCCGAAATTTCTTCGGCCGTGTAATCATTCAGTAACATTCCCAACACATCTTGAGCGATTTCAAAGTACGATTTATCTGCAAGCGAGCTGATATCGACCTGCTGAGTGCCAAGCTCGTCCGAGACAAACAAACCCCCGTCGGGAGCGATGCCGGTGCGGATTGCCACCTTACTTGAGCACGATAAAGTGCGTCCTCGTGTACTATGATAAGTTCCCATATAACACTGCTCCTCGGATGCCTTGGTCCCAATCGGTGAAACCATGGTATCAGAGCACGCAAAATAGGTTCGCAGAGGCTTTTAGAAAGGTAACCTCCAGCCCATGATTAAGATTGCCAAGTTTGGCGGCTCGTCGGTCGCCGACGCCGAACACTTTAAGAAGATCAAGGCCATCGTCGATGCCGATCCGGCTCGCCGTTTTGTGGTGGTTTCCGCCTGCGGTCGCCGTTTTAAGGGCGACACCAAGGTGACCGACCTGCTCTATCTGGTCAATGCGCACGTTAAGTACCACGTGTCGTGTGAGGAGCTGCTCGAGGACATTGGCCAGCGCTATTTTGATATCGCTGACGAGCTGGAGCTCACCTATCCCATCCGTGAGGAGTTCGCGGCCTTTGCCGAGCGCGCCCGCTCGGGCGGTTACTCTACTGAGGAGCTCGTAAGCCGCGGCGAGTACTTTACCGCTCGCCTGATGGCTGAGTACCTGGACCTACCGTTCCTGGACGCCGCGACGGTTGTGGCGTTCCATCACGACGGTACGCTCAGCATGAATCGCACCTCCGAGCTGGTGCAGGAGTATGGCCAGCAGGGCGGCTTCGTTATGCCTGGCTTCTACGGCGCGACGCGCGAGGGCCAGATCAAGCTGCTCGATCGAGGCGGTGGCGATATCTCGGGCTCGATCTTGGCCAAGTGCCTGGGCGCCGACCTGTACGAGAACTGGACCGACGTCTCGGGCTTCTATTCTGCTGATCCGCGTATTGTTCCCGAGGCTCAGCCCATTGCGCGCGTTACCTACGAGGAGCTGCGCGAGCTTTCGTACATGGGTGCAAGCGTCCTGCACGAGGAGGCCGTGTTCCCCGTGCGCGAGGCAGGCATTCCGCTGGTCATCAAGAACACCAATGCGCCGCAGGACCCCGGCACCATCATTAGCGAGACGGCTGATGAGGGCGAGGCGGAGCCCATCATTACCGGTGTGACCGGCAAGCGCGGTTTTGTCGCCATTAACGTGGCCCGCGACCGCACCAAGCCGCGCGTCGGCTTTATGCGCCGCGCGCTTTCGGTCTTCGAGCGCTATGACGTTTCCGTCGAGCACATGCCCACTGGTGTCGACCGCTTTGGCGCCGTGGTGCAGGAGCAGGATGTGCACGATTCGCTGTACTCACTTGTGGGCGACATCCAGCAGGAGGTCGAGCCGCTCGAGATCGAGGTTGTCGAGGGCTTGGCGCTCATCGCGACCGTCGGCCGTAACCTGCGCGGTCGTGCAGGCATCTCGGGCCACCTGTTTGGCATGCTTGGCCAGGCCGGCGTGAGCGTGCGCATGATTTCGCAGAGCTGTGACGAGATCAATATCATTATCGGTGTCGAGGAGAAGGACTTCGACCTTGCGATTCGGACCATTTACCGTGCCTTCTCCGATGAGAACGGCATTGTGAAGGTCTCCGATCTGGAGGCTCCCGCGCCGGCCGATCCCACCCTGGCCGCGCTCAAAAAGTAGCAACTGCTCGGTAGATTTTTGGGTCATGTCTCAAAAATCTACGGCGGGGCGTTTCGTTTCGGTTTCGTTTCGACGGGGCGGGTTTCATGCCCGCCCTGTTCTTGTATAAACTGGCAACAATAATCGGCCTGCTCGGCGTGCGGGCAAAAGCCACAACCTTTAAAGGGGGAAGCATGAAACAGTACACGGTTGCTATTTTGGGCGCGACGGGAGCCGTGGGCACCCAGATGCTCGAGTGCCTCAACGAGCAGGAGTTCCCGGTCGGCAAGCTCAAGCTGCTGGCGAGCGCGCGTTCTGTGGGCAAGACCGTCGAGTTCCGTGGCGAGCAGATCGTGATCGAAGAGGCTTGTCCCGAGGCCTTTGAGGGCTGTGACATTGTGCTTGGAGCTGCCGGCGACGACATCGCGAAGGAGCTACTGCCCGAGGCCGTCAAGCGCGGCGCCGTCGTGGTCGACAACAGCCATGCCTTCCGCATGGATCCCGAGGTGCCGCTGGTTGTGCCCGAGATCAATGCCGACGATATCAAATGGCATCACGGCCTTATCGCCAACCCCAACTGCGCGACCATTATCGGCCTGGTTCCCACGTGGCCGCTGCATCAGCTCGCTGGCGTGAAGCGCATGATCGTCTCGACGTACCAGGCGGCTTCGGGTGCTGGCGCCCCCGGTATGGCCGAGCTCGAGGCTCAGCTGGCCGCCCTGGGCCGTGGCGAGGAGATTCCCGAGCCGCGCGCGTTTGCCGCCCAGCTCGCGAGCAACCTGATTCCGCAGATTGGCGGCGTCAAGGAGGAGGGCTTTACCTCCGAGGAGATGAAGTTGCAAAACGAGGGCCGCAAGATCATGCATCTGCCCGAGCTGCGCGTGAACTGCACCTGTGTGCGCGTGCCCGTGCTGCGCTCGCACTCCGAGAGCATCACGCTTGAGTTCGAGCGCGACATCACGGTGGAAGAGGCCCGTGCCGCGCTGGCTGTCGCTCCGGGTGTCAAGCTAGTTGACGACATGAGCGCCGAGGATGCGCACGACCGCTTCCCCATGCCGATGGACACCTCCGACCAGGACCTGATTTGGGTCGGTCGCGTACGCCGCGACATCTCGAACCCCGAGGCCGCGCGTGGCATCACCTTCTGGTGCTGCGGCGACCAAATCCGTAAGGGCGCGGCAACCAACGCCGTCCAGATCGCTAAGCTGCTCTGCGAGTAGTGTGACCTGTCCGGCGGGGGCCGGGCTTGGTTTTCAGAACGTCCTCGACCATGTGTGGCGCCTTGTCCTGCTCCTTCGGAGCCGCGGACAAGGCGCCACAACTGGTCTGCGGAGTGTTCTGAAAACCAAGCCCGGCCCCCGCCTGCGGTGACGCTGCTGCAAGCGACCTGCGATGGGGCCGTTGTTGGTTGGGGCCGCTGGGCTGATGTGGGGGCACGTGGCTGTTGCGGGCCCTGATCCCGGCGGCGGCTCCGGCGCTTTGCGCCTGCCGCCTTGGGGGACTGTGGGGCGCGGCCGGCAGCTGCGGCGCGTTCGCGCCTGCTGCCTAGGGTGACTTTGGGGTCGATTGGGGTTGTCTGCACAATTCGCGGTATTATGTTGCGGAGTTTTGAAAGGAGCCGCTGGTGGTCACGACGACGTTTGCTTCGCCTTTGGGCGAAATCTTGCTTGCCGCTGATGGCCGCGGTCTGACGGGACTTTGGTTTGAGGGGCAGGAGCATTTTGGCTCCACGCTTCTCCGGGAAGACTCCGAACATGTTGAAGGCGCCGATGCGGTTTCTGGTGCTGGCGGCATGTCTTCGGTGAATCCGACAAACGGTGCTGCCTCGTCGGTACTTGAGCGTTCTTGGGCTTGGCTGAATGCTTATTTTGCGGGGCAGGAGCCTCGGTTTACGCCGCCGTTGCATATGATTGGTACGGCGTTTCAGCGCGAGGTTTGGTTTGAGCTGCTTTCTATCCCGCGTGGCGAGGTCGCTACGTATGGTGAGATCGCCCAGCGTGTTGCGGCTCGACATCGTGTACCGGGAAACGAAGCACCCGTTGCGTCTCCCCGTGCCGTGGGGGCCGCGGTCGCGCGTAATCCCATTTCGATTATTGTGCCGTGCCATCGCGTGGTTGCCGCCGACGGGTCGCTCAACGGATATGCCGGCGGCCTTGACCGTAAGGAGTGGCTTCTGCGGCTTGAGGGCGCGTACGAGGAGTAACGCTCGAGCACTTTGCATAACTAGGACGCCGTGAAAGAACGGGATGCGCTTTCCGAATGGCGTCCCAAGCGGAAAGCGTGTCCCGGAATACAGCCTCAGAGTGGGACGCCGTTTCCGGTTGAGACCGCCTGCCTGGACATCGATCTACGCCCGCTCCTGCAGGGCGTAGATCGATTTATCCATGTTGAACAGGTAAGCCACGACGCAGACAATAAAGAACATCGGCAAGTTACCAAAGCCGAAGACTTCGCAGCCAATAAGGATGGGTGCGAGCATCGTATTGGTGGCGCTGCCAAAGACGGCTGCGTAGCCCAGTGCGGCGCAGAGCTCGACGGGCATGCCGAGTTGAGCCTCGTTATGGCGACATCTGGGTAACGGAAAGGCCCGCGTTCCTCAGAGGCAAGATAGGCAATTCTGCTTCTGAGGTAGATCTCAATTCTGCCGACCGCACTGCCGACCGCATCAAACATTAACTGCCGGAGGGCTCGGTCAAATTCATACGTGTAGATGATGGTTTCGAATGTTGTGCCTTCGCGAAAGATGGTAATCCCGGACTTGCATTTGGTTTTGTAGGGAAACCAGTAGGCCGACAGTCTGTAGTGGTTGGCTTCGACCAAAGCTCGCTCGAGTTCGCTTTGATCAGAGCACTTAAGACCCTTGTTTTCTGTCAATAGTGCTATTTGTTCGTTGATGGATATCCGCGACTTCTGGTATTTCATTTAAGCCTCTTGATAGAAAAAGAGCTGGAGTTGCGCATCGTTGAGAGGCTTTCCAGCTTTAGCAAAACAAACTTATAAGATGCGGCGGGCCGCGTCAAGATAATTGCTTGACAGCCTAGGAGGCGGCTGGTTGGCTGGCTTAAAACCTAGCGCGTGAAATGACGCTCCACGCTATTCAGCGCGCTTGATAGGATGACGAACCACAGTCTTAAGTTTCTCCGGCGCACACTTGCGTGGATCGGAAAGATAGATTTCGTGATGTAAACGGGTATCTGAGAAGTCGGGGACATAGCCCTGCTCGGTCGTGTATTCATGCATAGCGTCTACGGTCGCCGGTTCGTTGTCGTAGGGCCCGGTGTGCATGCATTGAACGCAGAGACCCTCGTCAACTTTAAGCAGCTCGACGGCGGAAAAGTCCAGTTTCTTTTTGGTCGTGGCTTCCGCGACTGCCCAGTCAAAGTCATCTCGGGTGACGAAATCGGGCAGGCGGATGCACGAGATAAAGTTGAAATCGTCTTTGCGTACATAATCGATGTCGCCGCTCGGGGAGTCTTGCCACCAGAAACTCTCGAGCGGCGGTACCACAAAGTCGAAATAGCCCTCGATACTCCTTGAGCCTTTCTTTGACATCTTGACGGTATAGGCGATGCCGTAAAGCAGCGGCAGGGCGTTTTGATACTCGCCACCTTCGGTATTTGGGTCGCCCTTTCCGCGAACGGCAACGTAGCTCATAGGCGGGACAGTTACGATACTCGGCTTGCTTGCAGGTTTGTAGAGCTCCTTGCATTCCTTCTTAAAGTCGAACGCCATGTTGGCCGCCTTTCTGCGAATTGGCCTGCTTAAATAGTGGAATCATATCATAGAAACGAACAGCCGTTCGAATGATTTGGCTGACAGATAGAGATGCGTACGTTGTGTTTGGCGGTCGGCCTGACCCCGTCGATGATTTCTCTGCCTTCCCGGCGCCTCATCTATAGCTGCCGTTTCCCCATATAAAACCTGCCAAAATAAACCTGTCCCTTTTTGGCAGGCGGGAAATGGGTAATACTAAAGAGTTATCCGACCAGATGGGAACCGATCGATGGCTTATATCGAATTCAAAGACGTCATCAAGGCATACGGCGAGGGCGACGCCCGCATTCACGCACTCGACGGCGCGAGTTTTACGGTCGAGCGCGGCGAGCTCGCCATCATTTTGGGTGCTTCGGGTGCCGGCAAGACCACGGCGCTCAACATTCTGGGCGGCATGGATACGGCGACTTCCGGCACCGTGACGGTGGACGGGCGCGATGTGAGCTCCGCTAACGAGGCGCAGCTCGTGGAATACCGCCGCGCCGACGTTGGCTTTGTCTTCCAGTTCTACAATCTGGTCCCCAACCTGACGGCGCTCGAAAATGTTGAGCTTGCGGCGCAAATCTGCCCCGATTCGCTCGATGCCGAGCAAACGCTTCGTCAGGTTGGCCTGGGCGAGCGCCTGGGCAACTTTCCCGCGCAACTTTCGGGCGGCGAGCAGCAGCGCGTGTCCATCGCCCGCGCACTGGCAAAGAACCCCAAGCTGCTTCTGTGCGACGAGCCCACGGGCGCGCTCGACTATAAAACCGGTAAGCAGATCTTGCAGCTGCTGCAGGATACCTGCCGCAAGCAGGGCATTACGGTCATCATCATCACGCACAATTCCGCGCTCGCGCCCATGGCCGATCGCCTGATTCGCTTTAAGAGTGGTCGCGTGGAGAGCGAGACGGTCCAGCAAAATCCCGTGCCTATCGAGACGATCGAGTGGTAGCGCCCATGGACCAGGACCGCCAAAACAGCCTACGCCGCGACGCACAGAACACGGAGCGCGAGCAGGATTTTACGACCTACCGCACTGCCCAAAGCTCAAACGATATGGTGCCGACGGTTTTTCGCCGTGGCATCTACCGCACAATCCGAGGCAGTCTTAAGCGCTTCTTGTCAATCGTGGTCATCACCGCGCTTGGCGTGAGCGTGATGTGCGGCCTTAAGGCGGGTTGCGAGGACCTGTGCGATTCGGTTGACGCCTACTTCGACCAGCAAAATGTCTATGACATTAACGTGCAGTCGACCTATGGCCTGACTGACGATGATCTCGACGCCATACAAGAGGTCGATGGCGTCGAAACGGCCGAGGGCATCTACACCGAGACCGCCTACACCGCCGTGGGTACAACGCGTGAGCGCGTGGTCGTGCAGAGTCTCTCCAAGGAGAACATCGATCAGCCGGTGCTCGTGAACGGCGATTTGCCCGAGAGCGCTGATGAAGTCGCGGTGACTTCGAAGTTCCTGAAGGCATCGGGCAAGAAAATCGGCGATACGGTGAGTTTTGCCGCCAATGACGCGAGCTCGTCCAATCAAAGCGCCAAGGACCAGTTTGCCGCGGGCGATTACACCATTACGGCCGAGGTCCTCGACCCCACTGATGTGAGCTCCGACTCGACAGTCAACGCCTTTCGCGCTGCTTCGGCGGCGGACTATAAGTTCTATGTGAGCGAGGACGCCGCGACATCTTCTTCCTACTCCGCGGTCCACGTGATCGTCGAGGGAGCCAAGAGCCTCAACTCCTATTCGGATGCCTACGCGGCAAAGATCAACAAGGTCAAGGGCAATATAGAGAAGATCCGCGAGGAGCGTGAGAAGGCGCGCGCCCAGGAGCTGACGGTCGACACGCCGGCGAGCTTGGACGCGGCTGAGCGTCAGGCGAATATGCTCTTTGGGATTGAGCAGGACAACATCAATCGCATGGCCGAGGGCAGCGACGAGCGTGCGCAGGCGCAAGCCGACCTGGATCAGCGTCGCGCCGCCGCCGATCAACAGTTTGCCGATGCCCGCGCCGAGCTTTCCGATCTGGGCGAATGCACCTGGTACATCCAGGACCGCGGCAATATCGCAAGCTATTCGAGCGTGGAGAGCGATAGCTCGTCAATTGAAGCCATCGCCACGGTGTTCCCGTTCATCTTCTTTATCGTCGCCGTGCTCATCAGCCTTACCACCGCCACACGCATGGTCGAGGAGGAGCGCACACTCATCGGCCTGTATAAGGCGCTCGGTTATTCGCGCGGGCGCATCCTGTCCAAATACGTGGACTACGCGCTGTGGGCTTGTCTGATCGGCGGCGTGCTCGGTAACATCATCGGATTTGTGGGCCTGCCGCTGTTCCTGTTTACGGTGTTCGACGACATGTACTCGCTGCCCCAGATGCTACTTTCGTACGACATCGTGTCCTCGATCGTTTCGGTGGCGCTGTTTGCCGTGGGCGTGGTGGGCGCCACGATTATCGCCTGCCGCCACGAGATGGCCGAGACCCCGGCCTCGCTTATGCGTCCCAAGGCCCCGCGCGCTGGCTCGCGCATCTTGCTCGAGCGCATCGGCTTTATCTGGCGCCGCATGGGCTTCTTAAACAAGGTGGCGGCGCGTAACCTGTTCCGCTACAAAAAGCGCGCCTTTATGACCATCTTCGGTATCGCCGGTTGCACGGCGCTCGTGATCTGCGGAATGGGCATTCGTGATACGTCGGTGGCGCTTTCGCCCAAGCAGTACGGGCATATCACGCGCTATGACCTGCTGGCGGTTGCCAATCCCGACGATTTTTCGCAGACGTGCGCGGCGCTCGACGAGCGAAGCGCGGCCAATGATTCCAACGTGACGGTGACCTCGACCCTGCCGATTATGACCGACAACGTCACCTTTACGTTTGGCGGCAAGAGCGAGACCGTGCAGCTCATCGTGATTCCCGATGACCGCGCGGGTGACTTGGGCGATTACGTGCGCCTGGAGGATGAGTCCAAAGAACCTCTGTCTTTGCGTGACGGAGACGTGTATCTGAGCAAAAGTTCACAGCTGGTGTTGGGGATTCAGCCGGGCGATACGGCTCACGTCCAGGATTCGTCGCTCAACGTCGCCAAGGTCAAGGTTAGCGACATTTCGCTCAACTATCTGGGCAACACGCTTTACATGACGCAGAGTACCTATGAGCAAGTTTTTGGTCGCAGTGCTCGACTCAACGGCGTCTTTGTGCTGCTTAAGGGTTCGTCGGCCGACCAGATTGCGTTTAGCAAGAAGCTTAAGAGCGACGGTTGGCTTACCATCTCGAGCACGGCCGAACATTGGCAGAACTACGAGGCGAACTTTGCGATTATCAATTCCGTGGTGGTGCTCGTGACCTTTATGGCGGCGTGCCTGTCGTTTGTGGTGGTGTTTACGCTGTCCAACACCAACATTTCGGAGCGCGAGCGCGAACTGGCAACCATTAAGGTGCTGGGCTTCCGTCGCGGCGAGGTGCACCACTACGTCAACAAGGAGACGTTGATCCTCACGGCGATTGGTGCCGCGCTGGGTGTTCCGCTGGGCGGTGCACTGGCCGAGAGTTTTACGTACATTTTGCAGATGCCGTCGCTGTACTTTGACGTTGAAGTCGAGCCGCTGAGCTATGTGCTTGCCGTGGTGCTGTCCTTCGGCTTTACGTTTATCGTCAACCTCGCCACCAACCGAACTCTCAATAAGATCGACATGGTCGGCGCCCTCAAGAGCGCCGAGTAGCCTGCCAAAAAGGGACAGGTTTATTTTGGCAGGTTTTATCTGGGCAAACGCCGGACAACCATTAGGTGGCCCGGCGTTTGCCCCGTTTTGCTGGGGATGTTTGTCGTTCGGTGCTCTTACTGGCCAATCCAGTGTTGCGCATAGCTCTTAATGTCCTCGGTAAAACCGTCAAGGTCGTCAAGGGTGATCACGCTGTCGATAAGCAAATTGGCTATCTCGCGGTGCATTGTGCTGCGGCGAATGTTGTTTGCAATTACGCCTGAGGACAGCTTGTCTCTATTGAGGCTCTCTTCTAGTGCCCAAAATCTACTGGACGCTTCGCTGCCGCCATTCAGTATCTCAACGTACTGGCCGATGAGCTTTTCCATATAACGTTCTTGCCATTGAGGAAGCATTTTCTTAAACAGCTTCCAGTCGCTTTCGGCTACGTCGCGCATATGTCCTCCGCTCGTCAAATGGGCTTTTCATTTGCCTTTCATTCTATTTGCTTTTCGCTCGCAGGCGTGGATGAGAGGCGCTCTTTAGCCTTCGAGATTGGGCTTGAATGGGTTGTATGCCACAAAACGGGCCTATCTACTACGTTTAATTGGATACCCTCAACCATGCCGGGAAAACGAAAA
>CATVYG010000018.1 GCA_958348225.1 uncultured Collinsella sp.
AAAAATAAAGCCCCAAGCGCTAAAAGTGTTCGCCCGGTGGCAAACCCACACCTCACACAGGGCTGATAAATCGTTTTAGCAAGAACCAAATCGACCTGGTTTTCGGAAGTATGCGGCAAATTCTGGAACCTCCGAGCACACCCTGTTTTTTCGCAACAAAATGCCTGATAAACTAGCCTCAAAAGCCAGGTCCGCTCATAGGGTTCAGATTTTGCCGCATACTTCCGGATTGACGCTGGCATCACTCGCTTCAAAGAGATGATTTCGGCCAGGAGGGCATTATGGACCTGACGCTTTGTGGGCAATCCGCCTTTAACTACTACCGCATCCCGCCGCAGGTATTAGGCCTTTACCCCGCCATTAGCCTTGGCAATATGGATCGCAGATGTTGTGGCCTCGGAAGTCATGCAGTTGTAAAAGACCTGCTTCACGCACCACTTCACAGGCTTGTATTCACTCGGGCACAATCCGGGTCGCGAAGCCTGTTTAAATCGCACCTCCTGACCCAAGAACCACCTCCGGGGTCGTTTAGGCAGACTGAACATGGATTTGATGTCACTTCACCGGTGTTCACGCTGCTCAGCCTTGCCACGCAGGTCTCACGCAACCAGTTACTCATGGCGTGCTACGAGATGTGCGGCTCCTTTGCAGTGTTTAAGCCCCGCGAGCGAACGCAACAACAACTCGATGAAGCTATTTCGCTTAAGTTCATTCCACCCAACTGCGGCTGGGAGCGAGTTAACGACACCAAGGGCAATGACACCAACTTGTGGAAGCGCACGCCGCTTCTTACCGCAACGGATATCGCCGCGTTCGCCAAGCAAGCCGCAGGCCTGCGCGGCGTCAAACAACTGCGCTGGGCGGCCGAGCACATGACGGGGCAGGCCGCCTCGCCCTTCGAAGTACAGACCTCCTTGCTTATCTCGCTCCCCCGCGACGAGGGCGGCCAGGGCATCGAGATCGCCAACAACGCGCGCATCCCGCTCAGTGAAGCCGCACGTTCGCTGTATGACAAAACCTGCTGCTACGCCGATATCCTCATCGAAAGCGCCACCGACAGCATGGGCGTCATTCTGGAATGCCAAGGCCGCTCTGCCCACGACAGCGAAGCCGCGAGCCTCTCCGATGCCGAGCGCGCCACCGCGCTCACAAGCATGGGCTACGACGTCATCCAAATTACCTATGACCAGATCAAGGAGAAGAAGAGCTTCGACCACATAGCCGAGCTCATCCATAAAAAGGCCGGGCTTCCCCACATCCCAAAGACCAAACAGGAGCGCATTGCCGAAGATACCTTACGGCAAGAGCTACTTGTCGATTGGGTTGAGCTATTCACTGCCGGGCCGGCCAGCTAGCAGCTAGCAATCAGGGGCAGCGCAGGCACATCGGGCGATTCGACACGGGCGGCAAAACCCGCCTCGGTTAGCTCGATGACCTCGGTAAACGTCGCGTCGAAGAATTCCTCGGTCAGCAGGCGGTATGGCGGATGGTCGGGATCGCCGGGGTTTTCGCGTACAATCTCGTGCATGACGCCGATGGTCTTGAGCACATACTCTTTATGGATGGGATACTGCCCAAAACGCGTCGCAGCGGTATACAGGCGATCGGTCGCACGCGGAATCGAAACAATGCCGAGCGTCTTGCCAAACCAGTCAAAGTCGCCTTGCTTTTTAATGCGGAACTCCTCGCACGGCTTGCCGCCGTGCGCCTCCAGGTACTGATTCACGCGCGTATTCCATACGGTATCGGCCACCAGATGCGACCAGACACCCAATGTCAAATCGAGCAACGACTGCGCCACGTCCTCGGACGCAAGCGAGAACTCACGAGCGCCGGGACCGACAACCGGCTCGGCATCCCTGTAGCGCTGGGGATAGTGCACGCGATTCAGTCGCTCGCGCTCCTCGACAATCGAGGTAGCCTCGGCGGGTTCGCCCGCGGGTGCGCCGTTAAGCAGCGGCGCCACATAGGTATCCCAGAACTCATGCTCACGAGGCTTAGGGATGGGTTCAGGCTTGGCAAAGTGCGTAATGCGGTACGGGATGGGATCGGCGATGCCAGGGACCATATAGCCCACGAAGATATCCGGAACCACGCAGCCAAACAAAAAGGCATTGCGGTCGCGCACGCTATTGGCAAGCGCACCGGTGCGCTCCAGCAAACGCTCCGTCTGAGCGATATGAATGTTCCAGCTTGGCATAGCCACCCCCATAAAAAACCTGGATAACTATACCATCACGGCAAAGCCGCGCGGGCGGCTACGCACGCTCTACGCAGCAACTAGTCCGTAGCACCGCTTTCGGTTCCATACGACGGCGAAGGCGCCTCGACCACATGGTGATATCGATCGATATAGATTGCACGGGCACCCAGGCGTCGCACCAAATCCTGGTGATGTGTGCTCATCAAGACCGTCTTACCCGCCGCGACGTAGGCCAGCAAGAAGTTGACCACGATGTCGCATGAATCCTCGTCGAGCCCATTAGTAGGTTCGTCGAGAACCAAGATATCGGGGTTCATCGATACGACTGCCGCCAGCGCCACACGCTTCTTTTGCCCACCCGAAAGCTGATAGGGCGAGGCATCGACCAGGTCGGCAACTTGAAACAGTTCCATGGCATCGTGCACGCGACGGTCGAGCTCGTCTGCCGGCAGCCCCATCTGCGCGGGACCAAAAGCAACTTCCTCACCCACCGTAGCGCAGAACAACTGGGCGTCGGCATTCTGGAACACAAAGCCCACGCGCTGATGGAACCGCTGGGCCGTCGCGGAATCCTTGAGATATGCCGCATCGACCATACACCCGTCAAACAGGTATGCCCCTGCGTCCGCGAGTTCAAGGCCGTTAATAAGACGCATAATCGTCGTCTTACCGCAGCCGTTGGGACCGAGCAGGGCAACGAGTTCACCACGATCGACCTGCAGCGACACGCCATCGACAACCGTATGCCCCGCATAGGAGAACACCACGTCGAGCAACTCAATAAGCGGCGCGCCCTCGGCGCCGCCCGCACCGTTCGTGCCCGCCGCACTATTCATATCGATCGTCAAAACGTCGCCCTTCCCTACTCACATCGACGGCTAGACCGCCCGCGCTACAGTACCGCACACAACACGGCGAGCAACGCCACGCCGACCGCATAGACCGCATCGCGCCAGCCAAAGCCACTCCGCGCAGGCACCGGATACGCACCGGCAAAGCCGCGGCAAAGCATAGCCTCGTCCATCGCGCGGCTGCATTCCATCGCCTTGATAAAGGTCATGCCCATGATACCCGCGATCGAATCGGTACGCGAAAATCCCTCAGGCGCACGGCCAACGCTGCGCAGCATGACCGATTCGCAAAGATTGTGCGCCGTGCGACCCAGCACCTCGATGTGCTTGAGTGCCATGTCAAACGTAAAGATAACTTCGTCGGGTAGATGCAGCATCTTGAGCGCCGCCGACATGCGGCTCCACGTGAGGGTCCACGAAACGCCCAGCACCAGCGAGACATTAATGAAGGTCTTGAGCGCAATCTTGAGCATGGCGCCCGTGGCAGACGCGCCCAGCAGCAGGGCAGGCAGTGCCAGAACCACCGCGAGCCCCGCAGCGCCGAGCGCCGGCACAAAGGTCGCACGCAGCCCGCGCGCGGGGCGCACCGCGACCAGCACCAACGCGATAGCCGCCATCAGCATCAGGTACAGCGGACTCTGCGTCAGACACACGCACAGGACGCAGACGAACATCCCCACCAGGCGCACCGGAGCCGAAACGCAAGAAAGGGCGCGGTCGACCATCGACCCGCCCTCGTGCGCGCCCCCACCCAGGCGAACCCGCTCAAGCAGGCTCGCCAGGTGCAGGACATTCTTTTGCATCACGCGATGCCGAGCCCCCACGGGCTCGTAACGCTGCTCGACCGCAAGCCAGCTAGGCAGCTCGGCTATTGCCATGAGCACCGCTTTCCTTAACCGTCAGCGAGATCAGACGGAATGCGATGGTAAGCACCGCCACGCCAATCACGCCGGACAGGATATACATGGCAGCCTGACCGGCAAAGCCAAGACCCTGCTCCTCGGAATAGGCCTGCAGGTAATCACCCGTAGGCAGAGCGTCGGCAAAGGTCGGGGTATCAAGGCCGACCGAAGCCTGCAGACTGTCGTCACCAGCCTCCTGAACGGCGGTCGCGGCGCCCTCGGCGTCCCACTCGCCCCATGCGTCACCTGTGGCAAGCAAGCCGAGCGGCGTAGCCACGACAAGCACGGCAACCAAGATGAGCGTGGGGACCAGCGAGGTCTTCTTGGCAGCAGCGCCCTCGGCAGCAAGCTGGCCATCGACGGCCTCGGGCCCGACGATAACGCTCGGCGCCGTCTTCTTAATGAAAGCGTAGATGGCGGCCGTCGCCACGCCCTCGATCACGCCGGCAACCAGCATATGCGGGATCAACATGGCCGGAATAGCCACGGACAGCGGGAAGGGGCAGTACAGCGGCGCGCCCGAAGCGTTGGTAAAGAGCATCGGCTGAATACCAAACTCGATTGCCGCGCACAGGGCCGCCAGGCACAGGCCGACCCAACCGCTCACGACGGCAGAAACCGAGGTGCCCCAGCTCTTGTCGTGCAGGCGGCTGTTGAGCGCACGGAACACGATAGCAGCGACAAACGGCAGCACAAAGGCCATGTTAAAGCAGTTAGCGCCAAACGACAGAACGCCGCCGTCGCCAAACAGCAGCGCCTGCAGCGCCAGCGCAACCGAGACAGCGATAGCCGCGGCCTCGGGGCCTAGCAGCAGTGCAATAAGCGCGCCGCCGACGGCGTGACCTGTGGTGCCGCCGGGCAGCGGCACATTGAACATCATAAGCAGGAAGGAGAACGCGGCGCAGATGCCCAGGAAAGCCATGTGCTCGCGATCGAGCGTGGCGCGCACTTTCTTGATGCAGTGAACCCAAACGGGCACCATCGCCACTGCCATGACGGCATCGGTCTGCGGGGACAGATAATTATCTGGAATGTGCATGCACGCCTCCCGGTTATCGGCGCACGGAATTGCAACGCCGTTTGAATCACCTTTCCAGTGTTACGTAATGTCAGATTCGTAACACGACGCGGGCTATCATAGCAAAACGGCGCACTGCCGACAAAGCAGCACGCCGTTATGTAATGCGCGTGTCATATATGCAGGCTCAACGGTGCCTTATACCGGGCATAGCAGTCACGTAAGACTCGGCGGCAGCCGACGCTGCCTATATCCGGCGCAGAACCTAGCCGCGGACCTCGCCGTTTACGCCCTTGCACACCTTGGTGACGATCTTCTGGTGCGCCTTCTCGACCTCTTCGCTGGTGAGCGTGTGGTCGTCGGAGCGATACGTAAGCGCAAAGGCCATGGATTTCTTGCCCTTGCCGATGCGGACCGGATCGCGGTAGACATCGAACAGGCGCACGCCCTCGAGCAGTTTGCCGCCGGCACTCGTAATACGACGCTCAAGATCCTCGCAGGTCACAGTGTTGTCGACCACGATAGCAAGGTCGTGCTCAACGGCCGGGTACTGCGAGAACTCACGGTAGTTCTCCTGGTTGCGGGCGCCCTTGATCAGCTTGTCCAGGTCAAGCTCAAAGGCAACGACGACCTCGTCAATGCCCATAGCCTCGCGCGCCTCGGGGTGGATCTCGCCAACCCAGCCCAGCACGGTACCGCCCGAGAGTACCTCGGCAGCACGACCCGGCTGCAGGAAGGCATAGCTCTCGCCCTCGACGGGACGGAAGCGAACCTTCTCGATGCGCAGCTGGGCAAGCAGCTCCTCAACGATGCCCTTGCCAACGAAGAAGCGCAGCTTACGGTACTTCATGTTCCAAGACTGCTCGCTCCACTGGCCCGAGAGCACGCCCGCCACGGACTTGGTCTCCTTGGGCAGGCTGGCGTTCTCGCGACCGTGGAACAGGCTGCCGACCTCGTACAGATGCACGTTGGGCGTGCCGTGGGCCTCGTTGTAGGCCACAGACTGCAGCAGACCCGGCAGCAACGAGCGGCGCATCTCGGTCTGCTCGGCGACCAACGGGTTCATGAGCACCACGGGGCAGCCGCGGCCTTCGGTGGACATGCCGATCTTCTCCAGGTCGCCCGGGGCGGCAAAGCCAAAGGTCGTGGTCTCGTTGAGGCCGCAGGCGCGCAGGATCTCGCCGACCTTGCGGGTAAGCTTCTGCTCGCGCGTCAGACCGCCGATGTGGTTCTTGGCAGCCGGAATGGTCGCCGTCACGCGGCCCATGCCCCACAGGCGCAAGACCTCCTCGATCAGATCGATCTCGCGCGGCAGGTCGGGACGGAAGCTCGGCGGCGTGACCATAAAGTCCTCGCCGTCGCGCTCGACGGTGCAGCCCAGGCGGGTGAGCGAGCGCTCGATAAAGTCGGGCTCGATGTCGGCGCCGCAGATGGCGTGCACGCGGGCCAAGCGCAGCTTGATGCTATCGATGGTCTTGGGCGCGGGGAACACATCAACGTAGCCGGGAGCGACCTCGCCGCCGGCGATCTCCTCAATCAGCGCGCAGGTAACGTTGGCGACATCCATGCAACCGGTCTCATCGACCTGACGCTCAAAGCGAATGGAGGCATCGGAGATCAGCGACAGGTCGCGGCTGGTGTGCGAGGTGCGACCGGCGTTGAAGCAGGCGCTCTCGACCATCACGTCGACGGTGTCGTCCTCGATCTCAGAATCCATGCCGCCCATAACGCCGGCCAGCGCCACGGGACGCTCGCCGTCGGTGATGAGGCCCATGCCGGCGTCGAGCGTGCGCTCCTCGCCGTCGAGGGTCGTGAACTTCTCATCCTGCTGGGCGGCGCGAACCACCACGCGGCGATGGCCATCGCGCTCGGCAAAGGTGTCCAGGTCAAAGGCGTGCAGCGGCTGACCGGTGAGCATCATCACGTAGTTGGTGATGTCAACGATGTTGTTGTGTGGGCGCACGCCCAGGGCGTTGAGGCGCTTGACCATCCAGTCGGGCGACGGGCCGACCTTCACGTTGCGCACGATGCGGGCGACGTAGCGGTCGCACAGGCCCTCGTCGGCAATCTCGACCGAAAGCTCGTCGTCGGTCGCGCGGCCGGTCTCGACCTTGATGGCGGGCAGCTCAACGTGGAAATCGCGATCGAAGATGGCGCCGGTCTCGCGGGCCATGCCGATCATGGACAGGCAGTCGGGACGGTTGGGCGTGATCTCACAGTCGAGCACGGTGTCGCTCGAGCCCACGTACTCGGCAAACGGCATGCCACAAGGCGTATCCTCGGGCAGGATCATGATGCCGGAGTGATCGCCACCCAGGCCGAGCTCGCGCGCAGAGCAGTTCATGCCCATGGACACGACGCCGCGAAGCTTGCTCTTCTTGATCTTGACGTCACCGGGAAGCACAGCGCCGATCATTGCCGTGACGATGTGGTCGCCAGCCTCAAAGTTCTGCGCGCCGCAAACGATCTGCAGCGGGGCGGGGTTGCCGTCGGCGTCGAGATTCTTGTCGCCCACGTCGACCGAGCACACATACATGTGGTCGCTATCGGGGTGCGGGGTCTTGGTGAGCACCTTGGCAGTCACCACGTGGTCGAAGGACTCGCCCACGGTGTCGATCGCCTCGACCTCGGTGCCGGTACGGATATATTCGTCCGAAAGGGTCTTGGGATCCTCCGGAATATCGATCATGGTCTTGAGCCAGTCGTAAGAAACGCGCATCTAACTGGTCTCCTTTCATAAATGCGGCTTTGAGCCGGAAACTGCAACTAAGAAGAAAGCGTTCTAGAACTGGTTCAAGAACCTCATGTCACCAGTCATCAACGTGCGCAGGTCGGGCAGGTCGTAGCGCAGTGCCGCGACGCGCTCGGCGCCAATACCAAAGGCGAAGCCGGTGTACTTCTCGGGGTCGATGCCGCAGTTGATCAGGACGTTGGGGTCGACCATGCCGCAGCCCAGGATCTCAATCCAGCCGCTGTGCTTGCAGAAGTTGCAGCCCTTGCCGCCGCAGACGTGGCAGCTCACGTCCACCTCGCAGCTAGGCTCGGTGAAGGGGAAGAAGTGCGGACGGTAGCGCGTCTTGCGGTCCTCGCCAAACATGCACTTAACAAAGTAGTCGAGCGTGCCCTTCAGGTCGCCAAAGGTGATGCCCTCGTCGACGACCAGGCCTTCGATCTGGTTGAACTGCGGCAGGTGACAGGCGTCGGCCGTGTCGGGACGATAGACGGTGCCCGGGCAGATCATGTAGATGGGCGGCTTCTGCGACTCCATGGTGTGGATCTGCACGCCCGAGGTCTGGGTGCGCAGCAGCACGTCGGACTCGCCGTGAGCGTGAGCCTCGGGATGCGCGACGCTGCCGGGATTGTTGTCGACCACATAGAACGTGTCGCGGGCCGATCGGCTCGGGTGATCCATGGGCGCGTTGAGCGCGGTGAAGTTGTAGTAGGAGGTATCGACCATGGGGCCGGACTCGACGGTGTAGCCGATGCCGCAGAAGATGTCCTCGGCCTCCTCGATGATCTGCTTGATCAGGTGCTGGTGACCGATCTGCGGACGGATGCCCGGCAGCGTGATGTCGACGGCCTCGTGCTCGAGCGCGTGCTTGAGGGCGGCAGCCTTCATCTCGGTGGTGCGCTCGTCGAGCATGCCCTCGATCAGCTGGCGCATCTCGTTGGCGCGTTTGCCCATCATGGGACGATCATCGGGGGCGAGCTTGCCCATCATGCGCATCAGGCCGGTGATACGGCCCTTGCGACCGAGCAGCTCAACGCGCGCGGCCTCGAGCTTGGCAGCGTCGTCGGCGCCTGCGACGAGCTCCTTGGCCTCTTCCTCGAGTTTGACCAGATCATCAATCAGACTCATGTCTTCCCTTTCGTCTCTCGCGCATCTCGCTTGCCGGGGCGGCTAGCACCCGATAGCTGCGGATGTGCGGCCCGGTTCGGTAACAAAAAACCGTCCTCGGGCATGTACATTGCCCAAGGACGGTTGAATTCCGCGGTACCACCTTGTTTGACCCGGCGGATGTCTGGCCCGCCGTGCCCACTCTGCGCCCCTTGTCGCGAGGCTCACGGCTTCCCTACTGGGGCTTCGCTGCCACCGGCCGCGCGCCCGTTGAGGTCGCTGCTCGGGAGTGAACGCTTGGCCCTTGCCACCGCAGGAAGGCTTGCAGCCCATGACCTTCCCTCTCTTGCCGGCGACGCGACGGGCAAAACCCTCTCCGTCAACGCATTGGGCTATAGGATAACACATTTCGCGAGCGCATCGCCGCGTTCCGTTTTGTTCGCGCTGGGTACAAGGCAGGTAGCTGTGCAAACTGGCCGTGCACCCGTCTGCGGCGCTCGGCCTGCGAGATTAAGGATGCGGTATGGGAAAGAAACTCGATAAGAAGGCCAAGGCCGCCGTGGCAAAGGCTGCCAAGGGCGTCAAGGCCGCTAAAGTCGACAAGGCCGTCAAAAAGTTCCGCAAACTCGAGGGCAAGCTGTGGACTCGCGAGTACCTGCTCAAGATTGCCGAGTTCGATGGAGCGACGATTGCTCCTGCCAACGGCGCTGCCGCCCGTGCCGACGCCATGGGCACGCTTGCCGGCGAACATCACAAGCTACTGACCAGCGAGAAGTCCGTTGAGCTCGTACGCTCGTTAGCGCGCGAGACGGTTGCAGGCGGACACGTAGACGACCCGCAGCTGCTCGACGAGATCCGCGTGCTCGGCCGCGACCAGCGCGAGGCAAGCGTTATTCCTACCGAGGAGGCCGAAGCCTGGACCAGGCTCACCTGCGAGGCCGACGCCGTGTGGCACAAGGCCAAGACGGCCAACGACTGGGCGAGCTTTGAGCCCTATGTGGATAGAATCGTCGCCCAACTTAAGCATCAGGCCGAACTCATGGACCCCAAGCGCGACCCATACGACGTTTGGCTCGACCAGTACGAGCGCGGCCTTTCTGCCGAGAGCTTCGACGCGTTTTGCGAGGAGGTCAAGGCCACGGTCGTGCCGCTCGTGCACGCCATCGGCGAGCGCGGCCAGCAGCCCGATGCCGACTTTTTGCACGCCCGCGTGCCCGAGGCCGCCCAGCGCGCCATGAGCTTCGACCTGATGAAGCTCGTCGGCCTGAACCTGGACGACACCACGCTTGCCTTTACCGAGCACCCGTTTAGCGAGGGCTTTGCCGTAGGTGACGCGCGCATCGCGACACACATCTACGAGGACGATTGCATCTCCAACGTCTACAGCATCATCCACGAGGCGGGGCACACTATGTACGAGCTGGGCGTCAATCCCGCCTATGCGCGCACCTGTCTGGAGGGCGGCACCTCCATGGGCATCCACGAGAGCCAGAGCCGCTTCTTTGAGAACACCGTGGGCCGCAGCCGTGCCTTTATGGGACCGCTGCTCGAGGTGCTGCGCCGCCACGCACCCGAGGTCTACGGCAACGTAGACGAGGACACGCTCTACCACGCCGTGAACATCGCGCAGCCTTCGCTGATCCGCACCGAGGCCGACGAGCTCACCTATCCGCTGCATATTATGGTGCGCTACGAGATCGAGCGCACGCTGTTTGCCGGCGAGGCCACGGCCAAGGACATCCCCGCGCTTTGGAACCGCTTCATGGATGAGTACCTGGGCATTCCCGTTCCCGACGACACGCACGGCTGTCTACAGGATACGCACTGGAGCGGCGGCTCGTTTGGCTACTTCCCCACGTATGCGCTGGGCAGTGCCTACGATGCCATGTTTGTGCCGGCCATGTGCCGCGACGGTGTCGACCTCAACGGCGCCTGTGCGAGCGGCGACCTGACACCCGTCCGCGCCTGGCTGGGCGAGCACATTTGGCAGTGGGGCCGCGCCAAGGACGCGCCGGAGCTCATCAAGGGCGCGTGCGGCATGGCGTTCGATGCCCGCTACTACTGCAGCTACCTGCAGGACAAGTTCACCACGCTCTACGAGCTGTAAGGCATAACCGACACGCCAACGCAAAGGGGACGCCGCGAAACCAATCCGCAGCGTCCCCTTTTTTCACCCAATAACTAGGTACCCAATGACTAGTTCGTTGACGCTAATGTCTTGGCAACGTCAGCGAAAACGGCCCCAAGCGAGCAAGGTGACGTGAAATGAAAGGGCGCTCACCTTCTGGTCGCGCCCTTGAAATTGAACGTCAGACTGCCGCTTGGGGCCGTTTGCAGCGTCGAGCAGTTACGCGGTTTGGTAAAACCGCGTAACTACAGAGCCTCGAGCGCGTTGGCGATGCGCTTCATGGCGGCATCGGCGGATGCTTGGTCGGGCGCCTCGGCCAGCACGCGAATAACCGACTCGGTTCCGCTCTTGCGCACGAGCACGCGGCCCTCGCCTGCCAGCGCAGCCTCGGCCTCGGCGATGGCGTTCTGCACGCCCATGTTCTCGAGCGCGGCGTCCTTGTCCGCCACGTGCACGGCCACCTGCGCCTGCGGCAGCAGCTTGCACGGAGCCGTGAGCTGCGAGAGCGTCTCGCGCTCGGCACGAATCACTTCCATCACGCGCAGCGAGGTCATAATGCCGTCGCCCGTGCGCTCGATATCGCCAAAGATCGTATGGCCCGTCTGCTCGCCGCCCAGGCTGTAGCCGCCCTCGCGCATCTTGGCATACACGTGACGGTCGCCCACGCCGCTGGTCACGGCACTCAGGCCGGCAAGCTCCAACGACTTGATCAGGCCAAAGTTGCTGGCGATCGTCGGCACCACGGTACCGCCCGAGAGACGCCCGTGCTTGTTCAGGTACACACCGCACACGTACAGGATCTGGTCGCCGTCGACCACGCGGCCGCGCTCGTCCACGGCCAGGCAGCGGTCGGCATCGCCATCGTAGGCAAAGCCCACATCCAGGCCCTGCTCCACCACGTGGCGCTGCAGGCGCTCAATATGCGTAGAGCCGCAGTCGACATTGATGTTAAAGCCGTCGGGCGCGGCATTGATCACGCGCACATCGGCGCCCAGTGCGTCGAACACCGGCTTGGCCACCGAGGATGCCGAGCCGTTGGCGCAATCGATGCCGATCTTGACGCCCTGCAGCGAAAAGTTCGCGCTGGCGATGAGCGAAGCAATGTAGCGGTTGCGGCCCTGCATGTAGTCCACCGTGGCGCCGATGTGGTTGCCCGTGGCCAGCGGAACTTCGCTCTTGCCATCGATGTAGTCCTCGATGAGCTCCAGTACGTCCTCGTCCATCTTAAAGCCGTCGCTGTTGACGAGCTTAATGCCGTTATCGCAAAACGGGTTGTGGCTCGCGCTGATCATGATGCCGCAATCGAAGCAGCCTTCCACAGTCTGATGCGCTACGCCCGGCGTGGGGATCACGTGCAGCATATAGGCGTCCGCACCGCTCGCGACCAGGCCGCTCACCAGCGCCGCCTCAAACATATAACTCGAGCGACGTGTGTCCTTGCCCACGATGACGCGTGCCTTGCGCTCGCGGTTGGCGCCGTAATACCAGCCCACAAAACGGCCAATCTTATAAGCGTGCTCTACCGTCAGCCCAACGTTGGCCTCACCGCGAAAGCCGTCGGTGCCAAAGTACTTCATGCGCTCTCCTTACAAAATAGGGGCGAACAGATTGCCTGTCCGCCCCAAAATGGTACTCGATTATCTGCGCTACCAGAAAAACCCTACGCCGACGCGCTGTCGCGAGCCGCCTGGCATGTAGGAGTCTGACGCAGCGTAAGCGGCTTGTCCCCCGCCTCGGCCGACGTGGTCAGCGTATACGTGATCGTCGTCGTCTCGCCAGCATGCAGGTCAACGGTGCCCGAATAGAAGGGGATTCCATGCCACGTAGCGGCGCCAAGACCAAACTGGGTGCCCTCGACGGTCAGATCAGTAATGTTGCCGCCCGTCGGGGCAAACAACGAGACATTCAGACGCTCGTCGTCACGCGCGGCATCGGGTGCGCTCGCCGCAACGTAGTCGGGCAGCTTGCCAGCCTCCTCCTGCGTCATGATGTTCGTCAGGGTAACGGTGATGCGATAGGAGCACGTGCCGTCACCGTTCTTGATGCCCTGGCCAATCTGCGTATCGGCGTTCAGGTACCAGTCGAGCTTGGAGAAGCTCAGGTTGTTAAAGTAAACGCCGGCAACAGGATCGGCACTCGGGTCATCCGGATCGGGCAGCGAAGCGTCAATGCCCGTCTCTTTGATGGCATTCTGCTCATCATCGTTTCTCATCCACGCGATCAGACGGCCCTCTTCGGCACCGCGCTCAACGGCGCTGACAAGCTTCGTAACATCGACATCGCCGATACCGCCAAGGATCTTGTCGAAGGCAGCGCTGGCGACGGATGCAAAGATGCCGTCCGACTCCTCGACCGGATAGTTCCAGTACACATCGTGCATGAGGACCTTTGCGGCGTTGGTGCCGTCGACAACCGTTCCGTCGGGCAGCGAGACATTACCCACGAGGCCCAACAGATACTGCAGGAATACCGGATCGATACCAATGACGCCATCGACGTCCTGACCATATTCAGACTTCCACAGCGCGGCGACACGCTGCGAATTACGGGGCCAGTCGGGCGAATAGGTGTTGCCCGAGATGTATAGGTTGCTGTGGTCACCAAACAGCGTCTCATCTTCTTCGTCGACGCTCTCAACCGCCTCGTCTTTGCTGCGCGCAATGCAGGGAACAAACTCGCCAATCGACATCTGGCCGTCGGTGACCGAAATCAGACCCTGCGAACCGCCAAAGCCGCCGCAGGCACGAATCTCGACGTTGTTCATCGCGTACATAAGGTAGTTGCGCGTCTGGCCGTTGGCGCCGAGCATCTGGGGAAGGATGGGGGCGACCTTCTCCGCCGCGTCAACCGCGCCGTTGAGGGTGGCAAAGCCGTCCTTGGCCTTATCGACCAGCTCGGTCACCTGGGAAATATGAGTATCGCCAATGCCCTGGATCTTCTCATTGGCGCTCTTGAACACCTTCGAGCTGCTGGAAAGCGAATCGGCGACCGCCTGCAGCGCGGACACGTTAATCATGCCGTCCTGGAACAGCTTGCCGGGCGTGGCCTGCGAAAGGTTGTCGGCCATGGGAACCAGCGCGTTGCTCGAGACATCGGACAGGGCATCAATCATGGTGCGGGCTGCGTTGATGTCACTGCCATACACCGGGATAAACGAAGCCGCCGTCCACAGCGGGCTCGAGGTCTCCGCCTTCATGCTGTCGCAGAGTTCATCGATCTTCTTCGCGTCGTCAGGCAGCGTCGAAAAATCGCCCGACGTGACCTTGTCCTTAAGGCCACCGACGATCTCGACAGCCTCCTTCGCTTCGCTCTTTACGGTCTTTGCCGAGTTAAGCAGCATAAAGCCGCTTGCGCCAAGCGCAACGAGAAGCACCGCGACTACAGCGGCAATAATGGCGCCGGTGTGACGCTTTTTGCGCTCGCCCTTGCGATGGCGATGACGGACCAGACCGTCAGAGGTCGAACTCGACGAAGCGTCGCTACCGTAGTTCAAGCCAAAATCGTAATAATCTTCCTTGGAACCCGAGCCCGCAAACTCGGCACCGCTATCATCCAGGCGGGCGAACGTGCCAGTCTCGGAGGCGCCGGTGTAAATCGTGCCAAGGTTACCCGTAAGCCCCGCGCCACCGGCAGAGGGAGTATTGTTGGCGGCCTTGTCGGCATTAACGTTGCCGGCGCCATTCGCGGCGTTGGCAGCACCTGCGTTGTTCGCGGGTACCGAAGGAGCCCCGCTCGGCTGCGACGTGGAGGTTGCACCGCCCGCAAAGACATTCCCTCTTGCACGGCCGGTCTTTTTTGCCTTTTGAGACTGCTCGTACAGAGCGGTAAACATCGCCGTCTCGCCCGGGGACACGCGCTTACCGGAACCGCCCTGTCCAGCGCCGCCCGGCGTGCTGGCCTTACCAGCCCCGTTCGGACGCGGCGGAACTGCAGGACGGCCGCTATCGCTGCCCTTAAAGTGATTACCAGCCATAAAGAAATCCTCGCAATTGAGTCGCAATGAAAAAGTCCATAACGTTACTAGTTTATGGCATTTTGAGCATCGACAGCTAAACTCCAGACACGGACATCAATTGGCGAAAATGCGGCACAACACCTTTTCCGTCTTGGCAGCGGCGCCAGCTACACCGTGAGGAACATCATCACGACGATCATGGCAAAGCCGATAAGGTCGGTCGGCAAAAACACCGTGCCCAGCATAACGGCGCTGGTGATGGTCGCCGAGACGGGCTCCACGGTTCCGATGAGACTCGCACGCACCGAGCCGATGTCCTTAACGCCCTGCATATAAAGCATGTAAGCAAAAAACGAGCCGATAACCACGAACACCGCGAGCGCCTCGATGCCGGCAGCGTCGAGCGCCGGCATATGCGCCCAGGGCTGCACGAAGACGCACGAGACCACGCCCGCCGTGAGCATTGCCGAGCCCGTGACGATGGGGCTGCCGTATTCGGGCAGGATCTTGGCGGGAATCACCGCCATACACGCGGCGCTGACCGCACACATAAGACCTGCTGCCAGGCCAAGCGGCGAGATATTCAGGCTGGTGGGGTCGCCGCCGGTGGCGATTAAAAAGGTTCCACCCAGAGCCAGGCCAATGCCGATGACTTCGCGAGTACGCGGCATGCGGCGATCGGTCACGCAGGCGTAGCCCATGATGATAACGAGCTGCAGGCACTGGAGCACCGTCGCGGTTCCGGCGTTCGTCAGGCGCACGGCCGAAAGATAGCAAAACTGGTTGAACAGCAGGCCAAAAGCGGTAAAGAGCAGCAGCTGCTTGCGATCAGCGGGCGTCGTCCAAAGCTTGACCAGGCGTGCGCGGTCGCGCGTGACAACCACAGCCATAAAGAGCAGGCCGGCGAGAATCTGACGCACGCTCATAAGCCACAGCGTATCGACATGGTAGGTATCGAACAAAAAACTCGCGCTGGTGCCCGAGAAGCCCCAAAACGAACCGCCCACCAGCGTAGCCAAGACGCCCGTGATCATCTTGCGCGTCGAAGCGCTGTTCAGGCGGTCGCGCCATGCGCGACGGGTGCTACGGCTGAGCTCGTCGGTGCCCTCGGGCACATCAATGTTCGATATATCGGTCATCGGCACCGAAGCCCCTGCGCCTTCGACCTGCTCGACACACTCTTTGCTCATTCCACTCCCCCGAAACAGCCTGGAAACAATTCGGCTTACCTTACCACGGCGAAGTCACCAGCTGGAGGCTTGTCCGCTTATCGGTAGGACAATTCCGCAGGCGTCTTTCCATAGCTCGATACCGCAATGGCCTTGCATTAGTCGACAGCCAAATCGCGGCAGCAGACTCTTTTGAAATGGATATGACAAAGCCCCCGAATTCCACAATGTAAGCGATTTTTAAAAATGTTCTTGCCACCGAGTTCAGGCTCCGTTATATTATCCCTTGCGCGCTTGCGCACCCTTGATCGGGCGTTTAGCTCAGGGGGAGAGCGCTTCCCTGACACGGAAGAGGTCAGAAGTTCAAATCTTCTAACGCCCACCAAATGTTCGCAGCTCAGAGGCTATGTCCTCTGGGCTGTTTTGTTTTATGTCGCCAAATCAGCTGGCAGCTCCAACCGCCCAAGCAACCACCCTGCCCATGCACAAAACCGCCCCAATAGCCACCGAGGCCGAGACCAACGCGTCTCGAACCCATCCGAGCCGCAACTTCTCAGCAAAACGCCGCGATGTCTGCGCCCTGCGGTATCCTTGAGCCACTTGCACTTGCAGCACCAAGGAGCCGCCATGCGCACCGAGCTCGATGTCCCCTTTTCGCACAAAGAAGAAGCCAAGGCGCTGGGCGCCAAATGGGACCGGACCAAGAAGATCTGGTATGTACCCAGCGGCGTCAACCCCGAGCCCTTTGCCGAGTGGCTGCCCGGTGTTGACCGATCCGACCCCTCAGCACCGTATATATATCTAGTACTGGGCAAGCGCGAGTGCTGGAAGTGTCACAAAGAGACCTCGGTCGCGGCCTTCGGCATTCCCTATCGAGCCGATAACGACGAGAGCATCGCCATCGCGCACGCGCCCAACGAAGCCGGGCACATTGCCATCGACACGGCCAACGCCAACGCACTCGCCATCGTGCCCGCTCTTGGCTGCGTGCCGGGCGAGACCCGCGACTACCTTCATAAGCGCTGCGGCTACAAGCCCGTAGGCGCGCGAGCCTCCAAAGCCCCGTCGCTCGGCAACACGTGCACCAGTTGTGACGCGCTGCAAGGCAGCCGCTATCTGTTCGAAGAGCCCTCGTCCCCGTTTGCCCTCACTGCCATCAACAAGCTGCCGGCACTGGAGTTTGTGCGCGTCGAAGTTGCCGGCGTCTTTGGCGTCCCGGCCACGCGCACCGACTTTGACCAGGCGCTCTTTACCTGGGCACGCGACCATCACGCCGAGTTCCATAAGCAACTCGGTGAGGGGATTTATTTGTAGGGGCAACATCGAGGTATCGAGGAGTAGGGGCTGATTGTTAAATAATCTCGAAACGCTACAGCCCCAGAATATGCTCCAGGTAGCCCTTGTTGAACCAGAACGATTGCTTCGTCATCCAACGCCCGTCGGGCAGTTCGTAAGCATTCCTTGCGATGTCACCGATCTCTGTTCCATCGGCAAACTTGTAAGCCGCTTTTGACGTATGCGGACGAACGTGAACAATTGGATTGTCTGCCATACCGGGCAGGTTGTTAGTCACTTTGAGCTTTCCGCTCGCATCCCGATACGGATTGAGCTCAACGCCCTCACGTATTACCTTTCGCGTCTCATCCCAACAAGCTTTCGCAGGGCCTTCGATTTCGTTTTCTCCCATCGCCCAGAACAAACAACGGTCGAGACGCAGCACGCCATCGTGGTCCTCGCGAAACACAACGAAGAAGAAGCGATTGGTCTCAAGGCACGCATGAAAAGGCGACGTTTCCCAGTCTTCCTCGATCAAACGCTTGAACTCAAACGGTGGGAACGACATAGCCTGTTCGATGTGCCCCCTGTTGTTAACTCGAACAGTTCGGACGGAAATGCCTGCCTTGACGAATTCCTCGGCAGCATTGTTTTTGATTCCGAGCATACGATAAACGAGCGTTGTCCACTGCGCCTTATTGCCCGTGTACTCCAGTCCATACTGTTCGGCAATTTGACGATCGGTCTCACCGTAATGGCGCTCGATAAGTCCAGTTACGTAACTTTCGAAATCGATAGACTTGCCATCGTCCTGAACAATGCTCTCCCCGACTCGCGGAGCACCGAGGACATAAGTATGGAGCACATAGTCCATATACGAGCGCTTGAGGGAAAAGGCGCGACGCTTTGCGCGATGGCGCTCAATCTCGCCCGTATCGGTATTGAAGTATTCATAATACTGGTCCGCCCACATTGTGGCCTCAGTTGCGCCCTTCGTGCAAGCACCCAGATAAGTCGTCATGCCTTCTGAAAGCTCGTCCGCACGGCCATCCTGAATATAGGAAATGATCTTCTCGTAGTCGGCGCGAATGATTTTCATGTCCTCTTCGGGCAGACGAACCATGACCGCACGCTCAATGCGTTGGTCGTATTTATCGATGGAACGATCTCGGCCGTAGTAAATCAACAGGATATTGCTGAGCTTGGTCTTGAGGTGAGAACTGTCGTAGTCGAGCGAAACAGGTCGGTCATAAGGAATCATGGTCAGGACAAGGCGCTCGCCAGCAGACTTCCGGCCGTTCTTGAGCACATCAAAACACGTTGCCTTGAGCTCAACGCCCGCCTCGGGAAAGTCGGGGCGATCGTCACTATTGGCCTTGTAGCCAAAGTAACGTTCTTCGATAAGAGTGCCCATACCGCCTTTGTACTTCTTGGAGCCAAAGTCCTTGGGCGCACTCTCCCCCTCCGGAGCAATACCGAGCTCGAGAATATCGCGGAACGTCATGCCATCGAGATTGGCAGCATAGCGCTCAATACTTGAGGGGTCAGAAAAATCAGTATCGTCAAGCATGCGCTTGAAATCGAGGCGCTTCTTAGACACGGGATACCTCCGAAACTCGCAACTAACCTCATGGTAGTTCAGAGCAACTACTAACGCCCAGAAAATTGAGGTCTTGATTGTCCCCTCGATCGGTTATTGTTGTGACCACCATAACCGGACACAGCAGCGATTGGAGAAACGTGTCTGAGATTAATATTGCCGAGCTTTTTGCGGGCGTCGGTGGATTTCGTTTGGGTCTCGAAGGCTATGCCGACCCTCGCCATCCCGAGTTTTATATGAAGCCCGCCGGCCCCTTCCGCACCATTTGGGCCAATCAGTGGGAGCCGCCCGGAACCAAGGCGCGTCAGTTCGCGGCCCGTTGCTACATGGATCGCTTCGGCAATGATTCCGTCGTCAACGAAGACATCAATAAGGTCCTGGAGCAGGCCGAGGCGAAAGAAATCGAAATCCCCGATGTCCAAATGGTTGTTGGCGGTTTCCCCTGCCAAGACTACTCTGTCGCGCGTCCGCTCAATCAGGCACACGGCATCGAGGGCAAGAAGGGCGTCCTTTGGTGGGACATCTATCACTTCCTCGAAATGAAGAAGCCCAAGTTCGGTCTCTTTGAGAACGTCGACCGCCTGCTCAAGTCGCCCGCGTCTCAACGCGGTCGCGACTTCGCCATCATCCTAAGCTGTCTTGCCGACCTCGACTACACGGTCGAATGGCGCGTGGTCAACTCTGCCGAATACGGTTTCCCCCAGCGTCGCAAGCGTGTTTATATCTTCTGCGAAAAGGACGCTGGCAAGGTTGATCTCGTTAATCGCATGCACAACGGCGTCATGGCTAAAGCCTTCCCCGCCATCTATCCCGACGAGATGTCCGAGCTCGACGTTTTGCCCGACCCCTACGAGAACTCAACTCGTTTTGGCGTCGGCCAAAAGACCTCTCAATTCAAGAATGCTGGCGTCATGCAGGGCTGTCATGTTCTGACCTGCGACTTTGCCGAGGACTATCACGGTGAGCGCCACGTGCTTGGCGACGTGCTTGTCGACGAGGCTGATGTCCCGGAGCAGTTCTACATCTCCGACGAAAAGCTTCCCGACTGGCGCTACCTTAAGGGCAGCAAGCGCGAAGAGCGCACTAACAAAAAGACAGGCTTTACGTACACGTATTCCGAGGGAGCCATGAGCTTCCCGGATGCCACTGACAAGCCGAGCCGCACCATCCTCACAGGAGAAGGCGGCACGGGAGCGAGCCGCTTCAAGCACGTCATCGAATGTCCCGATGGCCGTTTCCGCCGTCTTGTTCCCGACGAGCTCGATCAGCTTCAGGGATTCCCGAAAGGTTGGACCGATACGGGCATGACCGACGGCCATCGGGCCTTCTGCATGGGCAACGCACTCGTCACCGGCGTGCCCCATCGCATTGGCGAAGCTATGGTCGAAGTGTACGGCCTCTAAGGCAAGCAATCCGGAGCCGGCAGTTCACGCTGTCGACTCCGTTTTTCCACCCCACTTCCCTGTATACTGATGTAGCACGTGTTTCATCCGGGCTTGTTGGGCCGGGTCGTTCATGGGAGGGTCTTATGGCTGCTTCGAATCCGCCTAAGGGGAGCGTTTCTTCTTCGTCCATCAAGCCGGTTACGCGCAAGGCCGTGCGCTGCCAGCGCGAGGTCGCCTGGCTTATCACGCAGGCGGCGGGCAGGCTTGTGGCGACCACCCAGGACGTCAATGCGCCTACGCCGAGCTTTGTGTTAGCGGCGGCGCTAGATTTTGCGCGCCAATTGGAGCTTGCCGCACAGGATACCAGCGGCCACCTCGACTACCAGAATGTTATGGTCCCCGACCTGCAAACGTTCTGCCACATGGCCAAGTTGCCCGCCGCGCCCAATGCGCTTTCGGACGCAGGCTACATGTTTACGCTTTCGGGCGCGGACCTTATCCGCGATATCTACGCATACTGCAGCGAGCTCGCCGAACGCAGCGTCTTTGGCACGGCTGAAGTCAAACCGGGATATGTCATCAAGCTGGTTCTTAGGCTGTTCTTGATGGACGGGTTCGGGGCCATGCCGGCGTAAGCCGAGTCTTTAGCATCACCGTCGACTGGGCAACAACCGCTTTACCTTAGTGGGCGCCAATCGAGGGTCGATTATTGAGTCGCCTCGTCCACTAACGCATTTATTCCACGCGCTCTGACAGTCGATATTTGCGGTTGCGGCTTGTCGACGGCGCCGTGGGCTCAAGCTCGCCTTGAGCAATGAGCGCGTTGACGCGCGACCTAACCTGGGAAATTGTAAGCCCCGTGCGTTCTGCCAGCTCACGCGTCCCCAGCTCGCCGTAGTGTTTGAGTGCCGTCACAATTAAGCCCCCGCCATAATCGACCGGCTCGATCTTTGAACGGTAAAGTACGACCTTGAACCGATCGAACCCCGGGCAGAACAGGGGCTCGGCCAGACCATGCGCGCGCATGGCATCGATCATCATCGGGATGCCCGAGCCATTGCCCTCAGCCGGCGAACCTGCGCCATCCGGCAGCGGGACAATCGACATGAGTTTCACGAGCGTCGCGTTACGGCATCGGGAGCTGCCGTCAAACAAGTTCTCGCGAGTCTTTCCCCCGTAAAGGCCGCCAGGATTCGTCACCTCGACACGATCGTCAAAGACGTCGACGGTAATCGATTGTCCACAGAACCGATCCCCGTATTCTCGATGGATTACGGCGTTGGCGATTGCCTCGCGCAGAACCTCCTCGGGAATCTCCAGCGAGTCGACACGCGAGACGCCTTGGACGGTCGAGGTTCGCCGCAAATTCTTGGCGACGGCCGCGACAGCATCCGAGATCATCTCGCCCAACGTTCCCTCACAGATTGTGCGGTCCATGAACCTCAGCGACCCCGCCGTGCCTTTCCGGGTCCCCGCATAGACAGCCATGTCGATAAAGAGCTTGGGATAAAACTGCTGAGGGTAGGTGCCCGCAACTAGGAGTCCAGCCTTGGTGACATTGCCCTGGGAATCAAGGAAATTTAGGCGCTCCAGCTTCGTTTGTTTGTCCGGCGCGCCGCGCATCGCCCGGGGCGTCAACGAGAAAGCCCGATCTATCGTACGGTCGACCAGCGTCTCGTCGAGATCGTCCGCGCCCGCGCCCGCCACCGCGTCGCGATCGCTCGGAGTCGCTCGACCGTATGACGCCAATGCGAGCACCTCGGTCGACGAAAGCGGGACATCTTTGTCATCGATGCGTTTGTAGCTGCCACCTTGAGCGCCCCGCTCTATGACATAACAAGGCTTGCTCGACGGGTCGAGCTCCTCAATCGTGATGACCAGAACCACGGTGCCCTGGAGCTCCACGCGCTCAATGGTGTATTTGGGCGGATTGGCCAGCTTTCCACGACCGCCGGCATCGCCCATGCCCGCCACGAATTGGTTGAGCACTTTCTCGGTCTCAAAGTTTGCAACTGGGACAAAACCCGCGCGCTCGCTCACTCCGAGTACGATGATGCCGCCGGCGGTGTTTGCGAAAGCGCTGACCGTTTCCCATACGTCGCGGGAAAGCGTTGTGGCGCTCTCCTTGACCTCGACGTTAAGATCGTCCGAGCCCATGCGCCTTAAAGACTCGAGCAGACCGGTCAGTTCGTTTTCGTTCATCTGCACGTCCTTTCGCTTGGTTCTGCGAAGAATGCCGCGAATGGATTTCCCTCGTCTCTTAGTTATCTCTCGTAATTATCTCTCATCTATCTCTCTATCTCTCAGCTTAGAGATAAGAGATAGATAGAGATGGAATGTCTACCATTTGCTTCATTTATACATATTTTTGCTGGTAGAACAATCGGTATTGAGATAATACCATGATTGCTTGTCTCTTTGCTGCTCAGTTATCTCTCATATTTATCTCTCGTCTTTCTGTTATCTCTCGTATTAGAGATGAGTGAGAGATGAGAGATACGCGAGTGATGGACGAGCGAGGATTTTCGGACGGTCGGATATCGAGAGTGGATATTTGGACGGTTTTTGGGGCTTTTGCGGCAAATTCCGTCCAAATATCCACTCTCGTTCGATAGGTATCCGGAAATCCTCGCTCGTCCGTCCGAATATCCACTCTCGTTTGGCGAGTGTCCAATTTTCCACGCTCGTGCGGCGGGCACGCGGGACCTATGCCCAATCCGGCTGCATCGTCTCCAGTTCGCCGCAGGGTCGCGGCCCCATATGGGTATACTCTCGAGGATTCGACTCGATTCGCCCCCGCTGGGGCGTCAAAGGAGACTGCATATGCCCACCACCTCAACCGACCCGCGCGCCGCTGCCGCCGCGCTGCTGGTGCCCGGCACTACCTGCCACGGCTTTGCCGTCGAGCGCTGTGAGACCGTGCCCGAGCTCGACTCGGACGCTTACGTGCTGCGACACACTACCTCGGGCGCTCGCCTGCTGTACCTGGCGTGCGACGACGAGAACAAGGCCTTTGCCATTGGCTTTAAGACGCCGCCGGCCGATTCCACCGGCGTGTTCCATATTCTTGAGCACTCGGTGCTGTGCGGATCGGCCATGTTTCCCGTCAAGGAGCCGTTTGTCGACCTGATCAAGAGCTCCATGCAGACGTTTCTCAACGCCATGACCTACCCCGACAAGACCATCTACCCCGTTGCCACCACCAACGAGCAGGATCTGTACAACCTGATGGACGTGTATCTGGACGCGGTGTTCAACCCGGCCATCTATACCAAGCCCACCATTTTTGAGCAGGAGGGCTGGCACTACGAGCTGGACCTGCCGGAGGACGCCGAGGTCGACAGCAGCTCCGCGAGCCTGCGCGAGGGCACGCTGCGCTATAACGGCGTGGTGTTCAACGAGATGAAAGGTGCGCTGTCCGACCCCATGAGTGTGCTGGACGATGCCGTCAACGCCGCGCTCTATCCCGACACCGCCTATGCACACGAGAGCGGTGGCGACCCGCGCGCGATTCCCGCGCTCACCTACGAGCAGTTCCTGGACACGCACGCGCGCCACTACAATCCTTCCAACTCTTATATAACGCTCTACGGCGACCTAGATGTGGACCGCGCACTGGCCTTTTTGGACGAGCGTTATCTGTCGCAGCCGAGTGCCGCGAGCCGCCGCATGGACGCTGCCGTCGCCGCCGGCGAGGACCCGTCCACGCTGGCGCCCAATCCGCTGGGCGTGCAGGCACCCGTGACCTGCGAGTACAAGCGCGTCGAGATGGCCACTACACCCGAGAACGCCCTGGTGGGCCTGGGCCTGGTGCTGGGCAGCGCGCTCGACCGCAAACGCACGATCGCGGCGGATATCCTGTTTGAGGCACTGCTGGGCTCCAACGAAGCGCCGGTTAAGAAGGCCATTCTGTCCGCCGGCCTGGGCGGCAACGTGGTGAGCTACACCGCGGCCGAAAGCCTGCAGCCCTACGAGCTCATCATGCTGCAAAACGCGCAGCCCGGCGTGGCGCACGAGCTGCGCCGCGTGTTCCAGGACGCCTGCCGCGACCTATACGAGCATGGCGTTCCGCGCGAGCGCCTGGAAGCCATCATCAGCAGCAACGAATACGACCTGCGCCAGCGCGACTACGGTATCGCCGACGGCGTGGCCATTGCGTGCGACGCGCTGAGCACGTGGCTCTACGATGACGACGCCGCGACGCTGGCGCTCAAGTACGGCCCGGTGTACGAGGAGCTGCGTAGCGAGCTAGACGGCAGCTATTTTGAGGACCTGCTGCGCGAGCTGGTGCTGCAAAACAATCACATGGCGCTGGTCGAGCTGGTGCCGGTGGACGCCGCCGAGGGTTCGGAGGGTGCCGAGGCCGCCGAGCTGGCAGCCAAGCGCGATGCCATGACCGATGCCGAGCTGGCCGACGTGGTCGAGCGCACGGCCGCGCTGCGTGCCGCGCAGGAGGCGGAAGACACACCCGAGGCCAAGGCCACGCTGCCGCGCCTGCGCGTGTCCGACATTGGCGAGGCGCGCCCCGAGCCGCCACTGATCGTGGACACGACCGCGCCCATCCCCTGCCTGCGCCACGGCATCCCCACCAACCGTCTGGCCTACGCCATGCAGTATTTCGACCTGAACTGCGTCGCGTTTGAGGACCTGCCCTATGTGACACTGCTCTGCCGCCTGCTTAAGCAGCTGCCCACGCGCGAGCACTCGGCCGAGGAACTCGACAACTTGCTCGCTGGCAAGCTCGGCTTTTTGAGCTTTACGACCGAGGTCATGACGCAGCCCGAAGTGGACGGCGTGCGCCCCTACCTGCTGGTGAGCGCCGGCGCCCTGTCCGAGAAGATCGATGCGCTGGCGAGTCTGCCGCGCGAGGTATGGTCGAGCACGCTTTTGGCAGATGCCGACGCCGACCGCGTGCGCGACGTGCTCACGCAGATTCGCATTGGGCTTGAGCAGGGCTTTATCAACAACGGTCACTCGGCGGCGCTCGGTCGCGCGATGAGCTACAGCTCGCCTTCGGCCGTGGTGCGTGAGCAGCTCTCGGGCGTGGATTTCTATCTGTTCCTGCGCGATCTGCTCGACCACTTTGACGAGCGCCTGGACGGCCTGCGCGCCAAGCTTACCGAGCTGGCAGGCCGCATCTTTGTGGCCGACGGCTGCATGGCGAGCTTTACCGGCAGCGACGAGGACTTTGACGCGTACTGGGATGCCGCGGGTGACCTGGGGCTGGGTGCGGGCGATGGTGCCGACCGCGGCGCGCTCGCGGTGCCGACGCCGTGCGACCGCCACGAGGCTTTCGTGATCCCCAGCGACATCTGCTTTGCCGCGCGTGCGTGCGATCCGCGTCGCCTGGGCATTGACGTGACAGGCGCTTGGGCCGTGGCTGCCAACGCGCTCTCCTACGATTACCTGTGGAACGAGATTCGCGTGAAGGGCGGTGCGTACGGCTGCGGATTCCGCGCAGCCGGCGAGCGCCAGACGGCGTTCTACACCTACCGCGACCCGGCGATCGATCCTTCGATTGAGCGCGTGGAGCGCGCGGGCGCATGGCTTGGCAGCTTTGAGCCCGACGAGGCCGCCTTTGAGGGCTTTATTGTGAGCTGCGTGAGCGGCATGGACGCGCCGGTGAAGCCGTACGCGCTCACCAAGCGCCGCAACACGACCTACCTGGCCGGGCTCGATCCGCATGCGCGCGAGGAGCGTCGCGCCCAGATGCTCGCCGCCACGCCCGGTGAGCTGCGCTCGCTCGGCGCCGACGTGACGCGCATTGCAGCCGAGTCGCCTACCTGTGTCTTTGGCAGCCGCGAAGTCATCGCCAAGAGCAACGCCGGCTTCAACGTAGTCGACCTGCTGGGCTAAGGCACGGCAAGCAAAACTACCACGAAGGGCGCAGTTCACAGGCGCCCTTCGTGGTAGTTCGAACACTTGTTCTATACGCACACATGTTCTATAGTAGAGGTGCTTGCATCGAACTGAAATTGCAACTAGAATATAGTTGCAGAATGTGAGGCGGGATAACTCGATCCGATAAACTCATCGCCCAAGTGTTTAGCTGCCCTTCGACGTATCGTTATGCGGATTTTTTAAAAGTCATGGCTTCGTATGGCTTTGAAATGGACAGCAGAGGCAAGACATCCGGATCGCGCGTTCGCTTCTACAGGCCATCGGACGGCAGGATGTTCGTAATGCACGCACCTCATCCATCTGACGAATTGACAGCGGGAACCATTCGAAACATCGTTCGCTTTCTGCAAGATGTCGGAGGTAGTCATGAGTAACGTTTTGGCATACAAGGGTTATTTCGCCCCGGTCGAGTTCGATGCCGAACAGCATGTGCTAACAGGTATGGTCGCCGGCATTAGGGACGCAATCGTATTTGAAGGTTCCACGGCCAAAGAAGTGGAGCAATGTTTCCACGACGCCGTCGACGATTACCTTGAATTTTGCGCCGAAAAGGGCAAGGAACCCGAGCGGGCTTTTAAGGGCTCGTTCAACGTAAGAACGGGTTCCGAGCTTCACAAACAGGCGGCACTGGCAGCGGCAAAGAAGGGTGAGTCACTCAATAAGTTTGTGACTGAAGCGATCGCTGCGGCGCTGTGAAGCCAACGTCGAGTCGAAGCCGCCACAAAGGGTGCCTTTGTGGCGGCTTCGACGTTTGCCCAGATAAAACCTGCCAAAATAAACCTGTCCCTTTTTGGTAGGTTTGGGAGAGGGAGCCGGGATGGACAAGGCTGAGTTGCGGCGGGCGGTGATTGCCCAGCGCGATGCTCTTGATTTGGACTTGCGGGCGGCGAAGTCTGCTGATATCTGTGCGCGGCTTGTTGAGCTGTTGGATCGCTCGGATTCCGCGGCGCCGCGCACCGTTGCCGTCTACGCCGCGATGGGTTCCGAGGCAGACCCCGCCGCGTTTGCCGCCACGGCCGCCAAACGTGGCTGGCGCGTGGCCTATCCGTGCATGCTCTCGGCAATTGATGCCGCAGCTTGTGGCCAGCGCATGTGTATGCGGGCAGTTGCCGCCGACGATGCGTCCGCGGCTCCGTTTATCGCCCACCCCACGCGGGCCTTTGCGGCCACGGACATCGACAGCAACCACTTCCCTATCGTGCCTGCCGAAGCTCTCGACATGATCGTCGTGCCGCTCGTGGCCTTCGACCAAACCGGCGCGCGCCTGGGCTACGGCGGCGGTTGTTACGACCGCTACCTGCCTATGCTCTCGCCCGCATGCCAAATCATCGGCATCGCCTTTGACGAGCAGCGTGTCGACCACGTTCCCACCGACGCCCACGACCTGCCGCTACCCCACATCATTAGCGCCTAATCGCCGCCACATCAGCCACGGCTACAGCAGCACCATCGCAGTCTAGTGCTCCTCGCCGGCGCGGGCCAGGTCGTAGGGCGTGGTCTGGTAGACGTAGTAGTTGAGCCAGTTGGTGTAGAGCAACTGAGCCTGGCTGCGCCAGACGTTGCGCGGCTCGGCCGTGGGGTCGTCATTCGGGAAGTAATGCGCCGGAACCTGGGGGTTGAGTCCGCGCTTCACGTCGCGCTCGTACTCCAGGCGCAACGTGTCGGTATCGTACTCGGGATGGCCAAAGACAAAGAAGCGACGGCTGTCGGTCGACTTGACGATGTACAGGCCCACCTCGTCGGACACGGCCACAACCTCAAGCTGCGGCTCGGCCTCCACGTCCTCGCGGCGCACATCGGTGTTGCGCGAATGCACGGCATAGAAACGGTCGTCAAAGCCGCGGACCAGCGGGCTTTGCGGCTTCACCAGATAATGCTCGAACACGCCACTCGCCTTTGCCGGCAGGTCGTACTTCTGGATACCGTAATGATGGTAGAGCCCCGCCTGCGCGCCCCAACAAATGTGCAGCGTAGAGTGCACGTGCGTGGTGGACCAATCCATGATCTGGCAGAGCTCGGGCCAGTAGTCGACCTCTTCGAACGGCATCTGCTCCACCGGCGCGCCCGTGATGATCAGGCCGTCGTAGTGGATGTCGCGGATGTCGTCGAACGTGCGGTAGAACGTCTCCAGGTGGCCGGCGCTCACGTGCGTGGCCTCGTGCGTTTTGGTACGCAGCAGATCCACCTCCACCTGCAGCGGCGTGTTGGAGAGCTTGCGCATGATCTGCGTCTCGGTGGCGATCTTGGTGGGCATGAGGTTGAGGATGAGCACGCGCAGCGGACGGATGTCCTGGTGCAGCGCGCGGTACTCGGTCATGACAAAGATGTTCTCGCTCTCGAGCTGCGCGGCGGCAGGGAGGGCGTCGGGGATGCGAATGGGCATGGATGCTCCTTACGAGTCAGTTGCAGCTATGGTACAACGACCGGCCCCATCCGCGCGAGTGCATCGCCCAGCGATGCCGTCAGCGGCCCAAATCACTCCAAAAGTAGAGATTAAGGCATGTCCCAAAAATCTACGGCGCTTTAGTCTAGCAAAGTGGCAGCTGGACGCTACAATGGTTCGACGCGAAAAACTCGGCCGAAAGGATACATATATGTACCAGACGCGTAAGATCGGTGTGGTCGGCCAGGGCCACGTAGGAGCACATGTCGCCAACAGCCTGCTCATGCAGGGCATTGCCGATGAGCTGTACCTGTGCGATATCAACGAGGCCAAGGTGACGTCCGAGGTCCAGGACCTGCGCGACTCCCTTTCGTTTGTCCCGTATAACACCAAGATCGTCAACTGCTACGACCACTACGAGGAGCTGGCCTGCTGCGACGTCATCGTCAACGCCGCCGGCAAGGTCGCGCTGGCCGCCGGCAACCGCGACGGCGAGCTGTTCTTTACCACCGACGCCGCCCGTACCTTTGCCAAGCGCATCGTCGACGCCGGCTTTGACGGCATCTTCGTGAGCATCTCCAACCCCTGCGACGTCGTGTGCACCGAGCTGTGGCACCTGACCGGCTACGATCCCAAGAAGATCATCGGCTCGGGCTGCGGCCTGGACTCTGCCCGCCTGCGCACCGAGATCTCCAAGAAGGTCGGCGTGAGCCCCAAGTCCATCGACGCCTACATGATCGGCGAGCACGGCTTTAGCCAGCTGGCCGCCTTTAAGTCCGCGACCATCGCCGGCAAGAGCCTTAACGAGCTTCAGGCCGAGAACCCCGACAAGTATGCCTTCGACCACATGGAGATCGAGGAGCTCGCGCGCAAGGGCGGCTACGTAACCTACCAGGGCAAGCAGTGCACCGAATACGCCGTCGCCAACTCCGCCGCGCGCGTCTGCGCTGCCGTGCTGCACAACGAGCACGCCGTGCTTTCGGCATCCACGCTCATGACCGGCCAGTATGGCGAGGAGGGCATCTTCACCTCCCTGCCGTGCGTGATCGGTGCCGAGGGCGTCGAGGAGGTCTACACGCTGGACCTGTCCGAGCACGAACTCGAGGGCTTCCACAAGAGCTGCCAGCACATCCGCGACAACATCGCCCAACTCGACTGGTGGGATGCCGAAGGCGTTGTCGGCAAATAAGCGTCGGTTGCCGCAATCTCGCGAATCTAAGCGCGATACCAAGCGGGCCGCGCCGGAATACTACCGGCGCGGCCCGCTTTTTACGCACGCTGTTCGCTTGCGAATCGAAGGTGAATGGTTTTCCCGTTACCTAGTACTGCTCGATGCCCATGTAGCGACGAATCTCGGGGCTGTGGTCGAACACCTTGCCGCGGGCGGCGCGCAGCTCGCAGCTCATGTTGTAGAAGAAGATCGGCTCCAGGTACGAACGCACGCTGGCAGGCACTTCACCCACGCCGTACTCGAGCGCATCGAGCACCATGACTGTATCGGTGTGCGTGTTGAGGAACGCAAGAGCGCGCTCCTCCATGGAGCGGCACTCGCCCGATCCGAGCTGCACAAAGTAGAACACGCCGGGCTCGGTGGCTTCGAACGGGCCATGGAAGTACTCGCCGGAGTGGATGTAGCAGCAGTGCTGCCACTGCATCTCCATGAGCGAGCAGATGGCCATGGCATAGGTCTGGCTAAAGTTGGGGCCGGAGCCCAGGATATAGAAGAACTTGTGCTGCTGGCAGAGCTCGGCAAAGCGGGCGCCCAGCTCGGCGTTGACCTTCTCACGGGCGGCGGGCAGCAGCGCATCCATCTGCTTGAGGCCCTCATACATGTCGGCGAGTGACTCGTAGCCTTCCTGCTGGTCGAGCAACTCGGCGGCGATCAGAGCGCCAATGCCCTGCGGCACCTCGGCCTGCGACACGCCCTCACCCCACGGATAGACCCAGGTGGTCCACTTGCCGTTATCGATCTTGGAGCCCTCGCAGTCGGTGAGGGCAACGACTTCGGCACCGGCGGCCAGCGCCATCTCGCAACCGTCGACGACCTCCTGCGTGTTGCCGCTGTGGCTGCAGGCAATAACGATCGACTTCGGCCCTAGGCTCTTGGGGGCCATCAGGCAAAACTCGCGTGCCGTGTAGACCGTCGAGGTAAACGTGGTGGCCTCGCGCTTGAGCAGTTCGTTGGCCGGCATCAGGTCGATCATCGAACCGCCACAAGCGATCCAAAAGACATTCTCAATCTTGCCCTTGCGCTCGATGATTTCCTGAACCAGATCATGTGCGTTCATCCTGATGTTCCTCCTTGTGGGGCGGCTTTGAGCGACGGCAGCTTGTACCTGCTGTCGTTCTATGTTGTCCTATTTATAGCACGTATAACAACGCCCGTGAAGTCATCTCAGCAAATTTGTTCTATGTTGTTCTATCTGTGGACGTTAGATGTCGAAGACGTAGCGCGAGCCCACGATCTTTTGGCGGCCGAGCAGTAGAGGGCGCCCGCCGGCGTCGGTAAAGTAGGCCTCCATATAGAAGAGAGGCTCGCCGACCGGCACCTCCAGCAGCGGGGCCGTCTGAGTATCGGCAAGCGCAATCTCCACGGTGCAGGGGTCGGACTTGAGCGGCGCGCGACCCGAATGCTCGGCAACGAGCGCAAAGATTGAGTTATCGGTGAGGTCCTCGTCGGCCAGCGTCTGCAGGTAGGGATGGTCGGCAAGCACAAAGGCGTTGTTCTCGAGCATGACGGGGATGCCGTCTGCCGTGCGCACGCGCTCAACAACGATGAGCTCGCAGCCGGGTTCCACCCCAAAAAACGCCGCGTCCTCGCGCGTCGCCGCAACCACTGTGCGCGATACCAGGCGCGCGCCCGGCACCATGTCGTTGGCAGCGCAACCCTCGGAAAAGCTCTGAACGTCACCCCTCTGGACAATCTTGCGCTTGAGCTTGGGCGCGCACACGAACGTGCCCCTCCCCTGCTGGCGGTTGAGATACCCCGCGCGCGACAGCTCCTCGATGGCGCGGCGCACGGTGATGCGTCCCACGCCGTAGTACTTCGCGAGCTCCATCTCGGAAGGAATGCGCGAGCCGGATGCGTACACGCCACGCGCGATCTCGCCCTTTAGGTCGTCCATAACCTGCTGGTACAGCGGCACAGCGGACACCTCAGTGCGCTCGGTTTTATCATCGGATGCCATCGTTATGCTCCATTCCGTGCATGCTCGGACTCAAACTCTTCAATCGCCGCCATAAACTGCTCGCCAAAGGCGTCGGCCTTTTTCTCGCCGATGCCGTTGACCTGGATAAGCTCGTCGCGCGTCTGTGGGCGTAGGCGGCACAGGCCGCGCAGGGCCTTGTCGGAAAAGACCATGTACGGCGCCATCTCCAGCTCCGTCGAGATCTCCTTGCGGAGGGCACGCAGGCGCTCGAACAGCTCGGCATCGTCGCCAACACGCGGGCGCTGATCCAGCTCGGCCTCCTCGCGCAGCAGATCGACGGCGCGGCGGGCGCGGGCCGAGGCCTTGCGCTTGGACGCACGACGCTTAACGGTAAAGGCGAACGCCTCATCCTCGACCTCGACGGCACGCGGACCCAGCCCCACGACCGGGTACTGCCCCTGCGAGGTGGCCAGATAACCGCGGCCGCACAGCTGGCCGATGATGTCCTTGATGCGCCCGACCGATTCGCTCGACAGCTCACCGTAGCCGCGGTCCTCGTCCAGATGCATCTGGCGAATGCGCTCGGTGTTGCCGCCGTGGAGCACATCGGCGATGAGCGACTTGCCAAAGCGCATGGGACGCGTGGCTACATAGCGCACGGCAGCGCGGGCCATATCGGTGACGTCCTCGACCTCGAACTGCGTGAGGCAGTTGCTGCAGTTGCCGCAGCTCTCGACGTCGTCCGTGGCGGTGCCGCCCGTACTGGCCGCGGCATGCTCGGCCGCGGCCTCGTCGCCAAAGTAGCGCAGCATGTATTCGCGCAGGCAGCCGGTGGTATTGCAGTAGCCCTCCATCTGGCTGAGCAGACGATATCGATTCTGGAGCGCCCACGCGCGCTGCTCGTCGTCGAGCGCCTCATCGGCAGCATCGCCGCGGTCGATCAGAAAGCGACGCATGCGAAAATCGTTGCCGTTCCACAGCAGGTGGCAGCTGGCCGGGTCGCCATCGCGGCCGGCTCGACCCGCCTCCTGGTAGTAGGCCTCGATGCTCTCGGGCACGTTGTTGTGGATCACGTAGCGCACGTTGGGCTTGTCGATGCCCATACCAAAGGCGTTGGTGGCAACCATCACCTGGATATCGTCGTCGATAAAGGCGCGCTGGCTTTGCCGGCGGGCGTCGTTGCCCATGCCGGCATGGTAGCGGCCAACGCGAATGCCGCTGGGGCCCAGTGCCTCGGCAAGCTCGCCTGCCAGCGCATCGACCGTCTTGCGGGTCGAGCAATACACGATGCCGCTCTCGCTCGAATGCGCGATCACGTAGTCACGCACCCACGCGGCCTTGGCCTTGTCGCCCATCTCCTCGCAGCCAAAGTAGAGGTTCTTGCGATCGAAGCCCGTCACCACCGTCGCGGGGTTTTGCAGGCCGAGCATCTGCTGAATATCCGCGCGCACGCGCTCGGTCGCCGTAGCGGTAAACGCCGCCACGATGGGGCGCTGCGGCAGGGAATCGATGAACTCACGAATCTGCAGATAGGCGGGGCGGAAATCCTGGCCCCATTGGCTCACGCAGTGGGCCTCGTCAATGGCCACGAGCGGCACGCCAATGCCGCCGTCCGCCGCGGCCTCCCGCGCAAAGGCCAAAAAACGCGGCTCGAGCAAGCGCTCGGGCGCCACGTACATAAGCTGGTAGCGGCCCTCGCGCGCCCGCTTGAGCACGGTGTTTTGCTGGGCCGGAGTAAGGCTGGAGTTGAGATAGCTGGGTCGCGCACCCGCCGCGAGCAACGCACGGGTCTGGTCCTCCATAAGCGACAGCAGCGGACTCACCACAAAGGTGATGCCGGGCAGCATGAGCGCGGGCACCTGGTAGCAAATGGACTTGCCGGCGCCCGTGGGCATAACACCCAGCGCATCACGACCGGCAAGAATCGCATCGACCATGCGGTCCTGCCCCGGGCGAAACGAGGTGTAGCCAAAATAGGCGCCGAGCGTGTCGAGCGCCATCTGCTGCATGCTATCGGTCATGGTTTCCTAACGTCCAAGTCATCTGCCGCCGATTATACGCCGCCACGCGGACAGCAGTACACGGCCGCCGCCCAGACTAGTCGTTTAAGAACGCCCCCAACGGCTAAGGAGTGTCCCCAGGTGCCGACAGAAAAGGAACGTCCCCAAGTGCCGGCCCGGCAACGCCGATGTTTTGGCGCGGACAGCGAAAGCCCGCCAGAGCGAGCAAGGTGCCTTGAAACGAGGCGGCATTGACCTTCTGGTCATGCCGCCGAAGTTGAAAGGCAGATTGCCGCTCTGGCGGGCTTGCAGCGTCGGCCGGTCCGCCGTTCGTCAGAACGGCGGAACCAACCCTACATCACCATAACGTAGCGCGATCCCACGTAGTACTGCTTACCCATCAGGACCGGCTCGCCATTGGGGCCCGTGAAGCCGGCACGCAGGTTGAGCAGCGGATCGTGCGGAGCAATGCCCAGCTCGGCCGCCTGCTCGGTATTGGCACGAACGGCCTCGACCGTGCGGTAGCCAACCGAAACAATCGGCGTTCCGCCAACACGCTCGACCTCGGCAAAAATCGACTTGTCCTCAAGATCGGCCGTCAACAGCTCACGGTAGGCATCAAACGGCACAAAGATGTTCTCCTCAAAGATGGGCTCGCCGTCGGCCGTACGCACGCGCTTGATATGCAGCAGCAGCGCATCCTTCTGCAGGCCAAAGAACTCCATCTCGTTTTGGCGCGCCGGAACGATCTGGCGATCGATCACGTGCGCACCGGCCTTCATGCCGTTGCCGGCACACAGCGCGGTAAACGTCTGCAGCGTCGAGGCGTGAAACTGGCGATTGATGTGCGGCGTGGAGACAAAGGTGCCACGGCCCTGCTGCTTAACCAGGTAGCCATCGGAGCACAGCTCCTCGACGGCGCGGCGCACCGTAATGCGGCTCACGTCGTACTGCTCGGCTAGCTCAAGCTCGGACGGAATACGCTCCTTGGGTGCATAAACACCTTTCTCGATCGCATCCTTGATTTCGTCGTAAATCTGCTGGTAAAGCGGTGCATTTTTGGGCGCAGGCATATCTAATCACTCTTATCGAAATATCGAAATAACTAATACGTATATAACGTCTAGTTTCATATTACCTCATAATGATAAAACGATACACCCTCCCTACCAAAAAGCGACAGCTTCATTTTGGTAGGTTTTATCTGGGCAAACGAGAGCCTCTCGAAAGCAACGGGGCTTTCGGGGGGGCTCGTTCGGATGGGCTGCGCAGGACCGGCAAAATGCCAATACCCTACTTGCCGTCGTCCTGCTGCAGGCTGTCCTGTTCGCTGAGGCGCGCCTGCCTGCTGGCCATGCGTGCGGGCTTGTCGGGATCGGGAACGGCCGTGGGCATGGGCTCGTCGACATGACCACCCCACCAGCCGCCCACAAAGTTGAGCGTGTGGAACACGTTGATCACGGCGCCGGGATCAACGTCGCACACCAGCTTGATAATGTCCTGACTCTCGTAGGTCGAGACAACGGTGTTCAGCAGGTACATCTTTTCGCGGCTATATCCGCCGATGACCTCGGCGCAGCTAATGCCGTGCTGAAAATAGTCAACATAGGCGGTCATGACCTCGTCCGCCTTGCGCGTCGTGATCTGCAGCGTCACGCGATCGTAGCGACGATAGAAACTGTCGATGGTCTTGGTCGAAATAAACTGGAACACGATGGAATACGCCGCCTTGTCCCAGCCAAACATAAAGCCAAAGATCGCCAGGATAAAGCAGTTGAAACCAAAGATGACGCCCCAGATGGTCTTGCCCGTGTGGTTGGAGACCCACAGCGCGATAAAGTCGGTGCCGCCGGTGGATGCGCCGGATTTAAGTGCGATGGCAGCGCCCAGACCCGAGACCACGCCGCCAAAAATGATTAGCATGATCTTGTCGCCCAAAAATGGAGCGAAGTGAAAGACGTTGAGGAACAGCGACGAGAGCACGACCTGCATCATCGAGAAGATGACGAAGCGCTTGCTGATGCCGCTCCAGCATAGGAGCGCCACGGGGATGTTGAGCGCGAGCATACCGAGCGAGATGTCGATGTGAACGCCGCCCAGCGAGGTAACGCGATCGAGCAGGACCGCAACGCCGGTGAGGCCGCTCGGAAGCAAGTCGGCGGGCTGAATGAACGCCTGGATCAGGAATGTCTGGAGAACGGCGGAAATCGTGACCGCCACGGCAGTAATAGCGCGGCGGACGATGGTGAGGCGGCCGAGTACGAGCACTCGGTCCGTGAGCTGATCGATGGCGTTCGCCACGCAGGCTCCTTTCGAAGGCAGATGTAGTTGTGGGGTATGTCCGCGATTGTAGCATGGAGCGTGCGGGGGCGCTTCAATTCACCCTCTCTCGACAACCAAAGCGGGACCAGCAACCCCACGACCAAAGGCCCAAATTACAAGTGAGTAGACTTTACGCGACCTGCAGAGCACACCCAAAACCGCCACCCCTATGACCTGCGGTTTTACTAGAGCAGATGCGCTTTGTGCTCGTCTTGCACCAAAAAGTCTACTCACTTAGTCCGAATCGAAGCCAAACGGATCCAAATAGATGACAAATTAAGCCAATCCGCAGCAAAAGACGCGTGAATCAGTGCTTCTCGCGGCGGATTGACGCTACAAAGCGGCCAAAATGTCGGTCAGATTATCGATAACGGCATCGGCTCGCGATTGATCGAGGTTGACGCCCTCGTGCGGACGCAGTGCCAGGACGCGGGCACCGGAGCGCTTGCCGGCCTCGATGCCCAAAGGCGAGTCCTCGATAACCAGGCACTCGGCAGGCTCCACCCCCAGCGCCTCCATGGCACGCAGGTAGATCTCGGGGTCGGGCTTGAACGCACTGCACTCGTGACCGCTGATGGTGTAGTCCAGCACGTCGGCGATGCCGGCAATCTCCACCAGTTCGTCAATGAGCTCGCGATAGGACGAGCTCGCGATGGCACACTTCACGCCGCGCTCGTGCAGCTTGCGCATCACCGGCTCCGTCTGCTCATTGAGAAGCTCGGAATACGGAACGGGATGGTCCGGGCTGTAGACCTGCTTGTACTCCACGCGCAGGCGCTCGCGCAGCTCAACATCGTCGGGCACCAGCGCCTCCCAAATGGCAGGCTCGTTAGACCCCGAAAGATCGGGGATCTCGTCAAAGTGAAACCCCTTCTCTTCCATAAACGCCACGCGGCGACGGTTGTAGAACCACTCGGTATCGACCAGCACGCCGTCCATATCAAACAGCACTGCCTTGATCATACGCATCTCCTCCCACCTGCCAAAAAGGGACAGGTTTATTTTGGTAGGTTTTATCTGGGATTTGCGACGCGACAGACACGCCCTCCCCAGAGCAAAAAAGGGGACGGGGCGCAAACCCCATCCCCTCTCAATCAACCCGTAAGGTCTACTTACTTGTGATTAGTAGGAAAGCTTCCACATGTAGCGACGCATGGTCAGCGGGTGCTGACGGGCTTCGGCGATCTGGTTGCCGTACTCGCGCATAACGGCGAGGTGCAGCAGCGGGTTGAAGTAGGTGACGACGCTCGCGGGCACGGCGTCAGCCAGGCCGTAGTCCTTGGAGTCGATCAGAGCGACCTTGGCGCCCATGCGCTCAAGGAAGGTGAGGGCGCGGGCGTCCATCGGACGGGTAGCGCCATCGGACATGAAGAAGACGTAGGGCTTACCCTCGGTGGAAACCTCGAACGGGCCGTGGAAGTACTCGCCGGTGTTGTAGGCGGCGGCGTCGATCCACTGCATCTCGGTGAACAGGAAGGCAGCGTGAGAATAAGCCATCTTCTCGGAGGCACCGGAAGCCATGAAGTAGATCATCTTGTCGTCCTTGAAGTCCTCGGCGAACTTCTTGGCGAGCTTCTTGCAGTGCTGAGCGGCGTTCTCGCAGAGATCGAAGACGTTGGTGAGGCCGGTGATCATGTCCTCGTAGTGGTCATAGCCCTCGGTCTGCTGGAGGATCTCGAGAGCAAGAGCGATGGCATAGCCGGGCTTCTCGCACTTGGCAGCGTAGTTGGCGTGGAAGCCGTGGACGATGACATGGTCGGCGTCGACGGTCAGAGCGGAGCCAGCCTTGTTGGTGAGGGAGACGACCGGGCAGTTGTGCTTCTTGGCGGTCTTGTTGGCCTCGACGGTCTCGGGCGTGGAGCCACCGAGGGAGCAGGTGATCACGAAGGTGTGCTCGTTGACCCAGGAAGGCGTGTCGTAGTTGAACTCGTTAGCGGTGAAGATCTGAACGTTCAGCTTGTCCGTGTTGTTGGCCAGGAAGTACTTGGCGGGGTAAAGGTCGGACATGGAAGCACCGCAGCCGACGAAGGCGACGCTGTGGATCTCGTGGTTGGACAGGACGTCAGCGACGATCTGCTTAGGGAGGTTAAGGTCGATCTCGTACATCTGACACATTCCTTTCGATTTTTGCGGCGCCACATTGCCGAGCGCTCGCAGGGTTACCGTGGTTTGGACCGAGTCGCCGGCCCGTTGAGGATGTGTCAAAGGAACTGTCCCTTTGACACATTTAGGGATGGAAGCCTGCCTGGGGTATGGGATGTCAGGCAGGCTCCCCGGGGAAAGCGATTAGACGCTTGGTCGCGACTAGGCCAGGATGCCGGCCGCGGAGAGGGCGATGCCGCCCACGATGGCGATCACGAGAAGCCAACCGGTGTTGACGTTCTTCTTGATGAGCCAGTACATAAGGCCGGTGAGGCCGAGGGAGATCATCTGGGGCATCATGCCATCCAGGATGTCCTGGATAACGACGGTGCCGTCAGCGAACTGCAGCGGGGTGGTGGCGCCGATCAGCGTGGCGATCATGCCGCCCACGGACATAAGACCCACGATGCCGCAGACATACATGAGCTTCTCCATGAGGTCGCCGCCCTGAAGCTTGCTCAGGTACTCGTGGCCGCCCTGATAGCCCATCTTGGCTGCGAACCAAGTGATCAGCACGGAGGGCACGATGGAGATGAGCATGGCCAGGATCGGGCCCATGATGGAGCCCTGCTGAGCCAGCTGAACGCCCAGACCAAAGGCGATAACGCGGATGGTGCCCTGGAAGAAGGAGTCACCGATGCCGGAAAGCGGACCCATGAGGGAGGTCTTGACCGCGTTGATCGAATCGGGATCGAAGTTCTCGGGATCCTTGGCGTACTCCTCCTCCATGGAGGCGGAGAGGCCCAGGATGAAAGCGCTCGTCTGCGGGGTGCAGTTGTAGAACGCCATGTGACGGTGGTAAGCCTCTTTCTTAGCAGCGAGCTGCTTGGGGTCGGACTCGTCCGGATAGAGGCGATCGAGCGTGGGAACCATGCCGTAGAGGAAGCCCATGTTCATCTGACGCTCGTAGTTCCAAGAGGCCTGGATGGCCCAGGAGCGCCAGAAGAACTGGCTGACCTTCTTGTTCAGGGACACGTCCTTGGTTGCGGTTGCCATAGTGTGTTCCTCCTTAGTCTTCGTCGTCTTCGAGCGGATCGTAGTCGGAATCGACACCGGCGGCTGCATGGGAACCGTTGAACTTGAAGCCCATGAAGACGACAGCCAGGCACACACCGATCAGAGCGACCGCGATGACGGACAGGTTGAGGTAAGCGGCGAGCAGGAAACCGATGAACAGGAACGGAGTCATACCCTTCTTGATCATCATGGTGAGCAGCAGGGCCAAGCCGTAGGCGGTCATGATCTTGGTCGAAACGTTAAGACCAGTGGACAGCCACTCGGGAACCATGTTGACGATGGCCTGAACCAAGTCGGTGCCAACAAAGACGGCGAGGAAGATCGGCAGGAAGTACATGACGGCGTACAGACCGGAGCCGGCGCAGATGTGCATACGGTAGGCGGTCTTGAACTTTCCGTTATCGATCGCGCTATCTGCCACATGGGTGAGGGCGGCGATGATGGAACGGAACACGATGCCGAGGAGCTGACCCAGGACGGCGACCGGGATGGCGATCGTCATGGCGGTCTCGGCGGAAGCATCGGTCAGGCACGCAAAGGCAGCGGCCACGATGCCGCCCAGGACCATATCGGGCGGAACGGCGGCGCCGACCTGCACCAGGCCCATGGACACGAGCTCGACGGCGGCACCGACGGCAAGGCCGGTGGGCACATCGCCCAGCAGCAGACCGACGAGCGTAGCGCCAACGAGGGGCTGCTCGAAGTTAAGACGACCGAGCAGGCGGGAGTCCCACATGCAGAACACGCCGACGAGGCCGACGAGCACCGCACTGATGAACGTATTCATACCCTTCTCCTTTCAGTCAGGCAAAAGCCTGGTTGATTACAGCTTGGCGTCGATGTCGACGCTCTGATACGTAGGGGTCTGCTGGACATAGAGCTTGATGCCCATGTCGAGCAGCTGATTGACGTCGGCCTTCTGGGTGGCGTCGAGGAAGACGGAGCTGTCCTTGCCGCCGACCTGATCGGCGCCGTCGTGGTTGGCGGTGGCGCCCAGGTTGATGGCGTCGAGCTTGTAGCCCTGGCAGAACTGCAGCATCTCGGCAGTATTGCCAAAGACGAACATGACGCGCTCGCCGAGGGTGTTGAGCTTGTCCATCTTGGCGAGGGCACGCTCGACGGTGAAGACGTTCAGGCGAACGCCCTGGGGCTTGGCCAGCTTAAGAGCGCCCTTCTTGATGTCATCGTTGGCGGCAGCGTTGTCGACGACGATGATGCGCTCGGCCTGAACCTTGGTGGTCCAGGTAAAGACGACCTGGCCGTGCAGCAGACGGTAGTCAAGACGTGCGAGGACGATCTTGGCGGGACCGGAGCTGTGACGGGACGCCTTGGCCTTCTTGGCGGGAGCCGCGGCAGCCTCGACCGGTGCGTTGGGGTTGGTCAGACCGGCGCGGGCCTCGTTGATGAGGGCTGCGAGCTCGGCACCCTTGACGGGGACGGGGCTCATAGCGAGCGTGAGCGCCAGCGGGATGTTGAAACCGCTGACAACCGTGAACTTCGTGCCGTTCTTGGAAAGCTCGACCATGCTGTTGTTGACCGAGCTGCCGAGCATATCGGTCAGCACATAGACGGTGTCGTCCGCGTTGAACGTGGCGATCATGGCGTCCACCTTATTGGTGATGGGCTCCTTGTCGTCACGAGCAAGCGACACGACGTGGACGTTCGACACGTCGCCGAGAACCATCTCGAGCGTGTCTTTGGCGCCTGCGGCCAGGCCGCCATGAGATGCGAGAATGATCTGATTCATCTTGCCTCCTCCTTTTCGTTATGGTCATTATAACGTCTTATACGTTTCGGATATTGCTAATTAGTATAAAGACCGCTCGCGGGTGAAAATCGACCGTTGACGGGTTTAACGTACTTGAAACGTTGGGGCTGGGTTGGCCGGCGCTGACTGGATAACACCAGGTCGGACACCGCGCGCAATCCTCTATCGCACGAAGTACCAGGGGCTTTCCTGTACGGTGGGCTCCAGCGCGATGCCGGTGCGTTCCTTAAACAGATCCATGTCCTGAGATTTTTCAGTCCACCACGCATTGGGCTTAAAGGTCATGCTCTCGACAATACGTTTGACAATGACGCTGTTGCGCAGCTTGGAGAAATCGGTGTTCATGATCAGGATGGACGCGAGCACCAGCACGATGCCCAGGACCTTGATCGCGCCGGCGGGCTCGGCATAGACACCAATGCCCACCAGTACGGTGACGACCGTCTCGAAAGACATTACGACGGGAACTTTCGATGTCTCGAGCCCCATGGACAGACCCTGCATATATAAGATGTAAGCCACGGCTGTGGGGATGAGTCCAAAGCCAAGGAACAGCAGCAGCAGCTGTGGCGACATTGCCGCGGCGACATCCGGCCACGGAGCCGCGATAGCCGCCATAACCGCACCGCCAAAAACAAAGCCCCAAAACGTGACAGCCAGCGGGTGGACCGTCTTGGTTGCTATCCGGCTAAACACCGCGAGCGACGCACCACAAAGGCCTGCAATCACGCCCGACGTGACGCCCCAAACCGAAAAATGAAAACCGGAAAGGTCGCCATTGGTCACCGCAAGCACGCAGCCACCGATATTAAAAGCGATGGCAACGAGCTTGTTGGGAGTCACATCCTCGCGATAAAGCACGCGGCCGAGCATGACGCCAAACACCGGCGAGGTGTAGAGCAGCACCGAGGCCGTGGACATGCCCACCTCGCCCATGCACTCGTAATAAAGCGTGTTAGCGGTGGCGAGGCCGATAATGCCAAGAAGCGCACAGGGAACAAGCTCTTTAGGACTTGCCTTGAACAGTGCCAGGGGACCCGATGCTTTTCCCTCACGATCGCCTCCCTGGCAACCCATGAACGCCAAGACCGGAGCCATTAAGACGGCACCCGACAACAGGCGAAAGGCCGCCATGCTCTGAGACGAAACACCCATGGCCGAGATGCCGTTTACAAAGATTCCGATGCTGCCCCACATAAGCGCGGCGATTAGCACCAGCACATAGCCCAGATTGCTTTTCTTCAACGCAGCCTCCTCGGTATTGTTTCCAATATGTTTCACACTACGTTATAGTCGTTATATACATTTTTCAAGACACAAATCGCCGAACGGAAAAATCCGCTCCCCACATACTCATTGGGTAGTCATTGGGGACGCACTTAAATGACTGGTCATTCAAGAACGCCCCCCAACGACTAGGACTGTCCCCAACTGCCGGCAGAAAAGGAACGTTCCCAACGTCTAAGGCGCCGCTGGTTGAGCATAAGTCAGACACTATGACCCAATCCGAAGGCACGGAAACGACAGGAGCCCCCGCTCGTGACCGCGGGTCGGGGCTGCGACAATGTTGTTGAAGTGCCAGAGGCGCAGCCGCGCCGCAACGAGGTTGGGAGGCTCCCGTGCCTAGATATTCTACCGCCTTCGGAATGGACGTACACCTCAGGTCCACCACCGTCTGCGCGCTCGACGCGGAGACGGGCGAGGCCGTGACGAGGAGGTTCCGCGGCAACCCCTGGGGCGAGGTCGCGGAGTGGATGTCGGGCTTCCCCGGCCCGTCGCTCGCCGCCTACGAGAGCGGCTACCTCGGCT
>CATVYG010000019.1 GCA_958348225.1 uncultured Collinsella sp.
CGGTTTTGGCGTTAGAATCCTGCGATTTTGCCACTGGAAAATGCGGATGCTCCAGGGGTTCAAAAACAGCCGTTCACTTCGCGGAAAAGTATTAGACCTCGATAGCGGGAGATGGGGCACCGATGACAAACCGGCGGCAGAAATGGGTCGAGCAGACAGTTTTCAGACGACTGAGACATGGCGGGCGGTCGATCACCTATACTGGTTGGGCTCAACTGGAGAGGTGATAACTAGTTATGAAATCAATCAATGTTGCAGCAGCGGTTATTCAGAAGGACGGAAAAATCCTGAGCTGCCAGCGCGGCTATGGCGAGTTTAAAGACGGCTGGGAATTTCCGGGCGGCAAGCTCGAGCCGGGCGAGACCGGCGAGCAGGCAATTGTGCGCGAGATTCGAGAAGAGCTCGAGGTCACGATCGGTAACCTTGACTATTTTTGCACGGTCGAACACGATTACGAGACGTTCCACCTGTCGATGCAGTGCTACCTAGCTACCATTCTTTCGGGGGAGTTCAAAGAGCATGCTCACGAGGATATGAAATGGCTTGATACCAATAACCTGTGGGATGTCGATTGGCTTCCGGCAGACGTTAAAGTCGTTAAGGAGCTCGAAAAGAAACTCGGGCTTATGTAAGAAAGGGGCGGGCGCCACATGGCGGCCCGCCCCTTTCTTTGTTACTCAGCCTCGCTCAAATCGCTGAGCATAAACTCGTAAATATCCTGACGCACGGGCGTATTGAGCTCATATTCGATTTCGACGGCGTTGTTGCCGCTCTTAGTTTTAATAGCTTCGAACTCGCCGGTCGGGCGCATTTCGCCTAAGAAATAGAACTCCTTGCCGCCCTTATCGTCCTTGTTCTTTCGCATAAACAAATACGTCTTCAGGCCGTTTCCCGGCCATGCCTGCAGTCGCAAAATCTCGGGGGAGTTGAGCGTGCGGTTGCCCTTCGAGATTGCGATGAGCTTGCTCGGCGAAACAAAGCGGTCTTCATACTGAATTGACTCACTAATGTCGGGAGCCTTGTCATAGTTAATAAACACGGGGAATGTATTGGTCTTCTCATCGTAGAAGTATCCGCCAAGGTTTTGGCCGTTGATGTTCTTTTGCCAGTTCATCAGACGGCAAACCTCCTCGTACGTGTACTTGGCGTTGAGAACGAAATTTGTGTTTTCGTACGTCTCGGCATAGTCGAGTCGGTTGCGCTCAATACCAAAATCCAGCACCTCGAGAATCTGACGCTTGAACTCTGCGTTGCGCAGGGCGGTCGCAAACGCTTCGGTCAGACGAGGTCCGGTTCCATCGTCAATAAGCAGGGAAACGAAATCCTTAGGAGTGGCAAAGTCGCCCTTAAGGACTGCGATTGCCGACCTAACGGCGCTGTCCTTAAGCTGTGCGCGGTAGTTCCTAAGCGCGGCCTCGCGCATATGCCGATAGCCCTCGTGTCCGGCTTCGACGAGCGTTTGAAGCAAATAGAGGTCTTCGAATCGCTTGCCCGCGGCGAGCTTTTGCGAAATAAATTTGAGAATCTTGGTTTGATCAGAGGAAAATTGAACCGTGTAGTCCGGCTCGTATTTGGAAAGAAATGCGTGGTAGGAGCCTAAGCCGCTATTCTTGAAGATAAGCAGCGGATCGATAGAGCCGTTACGATCAAATTCGAGCAGCGAGGGGATCTTGCCGAGTTTTTGACGTAAGTCGAGATATTCGTTTTTCAAAAACCTGACGGAGGTGAAATCGCCGCCGTCGATGGCCTTGTAAATGCGTGCCTCGGAAATACGATCGAAGCTCACGGTCGAGCATCCGGGGATCGCCGAATCGCCCTCTTGAACAAGGCGGCGCAGGCGGTCTTTGTTATACGTCTTGTCACCCGAAAGCGCGATGGGCACCAAGAAGTTGCTCTGGTAGTTGCCAATAAAGTCGAGCACCAGTGCGTATTCCTTATCATCATTCAGGCGCAAACCTCGTCCGAGCTGCTGAATAAAGATGATTGCGGAGTCGGTGCGTCGAAGCATGATGATCTGATTGAGCGAGGGGATGTCGACGCCTTCGTTCATGATATCGACCGAGAAAATGTACTCGAGCTCGCCGGCTTCAAGTCGGCTGATCGCGGCATCGCGGACCTCATCGGAATCTTGACCGCTAATCGCAACCGTTCGATATCCGAGAGCGTTGAATTTGTGTGACAGTTCCTTGGCCTCGGCGTTTCGATTGCAAAAAATTAAGCCCCTGCGATTGCTTTTGGTGACGCTATATTCTTCGATCTTCTCGGTGATATGACGCACGCGCTCGTCGGACGTCAAACGCCCGAACAGGGCGATATCTTCGACCGTTTCGTCGTCAATCTCCAGATCGTGAATGCCAAAATAATGGAAGGGGGCAAGCATCTCCTCGGCCAAAGCGTCCTGCAGCGTGATCTGGAACGCGATGACGTGATTGAAAAGGGCAAAGACGTCATAGCCGTCGGTGCGATTGGGTGTAGCGGTCATGCCCAGATAAAACCGAGGCGTAAAGTGCGACATGATGGATTGGTAACCCTGGGATCCCGTGCGGTGGGCCTCGTCGATAACGATGTAGTCGAACTCATCGGGACGGAAATCGCTCAGATGTTTGGCGACCGAAGAACACATGGCAAACACGCAGGTAGCATTGCTTATATTCTTGCCAGTTTGATAGGTGTCGAACGTATAGGTACTACCTAAGAGGCGTTCGTAGCTTGCGCGGGAGGCGTCGATAATGCGCCGACGGTGCGCAAGAAAGAGGACGCGCCGGGGTTTAGTTGCGAGCACGTCGAACGCCGAAAGGAAGGTCTTGCCGGTGCCGGTTGCCGAGACCAGCAGGGCGCGGGTCTCGTCCTTGCGGTGGATTGCACCGAGCGCCTCAAGGGCGCGCTGCTGCATTTTATTGGGCTTGATTTCTTCGAGGTCATTCTGCGCCGGCGTTTCCGCAGATTTGAATGTCGGTTTCGATTTGGGCTTTGGCGGACGTGCCGATCGATATGCGGCATAGTTCTCAATCCAGTCTTGGGAAAGCAAAACGGTTGAGGTATCGTTCCACAACGAATTGAACTCGCCCCTCAGTTCGTTGAGTAGGCGGCTGTTCTCGACAGTCTGGTACAGCACATTCCATTCTTTATTGCAGGTGAGAGCGGTCTGCGTCATGTTGGAGCTGCCGACGATGACCGTGCTGGTTTCGCCCTTATCAAAAATGTATCCCTTGGCATGCAAATTACCCTGGAATACGCGAACTTCCATGTTGTCGTATTCCAGGAGCTTGCGAAAGACATCGGGTGAGTTGAAGTTGAGATAGGTGGACGTGAGCAGCCTGCCCTTAATGCCACGCTGCTTGAGCTCCTGGAACGTCTCGACCAGGATTTGAAGGCCGCCGTCTGCAACAAACGCTACGCAAAAGTCAAAAGAGCCGCAGGCTGAGAGCTGCTCCTTCATAACGGATAGTAGTGTTCCGCCTGTCGCCTTCGAGTTGGCGATGAGCTTGGGTGAATCGTTCTCGCGTGCAAGCGAGTCGAATTCAATATCAATCTGCTGCTGCGTAGTCATCCCGGCCAAACCTTTCGAAAGACTATGTTGGCGCCAGGATAACAGATCGATCGTTCGTGTTTTGGGCGGCTTTTCTTTCCGGTCTCGTTTTATAGGTGGTTGGGAGGAGACGTACTCTCAATAGCAAGCGACTTCCACGGCCCAGTGTCGTCCGTTGTCTGCGCCTTGGCGTGGCCTCGCCTGAATCCAGTTGCAAATGACCCGGAGACGATTCTGCAAGTTTTTGTCACTTGTAAGAAAAACTTGCATAATTCGCAAGTTTTTGTCATGCTGTGAGAAAAACTTGCAGATTGGGGCGAACGATGAACAGCCGGATGGTCCCTAGAAATCGATATCTCGAAAAATTGATTGCCTTCCGTGACACGGATGTCATCAAGGTCGTAACGGGTATGCGCCGTTGTGGCAAATCGACGCTTCTGGACATGATGCGCAAACATCTGGAGGATAACGGCGTTCCATCCGAATGTCTTTTGACCTTTAAGATGGAGTCATTTGAGCTGGAGGGCGTGCGTGATTGGCGAGAGCTTTACCGCCACGTGGACGGTCTAATGCCTGCGGGCAAGAGGTGCTATCTATTCTTCGACGAGCTTCAGGAGGTTGCCGGATGGGAGAAGACGATTAACGCACTTCGTGTCGACCGGGACTGCGATATATATGTTACGGGTTCGAATGCTTTTCTCCTCTCGTCAGAGATTGCGACCTTAATCTCGGGCAGGTATGTCGAGATTCGGATGCATCCGCTCGCTTTTTCGGAATATGTCGACTTTCTTGGTCCGACTGACGTCACGAATAGGCTTGCTGTTTTTGGCCGGGAGGATATTGTTGCACTCGACGATCTTCTTGACCGCTATCTGACGTTTGGAGGCCTGCCGTTCCTCGCTGCTTCAAAGCTGCCGGAGCAGGAAATGAGGGACTATATCTGGAGCACATACCAGACAATCGTCGGGCGCGATATTTTGGCTCGCGAAGCCCGTCGGGGCAGACGGTCGGTGACGAGCAGGAGTGTGCTCGACCGCGTCACTTCCTACTTGGCTGATAACATTTCAAACCCGACATCAATTAATAAGATCGTTGGAACGCTGGCAGAGAACGGGGCGAAATCCTCACACGGCGTCGTGGACACTTGTGTGTCCGCCCTTGAGGAGACCTATATCTTTTCGCACGCGCGCCGATTTGATATTAAGGGTCGGGACATTTTGAAGACCGGTGGCAAATTCTACATTGAGGATCTGGGACTTCGAGCTTTCTTGGATGGGTATCGCGGCAGCGACAGTGGGCGTGTTCTCGAAAATGCCATTTACAATCGCCTTGTCTATGACGGATACCAGGTCTTCACGGGTCATCTTCGAGATGCTGAAATCGACTTTGTTGCGATCGGCGACGGCTCGGATCGTAAGTTTATTCAGGTCACGGAGTCGATTGACGAGGAGGCGACGCGCAAGCGTGAATTGCGTCCATTTGAGCTCAGGTCGCTCGAGAAGATCACCGGCGGTTACGAGAAGATCATCATTGTTCGCCGGGGAAGCCATCCGACCGACATTGACGGCATCAAAATCGTTTCCGCAGTCGATTTCTTAATGGGTAGGCTTGGGGCTTAGAGCGTTTGGAGCACGTCTGTTTCCTATGCCTAGCGACATTGCCGCAGCTCGTGACGCCGCCGGCTCCTTCCTTTCCGTCAAGCGGCGCCAACTCAGCTGATCCGTTGGGGACGGAGGAAAGCGGATTATTTTCGGTGCGCCGCAGGTGATACGAATCCTGCGGCGCGCTGTTTTTTGCGCGGGGGCTTTCAGCTGTGTCCGCACGACATGTGACACTTGCCCTGTCGCCCTGCTCTGCCGCGGCGGCATGTACCTGAACAACGACCCTCTAAGGAGTTCGATTTTGATGAGTGACAACACCAAGCATCTCGCAAAGAAATGCGTCAAGGACGCGGGGCCGTGCCTCGCGTTGTGCCTTGCCGGCGCAGCGGTCGCGCTGCTGGCTGTTCTGGGGCCGTTCGACGTGCTCCGAAGTGTCAGCTCTCTGCACGTTTGCATGGCCCTTGCCGGCGCCATGATAACCGGCGGCGTGCTCGATCTGATTTTTTGGGCGCTTGACCCGTTTGGATGGAAAAATGAAGGGTAAGCCCTAAGGGATGGATGCCCCGCAGCAACAGGAGGTCCCCGTGATCTGGTTTACCAGCGATACTCATTTTGGACACGAGAACATGCTACGGCTTAGCGATAGGCCTTGGTCGGCTGTTGCGCAGATGAACGACGCCATGGTCGCCAACATTAACAGCAAGGTTGCTGCGGATGACGAGCTCTACATCTTGGGCGACTTCAGCTTTAAGATGACGGTCCAAGACGCCTATGAGCTGCGCAAAAGCATTACATGCAAGCGCGTTCATCTGCTGCCCGGCAATCACGATAAAGACTGGACGCAGTCTGCGGTAGCGGATGCTTTTATCGTTGAGCCGCCCATTTGCGTGCTCAAGATCGACCGCCAAAAAATCGTGCTGAGTCACTATCCCATGGTCGACTGGCAGGGCATGTCGCACGGCAGCTGGCATCTGCACGGGCATATCCACAGCTGCGGCGGCTCGTACAACAAGTTCAACCTCAGACAGGGGTTGCTGCGCTATGACGTGGGCATGGACGCTAACGGCTACGCCCCGGTAAGTCTGGATGAGCTCAGGTCGTGGTTTGCGCGGGTAGACGAGCCGATGCGGTGCGTTAAATGGCCGTGGTGGGTCAACGCCACGGGTGACGAGCAGATCGAGCACGATCTCGAAGCCTATAAGAGGGAAGTGGTGATCCGATGACGGTCTATGTGACAGGCGATATTCACGGCGGCCTCGACATGCAAAAGCTGCGCGATTGGGAGCTTGGGGATAGTCTGACGAGCGACGACTATCTGATTGTTGCGGGCGACTTTGGCTTTCCGTGGGATTTCTCTGCCGAGGAGTGCGCCGACATCGCTTGGCTGGAGTCGCGCCCCTATACCGTGCTGCTCGTCGACGGCAACCACGAGCGTTTCGATCACTGGGCGGAGCGTCCCATGGAGTTGTGGCACGGTGGGCTGACGCAGCGCCTGTCGGATACCTCTCCCATACGGCGCCTGACGCGCGGCGAGGTTTTTGAGCTTGACGGCTCAACGATTTTTACCATGGGCGGCGCCACGAGTGTGGATAAGGAATACCGCATTCCCTATTCCAGCTGGTGGCCGCAGGAGCTGCCGGATGAGCGCAACTTTGAGGAGGCGCGGGCAAAGCTCGACAGCGTGGGTTGGAAGGTCGACTACGTGGTCACCCACACCTGCTCGACGCGCATGCTTTCGCCCACGCTTTATCCGGCACCCGGCTGGAATTACCCCGCCGTTGATCGGCTTACGGCATTTTTCGATGAGCTGGAAGATCGCATGGACTACAAACGCTGGTATTACGGGCATTTTCATCGGGATGCCAACCCGGCCGAGCGCCACACCGTGCTCTACGACTGTATCGTTCGCCTGGGCGACGAACTCCAGCCCTGGGACGTCGTGTAGGGGCGCGGACGAATGAGCTTCGTGGCGAACCAAAACCGATTTGTTAAGGGATTTACTCCCAAGCCGGCTTGCGCTCGAGTAACGTTTTCGCAGCTTCAGGCGTGGGAGAGTCAAGTATTTCACAGAACGCATCGAACCCCTCTGGCGAAAGATGGGTTGTTGATACTTTGGCAATGTCGCTATCGAGGTGCTCGTCAGGGTGGGCTGCCGTCTGTTGCATGCCTGTCCTTTCATCCATAACGATGTTCTCCCGGTGCGCGCGGATGACATCCCAGCTAAAGTGCTCGACCAGCTGCTCAGCAGAGCGCGGTGTGGCGTCCGGTGCGATGCCCGTTTGCCTGGCGAGCCAGCCCAGCAGTGCCTCGGGCGTGCCAAAGCGGGCGCGGAGCTCGCCCAGGTCCAGGTCGCGGTCGCGCTTGGAAAGGCGGCGGCCGTCCGGCGACATGAGCAGCGGAATGTGCGCGTAGTGCGGCGTGGGAAGTCCCAGCAGATGCTGCAGGTAGATTTGGCGGGGCGTGGAGCCCAGCAGGTCGCATCCGCGCACGACCTCGGTAACACCCATGGCGGCGTCATCGACCACCACGGCTAGCTGATAGGCAAAAACACCGTCGCTGCGGCGTACCAAAAAATCGCCGCACTCGGTGGCGAGCGCCTCGCATTGGGCCCCGTATGTGCGGTCCACGAATTCGATCACGTCGCCCGCGAGGTCGTCGATGTCGGGCACGCGCAGGCGCGTGGCCGGGGCGCGCAGAACGCTGCGGCGGGCAACCTCCTCGGCAGAAAGGTCTCTGCAGGCGCCGCGGTAGATGGGCGTGCCGTCGCTGGCATGTGGCGCGCTCGCGGCGTGGAGCTCGGCGCGCGTGCAAAAGCAGGGATAGGTGAGGCCGGCGTCTTGCAGCTGGTGCAAGGCGCTCTCGTACAGGTCGAGGCGATCGTGCTGGTAGTAGGGGCCTTCGTCCCACTGAAGCCCTAGCCAGGCCAGATCGTCAATCAGCTGAGCGGCAAGCTCGGGGCGCTTGCAGCGATCGTCCAGGTCCTCAATGCGCAGCACGATGTTGCCGCCCTGGCTGCGGGCCGAAAGCCACGAGCACAGGCAACTGAACACGTTGCCCAGGTGCATGCGGCCCGAGGGCGACGGGGCAAAACGGCCCACGACAGGTGCGGGAACGGAGGCGGGTTGCGACGTTGGTGCATCCGCGGCGGGCGTTACTATGTTGCGCGTTTTGATATCCATGCGGACGAGTATAGCGCGGGGCACGGTAGGGAAGGCGTTTCCGTGGCTCGCAAGTTGGCGGCGCTGCGCATTGCGCACGGTGGGTCTGCGGCCCAACGTCTCGATCACCGTACGCCGACTCGGCCTCACAAACGACAGAAACCCCGGCAGCTCTTCGCAACTGCCGGGGTTTCCGCGGAAAAGGGGGACATGATCCTCGAGCGAACGGCAAAGGGGCAAACCGTTTTCGCTCAATTGTTTTATGCCCCTCGACTGGCGGCTCAATCAGCGTATGCCGCGCCCACACAAAGCCGCTACACCTGTGACGGAGCTGTGAAGTGGTATCTATTGCTGGCGCAGGACTCGGCCAAAGAGCGTCCCAAACGACAAATTTGTTGCAGTCCGTCGGTTCAACCCAATGATCCGTTTTCCTCCGTCCCCAATAGATCATTAGGAACGTCCCTAAGTGCCAGACTCGGGTGGGACTTTTGTCCCATTTGACGTTCCGTTGGCCCAGATATTCGTCATGCGTACCCGCAAACGTGGGACAATGGCGCTGTTGGTTTTACAGACAAAGGATGTGCCTATGAACACCCTCGCCGCCAAAGTCAGCCGGCAGCGCCGCCCGTTTGCGCGATTTGTTTCCATTTGCGCGCTCGTCGCGTGCGCACTGCTGCTGTTGCCCGCCGTTGCACGTGCCGACGGCTACTCCATGACCCAAACCTATATCGGTGCCACGGTCGAGGCCGACGGCTCGCTGACCGTTGTCGAGGGACGCCAGTTTGATTTCGATGACGACATCAACGGCGTGTTTTGGGAGATCAATACAGGCTCTAACCAGCAGGGCGGCGCGGCGGGCGTCAATGTGCTGAGCGTCGAGGAAGACGACACCGCGTTTAACAAGGTCGACAGCGCAAACAAAGGCGACAACGGCGTCTATACGGTTGAGCAGTCCGACAGCGGCGTAAGAATCAAGGTGTTCAGCCCCCACGAGAGCGGCGACAGCGCGATCTATTACGTGAGTTACACCATGACCGGTGCGGTTATGAACTGGTCCGATACCGCCGAGCTCTACTGGAAGTTTGTGGGCGACGGCTGGTCTGCGGATTCCGATGATGTCGAGATGGAAGTGTGCTTCGCAAATGCCGCCGCCGGGACGGCGGCCGTCAAGGGCGATAACTTCCGCGCATGGGGCCACGGCCCGCTGACGGGCGACGTATCTCTCGATGCGGATGAACCCATGGTCACCTATACCATTCCCTGCGTGCATCAGGGCGAATTCGCCGAGGCGCGCATCACCTTCCCCAGCGATTGGGTGCCTTGGCTTTCCGCTTCGAGCGAGGAGCGCATGCCGACAATCCTGAGCGAGGAGAAGGCATGGGCCGACGAGGCTAACGCCCGCCGCGCTCACGCTCGCATGATTGCCAATGTACTTGCCGTACTAAGTGTTGTCGCGGCGGTGGCCTTTACCGGCACAATCGTTGTGCTCAAGCTGCGCCGCCGCAAGCCCAAGCCGCTTTTCCAGGACGAATATTTCCGCGATGTGCCTTCGGCCGACCATCCCGCTGTGCTTTCGGCCCTCATGAGCTGGAACGAGGTGCCCGATCAGGCATATATCGCCACGCTCATGAAGCTCACCGACGACCGTGTGATTAAGCTGGAGCAGGCGACCGTGACTAAGGCTAAGAAGGGTCTGTTGGGGCGTGAAAAAGAAGAGCAGACGTATCGCGTGACGGTGAGTGATGCGGGCTGGAAGTCGGCCAAGGGCATTGACCACATGGTGCTCAAGGTCTTCTTTGCCGGTGCTAAGCCCGACGAGAACGGCGATCGCTCGCGCACGTTCGACGAGCTGCAGCACTACGTCAAGCAGCACGCTACACCCGTGGGCGACAAGCTCGAGGACTATCAGAACACCGTTAAGGGCAAGCTGGCCGATAGCGAGTACATTGCCTCGGACGGCATTGTCGCAATGGTGTTTTGCCTGGTTCTTGGTATTCTGATCGCCTGTATTCCCGCGGGATCCATCTTCTTTACCGACGGCGCACAGGCGAACATTATCGCCGCGGTTATCTCGGTGCCGATTGTGCTGGTGGGTATTGGCGTGGGCCTTACGTTCCGCCGCTTTACGCCGGAGGGCGCCGAGGTGGCGGCTCGCTGCAAGGCGCTCAAGCATTGGCTTGAGGATTTCACGCGTCTAAAGGAAGCCGTCCCCGGCGATCTGGTCCTGTGGAATAAACTTCTGGTGATGGGTGCGGCGCTGGGTGTTTCGAAGGAAGTCCTGCGTCAGCTTGCCGAGGCTGTTCCTCCCGAGGTGCGCGAGGCCGACGATTTCTACGACAACTACCCCTGCTACTGGTGGTATTACCATCACTACGGCAACGAGTCTCCGCTCGATTCGTTCAACGGCGTGTATCACGAGAGCATCCGCGAGCTGGCTTCGAGTTCCGATAGCTCGAGCGGCGGCAGCGGCGGCGGCTTTTCCGGTGGCGGCGGTGGCGGCGTCGGCGGAGGCGGCGGCGGAACGTTCTAACGGTCGTAAATTATGGGATGGGCTTTTCTCGACAGCCGTCGGGGGAAGCCCATCCCTTTTTATGCGCTACCTACGAAGACTGTCCCCAACGACTAGTCACTGGGGACGTTCCTAAATGACTAGGTATGGCTGCTGGGCCTAGGCTGTTAGGTCGAGTTCGTAGAGGAAGCTTTCGCGCGGCATGTCGTGACGGCGCTCTTCGCGGTTGGCGCGGTGCGTGGCCGTGCGCTTAAAGCCATGCAGCTCGTAGAACTTCCACGAGCAGTTGGAGTCGGTGTACAGGTGCGCCCTCGTCGCCCCGCGCGAGGATAGGTACGAGACTGCGGCGTCGAGCAACACCGAGCCAACGCCCAGGCCATGGACGTTGCGATCTACGGCAAGCAGCGTGACCTCGTTGTCGTGTGGCAACGGGCTGCTTTCGAGCAGGCGGTTGTTGGTTCGGATGGTTGCGCGCACAAACGAGAGATACTCGGCGCAGGCATCGGGCTCCAGCTCGCGCATTTGCGATAGCAGTGCGCGTTCGGTATCCAGCCAATGTTCCTTAACGGTGGCGCCGGAGCTCTGTCCCGCACGCGCGAGCGCAATGCCGCGCGCCTGACCGTCGATTACGGCAACCTGCGAAAACGTCGAAGACGAAAGGCAATAGGCGAGGTCGCACGCGGCCTCGAGGCGGTTGTACTCATCGTTATCCGAATTGTTATGCCAAAGCTGCTGCAGAATCAACGCGATGGCGTCGAAGTCTTCGGTATCAAACGGTCGGTAGAGAACCCGCGAGACCATGGTGCCTCTTTCTTTTGCGGATGCATATCGAGCACAGTTCTACCACGCTATTGGCATCTAATTATGGTGCCCCTGTGTTCCATGAACTCACCGTGCCCGGTGCCGTGCCCATCCCCTCCGCTCGCAAACTTTTTCTGCATATGCGCCCGTTGCGGGGTGCATCGATGCGCTCGATGCGCTACATTGAATCAGTATTTTCAATGCCGCTGCGCGAGCGCTGCAGATCGACGTATCACCGGCTCACAGAGCACGGCGGCGTACCAGACAGGAGGACTGCATGGGATCTGATGTGAAGATCGCACGCGCGTTGATCTCGGTTACCGATAAGACGGGCGTCGTCGATTTCGCACGGACGCTGGTCGATGACTTTGGCGTCGAGATCATCTCTACGGGCGGCACGGCTCGTGCCATCGAGGACGCGGGCGTCCCCGTAACCCCCATCGAGGAGTTCACGGGCTATCCCGAGATGATGGACGGCCGCGTTAAGACCCTGCACCCCAAGGTTCACGGCGCGCTGCTGGCCCGCCGCGATTCCGAGCAGCACATGCAGGAGGCGGCACAGCACGGCATTAAGCTGATCGACCTGGTCGTCGTCAACCTGTACGAGTTCGAGAAGACCGTCGCCAACCCCGAGGTCACCTTCGCGGATGCCATCGAGCACATCGACATCGGCGGTCCCTCCATGCTGCGCTCTGCCGCCAAGAACGCCGCGAGCGTTACCGTCATCTCCGACCCGGCCGACTATGATGCCGTCCTGGCCGAGATGCGCGAGACCGGTGGCTGCACCACGCTTTCCACCCGTCGTCGCCTGCAGGTGAAGGTCTACCAGACCACCGCCGCCTACGACACGGCTATCTCCCGTTGGCTTGCCGCCCAGGCAAGCGACGTGGCGGACACCTCTGCCAAGCTCGAGATCTCGCTGGAGAAGGTCGACGACCTGCGCTATGGCGAGAACCCGCAGCAAAAGGCCACGGTCTATCGCTTTGCCGAGGGCTGCGAGAATACCGCGAGCTCGCAGTTCCCGCTCGTGGGCTCCGAGCAGATCCAGGGCAAGCCGCTCAGCTACAACAACTATCTGGATGCCGACGCCGCTTGGAACCTGGTCCGCGAGTTCGACGAGCCGGCCTGCGTGATCCTCAAGCATCAGAACCCCTGCGGCTCCGCCGTGGCCGAGGACATCACGGCCGCCTACGACCGCGCCTTCGCCTGCGATCCCAAGAGCGCCTTTGGCGGCATCATCGCCTGCAACCGCGAGGTTCCCTATGAGCTGGTTGAGCACTTTGCCGATCAGAACAAGCAGTTCGTCGAGGTTATCATCGCCCCGAGCTACACTGCCGAGGCGCTCGAGCGCATGGCCAAGCGCCCCAACCTGCGCGTGCTGGCCACCGGCGGCGTGGACCACGGCGCCCAGGTGGAGCTGCGCTCCGTCGACGGCGGCATGCTGGTGCAGGAGGTCGACCACGTGACCGAGGATCCCGCGACCTTTACGTTCCCCACCGACCGCAAGCCCACCGACGCTGAGATGGCCGAGCTCGAGTTTGCCTGGAAGGTCTGCAAGGGCGTCAAGTCCAACGCCATCCTGGTTTCCAAGGGTAAGGCCGGCATTGGCATGGGCCCGGGTCAGCCCAACCGCGTTGACTCTGCACTGCTTGCCTGCGAGCGCGCCGAGGACTTCTGCGAGCGCGAGGGCGTGGAGAAGGGCGGCTTTGCCTGTGCAAGCGACGCGTTCTTCCCGTTCCGCGACAACGTCGACGTGCTTGCCGCGCACGGCGTGACCTGCATTATCCAGCCCGGCGGCTCCAAGCGCGACGACGAGAGCGTCCAGGCCTGCAATGAGCATGGCATTGCGATGGTCTTCACGGGGGCCAGGCATTTTAGGCACTAAGTTTCGCCCCGGGACAAAATAATCTCTGCAAAAGACGGCTGCTCCGTTTGGAGGGCCGTCTTTTTGGTATAAGAGGACGGAATGACTAACACGAAAGGTATGACCATGCCCCAGATTGATGATGCCGAGCTGTTTGGCAATGCCGAGGATCAGCGTGCGTACGAGGACTTTTGCGCCAATCAGGAGGCGGTCGAGAAGTTCACGCTCGACAAGCCCGCGCTTGTCTGCCGTTGGCGCATGTCCAACAAAAAGGTGCCCATGCTCAACCGCCACATCCGCGCACTGTCCGAGCGTCTGGTGCAGGGCGAGCCGCTTACCCATAACATGCTCAGCTGGGCCAAACAGCACGTTGAGTGGTCGCTTGCCGAGGGCGATTACACCGCACATGACGGCGTGCTCATGCTGGTGATCGACGTCAACGGCAACGCTGCCATGACGGTGGGCGAGTACGAACCGCTCGCCGATACGTCGGCCAAGGCGCTGCGCGCCCGCTCCGCCGAGGCCCGCTCCGAGGCCGACGAGACCGGCGTGGCGCCCGAGCTGCTCGCTGCCGTCAACAACGGCGAGCTTGCCTTTGTGGCGCCGGCGGACGAGTGCCTGTGTGGCACGGCGACGCTCATTGAGCAGCTGGCCCAGACCAAGGGCATCCCGGTCACGCGCGTAGACATTCCCGCGCAGCTTAAGGGCGCGCTGTTCCTGGTGAGCGACGAGCACGGTGTGGTCCCCGCGACCGAGACGGACGCCGCCGAGGCCGACGCCGCCACGGTCGCCTTCTTCGCCGAAGGCTACGAAAAGCTCCGCGCCCGCCGCTAAATGATTTTTCTGGGACGGGGATTAAAGAATCATTTTGGTCTCCGTTCCCGTCGCGAGCGTAAGGCGGACAAAACGCCCCCGTTCGCGAACAGTTCTGTCACCTTGGCGACGTGCGTGGCGCGCACCTGCAATTTCGCAGCCATAATGGTGGCAAGACAACCAAGAGGGGGAGCGGAATCCATGGCGCTAATCTATATCGTTGAGGACGACGAGCCCATTCGTCGCGAGCTTGCCGATATCCTTGCCCGTGCCGGTTTTGAGGTCGAGGCCTGCGAATCGTTTGAGCACGTCTCGCGCGATATTCTCGCCGCCGCGCCCGACCTGGTGCTGCTCGACCTCACGCTCCCCGTCAAAGACGGCCAGCACATCTGCCATGAGGTCCGTCGCGAATCCGAGGTCCCCATCATCGTTCTCACGTCGCGCACGACCGAGATCGACGAGGTCATGGCCATGACGCTCGGCGCAGATGACTTTGTTCCCAAGCCCTACAGCGCGCGCGTGCTCGTGGCCCGCATCAATGCCCTGCTGCGTCGCACCGCGGCGGCAGGCGAGCGCAGCACACTTGTCCACAAGGGGCTGGAGCTCGACCTCGCCCGCTCCATGGTCACCAATACGCAAACCGGTACCAGCACCGAGCTCACCAAAAACGAACTGCGCATCCTCTCGCTGCTTCTGAGCCGCGCGGGCAAGATCGTTTCGCGCTCGGCCATCATGCAGGACCTGTGGGACTCCGATGCCTTCGTGGACGACAACACGCTCACCGTCAACATCAACCGCCTGCGCACCACGCTCGAAAAAATCGGCATCAAGGGGTATTTGACGACGCACCGCGGCCAGGGCTATTCGGTCTAGGGGACGGCTATGTCGTTTGCCAAGTTCTTTAAAGACGCGCTGCTTCCCGTCGCCGTGTGGGCGTGCGGCGTGCTGCTGAGCTGCTTTGTGCTGACGGTTGCCGGTGCACCCGTCTCTATCGTGGTCGTGGCGGTCGGCGTGTCCTTTATCTTTGGTATGCTCGGCATCGTGATCGAGTACGCGCGCCGTCGTCGTTTTCTGCGCCAGCTGGAGCGTGCGGCAGAGGAGCTCGAGAGTCCCGCATGGGTGCAGGAGATGGTGCAATGCCCGACCTATGCCGAGGGCGAGCTCGAGTACGAGGTCTTGCGCCGGGTGGGCAAAGCCGCCTGCGACGAGGTTGCCGAAGGCCGGCGTCAGACCGATGACTATCGCGACTATATCGAGAGCTGGGTCCACGAGGCTAAGCTGCCTCTGGCGGCGGCTCACCTGATTTTGGAAAACCTTGATGGTAGCGAAGACGACCTGTCGCGTGTGGATGACCTGGGCCGCGAGCTGGCTCGCGTGGAGCGCTATATCGACCAGGCGCTGTACTACGCGCGCTCGGAAGTCGTGGAGCGCGACTACCTGATTCGCCGCTGGGGTCTCAAGACCTTGGTGACGGGCGCGATTAAAGCCAACGCGCGTGAGCTCATCGCGGCGCACGTGGCGCCGGTGTGCGGGAACCTTGACTTTGAGGTCTTTACCGACGAGAAGTGGCTCGAGTTTATTCTGGGGCAGCTCATCCAGAACAGCATTAAATACGCGCGCGAGGACGGCGCGAAGATCGTGTTTTCGGGCGCGTTGCTGGACGAGGGCCTGGCAAGCGAGCGCATCGAGCTTACCGTTGCGGACAACGGCTGTGGCGTGAGCGCGGCAGACCTGCCGCGCGTGTTCGAGAAGGGCTTTACCGGCGACAACGGCCGCGCCACCAAGTGCGCAACGGGCATCGGCCTCTACCTGGTGGCACGCCTGTGCTCCAAGATGGGCATTGACGTCACCGCGGCATCCGAGCCCGGCAAAGGCTTTGTCGTCACGTTTGCCTTCTCGACCAACAAGTTTCAATACTTTGAGTAGTCGTCGCGGTGTAACGTCCCGGAGCGTCATTCACGTTAAGACAATTATCCCAAACGGGATAATTCCATCATGATGTGCTATGATTATCCCGTTTGGGATAATCATAGGGGATTAGCATGCAAGACTGGAATGAGCGAACGATTTTTGACCCAGCTGAACTCGGTGCATATTTGCGTGAGCGCCGGAAGAAGCTCGGTTATACCCAACGCGATGTGGCTGATTTCAACCAGTGCAGTTTGCGCTTTGTGAGCGAGCTTGAGCGTGGAAAGGCGGGTGCCAATCTTCGCCAAACCCTTCAAATCGCTAACAGCTTGGGGGTCGATTTGATCCTGAGGGAGAGGGGCGACGGCTCATGGCATTAAAGGTTTATCGTGAGTATCGGGGAACGTTTGAGCTGGTCGGAGAATTTGAGAGGGCCGACCCCGTAAACGAGACGTTTGCATATGATGAGGGATATCTTGAACGCGACGATGCTGCCGCACTCTCAGCTTCTCTTCCCTTGCGACATGAGCCATATGCCAGCAATGAGTTTTCGGCCTTCTTTTCGGGCATGCTTCCCGAGGGCCCGGTTCGGCATGAGCTGTCGATGCGTTTTCAAATCCCCCAGTCAGACTATTTATCGATGCTCGAGCGTTTGGGCGATGAGTGCGTTGGTGCCTTGAGGTTTCTCGGCGATGAGAAATCGAGCTACGATCCGGGCTATCGTCCTCTGCAAGACGAGGATTTTGAGGCACTTTCTAAGGCGGAAGTGTTTGAGATTGCAAATGATATGCAGGATTCGAGGCTGTCGTTGGCGGGCGCTCAGTCTAAAACCGGTTGGTTTTTACCGCGCGGTAAAGATGCAAAAAAGGCCGGGTCGGGGGATTGGATGCTGCCGCTCGGCTCTGCCCCCTCGACTCACATAGTCAAGATTGCTTCAACTAAACATCCGGATTTGCCGTTCAACGAATTAATTTGCATGACGGCAGCGTCTGCTGCTGGGCTTGAAATTGCCCGTTCAGAAGCTTCGGATACGATTCCTGGTGCGTTCTTTTCCGAGCGTTATGACAGAATCTGGAGCAATGAGCCGCCGTCGATGAGCGGATTCGATGTGCCTCTGAGGCTGCATCAGGAGGATTTTTGCCAAGCGGTTGGCTGGCCTTCGTATATGAAATACGAGACACGTCCCGATAGCTGCTATATGGCTCTTTGCGGCCGATTGATAAGAGAGCAATCGTCTAACGTAATTGCTGATACTCAAATGTTCGCTCGTCAGGTAATGGTCGATTATGCGTTGGGGAATTGCGACTCGCATCTCAAGAACCATTCGTTTCTTTATAGTCCGAGTTGGCGGGAAAAGAGGTTGGCCCCTGCATACGATATTGTTTGCACGACGATAATGGGATACGACCATAATCTTGGGATTGATATTGGGGATCACCGGGTGATCGATGGGGTGACTCCTGAAGATTTCGAATTCATGTCTCAAGATTTGCATCTGCCACTCAAGATGATCAAGAACATCGCGGCGGAAGTGGCTGAAGAGGTGTCTGCCCAGCTTGCAGAACTTGCCTCTGCAACCGGAGATTTGGGTCGGGTCGCTCTGAAAATTCAGACGGATTCCGTTGAGAGAATGAGGGTTCTGGAGCAATTCTCAGCCTAAAGCAAAGCGGGGCCACCGTAATGGTGGTCCCGCTCTTGGAAGACTTGGGCACGTGGGCTTGCGCTCCGCGATGCGTTAGGCGTACGTTTGCTACTTCACGACCAAGATGTCGCAGTCGGTGTTGCGCAGCAGGAACGTCGAAATTGAACCCAGGAGTGCATACTTGATCGAGGACAGGCCACGAGCGCCGCAGAGCACCAGGTCGGGCTTGACCACGTCGAGCATCTCGTCTTTGAGCGTCTCGCGAATGCGGCCGGCGCGAATCATGACCTCGACCTCGGGAATGTCGGGATTGGCCTTGGCCTCTTCGAGCTGCTTGGCGATGGAGTTCTTAAATGCCTCCTCTAGGCCGTTGACCAGATCGACCGGATAGGAACCGGCGCTCTCGAGTGCCGTGGAATCGATAACGTGGCCGATAATCAGCTTGGCGCCGTTGTTCGCGGCGACCTTGATGGCGCGTGCGAGCACAAAATCCTGCTGCTCAGTACCGTCGAGTGAAACAAATACCTTGGTGTAGCCCTCGTTCATGGTTTCCTCCTTGGTCTATCGCACGGGCGTGGGGCTCGTGCATCGGGCGGGCGCGGATGCGTGGCCGCCGGACACTTTATCTTGTTGCAGTTATACCCAAGGATTTGGGTTTGACCGCTCGCAATTCTGTGAACGGGCGAGTTTTTTGGTAAGGGTAGGCGCAGGCGCGCCGCCAACGGTTGATAATGGGACATCGCCCGCACCGTCCGCAGAACAATATCGGCGGGTGTCTAACGAGGGGGTCCCTTTGGATATCATCGAGCTTCTAAAATCTGCCTTCATGGGCCTGGTCGAGGGCATCACCGAATGGCTGCCTGTTTCGTCGACCGGTCACATGATCTTGGTGGACGAGTTCGTCAAGATGAACGTGAGCGAGACGTTCTGGAATATGTTCCTGGTCGTGATTCAGCTTGGCGCCATTTTGGCCGTCTGCGTCCTGTTCTTTTACGACCTCAACCCGTTTTCTCCCAGCAAAGGCAAGGAGGGTCGTCGCGACACCTGGGTGCTGTGGGGCAAGATTGTGCTCGGCTGCATTCCCGCCGCGGCGATCGGTCTGCCGCTTAACGACTGGATGGAGGAGCATTTCTACAATGCTCCCGTCGTGGCGCTGGCGCTCATTGTGTACGGCGTGCTGTTTATCGTGATCGAGAACTGGCGCGCGAACAAGCGCGACCAGGCCGCTCTTGCCGGTTCGTTTGGTTCGCGTGCCGTGGTGGCGGGCGGACGCCCCGCTGGTGCGCATTTTGCCACTCCCGCTGCGGCTGCCGCTTCAGACGATGACGATAACCTGGACTTTGGCTCCATCACTACGCTCGAGGATCTGAGCTGGAAGACCGCGCTGGGTATCGGTTGCTTCCAGGTGCTTTCGCTGATTCCGGGCACATCGCGCTCCGGCTCCACGATCATCGGCGGCCTGCTGCTGGGCTGCACGCGCTCGGTGGCGTCTAAGTTCACGTTCTTCCTGGCTATTCCCGTTATGTTTGGCGCGAGCGCGCTCAAGCTGGTCAAGTACTTTATTAAGGGCGGCACGTTCGGCACCAACGAAATCGCCATCCTGGGCGTGGGCTGCGTCGTCGCCTTTGTGGTGTCGCTCATTGCCATCAAGTGGCTTATGGGCTTCGTGCGCCGTCACGACTTTAAGTGCTTCGGCGTCTACCGCATCATCCTGGGCATCGTGGTGCTCGCGTACTTCTTTGTCCTGGAGCCTATGCTCGGCCTGTAACTTGGTTGACGCTGCGCGGTGGCCAGAGCGACAACTTGTCATTCAAAGGGGGCGGCATGACCAAAAGGTCTATGCCGCCCCCTTTTCATGCCAATTTGTTCGCCCTGGCCGCCGCTCGCTACCGTGGCCATGACATCGGCGGTTCCGTGATTGTCAATAGATTGGTGCAAAGCAACCTGACCCCATTGCGCCAAATCCGCTGGGGCGGGTCTGACGGTGGCGCACGGAGTCGTGGTGTGATTTGCGCCGGTGTCCGCGCGGCTCGGTATACTGGTACGGCTCAAACTATGGCGCTGCCCGCAGGCGCGCCGTCCGTCAGATGAGGAGTCGCCCATGACCCAGCCCCTGCCCTGGGAAAAGAACGCCGCGGTACCCGTGCCGCCCGCGCCGGAACCCGTGCCGCTCGATGCATACACCGCCCCTGCAGCGCCGGAGCCCGAGCTCGTCCCGCTCGACATCTACGACGCTCCCGCGCCGGCGCCCAAGCCCGCCAAGCCGCTCGTCGACATTGACAGCCTTAATCCCGCCCAGCGCGAGGCGGTCCTGTCCACCGAGGGTCCGTTGCTGGTGCTCGCCGGCGCCGGCTCGGGCAAGACCCGCGTCTTGACCTTCCGCATCGCACATATGCTCGGCGATCTGGGCGTTAAGCCTTGGCAGGTTCTTGCCATCACGTTTACCAACAAGGCCGCGGCCGAGATGCGCGAGCGTCTGGCGGCGCTCATTCCCAGCGGCACCCGCGGCATGTGGGTGTGCACCTTCCATGCCATGTGCGTGCGCATGCTGCGTGAGGACGCCGACCTGCTGGGCTATACCGGTCAGTTCACCATCTACGATGATGATGACTCAAAGCGCATGGTGCGTGACATTATGCAGGCGCTCGGCATCGAGCAAAAGCAGTTCCCCATCAACATGATCCGCAGCAAGATCAGCTCGGCCAAAAACGCCATGATCGGCCCCGAGGACATGCTCAAGAGCGCCGATAGCCCCAACGATAAAAAGGCCGCGCAGGTCTACTTGGAGCTGGAGCGCCGCCTGCGCGCCGCCAATGCGATGGACTTCGACGACCTGCTCGTGCGCACGCTCGAGCTGCTGCGCACCCGCCCCGAGGTGCTCGACAAGTACCAGGAGCGCTTCCGCTACATTAGCGTCGACGAGTATCAGGACACCAACCACGTCCAGTACGAGATCGCTAACCTGCTGGCCGCCAAGTACCAAAACCTCATGGTCGTAGGCGACGATGACCAGTCCATTTACAGCTGGCGCGGCGCCGACATCACCAACATCCTGGACTTTGAGAAGGACTTTAAAAACTGCAAGACCGTCAAGCTGGAGCAGAACTATCGTTCCACGGGTCACATCCTGAGCGCCGCCAATGCCGTGGTGCGCCACAACTCGCAGCGCAAGGACAAGCGCCTGTTTACGGCCGAGGGCGATGGCGAGAAGATCCAGGCCTTCCAAGCGAGCGACGAGCGCGACGAGGGCCGCTGGATTGCCGGCGAGATCGAGAAGCTGCATGCCAAAGGCACGAGCTATGACGATATCGCCGTGTTCTATCGCACCAACGCCCAGTCGCGTATCCTCGAAGATATGTTCCTGCGCGCGGGCGTGCCCTACAAGATCGTGGGCGGCACGCGATTCTTCGACCGTGCCGAGATCCGCGACGTCATGGCCTACCTCAAGATGATCGTGAACCCGGCCGATGAGATGAGCGTCAAGCGCGTCATCAACACACCGCGCCGCGGCATCGGCTCCACCTCGATCCAAAAGATCGAGCGGCTGGCGCGCGACAACCGCTGCTCGTTCTTCCAGGCTTGTGAGATCGCGTGCGCCGAGACCGGCATGTTTAGCGCCAAGGTGCGCAATGGCCTGTCGAGCTTTGTGTCGCTGGTGCGCGAGGGCCGCCGCATGGACGGCGAGCTCAAGGACGTCGTCGAGACGATCGTCGATAAGACGGGCCTGCTGCAGGCTTTCCGCGCCGAGGGCACCATGGAGTCCGAGAGCCGTGCCGAGAACATTCAGGAATTCCTGGGCGTCGCCGCCGAATTTGAGGAGACGCACGAGGATATCGAGGGTACGCTCGAGAGCCTAGAAGAGCTGCGCGCAGCCGGTGTTGCCGACGTGCCTGCTGGCGCCGAGCCCGAGCCCGTCGTGGTGAGCGCGCCCGCGCCCGAACCGGGGCCATCTGCCCCGGCATCATCGTTTGAGGCGCTCGTCGGCGCGCGCGATGCCGCGGGCTCCAATCCGCTCGATAGCCTAGCCGCCCCGGCGCTCTCGCCGCAGGATGCCCTGGCCGCCGCCATCGCGGGCAACGCGTATGCCGCGTCGACGGAGATACCGGCGGGTGCCGTGCATGCCGACGAGATCGAGCGCACCTACGGTCCGCTCACCTGTAAGGCGCTACCGGCACTCATGGAGTGGCTGGCCCTGCGCTCCGACTTGGATTCCCTGGCCGGCGAGACGCATGCCATTACCATGATGACCATCCACTCCGCCAAGGGCCTGGAGTTCCCGGCGGTGTTCGTGGCCGGCATGGAGGAGGGTATCTTCCCGCACGTGCACGACTTTGGCGGCAGCGATGACCCGGGCAAGCTCGAGGAGGAGCGCCGCCTGGCCTACGTCGCCATCACGCGCGCCCGTAAGCGCCTGTTCCTGACCTATGCGGCCACGCGTCGCACCTACGGCTCAACCTCTGCCAACCCGCGCTCGCGCTTCCTCAACGAGATTCCGTTTGAGGACATCGAGTTTAGCGGCATCGGTTCTGCCGGTTTTGAGGGAACGGGCTGGGAGAAGCGAGGCGACCGTCACGGCACGTTTGGCTCGGGTATGGGCTCGGACATGTATGGCGGCAAGGTGTTCGGTTCGCATACGCGCTCGACCGGCGGTTCCGGTTCGCGCGGCGGATCGAGCTTTGACGACTTCTTTGGCGGCAGCAGCTATGGGACCGAGCGCCATCGTGGGGTCTCGCCCGACGCCGGCCGTGTTGCCTCGACCTTTGGCTCGGGCTCGCCGCGAGCCAAAAAGCCGTCGTCCAAGGTGTCCCCGACGGTGGAGCGCAAGGTCGATCGCGCCAGCGCATCGCAGGACTTTGCCGCGGGCGATACCGTGAGCCACAAGACCTTTGGCACGGGTACCGTGATCTCGGTCGCTGGAGACATGATCGAGGTTCAATTCGAAAAGACCGGCCAGACCAAAAAGCTTATGAAGGGCTTTGCTCCGATCGTCAAGCTGTCGTAATCCCGGCGGACCTGGGCGGGCGTATGGGGCAACATCGCCTGCTCGGACAGTCCTGCGCAAGACGGAGGCCACATTAAGTGGCCTCCTTTGCGTGCGGAACTCGCGATCGATGTTGCCCCATACGCCCGCCCAGGTCCTTGGGTAACGTTGCTAGACGAACGTCGCTTTGCTCGTCCGCTTTTTGATCTGGAGAGCCGGGTGGGCTGATTTATAGATACGAGTAGGGGCTCCTCCGTTGATGAACGGGGGGAGCCCCTTGTTGCTTTTTGATTGTCGTTACTAGCCAGAGGCTCGCCGGGACGGGGCGCGGGGGCTTGGTCGATCGCGAGTTCCGCACGAGCCGGAGAGCACTTAATGTGCTCTCCGTGCGAGCAGGACTGTCCGAGCAGGCGACCAAACCCCCGCGCCCCGTCCCGGCGAGCGCTTGGGGACCGGTGACCTAGAGGTGGCTGATGATCAGTTCCATCTTGCCTTCGAGGTCAATGGAGTTGACGGTGCTCGGGGCCAGCAGGTGGCTTCCCTTGTGGACGGGGTCGCCGCAGACGGTGCCTTCGCCGTCGATGACCGACAGGCACATGAAGGGCCAGCGCTGGTCGAGGGTCTTGCTGCCGTTGACGCGCACGCGATCGACGGTGTAGCAGGGGTTGGACTCGAGCTTGGTCACGCCGTCGACCTCGGGCGCGGTCACCGTGCCGTCGGTCGGAGCCTGAGCATCAAAGTCGATGCAGTCGAGGCTCTGCTCAATGTGCAGCGGGCGCAGCTTGCCATCGGTGCCGGGACGGTCGTAGTCGTACAGGCGATATGTCACGTCGCTCGACTGCTGCGTCTCCAAAATGAGCGTGCCGGTCTTGATGGCGTGCACGGTACCGGAATCAATCTGGAAAAAGTCGCCCTTGTGAATCGGCAACACGTTGAGCATGTCGTCCCAACGTCCTTCCTCGATCATTTGTGCGGCCTCGGCGCGGTCCTTGGCACGCTGGCCGACGATGATCGTGGCGTCGGGCTCGCAGTCCAGCACATACCAACACTCGGTTTTGCCCAGGCTACCGTTCTCGTGCTCGGCAGCGTACTCGTCGTTGGGATGAATCTGGATCGAAAGGTCGTCCTTGGCGTCCAGAATCTTAATGAGCAGCGGGAACTCCTTGCCCTCGCAGTTGCCAAAGAGCTCGCGATGCTCGGCCCACAGCCACGACAGCGTGTGGCCGGCATACGGGCCCTCCGCAATCTGGCAGTCGCCGTTGGGGTGGGCCGAGATGGCCCAGCACTCACCGATGGGGCCATCGGGAATGTCGTAGCCAAATACGGTTTCGAGCTGGCGACCGCCCCAGATCTTCTCGTGGAAGATCGGCGTCAGTTTAATCAAATCGGACATATTCATACCTCATTGTGTTGCGCGGGCGCTGCGTAAAACTGTTCAAAACGAGCGCCCGCATGACTGCAAAAACCTATGCCAACGTTACGTTGTGCAACTCAAAGCGGTCGCCAACGTTGCGCGAGACCGAATACTCAAAGGCGGCGCCGCTGTCCAAAAAGCCAATCTGGGTGAGCTCGAGCAGGGGAGAGCCAGGCTTGGTGTCCAGGCGCTCGGCTTCTTCCTCGGTTGCTGCCACGGCGCGAATGGTACGGTGGAAGCTCGAAATTTTCAGCCCGCATTGCTCGCGGATGAAATGGTAGACCGATCCGTACAGGTCCTTCTTTTTCAGCCCCGGAATCAGCTCGAGGGGCATGTAGGTGTACTCGATAACGATGGGCTTCCCATCGGCCTGACGCACGCGCACGACGTGATAGGCAAAGTCATCCTCGGCAATTCCCAGCTGGGCTGCGATGTCCGCTGGTGGATTAACAATCGAGAAATCGTAGACCACCGAGGTCACCTTTTCCCCGCGGTGCTCATACGAAAAGCCCTGGGCACGGTCGTTTTTGCCCTGGAAAAACGCCTGGCCGGGAAGTCCCGCCATGTCCTTAACGTAGGTGCCCGATCCGCGCCGGCTGGTAATAAGACCTTCCTCGGTGATTTGCTCGATAGCTCGTTTGACGGTGATTTTGGAAACGCTATAGAGCTCACAGAACTCAACGACGGTGGGAAGCTTGTCGCCCGGTTTAAGAGCGCCATCCTCGATACTTCGACGAATATCTGCAGCTATCGCCTCGTATTTGGGAATCATGGAACCTCCTTTCCGACATATATGAATACAAAAAGTAAGTATAACCCTCAACAGGGCATCCATATTACTTTTATCTAAGAAGTTCGAGAAAGAAAAAAGAAAAAGACGCTTTACTTTTAAAATTAGAGCGCTATAGTTTAAGCAACGAACGGAATCCTTCCGCACAACAGGATCGACCGTTTGGGGACGGTTTTGTTTTGGCGGGTTGGATATCGGTATGGCCGGTGCGCGCCCGCGCCGGATAACCTGCCAAAGCAAACCCGTCTCCAACCGGAAGCTCTAGAACACGAAAGCGAGGACTTTGATGGCACAGTATCAGCTGCCCAACGACTTCTTCTTTGGCGCTGCTATGTCCGGCCCGCAGACTGAGGGTCAGTGGAACCAGGGCGGCAAGCTCGAGAACCTGTGGGACACCTGGTCCATCCAGGATCTGGGTTCGTTCTACAACCGCGTTGGCTCTTACGCCGGCAATGACTTTATGGCCAAGTACCAGGAAGACCTTCGCATTTTGAAGGACTTGGGTCTGGATACCTATCGCACTTCCATCCAGTGGAGCCGTCTGCTCGATGCCGACGGCAACCTCAACGAGGAAGGTGCCGCGTGGTATCACGAGTTGTTCCGCGCCTCTCGCGAAGCCGGCTTGGAGCCGTTTGTCAACTTGTACCACTTTGACATGCCCACCTACCTCTTTAACCGTGGCGGCTGGGAGAGCCGTGAGGTTGTCGAGGCTTACGCACATTACGCCGACGTCGCCTTCCACGAGTTTGGCCAGGAGATTAAGTACTGGTTCACCTTTAACGAGCCCATCGTCGAGCCCGAGCAGCGCTATCAGGAGGGCGTGTGGTTCCCGCAGCTCCACGACTTCAACCGCGCCCGCACCGTGCAGTATCACATCTCGCTGGCGCACGCGCTGGCCGTGGCCAACTATCGTCGCGCCTATGACGAGGGCGCTATTCGCGCCGATGCCAAGATCGGCATGATCAACTGCTTTACCCCGGTCTACACCAAGGAGAACCCCAGCGAGGCGGACCTCGAGGCCGTGCGCATGACCAGCGGCATCAACAACCGCTGGTGGCTCGACCTCATCACCAAGGGCGAGCTTCCTGCCGACGTGCTCGACAGCCTGGCCGAGGGCGGCGTTAAGCTCCCGTTCCGCGCCGGCGACCAAGAGATCCTCAAGCAGGGTGTTGTCGACTGGCTAGGCTGCAACTACTACCACCCCACGCGTGTTCAGGCGCCGGCGAGCAAGGTCGACCAGTACGGCCTGCCGCACTTTGCCGACGAGTACGTATGGCCTGACGCCGTTATGAACGAGAGCCGCGGCTGGGAGATCTACCCGCAGGGCCTCTACGACTTTGGCATGGACTGCGCTAAGAACTACCCCGATCTTGAGTGGTTCGTTTCCGAGAACGGCATCGGCATCATGGACGAATACAAGAACCGTGACGCCGAAGGAACCATCCAGGATGACTACCGCGTCGACTTTGTACGTCAGCACCTGGAGTGGGTGGCCAAGGCCATCGACGAGGGCGCCAAGTGCCGCGGATACCATTATTGGGCCGTCATCGATAACTGGTCTTGGGCCAATGCCTTTAAGAATCGCTATGGCTTTGTCGAGGTCGATCTGATGGATGGCTATAAGCGCCGTCTTAAGAAGTCGGCGGCCTGGCTCAAACAGGTCGCCACGACCCACGTGGTTGATTAGCGACCGGACGAACGTCCAGACCGCGCGCCGCCGCGCGCAACACATGGCACATCTGGTGGCAGAGGGCGACAGACCACCGTGCGCATAGGAAAGGCCGGATTTGAAAGTTAGGAGCAATCATGGCCAGTGACAACGGAAAGAGCTTCCTCGACAAGTTTGCCGAGGTCTCTGCGAAGGTGGGAAACCAGGTTCACCTGCGTTCCCTGCGTGACGCCTTCGCGACCATCACGCCGCTCTATATCCTTGCGGGTATCGCGGTTCTTATTAACAACGTCGTGTTCCCTCTGTTCCCGCTCGATGCGGCGGGCCTTGCCAACCTTCAGACGTGGGGTTCGGCGATTACGCTGGGCACCCTCAACGTCTCTGCCATTATCTTGGCCGGATTGATTGGCTACAGCCTCGCTAAGAACAAGCGCTTCGATAATCCGCTTGCTTGCATGGTCGTCGCTATCTCTGCCTTCGTCATCATGATGCCGCAGCAGATCACCGCCACGCTTGCCGCCACGAGCCCACTGCTCACCGACAAGATCACCTCCGCCGAGGTCACGGGCGCCCTTTCGACTGCCAACACCGGCACCAACGGTCTGTTCTCGGCTATTATCATCGCCCTGCTTTCCGTCTCGCTCTTCATCAAGATTTCTGGCGTCGAGAAGCTCAAGGTTAAGCTGGGCGAGGGCGTGCCTCCCGCGGTCTCCAACTCCTTCAACGTCATGATTCCGATGCTGCTTAACCTCGCGGTCTTCGCTCTTGCCGCAGCCCTGCTCGCCGTGTGCGCCGGCACCGATCTGTGCACCATCATCTCCACGTGCATCTCCAACCCGCTCAAGAGCATCATGAACGCTGGTCCGTGGGCTGTTATCCTCATCTACACCCTTGCTAACCTGCTGTTCTGCGTCGGTATTCACCAGTCCACCATCTCTGGCGCTACCGTCGAGCCGATCCTGACCATGCTCATCGTCGACAACATGGCTACCTTTGCCGCCGGTGGCACCATCCAGCCCGATCACTACATGAACATGCAGATCGTTAACAGCTTCGCCCTCATCGGCGGCTCGGGCTGCACCCTCATGCTCCTGCTCGACACGCTCCTGTTCTCCAAAAACAAGGCTTCCGAGACCGTTTCCAAGATGGCTATCCTGCCTGGTCTGTTCAACATCAACGAGCCGGTTATCTACGGTTACCCCATCGTGTACAACCTGCCGCTCATGATCCCGTTTGTCCTCCTTCCCGACCTGTTCATCGGCATCACCTATGGCCTTACCTGCGCAGGCATCATCAGCCCCTGCATCGCCCAGGTGCCCTGGACCATGCCTCCCGTCATCAATGCCCTGCTCGCTACGGGCTTTGACTGGCGCGCTGGCGTGTGGCAGGCTATCGAGATTGTCATTGGCATGGCCGTCTACCTGCCCTTTATGAAGATTTCCGAGAAGGCAATCGCCAAGCAGGAGGCTCTCGCCGAGTAGAACGCCTAACGTTCGTCCCTTTCACCTTTGCGGGCGCCGGTACGCGGCGCCGGTGCCCGCAGCTCTCTCCCTTGTGTAAAGATGCAGGGGGGTGGGCACAATAGCCGCAAGGAATAAAACCAGTTGTCGTCTGCGCGCCGCGCAGTTATAAGGAGGAAACCATGAAGAAGATCATGCTCTGCTGCAATGCCGGTATGTCCACGAGCCTGCTGGTCCAGAAGATGCAGGCCGAGGTTGCAAACCGTGGTCTGGATATTGAGGTCGAAGCTCGTCCCATGAACGAGGCCCACGATCACCTGGACGAGTGCGACATGTTGCTGCTTGGTCCGCAGATCGGCTACACCAAGGGCGATTTTGAGAAGGAGGCCGCCGGTCGTTTTCCGGTCGAGGTCATCAACATGGTCGACTACGGCCGCATGAACGCTGCCGGCATCATCGACCACTGCGTCAGCGTGATGGGCTAGGTGCTCTGCATGGAGGATATGAACGAACTGCAGATGACCTGCTTTGAGATCATCAGCTACGTCGGTACCGCCAAGAGCATGTACATCAATGCCGTGCAAAAGGCCAAGGAGGGCGATTTTGACGCCGCCGAGGAGCTTATCAAGCAGGGCGACGAGGCCTATAACGGTGGCCACGATGTTCACATGGGGCTTCTGAAGAAGGAGGCCAACGGCGAACGTAACGGCGAGGCCCCGTTGATTTTGCTGCATGCCGAGGACCAGATGGCCGGCACCGAGACCATGCGCGTCATGGCGACGGAGCTCATCGAGGTTCACAAGCAGCTGCAGGCACTTCAGGCCTAGTCGGCGTTATCGCCGCGACGGACCGTGCGGTCCAACAGACAACATAGTCCCTTTGACGGGCGCCGGGAGCCTCCGCCTCCCGGCGCCTTTATTTTTGGGGATGGTCTTGCGCGGCCTGTTGGGCAGCCAATTGCGTTACCCCAGATGAAACCTGCCAAAACAAACCTGTCCCTTTTTGGTAGGTTTTTGCCTTGAGAGCGGTACCATACAGGCAATGTTTAAACGAGAAAGGCGGGCTCCCATGGAACCTAAACAGTATTACATCGGCATCGACGTCGGCGGCACTTCGGTTAAGGAGGGCCTGTTCGACGAGGACGGCAACCTGCTGGCCAAGGCCAGCGTGCCCACGCCTCCCATCGTTGACGCCGCGGGCTTTGCCGCGGTGACCGAGGCTATCGACCAGGTGGTCGCCAAGGCGCAGATTCCGCGTGCCTTTGTGGCAGGCATTGGCCTGGCCGTTCCGTGCCCCATCCCGGCATCGGGCGATGCCAAGGTCAAGGCCAACATTGCCATTAACCTGCCCGAGCTGAGGGTCGCCATTCAGAAGCACTGCCCCGACGCGGTCGTTAAGTATGAGAACGATGCCAACGCCGCTGCCATGGGCGAGGCCTGGCTCGGTTCTGCCAAGGGCGTGCAGAACGTCGTGATGGTCACCATCGGTACCGGCGTGGGCGGCGGCGTTATCGTTAACGGCGACGTGGTATCGGGCGTTGTGGGTGCTGGCGGCGAGATTGGCCACATGTGCCTGAACCCGGCCGAGGAGCGCACTTGCGGCTGTGGCGGTCATGGCCACTTGGAGCAGTATTCCAGTGCCACCGGCGTGGTGAGCAACTACCTTGCCGAGTGCAAGAAAGCGGGCGTCGAGCCCATCGAGCTCACCGGCCCCTCCGATTCCAAGGACGTGTTCCAAGCCTGCCGCGAGGGCGACAAGCTCGCGTTGGCTGCGGCTGACACCATGGCCGACTATCTCGGCCGTGCCCTGGCGCTTATTGCCAACGTGGTCGACCCCGAGATGTTCCTGATCGGTGGCGGCGCGTCCGCTTCGGCCGATGTCTACCTCGACGCAGTTCGTGAGCATTTCCAGCGCTACGCGCTTTCTGCCTCGCGCGAGACGCCCATTAAGGTCGCTTCGCTCGGAAACGACGCCGGCATCATCGGTGCCGCCTACGTAGCCCTGCGCGCCGCCGGTAAATAGCTGGTGCAAGGGGGACAGGTTACATTGCACCAACATGGTGCAAAAGGGACAGCCTTGGCCCCCGTGCCTGCGCCCCAAAATATGCCGTGGCCCTTCCGTCTGCGAAGGCTCGGCATCGGCGTGCTACCATAGCTACGTCCAAGTACACATATCAAGTGGAGGATATCCATGGCAAACGTTCTTGTCTTTGGTCACCAGAACCCCGATAACGACGCCATCATGAGCGCCGTCGTCCTGTCCCAGCTGCTCAACCAGGTTGAGTATGCTGGCAACACCTACGAGGCTTGCGCTCTGGGTCAGCTTCCGGCCGAGTCCGCCAAGCTGCTCGCCGACGCCGGCATTGCCGAGCCCCGCGTGATCGAGTCCGTCGAGGCCGGCCAGCTCGTCGTTCTCACCGACCACAACGAGTCTGCCCAGTCCGTCGCCGGCCTTAAGGACGCCACGGTCTTTGGCGTTGTCGATCATCACCGCATCGGCGACTTCGAGACCGCCGGCCCGCTGCACTACATCTGCCTGCCCTGGGGCTCCAGCTGCACCATCGTCACCAAGCTCGCCGACGTGCTCGGCGTTGAGCTTTCCGACGTCCAGGCCAAGCTGCTGCTCTCGGCCATGATGACCGACACGCTCATGCTCAAGAGCCCCACCACCACCGATGTCGACCGCGCCGTCGCCGCCAAGCTTGGCGAGCAGGTGGGCGTCGACCCGGTCAAGTTTGGCATGGAGGTCTTCCTCACCCGTCCGTCCGGCTCCTTCACCGCAGCCGAGATGGTCGGCAACGACATCAAGATGTTCGAGCCTGCCGGCAAGAAGCTGCTCATCGGCCAGTACGAGACTGTCGACAAGAGCCGTGCGCTTGGCATGATCGACGAGATTCGCGAGGCCATGCGCGCCTACGCCGCCGAGAAGGGTGCCGACGGCATCGTCCTGTGCATCACCGACATCATGGAGGAGGGCTCGCAGGTCCTGCTCGAGGGCGAGACCGAGGCTGCTCAGAAGGGCCTGGGCATTGCCGACGAGCACGACGGCGTCTGGATGCCGGGCGTCCTCTCCCGTAAGAAGCAGGTCGCTGCCCCCATCATGGCCGCCTGCTAGGTTTAGTTGACCAAACGCCACGACCGGATCGCGGACGCCCCGCGCTCCGGTCGTTTTTTGTGCACGTCGCCGCGTCGTCTCTTGGACAGGCGTGCCCGTGCCGTTGAGCAAATAATGTTCAACCTGTGGTTCCGCTTTTCGGCCACGCTTGCGCGCTTGTCGTGCAGGGTAGGCTAGATGCAAGCGTAATACGTTAGAGCGCGGCGCCGCCACTTGGGCGGGCCGTGCTTTTTTAAGACGGGAGCTTTCCCGTGAAAGGAGCCGCCCATGGCAGCACCCGAGCAGCTGTTCAACGTCCGTGAGCGCAAGCGTTTTGAGCGCCACGACATTTGGGAGCGCATCACCGAGAACGGCACGATTTCCGCCGCCGTCATGGTCTTCGCCGCCATCGCCGCCGTCATTTGCGCCAACACCGATGCCTACGAGGCCATCCATCACTTTTTGGAGACCCCGCTGTATGTGGGTCTGGGCAACCTTACGGCCGGTCTCACCGTTGAGCTTTTCGTCAACGACTTCCTCATGGCGATCTTCTTTTTGTTGGTGGGCATTGAGCTTAAGTACGAGATGACAGTTGGCGAGCTCAAGAACCCGCGCCAGGCTATGCTTCCCATGCTGGCGGCCGTGGGCGGCGTCGTCGTTCCCGCCTGCATCTATCTGATCTTTAACCATGCCGGCGCGCACAACGGCTGGGCCATTCCCATGGCAACCGATATTGCCTTTGCGCTGGGCGTGCTGTCGCTTTTGGGCAACCGCGTGCCCAACGGCGTGCGCGTGTTCTTCTCGACGCTCGCCATCGCCGACGACCTCATCTCCATCGCCGCCATCGCCATCTTCTACGGTCAGAGCCCCAATCCGTTTTGGTTGGGCGCCGCCGCGGTTGTGACCTGTGCGCTCGTGTGGCTCAACAAGACGCAGCATTACCGCCTTGCCCCGTATTCGGTACTGGGCCTGCTGTTGTGGTTCTGCATGTTCAAGAGCGGCGTGCACGCTACGCTTGCTGGCGTCATCCTGGCCTTCACCATCCCGGCCAAGTGCGGTGTTAAGCTTGATAGCCTCACCGATTGGCTGGGCGAGTGCTTGCCGCTGCTCGATGACCGCTACGACGACGAGGCGCACATCCTGGGCCAGCATGACTTTACCGTCTCGACCACCAAAGTCGAGCGCGTCATGCACCGCGTGACCCCGCCGCTCATCCGCATGGAGCGCCTGATCTCCACGCCGGTCAACTTTGTGATCCTGCCGATCTTTGCGTTCGTCAACGCACAGGTTCGCCTAGTGGGCGTGGACATGAGCACGCTGCTCACCGACCCGGTGACGCTCGGCGTGTACTTTGGCATGCTGCTGGGTAAGCCGATCGGTATCTTTGGCATGACGTTCGCCTTGGTCAAGCTCAAGGCCTGCGAGCTGCCGCACAATGTCAACTGGCATATGATTGCCGGCGTGGGCATTCTGGGCGGTATCGGCTTTACCATGTCGATTCTCATCAGCGGCCTCGCCTTCCCGACGGCCCAGTTTGAGGTTCTGGCTGCCAAGGCCGCTATTCTCGCCGGCTCTGTCACCGCGGCCGTACTTGGCATGATCTACATGAGTGTGATCTGCAAGCACCCCGCGCCCAAGAACGAGTAGGCGCGTAGAAACAGACGCCAGAGCCTGCTCGAGCGCGTGTAAAACGCGGTTTTGAGTGGTACTTGCCACCTGCCGGACACCCCAGTGGCCAAAAAACGCCGTTTGTGAGTACTGTCACAAACGGCGTTTCATTTTAGGCGCGAAAAATAATGAACAAATTTATAAGAACTGTACGCTAATGAGTGACCATCGACTTCCAATTTGGCGCTAGCTGACGGTGATTAGGGAGTTTCAAGTCGAGTTTTGCCGATTTCGACCAAGAAACGCTGCTACTAAAAAGGTGACAGTACTCATATTTGCCCTTTTTTGGCCACAAGCCCTAAAACAAGCCTCGCCAGGGTCGGGAAACGGGCCAAATGCCGGCCTCGAGGCTTATTCCACGGTGCCGTAGACGGCGCCCCAGCCGTGGGCGGCCAAGGCGGAGTTGAGCTGGTCGCAAAGCGATTGGCGGTCGTAGTAGCCGGGCGGCAAAAGGTTGACGATTTCCATGAGGTCGGGCGCGAGGTCCAAGATCTCGGCCTGCACGATGAGATCCAGGCGGTCGATGGCGCGGCGGTCATAAAACAGTCCGTCGACCAGGCGCTGCAGGTCGCCGAATTCCTCGGCCTGGAACGATCCGTACTCCATAGTGCCTCCTTGGGCGCCCCACACCGGCATGCGCGGCGATTCGTAATTTATTGCGATGGACTTAATCTATCACGGCTTCATACCGTTGCGGCGGTGGCGGTCTATACTTAGACGAACTGCAACGTCCCGCTTCGCGAAAGGTCGCACCCATGCAGACGATCTACCAGAAGATGGAAACCACCGAACTCGATGCCGCCATCGAGGCGCTCAAAGCCGAGGTCGCCGAGGTCAAGGCCAAGGGCCTGGCGCTCGACATGGCCCGCGGCAAGCCGTCGCCCTCCCAGGTGGACATCTCTCGACCCATGCTCGATATCCTCAATGCCGATGCCGATCTGCACGACGGCAACGTCGACTGCTCCAACTACGGTTGCTTTGAGGGCATTCCCTCGGCACGCAAGCTGGCGGGGGAGTTCCTGGGTTGCCCCGCCGAGCAGACGCTCGTACTGGGTTCGTCGAGCCTGCTGATCGAGCACGATATCGCCGGCATGTTCTGGCGCTGCGGCTCGTGCGGCAGCGAGCCTTGGGAGGCTTATGAGACCGCGCATGACGGCAAGAAGGTCAAGTTCCTGTGCCCTGTTCCCGGCTACGACCGCCACTTTGGCATCACTGCCGACTTGGGTATCGAGAATGTCCCCGTCGCGATGACCGACAACGGCCCCGACATGGACGAGATCGAGCGCCTCGTTGCCGCTGACGACTCCATTAAGGGTATCTGGTGCGTGCCCAAGTATTCCAACCCCACGGGCATCACCTTTAGCGAGGACACTGTGCGCCGTCTGGTCGAGATGCCCACGGCCGCGCCCGATTTCCGCATCTTCTGGGACAACGCCTACTGCGTGCACGACCTGTACGACGAGACCGACGAGCTCGCAAACATCTTTGACCTCGCTCGCGCGGCGGGCACCGAGGACCGCGTGGTGGCCTTTGCCTCGACGTCCAAGATCACCTTCCCGGGCGCCGGCATCGGCTTTATCGGTGCGAGCCCCGCGGTCATCGCCGAGTTCTCAAAGCGCCTGAAGGCCGGCCTCATCAGCGCCGACAAGCTCAACCAGCTGCGTCACGTGCGCTTCCTTCCCACCATCGAGGCGGTCAAGGAGCACATGAAAAAGCATGCCGAGTTCTTGCGCCCGCGCTTTGAGGCCGTTGAGCGCAAGCTCACCGAGGGCTTGGGCGACACGGGCTGTGCTACCTGGACGCACCCCCGCGGCGGCTACTTTGTAAGCTTCGATGGTCCCGAGGGCTCGGCCCAGAAGGTCGCCGCGCTTTGTGCCGACCTGGGCGTCAAGCTCACGCCGGCTGGTGCTACCTGGCCTTATGGCAAGGATCCGCGCGACACCAACATCCGCATCGCGCCGAGCTATCCCACGGTCGAGGACCTGGAGGCCGCGCTCGATGTTCTGGTGCTGGCTGTGAAGCTGGTCGCTGCCGAGCTTGCTCGTGCCGAGCGCGCCTAACGCGTAGGACCCCGCAAGTCCGCGCCCAGTACTATCCGCACTTTCGATACGTAAAGGAGCGTATACATGGATTTGGGTATTTCCACTAACCCCACGCCGGAGCTCTACACCATCAAGGTGGCCGGCGAGATTGATATCTCTAACGCCGATAGCCTGCGTAATGCCATCGACTTGGCATTCGAGCAGCCCACCGAGGCCGTTGAGCTCGACTTTGCCCAGGTGAGCTATATCGACTCGACGGGCATTGGCGTGCTTGTGGGCGCCGCTCATCATGCAGCCGATCACGGTAAGCGTTTTGGCTGCGTCAATGTGCAGCCCCAGGTGATGCGCGTGGTTCAGCTGCTGGGCGTCGACCAGGAGATTTCGATCACGGCGGCATAATCTTTGCCCCCAAAAGGGCGTGCCGTTTGGCATATGTTTGTGATGCGCTCGGACGTTTTGGCGTCCGGGCGCTATACTTGACCGAATGAATAGACGAGTTCCGGCCGAATGGCGCGGTGCGGGCTCGACTCACATCGAGCCTTGGAGGTATGTGTGTTTGGTATTGGAGAGGGTGAGCTCGCGATCATCGTGGTCTTCGGCTTTTTGCTGTTTGGCCCGGATAAGCTCCCACAGATGGGCCGTACGATCGGCCGTGCCATCCGTCAGTTCCGCGAGACGCAGGAAAAGATGACGGCCGTTGTTCAGTCCGAGATTATCGATCCGGTGAGCGAGGCCGCGTCGGCCCCGGTCAAGCCCAAGAAGACTGCCGTCGATGACGATTCCGATGCAGACGAGGATGCCGTCGAGACAGCTGCGCCCGCAAAGAAGGAGACCTTTGCCGAGCGCCGTGCCCGCCTTGCTGCCGAGAAGGCCGCGAGCGAGGCTGCCGCCGAGGGCGAGGGTGCTGCTGAGGAGGCCGAGGGTGCCGAGCCTGCCGCTGCCGCCGAGCCTGTCGTCGAGCCCGAGCCTGCTGCAGAACCGGAGCCCGAGCCCGAGCCGGTAGAGCCCACGACGGCCGACCTCTACGCCCGTCGTCCCCGCAAGCGCAAGGCCGTCGTCGACCAGCTCGCCCGCGAGCTCGAGGCCGAGGACGACGCCGCTGCCGCCGACGCCTCGAAGGGAGGCGATGAGTAATGCCTATCGGACCTGCGCGCATGCCGCTCTTCGATCACCTGGGAGAGCTCCGTCGCCGCCTGACTATCGTGGTCGTGTCGGTGTTTGCCGCCGCCATCGTGCTGTATTTCGCCACGCCCGTGGTGCTCGACATCTTGGAAGACCCCATCCGCTCCTTTGTGCCGGACGGTAAGTTCTACATCACCACCACGCTCGGCGGCTTTGGCCTGCGCTTCTCGCTGGCCATCAAGATGGCCGTGGTCATGTGCACGCCCATGATCATCTGGCAGATTCTGGCATTTTTCCTGCCGGCACTGCGTCCCAACGAGCGCAAGTGGGTCGTGCCTACGGTGCTTGCCTCGACGGTGCTGTTCTTCCTGGGCGCAATCTTCTGTTATTTCATCATCATTCCTGCGGGCTTTGAGTGGCTCATCGGCGAGACCTCGGCCGTCGCTACGGCGCTGCCCGATCTGGAGAACTACGTCAACATGGAGCTGCTCTTTATGATCGGCTTTGGCGTGGCGTTTGAGCTGCCGCTCATCATCTTCTACCTGTCCGTCTTCCACATCGTGTCCTACGCGGCCTTCCGCGGCGCCTGGCGCTACGTGTACGTGGGCCTGCTTGTGGGCTCGGCTGTGATTACGCCCGACGGCTCGCCCGTTACGCTGGGCCTCATGTACGGCGCCCTGCTCTCGCTCTACGAGATTTCGCTTGCCATCGCCCGAGTGGTCATTACCGCGCGCGAGGGCAAGGAGGGCTTGTTTGTGAGTCGTCTGGACCTGTTCTCGGACGATGAGGACGACGAGGAGTAAATCGGTATGCACGAGGTTGGCATTGTCAACGGCATACTCGATACAGTGATTCGCGCGGCGCGTGGGGCGGGGGCCTCGCGCGCCGTTTTGGTAACGCTGCGTATCGGGGATATGACCGAGGTCGTGCGCGAGGCGCTCGACTTTGCGTGGGAGACGTTTCGCGATGAGGACTCGCTCACGCGAGGCTGCGAGCTTGCCGTGGAGGAGGTCCATCCACAAAGCGAGTGTCTGGACTGTGGCGAGGTTTTCGACCACGATCGTTTTCACTGTCGCTGTCCCCAGTGTGGCGGTGCCAACGTGCGCCTACTGCGCGGCCGCGAGCTCGATATCGCGAGTATCGAAATTGAAACCCCCGACGATTAGCCCGCTAGCCATCTGGTGATGGGGTATAAAGGGGCCAAAGTAAGGAGTGCCGAGTATGGCCGAGAAAACGATTGATATCGCGTCGCCGATTCTGTCGCGCAACGAGCGCCTGGCAGATCAGTTGCGTCAGCGATTTAAAGAGACAAACACCTATGTGATCAACGTCTTGTCGAGCCCCGGTTCGGGCAAGACCACCACGATCTTGGGCACCAACGAGCGCCTGCGCGACAAGGCCGGCCTGCGCTGTGCCGTCATCGAGGGCGATATCGCCTCGGATGTCGACGCCATCACCATGAAGGAAGCCGGCATGCCCGCCATCCAGATCAACACGGGCGGCCTGTGCCACCTCGAGGGTAACATGATCATGGAGGCCGTTGACGCGTTCGACCAGGCGGTGGGCCTTCAAAACATCGACGTCATCTTTATCGAAAACGTGGGCAACCTGGTCTGCCCGGTCGACTTTGACCTGGGCGAGAACCTGTCCATCATGATCCTCTCGGTGCCCGAGGGCGACGACAAGCCCATCAAGTACCCGGGCATCTTCCAGCACGCCGGCGCACAGCTGCTCAACAAGGTCGACGTGGCCCCGGCTTTCGATTTTGACATGGATGGGTATACTAAGACACTCGATGACCTCAATCCGCAGGCGCCGCGGTTTGCCGTGAGCGCGCGCAAGGGCGAGGGCATGGATGCCTGGTGCGATTGGCTCATCGGGCAGATTGAGCAAGCAAGGGCGTAAGTCGGCCGCCATACGGGCGGGCGTAGCCGCAGAGATACGAGATAGGAGCCTCTTTTGAAGCTCGTCATCGCCGAGAAAAACGACGCCGCGCGTCAGATCGCCGAGCGTCTGTCCACGGGTAAGCCCAAAAAGGACAAGGTGTACAACACCGCCATCTACCGTTTTGAGTGGAAGGGCGAGGAGTGCGTGACCATCGGTCTTGCCGGTCACATCCTGGCGCCCGATTTTTGCGACAGTGTGCTGTTCGATAAAAAGCTGGGCTGGTATTCGGTCACCGAGGACGGCGAGATGCTGCCGGCCGACATACCCGATGGCCTGGCGCGTCCGCCCTACGACACCAAGCGCAAGCCGTTTCTTGCCGATGGCATCTCCATCAAGGGCTGGAAGCTCGAGAGCCTGCCCTATCTCACCTGGGCGCCCGTCATTAAGCTGCCGGCCGAGAAGGAGCTCATTCGCTCGCTTAAGAACCTTGCCAAGAAGTCCGACAGCGTCATTATCGCCACGGACTTCGACCGTGAGGGCGAGCTGATCGGTTCGGACGCTCTCAACAAGGTGCGCGAGGTTGCGCCCGACTTGCCGGTCGCCCGCGCCCAGTACTCTTCGTTTACCAAGGCCGAGATCACGCAGGCCTTCGATAATCTCGTCTCGCTCGACCAGAATCTGGCCGACGCCGGCGAGAGCCGCCAGCACATCGACCTCATTTGGGGCGCGGTGCTCACGCGTTACCTGACGCTCGCCAAGTTTGGCGGCTTTGGTAACGTGCGCTCTGCCGGCCGCGTGCAGACGCCGACGCTTGCCCTGGTGGTCGAGCGCGAGCGCGAGCGCATGGCGTTTGTGCCCGAGGACTATTGGCAGATCCGCGGCATGGGTGCCGCACGGGGTGCTGCCGAGGACGACCGCTTTAAGATTGCGCACAAGACGGCGCGCTTTACCGACAAGGACGCTGCCGAGACGGCGTATGGTCACGTCGACGGCGCTACGACGGCGACCGTTGCCGCGGTGACCAAGCGCTCGCGTAAGCAGCAACCGCCCACGCCGTTTGCGACCACCTCGCTGCAGGCTGCCGCCGCGGCCGAGGGCATCTCGCCTGCGCGTACCATGCGCATCGCCGAGTCCCTCTACATGGCGGGCCTCATCAGCTACCCGCGTGTCGACAACACCGTGTACCCTGCGACGCTCGATCTGGGCGCCGTGGTGAGCGACCTGGCAAAGATTAACCCGGCGCTGGCGCCCGTATGCAAAAAAGTGCTCGCCGGCCCCATGAAGCCCACGCGCGGCAAGGTCGAGACTACCGACCACCCGCCTATCTATCCCACGGGCGAGGGCGATCCGTCCACGCTCGACGGCGGTCAGCGCAAGCTCTACGACCTCATCGCCCGTCGCTTCCTGGCAACGCTCATGGGGCCCGCGACCATCGAGAACACCAAGCTCGAGCTCGATGTGAACGGCGAGCCGTTCGTGGCTTCGGGCGATGTGCTCGTGACCCCGGGTTTCCGCGAGGCGTACCCGTACGGTCTCAAGCGCGACGAGCAGATGCCGCCGCTGGAGCAGGGCGATACGGTCGATGTGTTCGACATTAAGCTCGAGGCCAAGCAGACCGAGCCGCCCGCGCGCTACAGCCAGGGCAAGCTCGTGCAGGAGATGGAAAAGCGCGGCCTGGGCACCAAGTCTACGCGCGCGAGCATCATCGAGCGCCTGTATGCCGTGCGCTATCTCAAAAATGATCCCGTGGAGCCGAGTCAGCTGGGCATCGCCATCATCGACGCACTGACGCAGTTTGCCCCGCGCATCACGAGCCCCGATATGACCAGCGAGCTCGATGGCGATATGACCCGTGTGGAGCGCGGCGAGGATACCGAAGAGCATGTCGTGATGCACTCGCGTGCGCTGCTGGCCGGCGTGCTCGACGAGCTGCTCAAGCATACGCAGGAGCTGGGCGATGCTATCAGCGACGCCGTCACGGCCGATGCGCGCGTGGGTGCCTGCCCCAAGTGCGGCAAGGACTTGGTTATGAAGACGAGCGCCAAGACCCGCGGCAGCTTTATCGGCTGCATGGGCTGGCCCGACTGCGACGTGACCTATCCGGTGCCGAGCGGCGTCAAGGTAAGCCCGCTTGAGGGCGAGGCCGCTGTGTGCCCCGAGTGCGGTGCGCCGCGTATTAAGTGTCAACCGTTCCGCCAAAAGGCTTTCGAGATTTGCGTGAACCCCACGTGCCCCACCAACTACGAGCCTGATCTTAAGGTGGGCGAGTGCAAGGTGTGTGCCGAGGCCGGGCGTCACGGCGACCTGATCGCACACAAGAGCGAGAAGAGCGGCAAGCGCTTTATCCGCTGCACCAACTATGACGATTGCGGCGTGAGCTATCCGCTGCCGGCGCGTGGCAAACTCGAAGCGACGGGCGAGACCTGTCCCGAGTGCGGCGCTCCCATCGTGGTGGTCAACACGGCGCGCGGTCCGTGGCGCATCTGCGTGAACATGGACTGCCCGACCAAGGAGAAGAAGCCCGCCCGCGGCCGCAAGACTGCGACCAAGGCGAGCGCGGCGAAGAAGACCACGGCAGCCAAGAAGACTTCGACCGCCAAGAAGTCGACTACCAAGAAGACTGCCGCGAAAAAGACGACCACCAAGAAGGCGGCCGCCGACAAGTAACCGAGCACATATAGACGCGGCGGGGCCGGGTGCGCTAATGCAAATGCGCACCCGGCCCCACTTCTAAGTTGCGGTGAAATAGGGACTGTTTTTGCTGGCAAAAGGCCTAATTAATCCCTATTTCACCGCAAGTTTTGATCAGTTGTTGGGATTACTTCACCTCGACGGGCTTGGCGCCGGGATAGCGGTCCTCAAAGTCCTGACGGTACTTGTTGCTGTTGGTTCCCGGCTCGTTGTCGCCTGCCAGCGGCGCCACGATTTCGTCCTTATGGTCCGCGGGCTTTGCGTACTTTAGGCTGATCTCCCAGGCATCGCAGATCGCGTCGATGCGGTGGTCCAGGTCGTCATACAGGGCGACGATGTCTTTCCAGGAGCTGTAGTTCTTAGAGCTCATGGGGACGTCCAGGTCCTCGACGATATCGTAGTACTGCTCGATGGTGTCTTCCGTGCGCTCGGCGACGTCGGCGAGATTTTGACGGGCGGTGCGATCTTCTTCCAGATAGCTGCCATTGAAGGCCTGCGCGCAGGCGCGGACCTGGCTATCGAGATCTTCGAGCAGGTCGTAGTATTCGCTCAGGCGACGGTAGAGGTTCTGCTCGGAGAGGGTCGCTTCGCCGCCATCCTCGTCATCATCGTCATCGTCGTAAAGGCTATTGAGGTCACCGAGAGGCTTGAGGTCGTCGGAGTCGACATCATGGTGCAGCTTGGTAACCTCGGCAGTCGTCTGCGTGGCAGCGTTGTCGAACGGCTTGATCACAAAGAAAATGACCAGGGCGATGATGATTGCCACCAGCACAACGATAACGGCGACAAGCGCCCTGGTGGCGCTCTTTTTTGCAGCGGGGGCCTGCGGTGAATCAGACGCGTAGGCAGACGCCGGTTGCTGTTGGGGCGGGGTGTCCGCGACGGGTATGCGCTGCGTCGTTTCGACCGCCGCGGGACCGGCAGCGGGGTCGGGGCGATAGGCGAGGGGGTCGTCCGGCTTAGCTTGCGGCGCATCGAGGGAGCCGGTCTGCTCAAACGCGGGCTGGCCATTGCTCGCAGCTGTCTGCTCAACGGGTGCACCGCACGAGGTGCAGAACTTGGCATCATCTGCAAGAAGCTTGCCGCACGAGGCGCAATACCGAGACATTGCCACTCCTTTCGCCACATTTCAAATCAATACGACGATTATACCCAGCGTCCAAAATTCCCCATCATAAGTTGCGGTGAAATAGGGACTGTTTGGCGGTCTCAGAGGGGGGTGCGGACGATTTCTTGGACCGCGCCTAGGCGTATCCAAGCTTCCTGCG
>CATVYG010000020.1 GCA_958348225.1 uncultured Collinsella sp.
TGCGAACCTCCAGTCCGGACCGCCCCGCGGTCCAACTTTCTGTCCGCACCCCCGATTAGCCGCAAAAGCTGTTATTCAGGAACTATTTCACCGCAACTTATTGAGGCCGAGCGGGCTGGGTCGATGATGGGTTCTTTTGTCGAGAAGATGAGGGCGGCCGGTCAGGAGTCTGCGTAGGGTTTTGTGGTCGGTATACCGTAGCCGCGCATCATGGAGCCGAACGCTTTGACATCGTAGGTGTCTAAGAGCTTGAAATGAATGACGTTGTGGCCCATAGCACGCAGGTTCGCGTCGCGCACGAGGGCAGCTCGATAGGTTTTTGCCGCAGTATGTTCCGGATCATTTTGGGCATCGCCCTCAAACTTGCCCAGTCCATGCAGCTCAGCCAGCATCCAAGAGCCGTTTGGCATCTGCCAGCCGTAATCTGCCAAATAATAGCCGGCGTTTCCCGGTCGAGTGATTTCAACCTGAAGTTCGGGAGCGGCAACTCCTGCCATAATCATTGCCGCCCGTGCTTCGGATTCTCCACCGTTATCCGACCTGCCATCCATGTGTTCAAAAACGTCAAATGCGCGCGCGATGCCGTGCAATCCGCGGCAGTTCGCTTGTGCATATGCACGCAATTCTTCACGCTCGACACCGTACTCACGAGCCAACCCGTCGACATAGCCTAGTGCATATCGAAAAGCGCTCGTTCGGGCGATGTCGACCACCGTGCGATATGGATCCGTTAGCGTAAACGGGCCGAGCTGCCATACGTCGCCCGGTCGCCAGCGTCGGTATTCAACGAATTCGTACATATCGCGTCTGGTGGAACGCGGTAGCAGTACTTGCACCTTGTCGAGAAGCGAATATGCAGAACCGATGCCATAGAGCAGCGCCGCCGTTGCTCCACAAAACACGGCATCCGGTTCAACGACCGCAATAGCGGATGCCAATTGAAAGATGCGATCTTCGACGCCGAGGTCATTCCAATACGCGGGATCAGCGTAGACATGGTTGTAGAGTCGAATAATCATCTCTTTTTGCATGAGCGCGTAGGCACAGCGTTCGTCCCATTTTTTGGTAGCTACAAACAGGTGCCCGCCATGATGGGCCTCGAATAACCGGAAGAACAGCTCTGCTTGCGGTTTGGAACAGCGTTTATCATGACTCATTTTCGACCCCATGGTCTCGAGGGGGAGTGAATGACACTACGCTATCCCATATTTGGTCCGCCAGACCTTGCCATGAACTGACCAAAAGCTTGACGGGGCAGGTCAGAGCCATGAGCCAGAGCCAAACATATCGGCAAACGGTTGATTAGTGCCCCTCGGTGGCACTAAAAACCACCCTTACAGAAAGTTGCGGTGAAATAGTTCCTGAAAAGCTCGAATAAGCCTAAATCCAGGAACTATTTCACCGCAACTTAGGAGGGGATGGGGCTGAGGGGCGGGCGATGCCGTTGTCTGTCGGTTAGTGGCGACCGTGGTGGCGGAGCTTGTCGATGGTGGCGTCGGTGCTCTGGCTGCGGGCTTCGGCGGCACGGTCGCGAGCATCGGCAGCGGTTTGGCGCTTGCGACGGTAATCGATCATGCCTTGGATGATGGGCTTGCCAAAGCTCACGACATCATCGTTGTAGATGGCGGTTCGGGCTGCGAGGAGGCAGTCGGTAAAGTCCATATGGGTCTTGCCAAAGAGTTTGACGGCAAGGGCGACAACGGTGGGCTCGTCGACCATGACGTCATCGAGCAGCCTTTTCAAGGCCGCAGCAATCTCAACGCGGGGAACCTTATAGACGTCGCGCAGCGTGACCACGACGCGTGTGATGATTTCGGGGTAGACGCGAGCGGTGCGCGTGGCGATGACCTTGGCGGCGCGCGGTGACAGAACTTCGTCGTCGTCAAGCAGGTAGCGCAGGATGACGGTCTCGTCGATGATGGTGCTACTCATGGATATCTACTTCCTCGGGACCCAAAATCGAATCGTCGCTTTCTGTAGCAAGGTACTCAATCCAGGCATTGCGCTCCTCGGAGCGGCGATTGGGGTCCCATATGCTTTGAGCGATCCATAGGCGGCGGTGCCGTCCTTTGAGCGCACGGCGACCGGCTGAAAGGGAAGCTTGCGCATCAAAATGCTCTGCGCGACAAAAAGGCGAACGGCCTCGGCAAGCGATGTGCCCATGGCGTCGTAGAGATGTTCGGCATGCTGCTTGTCTTCCTCGCGAATGCGCACCTGCAGGATGGCTCTTTTTTGAGTCGATGACATCGCTGGCCCCCTTAATGAGCGTGCAATATAGTCGGTCAAATGCGGCACGTGCCGATACCTGAGCATCTTATAACTATTACTTTATTTCGCTCAAGTAAATAACCATTAACTTGAATACAAGCGTAGTACATCCAAAATGAGAGCGCGTAAAAATCTCAGAGGTGTACGCATGTAATACACTCACCTTTATAGCTTCTAGAGAATAATTCCAACCTGCCAAAACCCCTGCAATACACCCGTATTGCAGGGCCTATGCTCAAGTTTGCCACCTGCAACTGCGTATATTTAGCCTGTATATCGTTGGAGGAACTCTATCGAAGCGCCTGTTTCGCCGCATGCGCTTCGATACGCCGATGCCGGACCACGGGCGGTCCGGGGCAACGTCGACAGGGTCTCTCCGGCATGGGATTCAGGAGGGAGTGAACAACATGGGCAATAAACGAGTCGTGGCTGATTCTTCACGCTGCATTGGGTGCCAAACCTGTATGGCGGCGTGCATCGAGGCACACGATATTCCCGGCAACATCGCCGCACCTCGCTTGCGCGTAACGCGCACCTACGAGATTTCCGCGCCGGTGGCATGTCACCACTGCGAGGACGCTCCGTGCGCCAAGGCCTGCCCTACGGGCGCCTTGTTCTTTGATCCAAAGAACCATCGCATCGGCGTCAACGAGGACAACTGCATCGGTTGCAAGAGCTGCGTCATGGCATGCCCCTTTGGCGCCGTGAGCGTGGCGACCACGCAGGTCCCCGTCTTGATGGGCGACGTGCGCGTGGGTTCGCAGACTAAGAGCTTCGTGCTCAAGTGCGACCTGTGCGTGGACCGTCTCGGCGGTCCGGCGTGTGCCGAGGCGTGTCCGACCAAGGGCCTCACCCTGGTAGACGAGGAGCGTCTGGCAGAACTGACTGCCGAGCGTGCCCGCGCCACCATCGAAAACGAGGCGTAAGCGTCGGGCGACAGGCCCAATGATTGTCAAATAAGTACCGAGTATTCGGTAGCAGAGAAAGGAAGGAGGGTGTCATGGAGAAGCATAAAGTGATCTGCCCGTACTGCGGCGCCGGTTGCCAGTTTAACCTCTTGGTCCAAAACGGCCAGGTTGTGGGTACCGAACCGCTCAACGGCATCACCAATCAGGGCGAGCTGTGCCTTAAGGGCATGAGCGGCTACGACTTCATCAACGACACCAAGATCTTGACTCCTCGCGTACTGCACCCGATGATCCGCCGCACCAAGGGCGCGGATCTTGAGCGCGTAAGCTGGGACGAGGCACTGGATTTCACCGCATCTAAGATGCAGGCCATAATTGACGAATATGGTCCTAACGCTGTCATGACCACCGGCTCTTCGCGAGGCGGCGGCAATGAGGCGAACTACGTCATGCAGAAGTTTACGCGTGCGTGCATCGGCACCCACAGCGTGGACAACTGCGCTCGTACTTGACACGGCCCTACTGTCCTCGGTCTGATGGACACGGTTGGTTCAGGTTGCATGTCATGCTCCATCCCCGGTATGGAGGATGCGGGCTGCATTTTCCTCTTCGGCTATAACCCTGCCGATTCGCACCCCATCGTCGCAAGGCGTATCGTGCGAGCCAAAGAAAAGGGTTGCAAGATCATCGTCGCCGATCCGCGCCATATCGAAACCGCGCGTATCGCCGATCTCTACCTTCCGATCAAGAACGGTTGCAACGTCGCGTTCCTCAACGCCTTTGCCAACTGCTTGGTCAACGATGGCCTCTACGACAAGGAATTCGTCGCCGAGCACACGAACGGCTTTGACGAGTGGTGGGAGACCATCAAGAACTACACTCCCGAATCCGTACAGGACATCACGGGTGTTGAGCCCGCGTTGATCCACCAAGCTGCCGAGATGTACGCCACGGCGAAGCCCTCTGCCATCATTGGCTGGGGCATGGGCGTATGCCAGCAAAAGCAGAACCTGAAGACGGTGCACACCATCGCCTCCATCGCCTGCGTTGCCGGCCAGATCGGCAAACCCAATTCCGGCCTCGCGCCCGTGCGTGGCCAGAATAACGTCCAGGGCTCCTGCGATATGGGCATGCTGCCCAACCTGTACCCTGGCTACCAGAAGGTCACCGACCCGGCTGTGCGTGCCAAGTTTGCCAAGGCTTGGGGCGTGCCCGAGGAAAAGCTCCCGCTCGAGGAGGGCTACAAGCTCACCGACCTGGGTCACCTGGTCGACGAGGGCAAGGTGCACTGCTTCTACAACTACGGCGAGGACCCGGTGCAGACCGAGCCCGATTCGGCCGGTATGCGCAAGACGCTCTCCGAGCTGGATCTGTTCATTTGCCAGGACATCTTTATGACGCAGACGACCATGCTCGCCGACGTCATCCTGCCCGCTACCTCTTGGGGCGAGCACGAGGGCGTCTTTACCGCATCCGACCGTAGCTTCCAGCACTTTGACGCAGCTGTTCCGCCCAAGGGCGAGTGCCGTCACGACTGGGAGATCTTCGCGGACCTGTCCACGCGCATGGGCTATCCCATGCACTACGACAACACCGAGCAGATCTGGAACGAGTGCATTAGTCTGTGCCCCAACTTTGTGGGCGCGACCTACGAGAAGATGGCTCCCGAGGGCGGCTACGCCCAGTGGCCGGTCAAGAGCACCGATGTGAACGACCACGGTACGCCCGACATGTTCGCTGGCGGCAAGTTCACCACCAAGGACGGCCGCGCCAACCTGATGGCGCACGACTGGGAGGCGCCCTCCGAGCTTCCCGACGATGAGTACCCGCTCATCCTGTGCACCGTCCGAGAGGTCGGCCACTACAGCTGCCGCTCGATGACCGGCAACTGCAAGACGCTGGCGCTGCTCGCCGACGAGCCCGGCTTTGTCCGCATGAATCCCGCGGACGCCGAGGCACGCGGCATCAAGAACGGCGACATCGTCTCGATCCACAGCCGCCGCGGCCAGGTATACAGCCGCGCCGACGTGAGCGACCGCATCAACAAGGGCACGGTCTACATGACCTACCAGTGGTGGATCGGCAAGTGCAACGAGCTGACCATTCACAAGGTCGACCCGGTCTCGCATACGCCCGAGGACAAGTTCTCCGCCTGCCAGGTCGACGCTATCGCCGACCAGGTCTGGGCTGAGGGCGAGGTGGAGCGTCAGTACACCGAGCTCAAGCAGGCTCTGGTGGACGCCGCCGCTCCCCAGGACGTTGAGCCCGGCGCCGCCAAGTTCGACGACGAGACGCACGTGAATCAAATCGTGTAGTCCCGTTCTCGTTGGCTTTTTGGGCCGGGCGTCCCGTACGTTCGGGAGCCCGGCCCGTTATTTTGAAAGGAAGTGGGGATGAACCGCTTCATCGACATCAACCCGGAGAGGTGCATCGGCTGCGGAACATGCCAGTCCGCCTGTGCCGACGCCCACCGGATGCAGGGTCTTCAGGATACGCCGCGCCTGGCGCTCGTGAAGACCGGCGGTATTTCGGCCGCCCTTGCCTGCCACCATTGCGAGGGTGCCCCCTGCGCCGAGGTTTGCCCGGTGAATGCCATCGAGCACGATGGCGATCGCATCCACGTCAAGGAGCAGGAGTGCATCGGGTGCAGGCTGTGCGCCATCGCGTGCCCCTTCGGAGCCATCCATCCCGATGGCACGTCTATCGCCGGTGTCGCAGGCATGTGCGACCCGACGCCTTCGTATCCTAAGTCCCTGAGCAGTCTGCTTACGTGGGCTCCCGGCCAGTACACCTGCGCTGTCAAGTGCGACCTGTGCGCCTTCGATCCGGACGGCCCGCATTGTGTGGCGGCGTGCCCCACCAAGGCGCTGACCGTCATGGGCGGCGCGGCCGATCGCGAGCTCGACGAGGCCAAGCGCCTGCGCTCGATCGAAAACGGTTCGGTCGTCGACGTTACCGCTGTGGCCCAGGGCCTGTCCGAGAAAGCAGAAGGGAGCGTAAACAATGGATAGCATGACGCTGTTTATCGCATCGCTTGCCGTCTCGTGCATCGGTGCGCTCGCCTCGGTTCTGCTGATCAAGGCCGATAACGCCGCCAAGACCGCCGGCTGCCTTATCGGCGCCGTCGCCGCGGTGCTTTCGTTTGTGGCCGGTATCCAGGCCGTGCTGGGCGATGTCACGTCGGTCGACACCATCGTGTTCTTCCCGTTTGCCCATTTCCAGCTGCTGCTCAATCAGCTGTCCGGCCTGTTCGTGGCGCTCATCTCGGTGCTCGCGTTTGCCGGTTCGATCTACGGTCTCAACTACTTTGATGAGTACCCGGGCAAAAAGGGCCGCGCCGGCTTCTTCTTTAACACCTTCGTGGCGTCCATGATGCTCGTCATCACCGCCGACAACGTGTTTTGGTTCCTGGTCGCCTTTGAGCTCATGTCGCTGACCTCGTACTTCCTGGTCGTGATCGAGGAGAACGAGAACTCCATCCATGGCGGTTGGCTCTACTTTGTGATCGCGCACGTGGGCTTTGTGCTCATCATGGCGAGCTTCCTCACCATGACCAACTTCGCCGGCGGCTCGTTTGCCTTTGCGGATTTCCGCGCCACGCAGTTTAGCCCCGCGGTCGCATCCGTTTGCTTCGTGCTCGCCTTCTTTGGCTTTGGCGCCAAGGCCGGTATCATCCCGCTGCACGGCTGGCTGCCCAAGGCGCATCCCGAGGCGCCGTCCAACGTGTCGGCCCTCATGTCCGGCGGCATGATCAAGATCGGTATCTTCGGCATCCTCAAGGTTGGTCTCGACCTGCTCTCCGCCTCGGGTGTTCAGGTCTGGTGGGGCCTTATGGTCATGGTCTTCGGTGCGATCTCGTCGGTCCTCGGCGTGGCCTTCGCTCTGCAGGAGCATGACATCAAGCGCCTGCTGGCCTATCACTCCGTCGAGAACATCGGCATCATTCTGCTCGGCGTCGGCGCCTCCATGGCCGCCATGGCGCTCGACTCGGTCGGCATCGCCGTCCTGGCTCTGATGGCCGCCCTCTACCACACGTTTAACCACGCGATGTTTAAGGGCGAGCTGTTCTTGGGCGCCGGTGCGCTGCTGTACTCCACGGGTACGCGCAATATGGAGAAGATGGGCGGCTTGTTCCGTCGTATGCCGGCAACGGCCGTCTGCTTCCTCGTTGGCGCGCTTGCCATCTCGGCCATCCCGCCCTTCAACGGCTTTGTGTCCGAGTGGTTTACCTACCAGTCGCTCTTTAACGCCGCCATGCAGGGCGACAAGGCCGTCATGATCGTGGCCGTGTTCGCTGCCGTCGCGCTTGCCATTACCGGCGCACTGGCTGTCACGTGCTTTGTCAAGGCCTATGGCGTCTCCTTTGCCTCCGCGCCCCGCTCCGAGGCCGCGGCAAATGCCAAGGAGGTTCCCGCCCCCATGGTGTTTGCGCAGGGCCTGCTCGCGGCCATCTGCGTCGTGCTGGGCATTGGCGCTCCCGTGATCGCGCCCGTGCTGGTCGATGTCGCCGCGTCCGTGCTGCATCCGTACGGTGGCGTGTTTGCCGCCGAGGGCATGGAGCTCATGAACCAGTACTCCGGCGCTGCCACCTCCACGCCCGCGATCGCCATTGCGCTCGTGGTGCTCGTCGGCCTTGCCTGCGGTTATCGCAAGCTCAAGACCGTCGGCAAGGTGCAGAAGTCCCAGCCGTGGGCATGCGGCTATGCTCCCAACGAGCATATGCCCGTCGTGGCCACGACCTTTGCCTCCGAGGTGTCCTGGTTTATGCAGCCGCTCTACACGCTGCGTGACCGTTGCACGGCCGTCTGCTGGTCCATCGCGCACTTCTTCCAGAAGCTCACCGGTGTGGCCGAGGCTGTGGAGCCCGTACCCGACAAGGTTCTCGTCGATGCCCCGCATAAGGGTGTCGAGAAGCTCGCCGACCTCGCGACTAAGCTCGAGGGCGGCAACTACAGCATCTATATCTGCTACATCGTCGCGGCACTCGTGGTGTTCCTCGTGCTCGCCGTGCAAATGGGTTAAGGAGGGGAGAGCATGAACAACATCGTACTTGCCGTTCTGCAGGGCGTGGTCGTTATGGCCGTCGCGCCGTTCTTCTCCGGTCTCGGCCGCGTGATCCGCGCCAAGATGCACAACCGTCGCGGCCCCAGCATCATGCAGGACTACCGCGACCTGGCCAAGCTCTTTGCGCGCCCCGAGTCCCAGAGCGAGGATGCGAGCTTTGCGCTGCGCATTATGCCGCCGCTGTTCTTCGCCGTCGCCTTTATGCTCGCGATGGGTCTGCCGCTCTTTACGGCGCAAAGCCCCATCCCAGTCTTTGGTGACGCCATCACCATCATGTACAGCCTGGCGCTCGCCCGCTTCTTCTTCGCCCTCTGCGGTGTGGATTCGTCCAACGCCTACGCCGGTATCGGCGGCGTCCGCGAGCTGCTCATGAGCGTGCTCATCGAGCCGTCCATGCTGCTGGCGCTGTTTGCCGCCGCCCTGGTGTGCGGTTCCACCGACATCGCCACCATGGGTCAGCACATCATGACGGGCGCCATCGACGCACCGGTCGCCGTGATCCTTGCCGGCATTGCCTTTGCGATCGCCTGCTACATGGAACTCGGCAAGCTGCCGTTTGACCAGGCCGAGGCCGAGCAGGAGCTCCAGGAAGGTCCGCTCGCCGAGCTTTCCGGCCCGTCGCTTGCGATGGCCAAGCTCGCCATGTCCATGAAGCAGGTCCTGGTCGTCGCCTGGTTCTGCGCGATCTTCGTCCCCTGGGGCGAGCCCGCGGCCGTGGGTATCGCGGCCGTTCTGGGCGCGGTCATCTTCCTTGTTAAGTGCCTGATCGACTTTGTCGTATGCGGCGTGATCGAGAACTCCTGCTCGCGCTCGCGCTTTAAGGTGCTTGGCAATCAGACCTGGGCCGTCGTGGGCATCGCCGTTCTGGCGTTTGTCTTCGTGGTCGTCGGCGTGTAGGAGAAGGGAGAAACAATGTCATTTGCAGTCAGTCTGTCCCTTCTCGGCTTGGTCGCTATCGCGGCCCCGATGGTGGCCTCGGTGCTCGTCGCCCTGTTCCCCCGTCCGTACGCCAAGTGGTTCAGCGTTTTGGGTGCCGCCGTCTCGACGGTCTGCACCATCGCCCTCGCCGCGAATTTCGCTGGCGTCGGCATGCCCGACACGCAGGTCCCCCTGATCTCGTTTGGGCAGACCCTCGTCATGGGATTCACCTTCGATCGCATGAGCACGCTGCTCGCGCCCGCCTTTGTGGGTATCGGCCTGCTTGTCGTGATTTATTCGATTCCCTATATGAGCGAGAATAACCGTGAGCATCCCGACGCACCGCGTCGTCGCTTCTACGCGTACCTCGCGACCTTCATCGGCGCCATGGCCGGCCTTGTGTACAGCTCGACCCTTTTGGGCCAGCTTGTGTTCTTTGAGATCACGGGTGCGTGCTCTTGGGGCCTCATTAGCTACTACATGTCGCCTACCGCCAAGAAGGCCGGCATGAAGGCCCTGATTATTACGCATATCGGTGCGCTCGGCCTGTATCTGGGCGCCGCCATCGTGTTTGCCCACACCGGCACCTTCGCCATCACCGCGATTTCCGGCCTCGACGCCAAGCTCAAGGCTATCGTCCTTTTGCTCGTGCTGTTTGCGGCTTGGGCAAAGTCCGCACAGGTCCCCATGTACATGTGGCTGCCTTCGGCCATGGAGGCGCCGACGCCTGTTTCGGCCTATCTGCATGGCGCCTCGATGGTCAAGGTCGGCGTGTGCGTGTTCGCGCGTGCACTCGTCTCTGCCGGCGAGATTCCCGAGATCGTGGGCTGGGTCGCCATTATCGACGCCATGGTCACCATGCTCTTTGGTTTCCTTATGTACCTGCCGCAAAAGGACATGAAGCGTCTGCTGGCCTTCTCCACGATCGCCCAGCTCTCCTATGTGTTCTTTGGTCTGGGCCTTTCGGTCTTTGGCAGCCAGCTGGCCTTTGATGGCGCCGTGTGCCATATCTTTAACCATGCTTTCGCCAAGACCCTGTTCTTCCTGATCGCCGGTTCGTTCTCCTTTACCCTCGGCACGCGTATGCTGCCCAAGCTTCGCGGCATCGTGAAGAAGTACCCGATCTCGGGCGTGGGCTTTGGTGTCGCCGCACTCGCCATTGCCGGCGTGCCGCCCATGAACACGTTCTTCTCGAAGTTCCAGATTATCGCCGGCGGCTTTTCTGTGGGTGCCGGCAACGTTGCGATCCTGGTGCTCGTGTGCATCATGGTCGCCGAAACCGTCGCCACCTTCGCCTGGTTCCTCAAGTGGATGGGCTATTGCCTGCCCGGCGAGCCGAGCGACGAGGTTGCTGCGGGGGCCCCGCTTCCCCGCGCGATGGCGTTCGTGTTCATCGTGCTCATCATCATGGTCATCGTCAGCGGCCCGCTTTCGGCCAGCTGGATCGGTTAGGAGGTAGAACGACATGGGTTATTCGATCGTCAACATCCTTGGCGGCCTTCTGATCGTCACGTCCACCATGGTGGTCGTCTCCAAGAACATCAAGCACGCCATCAGCTGGTATGCGGTGCAGTCGCTGGTGCTCGTGGGACTGCTCGCTACGCTCGGTGCCACTACCGGTGCGCAGGAGCTGCTTATGTGGGCCGGATCCGCCTTTATCACCAAGGTCGTCCTGGTCCCTTATATCCTCAACCGCGCATACAAGAAGATGGGCGAACCGAGCGACGCATCGCTCAAGGCTGGCCTTAAGCCCGCGTGGGCCATCTGCATCATCGCCGTCGAGGTCGCGATCTGCTTTGCCGTCGTGACGCAGATCAGCCTGCCTACGGCCGAGGTCGCAACGCCCGCGCTCGCTATTAGCTTCGCTCACTTCTTTGTGGGCCTCACCTGCATCATCTCGCAGCGCAACATCATGAAGCAGATCTTTGGATACTGCCTTATGGAAAACGGCAGCCATGTGACGCTCGCGCTTTTGGCGCCCACCGCTCCCGAGATCATCGAGATCGGTATCGCCACCGACGCCATCTTTGCCGTCATCATCATGTCCATCGTCGTGCGTCGCATTTGGGACGACTCCCACTCGCTCGATGCGCGCGACCTGTCCGAGCTGAGGGGGTAGTCCATGGAAACGTTGATTCTCGCCCTGCTCGCGACTCCTTTGGTGTTCTCGCTGGTCATGGCGTTTTTGCCCAAGAACACGTCCTATAACGTGTTTGCCGGTCTCAACCTGGTCTCCGTCGCAGCCGTCCTGGTGCTGTCGATTATGACGGCCGGTGACGTCCTTATGAGTGGCGAAACCGCGAGCGCTCTTGGCCTGTGGTTCCACCTCGATTCGCTGGGCGCCATCTTTGTGCTGCTCATCGGCTTTATCGGTTTTCTTACGGGGCTGTTCTCGCTGCCCTATGTAAGGGCCGATATCGAGGAGGGCTCCATGCCCGCCGAGCGCGCCAAGCAGTATTTTGCGCTGTTTAGCCTGTTTGTGTTCACCATGCTGCTCGCGTGCCTGTCCAATAACATGATCCTCACGTGGGCCGCCGTGGAGGCAACCACGCTTTCCACCGTGTTCCTCGTGGGTATCTACAAGAACAAGACGGCCCTCGAGGCTTCTTGGAAGTATGCGATGGTCTGCACCGCCGGCGTGGCCTTTGGCCTGTTCGGTACGCTGCTGATCTACGCCAACGCCGCCGACGTGATTCCCAACGCCCACGAGGCCGCGTTCCTGTCGTGCGTGCTGCCGTATGCCGACCAGTTCGACCCGACGCTCATGCGCCTCGCCTTTGCGTTTATCGTGATCGGCTTTGGCACCAAGGCCGGCCTGTTCCCCATGCACACTTGGCTGCCCGATGCCCACTCCCAGGCCCCGAGCCCTGTCTCGGCCCTGCTCTCGGGCGTGCTGCTTAAGTGCGCCATGCTTGTGATCATGCGCTTCTACGGCTTTACTATCCAGGCTGTGGGTGCCGAGTATCCGCAACTTTTGCTGTTGATCGTCGGCACGCTGTCCATTTTGGTGGCGGCACTTTCGATGTTTCGCCAGGACGACCTCAAGCGCCGCTTTGCGTACTCGTCTGTGGAGAACGTGGGCGTTATCGCTCTGTGCCTGGGTATCGGTGGCCCGCTGGGTATCGCCGCGGCCCTGCTGCACTGCGTGTTCCACGGCTTTACCAAGACGCTCGCCTTCTGCGTGTCCGGCAACATCCAGCACGCTTTTGGCACGCGTAGCCTGGCCAAGATCCAGGGCGTCGTCGAGGTTGCCCCCGCAACCGCCGCGCTCGCCGTCCTGGCGCTGCTCGGTCTTGGTGCCTTCCCGCCCTTCGGCATGTTTATCTCCGAGTTCCTGACTTTTGTCGCCGGTGTTACCGCCGGTCCCATGTGGCTGGTCGTCGTGGTCGCCCTCGGTCTTACCGTGGCCATCTCCGCGCTCACCCGCATCGCACTCAAGTCGGTATTCGGCCATGCGCCCCAGGGCATGGGCAAGCATGAGGCCCCGGCGCTCATGCTTATCCCCGAAATCATCCTGGCTGTCATGATCTTGTGGTTTGGCATCGCCACCCCGCTGCCTCTCGTGCACGGTGTGGAGACCGCGACCGGCATCGTGCTCGAGCAGAGCACCGAGGAACTTCACGCGACGCCGATGTACCGCGCTGTGTTCGGTACCGAGACCGCTCAGAGCGAGGTGGAGTAACGAATGATTGAAACTGAGAACAAGGTGTATGCCCGTCGCTGCGAGAGCCATGTCGAGGCCCTGCGCCGCGCCGTTCCGGGCTGCATCGAGAAGGTCGAGTGGCAGTGCGAGGACCAGCTGACGATCACCGTCAAGCAGGACAAGCTGCCCGAGGCCGTCCACTACCTGTACTACGAGCGCTACGGCTGGATTCCCGTGATCATCGGCAACGATGAGCGCAGCCTGTGCGGCCGTTACGCCGTGTACTACGTCATCTCCATGGAGGGGGAGGACCCCGGCTGGGTGACTGTGCGCGCCGAGGTCGATCCCGCCAAGATGACGTTCCCGTCCGTGACGCCGTTCGTCCCCGCCTGCGTGTGGGGCGAGCGCGAGCTGCGCGATATGTTCGGCCTGATCCCCGAGGGTCTGCCCGATCGTCGTCGCCTAGTGCTGCCTGATGACTGGCCCAGCGGCCTGTACCCGCTGCGCAAGGACTCCATGGACTACCGCTTCCGTCCCGCTCCCGCGAGCGACATGGAAAACTACGAGTTCTTGGCCGATACCAAGGGCAAGGAGACGACGCTCGTCCCCATGGGCCCGTTGCACATTACCTCCGACGAGCCCGGCCACTTCCGCCTGTTCGTTGAGGGCGAGACGATCGTCGACGCCGACTACCGTCTGTTCTACGTGCACCGCGGCATGGAGAAGGTCGCCGAGACGCGCCTGAACTATGACGCCGTGACGTTCCTCGCCGACCGCATCTGCGGCATCTGCGGCTGCGCCCACTCGGTGGCCTATGCCGAGGCCGTCGAGCGCGCCCAGGGCATCCATGTCCCGCCGCGCGCCCAGTACATCCGCGCTATCATGCTCGAGGTCGAGCGCCTGCACTCGCATCTGCTCAACATTGGCCTGGCGTCGCACTACACGGGCTTCGACTCCGGCTTCCAGCAGTTCTTCCGCGTCCGCGAGAAGTCCATGGACCTGGCCGAGAAGCTCTCCGGTCACCGCAAGACCTACGGCCTCAACGTGATCGGCGGCGTGCGTCGCGATATTTTGGCCGAGCAGAAGCTTTCCACGCTCACGACCATCCACCAGCTGCGCTCCGAGGTTCAGGAGCTCGTCGACGTCTTGCTCTCCACGCCCAACTTTATTGAGCGTACGAGCGGTATCGGCATCTTGGACCGCAAGATCGCACGCGACTTCTCGCCGGTTGGCCCGCTCATGCGTGGCTCGGGCTATGCCCGCGACGTGCGCTTTGACCATCCCTTCGACGGCTACGCCGATCCGGACGTCCAAAAGATGCACGCCGCCACGGCCGACACCTGCGATGCCTTCGGCCGTACCGCCGTTCGCATCCAGGAGGTCTACGATTCGATCGACATGATCGAGACCATGCTCGAGAACTGCCCGTCGGGCCCCATCCTCACCACGGATTGGGAGTACACCCCGCACAAGTACGCCATCGGCGCCACCGAGGCGCCGCGCGGCGAGGACGTGCACTGGGCCATGCTCGGCAACAACCAGAAGTGCTACCGCTGGCGCGCCAAGGCGGCCACGTACAGCAACTGGCCGGTCCTGCGCTACATGTTCCGCGGCAACACCGTGGGCGACGCGGCGCTGATCGTCGGCTCGCTCGACCCGTGCTACTCCTGCACCGACCGCGTGACGGTGACCGATGTCGCCGCCAAGCGCGACCACGTGCTCGACAAGGAGCAGTTCGAGAACGTCTGGCGCGACAAGTCGCCGCTTGCGGGCGAGGGCACCATGGCCGCTCCGCTCGATGAGGAGGCGCTCTAATATGCTGAAGCTTTGGAAGGTTAACGCCAAGGCCGGCGACGCGACGGTCAAGTACCCGTTTGCGCCGTTTCCCACCAACAAGGACATGCGCGGCAAGCCCGAGCACAACGCCGAGCTCTGCATCGCCTGCGGTGCCTGTGGCGTGGCATGCCCGGCCGATGCCATTCGCATGGACACCGACCTTGCGGCCGACACCATTACCTGGTCGATCGACTACGGCCGCTGCATCTTCTGCGGCCGTTGCGAGGAAGCCTGCCCCATGGAGGCCATCAAGCTCACCGAGGAGTTTGAGCTGGCCGTCATGAGCAAGGACGACCTCACCAGCAAGAGCGTCTATACGCTCGAGCACTGCTCGCGCTGCGGCAAGCCGTTTGCCCCGCACAAGGAGATCGACTACGCCAAGCGCCTGCTGCAAAAGACCGGCGGCATGGAGGCCATCCAGGCCGCCCGTACCGTCGGTATGTGCCAGGAGTGCAAGCGCGAGCTCGACGCCCTGCGCGCCGCCTCGGCCGTAAAGACCGGCAACGCGCGCGGCATGGCTGCCAACGAGACGCTTGCGTCCGGTGAGCCCCAGGGCCCCGGCATGGAGTATCTGGGCGGCCACGGCGTGAACCCGGAGTATGTCGACCGCGAGCTCAACCCCGATGCGCCCGAGATTCCCGCCGGTCCTGCGCCGGTCGAGGGCATCATCATGGATTTTGATACGAAGGAGGAGTAACCATGGCCGAACCCACGCTTTTGCCCGAGCGGCTTCAGTACCGCCCGACCAAGATCGAGCTCGACGAGAGCATCGAGAAGGCCAAGGCGACCCTTCTTAAGAAGATCAAGCGCTCGGTGTATGTCTACCGTGTTGACTGCGGCGGCTGCAACGGCTGCGAGATCGAGATCTTCGGTTCCATCACGCCCGTCTTCGACGTCGAGCGCTTTGGCATCAAGGTCGTGCCCTCGCCCCGTCACGCCGATGTGCTGCTGTACACCGGTGCCGTGACGCGTGCCATGCGCATGCCGGCCCTGCGCGCCTTTGAGGCCGCACCCGATCCCAAGATCGTGGTGTCCTATGGCGCGTGCGGCTGCACCGGCGGCATCTTCTACGACAACTACTGCGTCTGGGGCGGCACGGATAAGATTCTGCCGGTCGATGTCTACATCCCCGGCTGCCCGCCCAGCCCCGCGCAGACCGTCTACGGCTTTGCCATGGCACTTGGCCTGCTGGACCAAAAGCTCCATGCCGAGACCACGGTGGAGGCTGACGGCGAGCAGGCCGATATTCTGCACCCCGGCGTGCCGTACAAGCTGCGCGTTGCTATCGAGCGCGAGGCTCGCGCCATGAGCGGCTACCGTTACGGCCGCGACCTGGCCAACGAGTTTATGGACACGCTCGAGGGCGCGCCCAAGGGCGATATCCGCGGTGCCATGGCGCTGCTCATCGACAAGCAGGACGATCCGCGCCGCGTCGAGGTGTACTCGGCGCTGCAGGATCTGGTGCTGGCCGGAGGTCGCTAGATGGAGCTCACGGACCGCTCTGGTTACTTTGCGGGTCCCGGTATGCTCGGCGGCTCCTTTGGCGATGCCTCGCGCGCAAGCGACGAGGCCGCCGAGGGCGTCGCCGACCCCTGCCTGGGCCATGCGCCCGACCAGGTGGTCTTCTACGAGCTCACGCGTAAGTTTGTGGAGACCGAGGAAGACGTTCCCCAGGAGGCCTGCGACGTGCTGTACTACACGCTCGCCGTGGGCCACCACACCGGCGTGCTCGACTGCTTTGAGCCGCGCCTGTCGGTGCCGGTGGATGTCTTCTATTCGCTCGTCGATGCGCTGCCGGAGGGGGAGGCCAAGACCAAGTTCGAGGCCATCCGCTCCTTTGGCGAGTGCCAGCTTGACAAGGCGGCGGTGCCGTCGCTGCTCGAGGCCTGCGACACGCTGCTCGACGAGCGCGGTTTTCGCGGGTCGGCCAAGGCCGGCATCTCGGTGTTCGACGACGACTTTGGCCTGCATGCCCAGCAGGTCGCGTTCTTAATGAAGTTCCGCGATCTGGTGGAGCGCGTGCGCGATGTGTCGGGCGTGTATCTGACGGGGAGGTTGCAGTAATGGGTCGCGTTGTGGATGGTCGTGTGAACGGCGCCCCGTTTGCGGGTATCGTGCTCACGGCGGGAAGCGTGTTGCGTGCCGACGATGCCGCCGGCCCCGTGCTCTCCAAAAAGATGGAGGACGCGCCCATCGCCGGTTGGTACACCATCGACGGCGGCCAAACGCCCGAGGATGACATCATCGAGGTCAAGCGCGAGCGTCCGCCTCGCCTGGTCTTGGTCGATGCCGCCGACATGGCGCTGCCCGTCGGGTCCATCCGCTTGCTCGACAAGCACGATGTGGCCCGCAAGTCGATGTTCACCACGCATTCGCTTCCTTTGTCGATTCTGATCGAGGAAATCGAACAATCGTGTGATGATATCGTCTTCGTTGGGATTCAGCCGGGCGACACGGAGTTCTACAACCCCATGTCCCCGGAAGTCTTTGACGCCGTCGACGCCGTGTACGACGCCGTGGCAGCCAACGACTTTTCCCACTTTGTCCGCTTGGGGCAAGAGCAATAGGAGCGCTTGTCCCTGCTGATTAGGAAAGAAGTGATTGACATGGCAGATTCCAAGGCAGAATATCCCGCTCCCGATTGCCTGGCGCCCGCCGCGATCGAGGCCAAGACCGAGGCCGCCGGCGTGACCAAGGCCAACCTGCCGGTCGCAAAGGCCTTTCTGTTGGCAATGTTCGCCGGCGCGTTCATTGCCTTCGGCGGCCTGTTCTTTACCGTGTTCTTGAGCGATAGCACACTGGGCTGGGGCGCCCAGCGCGTCGTGGGCGGCCTGTGCTTTTGCTTGGGCCTGGTGCTGGTGCTGGTGTGCGGCGCCGAGCTGTTTACCGGCAATTCTCTTATGGTCTGCGCGCTCAAGAGCAAAAAGATCACCCTGGCTCAGATGCTCAAGGCTTGGGTCGTCGTATGGGTCGGTAACTTTGTCGGTGCCCTGTTCATCGTCTTTTTGGTGTACATGGCCGGCATTTACAAGCTCAACGGCGAGGCGGTCGCCAATTCCATGGTGAGCGTCGCCGCCGGCAAGGTGACGATCGACTGGGTGACGATCTTCTTCCGCGGCATCCTGTGCAACATCTTTGTGTGCCTGGCCGTGTGGATCGGTACCGCCGGCAAGACCGTGGTCGATAAGGTTGTGGGCATTCTGCTGCCCATCGCCGCCTTTGTGGCCTGCGGTTTTGAGCACTGCGTTGCCAACATGTACTTTTTGCCCATGGGCGCCGTGATGCATGCATGCGGCTATGGTGCCAAGGTCGCCGGCGCCGATGCGCTCAACGCCGCGGGCATTGCGTTTAACCTGTCCGCCGCCACGCTGGGCAACATTGTGGGCGGCGCTGTTCTGATCGCGCTCGGCTACTGGTTTATCTACGCCAAGAAGTCCGAGGCGTAAGGTACCGTCTGTTTGACGTTGGGCCTCCCGCGGGGCGTTGCCGTGCGGGAGGCTTTTTGGGTCTGGGGCTCGTTGCCGGGCTTTTGGCCTGTTGTGTTTGGCTGATGAAAGGGGTAATCGAGATGGCATCTGCTGTGAAGCGTGACGGTCGCGCCGTGGTGACCACATGCGGGGGATGCTATGCCGATTGCGCCTTTGCGGCACGAGTTGAGGACGGTCGTGTGGTGGCCGAGCTGCCGGTGCCGGGGCATCCGTGCGCGGCGCGTGCTCTTTGCGCCCGCGGTCGGCATCGCCTGGCAATGCCGTTTGACGAGCACGACCGCATCATGCACCCCATGCGCCGACGAGCTGATGGCTCGGGGTTCGATGCGATTACCTGGGACGAGGCGTTTGCGCAGATCGCTGCGCGCCTTGGGGGGATTGTTGACGGGCATGGTCCGCGCGCGCTGGGCATGACGCTCGGCGTTCCCTCGTTCGACCGCTACTGGGCCTATCGCCTTATGCATGCGCTGGGTTCGCCCAACGTGTACGGTGCCGACGGTGCCTGCGAGGTAAGCCGACTTACCGGTTGGGAGCACAGCCTGGGCTACAGCCCCGCCTCCGACCTGGCGCATACCGATTGCATCATGTACCTAGGGCGTTCCATCGTCGATTCGTCGACGACGGGGGCCGTTGATGCGCTCAAAGATGCCCGTCGCCGTGGGGCGAAGATTATCGTGGTCGACCCCCGGCGCAGCGGCTCGGCTGCGTTTGCCGACCGCTGGCTGCGCGTGCGTCCCGGATGCGATTTGGCCTTGCTGCTGGGCATTGCGCATGTCTTGATTGCCGAGGACCTGTATGACCATGAGTTCGTGACCCGCTATACCACGGGTTTTGACGAGCTGGCGCAGGCTGCTGCTGTTTGGACGCCTGAGTGGGCCGAGTCGATGTGCGACGTGCCGGCCGCAGAGATCGCCGCCACGGCGCGCGATCTAGCTGCCGCCGCGCCCGCTGCCGTGGTGGACGCCGGCTTTCATGGCGGCATTGGCATCGCGTATGCCAATAGCACCCAGACCGCGCGCGCGATTTGTCTGGTCGATGTGCTGCTGGGCTGCATCGGACACGCGGGCGGCACGCTCAATCCACCTACACCGCTTGCGCTGGGCGACCTGGATCCTGCGCGTTTCGAGACGCCGCTGGTGCCTCGTGAGCCCAAGTTGGGGTCCGAGCGCTATCCACTGGTCGATCCGGTGCGCGGCCTGTGCACGACCATCGGTCAGTCGATTCTTGCCGGCGATTTGCGTGGGCTCATCGTCTATGCCAGTAACCCCGGTGCGGGCTATGGCAATGCCGGGGCGTGGCTATCGATTCTGGAACAGCTTGACCTGCTCGTGACGATTGATATTCGCTGGTCCGAGACGGCGCGTGCTTCTGCCTTCGTGCTGCCCGACGTGACGTATCTCGAGGCCGACCGCGGCGTGGGCACGGTCGTGGGCGTCAACGATTCGCGGGTGTTCTACCGCAACGCCGTGCTGCCCGTGCAGCATGACGACACGAGACCGGGGCGGGAGATCTTTGCCGGGTTGGCTGCGGCCTGCGGCGTTGGCGAGTTCTTTGACTTTACGTCCGACGATTTGGCCGCCGCCCAGGTGGCGCCTTTTGGGATCGATCTGGACGAGCTCAAGGAGCGCGGCTGGGCCGACACGGGTATTGCGTTGCTGTCGCGTACGGGCGAGCCGGCGATTCCCTTGGATGGCGGCAAAATTGCGCTGGCAAGCGACGTATGGGAACGAGCCGGCCTGGGTCGTGTGCCCAACTGGATCGCGCCCATGGTGGAACCCGGTCCGGGGATGTTTCGCCTCATTAGCGGCAACCGTCCCTTTGAGTCGCACACTTCGCGCAGGCTCGCGGCGGCTGGCGCCGCCGAGGCTGGATCGGACCTGGATGCCGTGCAGATGAATGCCGATGCCGCTGCGCGCATGGGTATTGCCGACGGCGAGATCGTCGAACTCGTGAGCGATATGGGCCGCGACCGCGTGCGCGTGGAGACGACGCCGTATCTGCATCCGGCGTGCATCTTCACCTCGGCCGCCCCCGGCGGACGCGCATTTGGCGCCGATGCCGGTGGCGCTCAGGCCTTGGGCGTGGGCCCGCTCGACCATACACCTTTGCGCTGGGACCCGTTGACGGGCGCCGCGCTCACCCAGGAAAACGCCGTTCGCGTGGAAAAGATCGCGGCGTGCGAGGATAATAGCGATTGATTGACTCAGCCGATTGAATTGGCTGATAGTTTGACGTTCGAATGATTGATTCACCTTTGGTTTTGAAAGGCCGCACATGAGCGATAGCCAGAACATGTCCGATGAGGTGCGCGCCCGCCTGCGCGCTATCCCTTCCGTCAACGAGCTGCTTTCCGAGTGGCCGGTTGTGAAGGCGGCGGGGGAGACCTGCGACGCGGTGGTGCATGCCGCCGTCACGGCCGAGCTCGACGAGGAACGCGCCGCGATTCGTGCCGGCGCCGCCCCGCGTTCCAAGCGCGACCTGGCTTCGGCCATCGAGTGGCGCGCGCACCGCTCCGCGCTGCCGAGCCTGCGTCCCGCCGTTAACGCAACGGGCGTGGTCATCCATACCAACTTGGGTCGCGCGCCGCTCGCGGAGTCGGCGGCAAAGGCCGTGGCCGAGGTCGCGCGCGGGTACAGCACGCTCGAGTACAGCGTGGACACCTGCTCGCGTGGGTCGCGCAAGGAACATGCCGCGCAGCTTATCCGCTCGCTTACCGGTGCCGAGGACGCACTGGTCGTTAACAACAACGCCGCCGCTGTGCTGCTGGTGCTGGCGACCCATGCCGCAGGCAAGGAGGTCATCGTCAGCCGCGGCGAGCTTGTCGAGATCGGCGGCAGCTTCCGCATCCCCGATGTCATGGCGGCTTCGGGCGCCAAACTCGTCGAGGTCGGCGCCACCAACCGCACGCACCTGACAGATTATGAGCAAGCCATCACGCCCGATACGGCGATGATCCTTAAGGTCCATCCTTCCAACTATCGCATCGAGGGTTTTCACGAGGAGGTGGGTTCTCGGGAGCTTGCGGCGCTTGCTCACAAGCATGGCCTGCTGTTCTACGAGGACCAGGGCTCGGGCGCGCTGTTGCCCGACGACATCTTGGTGCGCGGCGGCGAAGAAACCACGCCGGCTTCGGTTTCGGCAGGGCTCGATCTGGTGTCGTGCTCGGGCGATAAACTGCTCGGTGCCGCACAGGCGGGCATTATCATGGGCCGTCGTGACCTGGTCCAGGCCTGTGGGTCACATCCTCTTATGCGCGCCCTGCGCCCGGGCAAACTGGCTCTGTCGGCGCTCGAGGCCACGCTGCGTATCTACATGGACGGCGCTGATGTTGCCCATCGCGAGGTGCCGGTGCTCAACATGCTCACGCTTCCGCAGGCTCATCTGGAGCGTCGCGCACGTAAGTTGCGCGATCGTATGGTCGCCGGGCTCGATAAGGTCGGTTGCCCGTGCGCCGTTGAGTTGGAGATTGTCGAGGAATCGTCGACCCCCGGCGGTGGCTCGCTGCCTACCGTCGAGCTGCCCACCATGTGCGTGGCCGTGTGCCTCGTCAATGAGCGTCTTTCCGTTGACGCGCTCAAGCGCTCGCTCGTCCAGGACTTTGACACGCCGGTCGTCACGCGAACTTCGCACGATCGCATTTTGTTTGACGTCCGTACGCTTGTGGGCGACCGCGATATCGAGACGGCGGCGTCGACGCTTGCCGCATGCGTTGAGAAGGCGATTGCTCGATGAGCGAGGTTCAGGCGCTGGTGGAGTGTCCCGTTATCGTTGGCACGGCGGGCCACGTTGACCACGGTAAGTCGGCGCTGATCGAGGCGCTGACCGGCAAGAATCCCGACCGCCTGGAGGTCGAGCGTCGTCGCGGCATGACGGTGGAGTTGGGTTTTGGCGAGTTGGCGCTGCCGAGTGGCAAGATCGTTGGCCTGGTCGACGTGCCGGGGCATGCTCATTACCTGCGCGCTATGGTGCAGGGTGCGACAGGCATCGACGTTGCCGTGCTGGTGGTCTCTGCCGTTGAGGGCGTAATGCCGCAGACCCGCGAGCACGTGCACGTGCTGGAGCTTTTGGGCGTTACGCATATGGTGGTGGCGCTGACGATGTGTGATCTGGCCGATGCCGAGATGACCGAGCTTGCCGAGCTTGATGTCGATGACTTTTTGTCGGGTACTGTGTTTGCGGACGCGCCGATCGTGCCTGTGTCGTCCAAGACAGGCGAGGGGATCGAAAGGCTGCTCGCCGTGCTCGACGAGCAGGTTGCCGCTTGCTTGGATGCCTGCCGCGACCGTTCCGATCAGAGCGATGCCGCGCCGCGCCTGCCGATTGACCGCTGCTTTACGATCAAGGGCGTCGGCACTGTCGTGACGGGAACGCTGCACGATGCGCCCGTTGCGGTGGGTGACGAGCTGATGGCTTTACCGTCGCGTACGGTCTGTCGTGTGCGCGGGATTCAGGTGCATGGCGATACGCCGCGCGCGCTGCCTGGGCAACGCGTGGCGCTCAACCTGGTAGGTGACGGTGTCGCGGCACTTGACCGTGGCGAGATGCTCGGCGTGGCGGACCGCTTTGGTCAGACGTTGCGCTTTATGATGACGTTCACCTACCTGGGCCGCGAGGGCACCAAGCCGCGCGTGCTCGAGTCGGGCGCGCGTGTGCATGTGATGGCCGGCACGGCCGAGGTCGTCGGCCGCATCATGCTTTTGGAGGGTGAGGCTCCCATGGCGGTGGGCGAGACCCGTACCGTGCAGGTGCGCCTGGAGGAGCCGCTGCCGCTGTGTGCCGGAGACCATGCCGTGGTGCTGTCGTATTCGCCCGTTATGCTCATCGGCGGCGGGCGCGTGCTGCTTTCGCGCTGCCGTCGCTCGCGCGAGCTTTCTGCCGGAGAGCGCGCACTGTTTGTGGCGCTTGAGTCCGGCGATACCGCGGGCGGTGTGGGCGCTTGGCTGGCGCTGCAGATGCTGCCGGTTACGGCGGTTGATGTTACCGACGCTTTGGATCTTGGTGTAGGCGAGGTCGATACCGCACTGCGCGGGTTGGTGTCGCAGGGCTCTGTTCGCAAGCTTGCTGTGGGTGATGCGGACTACTTGGCGGACGCCGTGGTGCTCGACGCCGCGATGGATGCCCTGGCGGCGACCCTGTCAGCCATGCACGCGGCAGCTCCCAAGGAGACGGGCTTTACGCCCGGCGCCGTTGCCCATGCTGCGTGGCCTGCCGCTGATGATGGCGTTGCCGCGGCTCTGATTGCCGAGGGCTGCTCGCGTGGCGTGTGCGCCGCCGAGGGCGCCGAGGTATTCGATCCGCACTCGGCCGCCGCTGCCGCACGCGTGGTGCATGAGGCATGCGAGCGCATTGTGGCGCTGCTTGATAAGACGGGCCTCGATGCACCGACATTGCCCGAGGTGGGCGAGCAGTTGCAGCTCGATCGCGACGCCATGACGCGTGCCCTGCGCGAGCTTTCGCTCAACCGCTCGATCGTTAAGGTCGAGCGCGACGTTGCCCTGTCCGCTGCCGCCGAGGCCCATGCGCGCGAGCTTGTTGCCGCTGCCATTGAGACAGCCGGTGGCGCTGCGACCACGAGCGTGCTGCGCGAGGCCCTGGGTGTGTCGCGCAAACGTGCCATCAGCATCTTGGAGCACCTAGATGCCGTGCGCTTTACGGTGCTCGACAAGGATGCCGGTGGCCTGAGGTCCCTACGCTAGGCCGGTCACCCGCTCCCGCCTCCTCAGTTGCGGTGAAATAGTTCCTGTTTTTGGGGTCTTGCAGCCTAAGCAAGAACTATTCCACCGCAACTTCTTGCTCGTCTTTTTGGGATGGGGCCCGCTCGGTTTGGTAAAATACCGCCGCACTTGGGAACGGATGGGCTCCGGTGGGCTCCGCGGTCCTCAAAACCGTTGCGAGGCGTGCAAAACGTCTTGGATGTGTTCGATTCACATACGTTCCCGCCATACGCTACCAGCGCTTTTGTGCTCGCGGTCTTGCTGCGTGCCGCAAAGGCGCTGTTTTGTTTTGCACGAGCTTTTCGTAGCGCCGCTATTTCGGCGGCTGTATTTAGCTTCGTGCATCGGGTTTCGAGCATGCCGATGGAGGTGTTTTGCCGTATGACTACCGTAAGACGTGCCGATCTTTCTTGCGTCGTCCAGGCGGGCGGGCTGTCGTCGCGCATGGGCTGCGATAAGGCACGCATGGCGTTTTGCGGTGAGCCGCTCATCGAGCGGGTGCTGGGTCGGCTGGCGCCAGTTGCCGGCGAGTTGGTCGTGACGACTTCGCGTCCCAGCGAACTTGCCTATCTTGAGGAGCACGCGTTTGGCGGCCTGGTGCCGCGTGTGGTGGCGGACCTTGAAGGACCGGCGGGCGCCATGCGCGGCATCGCGAGCTCGTTGGCCGCGGCGCGATTGCCGCTCGTGGCGATCGTCGCCTGCGATATGCCGTTTGTCTCTCCGGAACTCATCGGCGCGCTTGCCGATCGTGTTGAGGCCGAGGCGCTCGACGTGTGCGTGCCGCGCGAGGAGCGGGGGATTGAGCCGCTTTGCGCCGTCTGGCGCCGTGACGCGTGTGCGCCGGCCGCCCATGAGCTGCTCGCCTGCGACCGCCAGCGCATTCGCTGCCTGATCAATCGCGTTCAGGCTGGTTATATGGATGAACCGCAGATCGTTAAGGCCGCGGGCTCGACGCTCTGCTTCGAAAACGTCAATACGCCCGAGGAGTTTGCGGCGGCCGAGTTACTCGCCTAGACGATTGGAGTTGCCATGTCTCACGATATTTGTCCCGACGCGGGAGAGCCTTGCACTTGCGATGGTTCCGAGCCCTGTACCTGCGGCTGCGGTGGCTGTGGACATACTGCGGAAGAGGAAGCGGCCGCCGCGGCGTATCGCGAGGCACATCGCGAAGGCCCGTCCGGTGATGCCCTCGACCACGAGCGCAAGATTATCGTTTCGTTCGACAGCACCTTCGATGTGATGGAGTGCGAGCAGCTTTGTCTGGATGCCGGCGTGCCCGGGCGCATTATGCCTTTGCCCGGCTCCATTACCGCAGGTTGCGGCCTGTGCTGGGCCATGCCGTTCTCGGGCGATGCGCTCGCCGCCTTCCGCGCCGCCACTGAGGGCCGCATAACCCCTGCCGACTACCATCAGCTCGTCCTCTAACCACCAACACCACCACAAAGGTGCCCAATGTGGTGGTTTGGAACATGTGGACGAAACAGCTTCGAAACACGCGATTTGCGCGTTGGGCACTCAAAAACGCTTCTACCTGCATCGTAATCAAAACGAAACATCTGCTCGTCGGCTTATGCGAAACTTTGCTGCAACAGTGCGATATTATCCATACTCGATAAAGCTCGCGGCGCATGGGGCGCCTCGAACGACACTTTTCTTTTCCATCAATTGGAGGAAGCATGAGCTACACGCAGAAAGTTCTCGAAGAGCTCAAGGCCCGCTATCCCGAGCAGCCTGAGTTCATCCAGGCCGCGACCGAGATTCTCGGCACCATCCAGCCGGCGCTCGACGCCCATCCCGAGTACGAGGAGGCCGCCCTGCTTGAGCGCCTCGTCGAGCCCGAGCGCATCGTCATGTTCCGTGTTCCCTGGGTCGACGACCAGGGCAAGGTTCAGGTCAACCGCGGTTACCGCGTCGAGTTCAACTCTGCCATTGGACCCTACAAGGGCGGCCTGCGCTTTAACCCGACGGTCACCCTGGGTATGCTCAAGTTCCTGGGTCTGGAGCAGATCCTCAAGAACAGCCTGACCACCCTTCCCATGGGCGGCGGCAAGGGCGGCTCCGACTTTGACCCCAAGGGCAAGTCCAACAACGAGATCATGCACTTCTGCCAGTCCTTCATGACCGAGCTCTATCGCCACATTGGCCCCAACACCGACGTTCCCGCCGGCGACCTGGGCGTTGGCGGCCGCGAGGTTGCCTACCTGTTCGGTCAGTACAAGCGCCTGACCAACGAGTGGACCGGCGTTCTTACCGGCAAGGGCCTCTCCTTTGGCGGCTCGCTCGCCCGTACCGAGGCCACCGGTTACGGTCTGGCCTACTTTGTGGACGAGTACCTTAAGAGCCGCGGCGACTCCTTCGAGGGCAAGAACGTCGTCGTTCACGGCTCCGGCAACGTCGCTATCTACGCGGTCCAGAAGGTCACTCAGCTCGGCGGCAAGGTGCTCGCCTGCTCCGATACCCACGGCTGGGTCGAGGATCCCGACGGCATCGACTACACCGTGCTCGAGCACATCTACAACAAGAAGCGCTCTGGCCACGACAAGGGCGTTACGCTCGCCATGTACGTTGACGAGAAGCCCAGCGCCGTGTGGCACGAGGGCGACGGCCGCGGCGTTTGGCAGCTGCCCTGCGACATCGCGCTGCCCTGCGCTCGCGAGAACACGCTGCTGCTCGAGGATGCCCAGGCGCTCGTCGCCAACGGCTGCAAGGTGGTCGGCGAGGGCGCGAACATGCCCACGACCATCGAGGCCACGACCTACTTCCAGGAGAACGGCGTTGCCTTTATGCCTGGTAAGGCTGCCAACGCCGGTGGCGTGCTCGTGTCCGGCCTGGAGATGAGCCAGAACGCCGAGCACCTGTCCTGGACCTTCGAGGAGGTCGACGGCAAGCTCGAGCAGCTCATGCGCGGCATGTTCCACAACGTGGACGACACCGCCAAGGAGTACGGCCAGGAGGGCAACTTTGTCATGGGCGCCAACATCGCCGGCTTCCTGAAGGTCGCCGACGCCATGCTCGCCCAGGGCGTCTGCTAAATCTTCGCTCGACATAGCCTGTGATGAGGCTCCCAGCCATTCCGGCTGGGAGCCTTTTCTATCCCGGAGGACTCCTCATAACTTGCGGTGATATACGGACTGTTTAGCGTCCCAGAACGGCTAATCAGTCCGTATATCACCGCAAGTTATGGATGGGTGGGTGGATTTTGTCCTAAAACGGTGTGCGGCTCCTCGTTTGGTACACTTAAAAGTACTGGACAAGTGAAGAGATGGGGGAGAACGTGCTCAAGTTCGGTACCTACGTCCGTGTTGGAAACGCGGCCGAAGCCTATGAGCTCTTGCAGAAGAACCGCAACAACAAGATTGTGGGCGGCGGCATCTGGATGCGCCTGGGTTCGCGTCGCGTGGCGACGGCGATTGACCTTTCGGCCTGCGGACTCGATCAGATCGAGGAGACCGAGACCGAGTTTCGCATCGGTGCCATGTGCACCCTGCGCCAGCTCGAGCGTCATGCCGGGCTCAACGCGCTTGTCAACAATGTCTTTGAGTTCGCCGTCCACGACATCGTGGGCGTGCAGCTGCGCAACACCGCCACGGTGGGCGGCAGCATCTACGGCCGCTTTGGCTTCTCGGACGTGCTCTCCGCCTTCCTCGCGCTCGATTCCTATATAGAGCTGACGGGCGCCGGCCGCGTGCCGCTCGCCGAGTTCGTGAACATGGGTTACGTGCGCGACGTGATCGAGCACATCGTAGTCGTTAAGCACGATTACCGTGCAAGCTACGAGGCCGTGCGCAAGGCCGCGACCGACTTCCCCTCCTTAAACGTCACCGCCGCCTGGTGGGACAACAGCTGGCACGTCACCGTGGGTGCCCGCCCGCTGCGCGCGACCCTGCTGCAGGGCGAGGCATGTGGCCTGGTGAACGAGCGGCCTTCCGAGGACGAGCTGCGCGCCCTGGCCGCATCCGTGCGTGCCCTGAGCTACGGCACCAACATGTGGGGCTCGGCCGACTACCGCCGTCGCATCTCGGCCCCGCTGGCGATTCAGGCCGTGCGCCGCGCCGCCGGTATCGAGCTTTCGGCCGCGCTTGCCCGCGAGCTCGAGGGCGTGCAAGTGCCTAAGTTTGCCACGGACGAGTATTCCTGCCGCCGCGTGCCCGGCGTCGATTCTAGCGAGGTGCGCTAATGGCTGCCAAACTCATCGATCTTTCCTTTACGCTCAACGGCCGCAAGGTCAAGGTTCAGATCGCCCCCGACACCATGCTCTTTGCGCTGCTGCGCGAGCAGGGTTGCGCGTCGGTGCGCTGCGCCTGCGAGACCACCAACTGCGGTCTATGCACGGTGTGGCTTGACGGCGACCCGGTGCTGAGCTGCTCGGTTCCCGCCGCGCGCGTCGAGGGCCGCTCCGTTACCACGCTCGAGGGCCTCAAGGCCGAGTCCGAGGCACTCGCCCGCGCAATGGCTGCCGAAGGCGCCGAGCAGTGCGGTTTTTGCGCCCCCGGCCTTATCATGAACGTGCTGGCGCTCGCCCGCGCCGCCAAGGAGGACCCGAGCCTCGTCGCCACGCGCGAGGAGCTCTCACGCCAGCTCGCCGGCAACCTCTGCCGCTGCAGCGGCTACGAGAGCCAGCTGCGCGCCATCGTGCGCTTCCTCAACGAGTCCGGCGTGCAGGTGGGCTTCGAGATGCCCGAGCTGCCGGTCAATAACACCAGCTCCGACGGTGTCGCGTACAAGCAGATTACTCATAAGCAGCCCAAGAAGGACTCGAAGGCGCTGCTCGAGGGTCGTCCCGTCTACACGGGCGATCTGGTGCCCGCCGGCGCCCTGATTGTCAAGCTCAAGCGCAGCCCCTATGCCCGCGCCAAGATCCGCTCCATCGATACGTCGCGCGCCCTGAAGGTGCCCGGCGTGGTGGGTGTCTATACCTACGAGGACGTGCCCCAGCGCCGCTTTACCATCGCCGGTCAGAGCTATCCGCAGCCGAGTCCCTACGACCGCCTGATTCTCGAGAACCTGGTTCGCTACCAAAACGAGGAGGTGGCGATCGTCGCCGCCGAGACCGAGGAGGCCGCCGACAAGGCACTCAAGCTCATCAAGGTCGACTATGAGGTGCTCGAGCCCCTGCTCGACTTTACCCAGGCGCTCGATAACGACATCGTGGTCCACCCCGAGGGCGACGTGACCTTTATGTTCCCGCAGGGCGGCGACGTTGCTCGCAACCTGGTGTGCAGCGGCACGAGCGACTTTGGCGACTTGGACGAGGCCTTCGCCCAGAGTGACATTGTCTTCACCCGCACTTACACCAGCCAGGCCACGCAGACTGCGCCCATGGAGACCTTCCGCGCCTTCGCGACGACTGACGCGTTCGGGCGTATCTCGGTGACCACCTCGACGCAGGTGCCCTTCCACGTGCGCCGCATGGTCGCGCAGTCGCTCGACATTCCGCAGTCGCAGGTGCAGGTCATTAAGCCGCGCATCGGTGGTGGCTTTGGCTCCAAGCAGACGGGCTGCTGCGAGATCTTCGTGGCGTTTGTCACCCAGCAGACCGGCCGTCCGAGCTACTGCTGCTACACCCGCGAGGAGACCATCACCGCGGGCAACTCGCGCCACCAGATGCAGATGACCGTCAAGCTGGGCGCCATGAACGACGGCACCATCACGGCCATCGATCTGCACACGCTGTCCAACGCCGGCGCGTACGGCGAGCACGCTACCACGACGATCGGCCTCTCGGGCCACAAGAGCCTGCCCATCTACAACCACGTGAAGGCGAGCCGCTTTAGCTGGGATGCCGTCTACACCAACACCAACCGCGGCGGCGCGTATCGTGGCTACGGTGCCACCCAGGGCCAGTTTGCCGTGGAGAGCGCCGTCAACGAGCTCGCCGACATGCTGCACATGGACCCCGCCGACCTGCGCCTTAAGAACATCGTGCGCGAGGGCGAGATCATGCCGCAGTACTACAACGAGAAGCTCAACGCCTGCGCGCTCGACCGCTGCCTGCTGCGTGCGATGGACATGATCGGCTGGCGCGACAAGCCGCTGGCCGTGGACCTGGGCGACCGCGTGCGCGCCCTGGGCTGCGCGCTTACCATGCAGGGCTCGGGCATCTCCAACGTGGACATCGCCGGCATCGACATGCGCCTGGAAGAGGACGGCTTCATTACCATCGGTACCGGCGCCACCGATAACGGCATGGGCGTCGACACGATCTTGGCGCAGATTGCCGCCGAGGAGCTGGGCGTGGAGAGTTCGATGATCGTGGTGCGCGGCGTGGACACCGATGTGTCACCGTTCGACGCCGGCTCGTACGCGAGCTCGGGTACGTACGTGACGGGCCTTGCCGCCAAGAACGCCGCGACCGAGCTGCGCGAGAAGATTTGCGCCAAGGCCGCCCAGATGTGGGACGTGGACGCCGCCGACGTGGTCTTCGATGGCCAGTACGTGCGCCTGTCCGACGAGCGTGCCGCGCGTGAGCAGAACCGCTACCTCACGCTGCGCGACTTTGCCAACCTGTGCGTCAAGAACATCGCGGGCGGCGATGCGCTCACCTCGCATGCCTCTGCCTGCCTGCCCGTTTCGCCTCCGCCGTTTATGGCCGGCATTGCCGAGGTCGAGGTCGACAAGGCCACCGGCAAGGTGACTGTGGTGGATTACGCTGCGGCTGTGGACTGCGGCACCGTGATCAACGAGGCACTCGCGCGCGTCCAGGCCGAGGGCGGCATTGCCCAGGGCATCGGCCACGCGCTCTACGAGATCGTCGAGCACGATGATCGCGGCCGCCTGCGTACCGGCAACTTTATGAGCTACAAGCTGCCCACGCGCCTGGATATCGGAAGCATTCGCGTGGCCTTTGAGCCGAGCTACGAGCCGACGGGCCCGTTTGGCGCCAAGTCAATCGGCGAGGTCGTCATCAACACGCCGCTCGCCGCCGTGGCCTCGGCCGTGGCGCACGCCACCGGCCACCAGGTTCGCTCGCTGCCCATCACGCCCGAGAAGGCCCTGCTGGGGGAGTAACGGGTCAGCGAACAAGTCGTAATGGGCGGGGCGGGGCAACTCGCCCCGCCTTTTGCACTCATGGTGAGGTCGTGAGCTAAAAACGTGTGCGTGCGCTTGCCGTTCGTATCTGCTATCATTCCTAGTCTGTGCGCTCATGCGGGCGTGGCGGAATTGGTAGACGCGCCAGATTTAGGTTCTGGTGGGATTCCCGTGAAGGTTCGAGTCCTTTCGCCCGCACCAACGCACCCGCGTCGGCTTATGCCCTCGCGACGCTTGTTGCATAAAGGTACCAGCACCTCAGATAAGCTGGGCAGTATGAGGAGGAACGTGTTGAACATCACCGCTTCTGACGTCAAGGACGCCAAGCTCACCGCTACGGTCACCATCCCGGCCGCCGACGTCGACGCCGCGATCAAGAAGGCCTACAAGGACACCGCCAAGAAGTACCGCTTCCCGGGCTTCCGCGCCGGTAAGGCTCCCCGTCCGGTCATCGACTCCGCTCTTGGCGCCGAGGCTACCCTCGCTCAGGCCACCAACGACCTGATCGCCGCCAACGAGCCCGCCGTCCTCAACGAGCTGGACATCGTCCCCACCAAGAGCGGTGACTACAAGGAGCTCGACCTCGCCAAGGATCACGAGGACTACACCTACACCGTCGAGTTCTCCCTGCGTCCTGCCGCTGAGCTCTCCTCCTTCGACGCCGTCGAGATCGAGATGCCCCCTGCGGAGGTCACCGAGTCCGAGATCAACAACCAGGTCGAGATGCTCCTCAACTACCGTGCCACCTTCGAGGACGTCGAGGGTCGCGCCGTCGAGGCCGAGGACTACGTCACCGTCGACCTCAAGGCCGTCGAGAATGCCGACAACTTTGCCGCCGAGGGCCGCATGCTCATCGCCGGTAGCGACAGCAACCCCAAGGAGTTCAACGAGGCCCTGATCGGCGCTAACGTTGACGACGTCAAGACCGTCACCTGGACCGACGAGGTCGAGGAGGGCGAGGAGGCCGAGACCCACACCGTCGAGGTCACCGTCAAGGGCATCAAGGTCCGCAACACCCCCGAGCTCACCGACGAGCTCGTCAAGTCCGACTTTGGCTTCGACAGCATCGACGCCATGCGCGACGCCATCAAGATTGAGATCGAGCAGGACAAGGCTTCCCGCCTCCCGGCCGAGAAGGAGAACCGTTGCGTCTCCGCTCTCGCTGAGCGTCTGCAGCTCGACGAGATGGACGCCGACTACGAGCAGTCCGTCTTTGAGGAGCTCGGCCAGAACTTCCTGTCCAACCTCGCTGCCCGCGGCATGACGCTGGACACCTGGCTGCCCGCTTCCGGCCTGACCATGGAGCAGTTCATTGGCGACCTGCACAAGCAGGCCAACGACGTTGCCCGTGAGTCCCTGGCGCTCGACGCCCTCGCCCGTGAGCTCAAGATCGAGGTCACCGAGGACGACATCAACGCCGAGTTCGAGAAGGCCGGCGTCAAGGACGTCGAGGCTTCCAAGGCCGAGTTCATCGCCGATGGCCGCATGCCTGCCGTCCGCGAGTCCATCCGTCGCTCCAAGGCCGTCGACCACCTGGTCGAGAACGCCAAGGTGACCGAGGTCGACGAGACCGCCAAGGACGCCGAGTAATTCTCGCCACCTTGCCCGCGAGCGCATGCGTGCGCCCGTGATGGGGTAAAGTTATACACCGGTTATCCGGTTGCTTCGTACGGTGCCAGCCAATGCATAGCATGCGGGCACCGTACGTTTATCTAGAACCACTATTGGTCCGTAAGAGAAATGGAGATGCGTATGATCGCTAAGTTCGATTCCGCCCTCGTGCCATACGTTATCGAGCAGACACCGCGCGGCGAGCGCAGCTACGATATCTATTCGCGCCTGCTCAACGACCGCATCATCTTCTTGGGCGAGGAGATCAACTCCGTCAGCGCCAACCTGGTCGTTGCCCAGCTGCTGCATCTTGAGAGCCAGGATGCCGAGAAGGATATCTCGCTCTACATCAATTCGCCCGGCGGCGAGGTCTACTCCGGCCTGGCGATTCTGGACACCATGAACTTCATTAAGCCGCAGGTCTCCACCATCTGCGTCGGTATGGCCGCGTCCATGGCCGCCGTGCTGCTTTCGGCCGGCGCCAAGGGCAAGCGTTTCTGCCTGCCGCACTCTAAGGTCATGATTCACCAGCCCAGCGGCGGTGCCCAGGGCCAGCAGACCGAGATCGAGATTGTGGCCGAGGAGATCAAGAAGACCCGTCGCGAGCTCAACCAGATCCTGTCCGACGCCTCGGGCCAGCCTATCGAGAAGGTCCAGGCCGATACCGAGCGCGACAACTACCTGTCCGCTGCCGAGGCCCTCGACTACGGCCTGATCGACCGTATTGTCACCTCGCGCGACCTCGCCGCGAAGGACGCCTAGGATGGCCGGTAACATGCAGGACAACTTCGACGAGAACGGCAACCCCATCCGCTGCTCCTTCTGCGGAAAAGAGCAGGGTCAGGTTCGCCGTCTTGTTAAGGGTCCGACCAACATCTTTATCTGCGACGAGTGCGTTGCCGCCTGCTCCGAGATCTTGGAGGAGTCACTGGCTTCGGACTTTATGGACGCTGCCCGCAACGGCAAGCTGCCGGGCTTCCTCAACGATCACGGCCAGGCTGCATCCCAGCCCGCCGTGGACCCCGAGTCCGAGGGCTTTGAGCTCGAGGACGACCGCCAGGTCATTACGCATGTGCCGACGCCGTATGAGATCTATGACGAGCTTTCGGCCTATGTCATGGGCCAGGAGGACGCCAAGCGCGCCATGTCGGTTGCCGTGTACAATCATTACCGCCGCGTCATCGAGGGCGGCGCTGCGCTTTCGGCCTTTGACGACGGCTTGGACTCGCAGCTCGACGATGATATGGACGAGGTGGAGCTCGCCAAGTCCAACATTTTGCTGCTCGGTCCCACCGGCACCGGTAAGACGCTGCTCGCCCAGACGCTTGCGCGCATCCTCGAGGTGCCGTTTGCCATCGCCGACGCCACCGCGCTCACCGAGGCCGGTTACGTGGGCGAGGACGTGGAGAACATCCTGCTCAAGCTCATCAATGCCGCCGATGGCGATATTGAGCGCGCGCAGGTTGGCATTATCTACGTGGACGAGATCGACAAGATCGCCCGCAAGGCCGAGAACCTCTCCATCACCCGCGATGTTTCGGGCGAGGGCGTTCAGCAGGCGCTGCTTAAGATCCTTGAGGGCACGGTGGCAAGCGTTCCGCCCACCGGCGGCCGCAAGCATCCCCAACAGGAGCTGCTGCAGATCGACACGACCAACATTCTGTTTATCTGCGGCGGTGCCTTTGTGGGTCTGGACAAGATCATCGCCGATCGCGTGGGCAACAAGGGCGTGGGCTTTAACTCCGAGATCGCCGGCCCCACCTCGGTCGACGAGAACGACCTGCTGCGCCAGGTGCTCCCGCAGGACCTCAATGCCTTTGGCATGATCCCCGAGTTTGTGGGACGTACGCCCGTCGTCACCCAGACGCAGGCGCTCGACGAGGACGACCTGGTGTCGATCCTGACCGAGCCCAAGAACGCCGTGGTGCGTCAGTACCGCAAGATGTTCCAGCTCGAGGACGTTGAGCTTGAGTTTGAGGACGCCGCCCTGCACGAGATCGCCCGCATGGCGCTTGCCCGCAAGACCGGCGCCCGCGGCCTGCGCTCCATCTGCGAGGACGTGCTGCAGCAGACGATGTTCGACCTCCCCAGCGAGGAGGGCGTCACCAAGGTCATCGTGACCGAAGCCTCCGTAAAGGGCGAAGAACAGCCCCAGCGCATCTACGGGTAAACCAGCTTAAAACGTGTTTGCAAATAGCCTCCGACCATCCGCGGTCGGAGGCTATTTTATATATGCGCAATAACCCCAACTACCTGTGCTATTCTGTGTGTTTGTTTTAAGCCTCGGCGAAGTCATATCAGACTGAAGTAATCGATACCTAAGGGGAGGAATGTAGGCCCGATTTTCGTAGATTCCGCACGAGCCGAAGACCACTTAATGTGGTCTTCGAGCGAGCCCAGGACCTGACCGAGCGAAAATCGGGCCTACATTCCTCCCCGGCGGGACAGGGAGAGATATATGGAAGAAATGCCCAAGAACTACGATCCGTCGACCAACGAGCCGGCGATCCTGCAGAAGTGGCTCGACGGCGGCTACTACAAGCGCCGTGAGGGCGTGGGCGACTGCACCGTCACCATTCCGCCTCCCAACGTGACCGGCAAGCTCCATATGGGTCACGCCACCGACGACTCCATCCAGGATGCCATCATCCGCATGGCCCGCATGCGCGGCAAGTCCACGCGCTGGGTGCTTGGCACCGATCACGCCGGTATCGCCACACAGACCAAGGTCGACAAGAAGCTTAAAGAGGAGGGCATCAGCCGCCTGGAGATCGGTCGCGACAAGTTTGTCGACGCCTGCTGGGATTGGACCCACGAGTACGGCGGCATCATCGTCGAGCAGATCAAGCGCATGGGCTGCTCCGTCGACTTCGATAACGAGCGTTTCACCATGGACGAGGACTACGCCCAGGCCGTGCGCAAGGTGTTCTGCGATTGGTACCACGACGGCCTGATCTATCGCGGCAAGCGCATCGTCAACTGGTGCCCCAACTGCACCACCGCTATCTCGGACGACGAGGCCGAGTACAAGGACGAGAAGGGCCATCTGTGGCACCTGCGCTACCCGCTGACCGAGCCGGTCAACGGCCAGGACTACATCGTCGTCGCCACCACACGCCCCGAGACCATGCTCGGCGACACGGGCGTCGCCGTCTCCCCGAAAGACCCCGAGAAGGCCGCCTTTGTGGGTAAGACCGTCAAGCTCCCCATCGTCGACCGCGAGATTCCCATCTTTGAGGATTGGCATGTCGACGCCAACTTTGGCTCCGGCTTTGTCAAGGTCACCCCGGCCCACGACCCCAACGATTACGCTATGGGTCAGGCCCACGACCTGCCGCAAATCAATATCTTCGATGAGCACGCGGTAGTCGTCGAGGGCTACGGCGAGTTTACCGGCATGACCCGCGAGGAGTGCCGCGAGGCCGTCATTAAGTGGTTCGAGGAGCATGACCTGCTCGATCACGTCGAGGAACTCGATCACTCCGTCATGCACTGCTACCGTTGCGACGCTGCGCTTGAGCCGTGGCTTTCCGAGCAGTGGTTTGTGGCCGTCGACAAGCTCAAGGGGCCGGCGCTGGACGCCGTCAACTCCGGCAAGTTCACCTTCCACCCCGCGCGCTGGACGCAGACCTACACCACTTGGATGGAGAACCTCAAGGACTGGTGCATCAGCCGCCAGCTGTGGTGGGGCCACCGCATCCCCGTGTTCTACTGCGAGGACTGCGGCTGGGAGGACGCCCTTACCGAGGACACCGACGTGTGCCCCAAGTGCGGCGGCCATCACGTGCACCAGGACGAGAACGTGCTGGACACCTGGTTCAGCTCGCAGCTGTGGACCTTTGCCACGCAGGGCTGGCCGCAAAAGCCGGAGCTCCTCGAGGGCCATCACCCCACGACGGCGCTCGTCACCGCGCGCGACATTATCGCGCTGTGGGTCGCCCGAATGGTTATGAGCTCGCTGTACTTCCTGGACGAGGTGCCCTTTAAGGACGTCGTCATCTACCCGACGATCCTGGCCAAGGACGGCAGCCGCATGTCCAAGTCCAAGGGCAACGGCGTTGACCCCATGGACCTCATTGGTATGTACGGCGCCGACGCCATGCGCTACAACTTGCTGACGCTGTGTACCAACAACCAGGACGTCAAGTTCGACGCGAACATCGACAAGAAGACCAAAAAGCTTATCGACAGCCCGCGTACCGACCAGGCCAAGTCGTTTGTGACCAAGATCTGGAACGCCAGCCGCTTCCTGCTCATGAACATGGAGGGCTACACACCCGGCGAGCCCGTCGTGGAGACGCCGGCCGACGCCTGGATGTTCAGCCGTCTTGCCAAGGCCGTCAAGATGGTCACCGAGGGCATCGAGAACTATACCTTTGGCGACATGGCCCGTGGCGTGCAGCAGTTCTTCTGGAACGAGGTCTGCGACTGGTACGTCGAGGTCACCAAGGCCCGCCTGAAGGGCGAGGGCCGTCTGCAGGCCCAGCGCAACCTGATCTTTGTGCTCGACACCTCCATTCGCCTGATGCACCCGCTTATGCCGTTTGTCACCGAGGAGATCTGGGACAACATGCCGGCGAGCGTGCTCGATCTGGACGCCGAGGGCAACGTGCACCGCGCCGAGGCGCTCATGATCGCCAAGTGGCCCGAGCCCGCCGACTATGCCAAGTATGTCGACGAGGACGCCGAGCGCGCGTTTGAGCTTTGTCGCGCTGTCGTTTCCGCCGCCCGCGCCACCCGTTCGCGTTATCGCTTGAGCCCCAAGGCCGAGCTCGACGTGGTCGTGCGTGCCGGTGCCGAGGACATCGAGAAGCTCGAGAGCCTGCGCTCGACCATCGAGCCGCTGGCCAACACTGCCTCGCTGGTCATGGGTACCGACGTCGAGAAGCCGGCTGCAAGCATCGCCGTGGTCGACAGCGGCGTCGAGGTCTTTGTGGTGCTCGAGGGCAAGGTTGACCTTTCGGCCGAGAAGGCGCGCCTGGAGAAGGAGATTGCCGCGGCCCAGAAGGAGCTCGCCGGCTGCGAGAAGACGCTCGCCAACGAGGGCTTTGTGGCTAAGGCCGCTCCTGCCGTGGTGCAGAAGAAGAGGGACCGTGCAGCTGAGCTCAAGGAGATCCTGGCGGCGCTGACTGCTCAGGTTGCTGACTTCTCGTAGTTCTTACTGAGGGGCGCGTCCCGACGCTTTGCTCGCTACTGCGGACAGTCCTGCGCAAGACGGACAGCACATTAAGTGCTGTCCTTTGCGTGCGGAACTTGTATCGAGCAAAGCGTCGGGCCGCTCCTAGTGCGATTACATGGCTGCTTGCAACTAGTTAGTTAGTGCCACTGGGTTGTGGCCTTTATCTCGCTGCAAAGCGGTGTTTGGCTGATATTTTGAATGGGAGGGGCTCGTTGTTGATTCGGGCCTCTTTTTATGTTGAGGGGACTTTGGGTTATGGCTAAGCGTTCTGGGTCTTATGTCGTTCCTTTCTCGTTTGAGTTGCTTTCGTTTGATGAGGCTGTTGGGCTTGCTGCTGATACGGGGCGGATTTCTGGGGATGCTGGTCCTCTGCTTGAGACTGTTGTCGATATGCTCGATGAGCTGGGGCGTCCGGACGAGTACTTTGATTGCATTCAGGTTGCCGGTACCAATGGCAAGACTTCGACTACGCGTTTTTCGGCTGCCATTCTTCGTGGTGAGGGGCTCAAGACCGCGCTGTATACGTCGCCGCAGCTGGTGCACTATCCCGAGCGTATGGAGGTCGATGGACGCGTCGTGAGCGACGAGGCCTTTGCTCGTGGCGTTTCAGCAGCTGTCGAGGCGGGGCATCGCGTGAATGCGCGCCGTGTGGCGGCGGGTGAGCGTGCCTATACCATCACACCGTTTGACCTGCTGACGGCCGCTGCGCTTGTTGTGTTTGCCGAGGCTTGCGTGGACGTGGCCGTGCTTGAGGTCGGCATGGGCGGACGTTGGGACGCCACGAGTGCGACCGATCCTGTCGCCGTTGCCATTACGGGCATTGGGCTCGATCACACGCGTATTTTGGGCGATACGCTCGAGGCCATTGCGGGGGAGAAGGCTGCGGTCATTAAGCCCGGACGCTTGGTTGTGCTGGGCGAGGGCACGCACGAGGCGAGCGTTCAGCGCGTGATGGATGCCCGTTGCCGCGCGTGCGGCATCGTGCCGCTCGTGGTGAGCCATGCCACGACTAAGGTGCCGGCGCATGTGGGCGACACGGTTGAGTTTAGCTGCACCACGCCACGTGCGATCTATACGTCGAGCATGGTCAAGCCGGCCTATCAGCCGCAGAATGCCGCGTGCGCGATTATGCTTTGCGAGGGGTATCTGGGTCGCGAGCTCGACCACGATGCGCTGGATGCATCGCTTATGGGTTGCCCCACACCGGGTCGTTTTGACGTGCTGGGGACCGATCCGCTTAAGCTGATTGACGCCTGTCATAACCCCCAGAGCTGCGAGAACTTTGTAGGCGCGCTGGACGAGATCGATCCGTGCGTGAAGAACCGCCCCACGCTGCTGTGTGCCGCGCTGGCCGACAAGGATGTGGCCGGTATTGTCGATGTTCTGATTCCGGCCTTCCCGCGTGTGGTCGTAACCCAGACCGATTCCGATCGCGCCCTGCCGGCAGAGGAGCTCGCGGCCATGGTGGACGCGGACAAACTCGCGGGCGTATACCTGAGCGTGTCCGAGGCCCTCGCTGCCTTCGATGTCGCAGACGAGCCTTTCGTAGCCGCCGGCACCATCACCCTAGCCGGCGAAGTAGCCGGTCTGCTGCGCTAACCCATCCCCTCATCAGTTGCGGTGAAATGCGGACTGTTTTACAAGCCAGAAGCCTCAAACGGTCCGTATATCACCGCAACTCAAAAGCAGTCAATTTGGGACGGGGCTTTTTTAGCTGCCCTGTGCCCCGAGTTGACTCGCTTGCCACGAAATGGGCCTATTTACTACGTTTGACCGGTAACCCTTGACCATAGCGAGAATCGCGAAATTAAAACCG
>CATVYG010000021.1 GCA_958348225.1 uncultured Collinsella sp.
GCAATCGCAAGAAGATGACGGGGCGGAATGTCAATCCTGGTCTAACAGAGCCTTTTTAATACAGAACCGGATGGGCGGTACGGGTAGTCGAATGGACGGCGGAGGTTCTTATGCGGCGGAGGCGTCCTCTTCGTCGAGGGCGGCGAAGAGCTTCTTGCCGTCAAGGAGACGTGTGGTGACGTTTCTCATGCGCCCGATCTCTACGGTACGCAACGTGTCATCGGCGCCTCGGGCGTCATAGACCGTTCCCAGCAAATACGAGATGCCGTCTCGTTGCTTAATGGCAAAGGGGCGGAGCGTCATCCGTGCTACTTCGGTTTTGCCACGTGCCGTGACGCTCGAAATATCAAAATTCACCGTGGTTCCGTGGTCGATGGCCTGCTCGACGAGCTCGCAGGTGTCGATGCGCTTGATGGGCGTGCGCGTGGCCTTGGTGGATTTGCCACCGGCGCTTGGGGCAGGCTCGGGTGCATCGAGGTAGCCGCGAACATCGGCGCTCGCCATGGCGACCAAGTGCTGTGCCATGCTTTTTCGAATGGCGATGGGCGTAGAGCGGTTGCGCATGACCATGCCGTGGAGCCGGATGATCTCTTCGTCGGTGAGCGGACGGGTCAAGAGCCGATACCCCACGCCGCGTTTGTACTCAATTTCGTATCCGGCATGGCGAAGTGCGGAGATGGCGGTGTAGATGCTGCGCCGCGCCGCCGAGATGGGCATGCGGGCGGGGTCGTCGGGATGGGCGAGGCGCCGGATCAACTCATCGGAAAGCATAGCCTTGTCCTCGCCGGTGTTCTCGCTTAATAGTTGCAGGATGCGAACGGCGCGATAGGCTGCCATCGAGGCGGCGCCTCTCGTTGTGGTGTCGTAGGTTTCAACAGCGGCTTCGGTCATGGTGCCCACGTCCTTTCCGTTTTGGGTGGCGACGGTATGGAGCCTAGGACGCGGGGTTTTCCCAGGGGCGCAGGGCGCTCTGGGCGGTCGGTAGTCGTCGGCAAACGGCGGTTCGAGTTTTCAACAGCCCTGTTCAACTGACCAAAAACTTGCCAAAAGCTTGACGGATGCTGTTGAAAAAAGCGTCTCTCGACCGATGTCGAGAGACGCTTGTGCGATGAGCGTTGGCGTGTGGCGACGCGAGCTAACGTCCGACGATTAGAAGTCGGCGTTGCCCACGGTGCGCGGGTGCGGCAGGACGTCGCGGATGTTGCCCACGCCGGTGAGGTACATCACCAAGCGCTCGAAGCCCAGACCGTAGCCGGCGTGCTTGCAGGAACCGTAGCGGCGCAGGTCCAGATAGTACTTGTACTGCTCGGGATTCATACCCAGGTCCTTGATACGGGCCTCGAGCAGATCCAGGCGCTCCTCGCGCTGGGAGCCACCGATGATCTCGCCGATGCCCGGCACCAGGCAATCGGCGGCGGCGACGGTCTTGCCGTCGTCGTTCATGCGCATATAGAAGGCCTTGATCTCTGCCGGGTAGTCGGTTACAAAGGTCGGGCGCTTAAAGTGCTCCTCGGTCAGGAAGCGCTCGTGCTCGGTCTGCAGGTCGATGCCCCAGCTCACGGGGTAGTCAAACTTGTGGCCGGCGGCGACGGCCTGCTCCAGGATTTCGACGGCCTCGGTATAGGTGACGCGGGCAAAGTCGGAGTTGGCGACATGGTCCAGGCGCTCGATCAGGCCCTTGTCCACAAACTTGTTGAGCATGTTGAGCTCGTCGGGGCAGGTGGCCATGACGTCCTTGAGGACGTACTTGAGCATGGCCTCGGCGTTATCCATGTAGTCGTTCAGATCGGCAAAGGCCATCTCGGGCTCGATCATCCAAAACTCGGCGGCGTGGCGCGTGGTGTTGGAGTTTTCGGCGCGGAAGGTGGGGCCAAAGGTGTACACGTCGCCAAAGGCCATGGCAAAGTTCTCGGCGTTGAGCTGGCCGGACACGGTGAGGCTCGCGTGCTTGCCAAAGAAGTCCTGGCTCCAGTCGACCTCGCCGGACTCGGTGAGGGGCGGATTTTTGGGGTCGAGCGTGGTCACGCGGAACATCTCGCCGGCGCCCTCGCAGTCACTCGTGGTGATGATAGGGGTGTTGACGTAGACAAAGCCCTGCTCCTGGAAGAAGCGGTGGATGGCGGCAGCTGCGACAGAGCGGATGCGGAACACGGCGCGGAACAGGTTGGTGCGCGGGCGCAGGTGCTGCTGGGTGCGCAGGAACTCGACGGTTGCGCGCTTCTTCTGCAGCGGGTAATCCGGGGCGCTGACGCCCTCGACCTCGATGGAGGTGGCAGAAAGCTCGAAAGGCTGGGGCGCATCGGGGGTCAGCTTGACGATGCCGGTGCAGATGAGGGCAGCCGAGACGTTTTGATGGGCGATCTCGTCGTAGTTGTCGAGCGCCTCGCGGTTCATGACGACCTGCAGGTCACGGAAGCAGCTGCCGTCGTTGAGCGTAACAAAGCCAAAGTTCTTCATGTCGCGGACGGACTTGACCCAGCCGGCGACGGTGACGGTCTGGCCGCCGAGCGACTCGGCGTCGGCGTAGAGCTGCGCGATTTTGGTGCGGTTCACGTATCCTCCCATAACGGTTGAATGATAGTTATCCATACAGTTCGATATTCTAGCAGCTCGGCTCATTTGGGCTATACAGATAAGGCATTGGCGGGATGGTTTTTCAAACGAAAAGCGCCCGCGGCCAAATGGTCGCGGGCGCTTGACGAGGTGCCTTTTGGCTGTGTGGCACGGGGCCTGACTACTTGGTCTTGGCAACCAGCAGCGGGTCGCCAAGCTTGACGAGCGGGTTGCCGCCGATAAGCGTTCCAGACTCGCCGACATGGTCGATGCTCTTAAGACGATCGAGCTCGGAGACGATGACGGTCACGATGTCCTCGTGGCCAGCGGCCTTAATGGCCTCGCGGTCGAAGCTGATGAGCGGCTGGCCTGCCTTGACCACATCGCCCATCTCGACAAAGCGGGCAAAACCCTTGCCGTTCATTTCCACGGTGCCCAGGCCAACATGGATGAATACGCGAAGACCGTCCTCGGTGATCATGCCAATGGAGTGGTTGGTGACGGTGGTAGCGCCGATGCGGCCGTTGGCGGGCGCATAGATAGTGCCGGTAATGGGCTCGATGCCATAGCCCTGGCCAAGCATGCCCGAGGCGATCGTCTCGTCGGGGACCTCGTTCAGGTTGACGAGCACGCCGTTGACGGGGGCATAGATGACGCCTTCGCGGGTGGCGAAGCTTGCTGCGGGCGGAACGGACGCCTCGCCCGTCGAGGTGAAGGTGGACTTAAGCGAATCGAGCAGACCCATAGTTGCCTCCAACTTAAATAGGCGCATATCGCGCGTTTGGTTTGCCGGAAACGTTTCATATGCGTTTCGCGGCTTGGTCAACGTCCCCTATTCTACGCTGCTCAGCGATGGTCCTGAGCTGGGATTATGTGATATATCAGTTGATGGGAAGCTTGTTGCTGAAGTGTTTCTGTGCCACGGGCTCAAGTGGGGTACGCTTGAAGACGAAAAACAAGGGCGCATAATTTGCGCGAAGGGAGCACATATGATTGTCGAGAACCACGCGCTGTGGGGCGAGGAGCCGACCGAGGAATATCCAGCGACGTTTACGTATTTGGGTGCCGAGCCGCTGCCCGATAAACCGAATGGCCGCCGCCCTGCCGTGATTATCTGCGGCGGAGGTGCGTTTACGCATATCGCCCCGCATGAACAGGATCCCGTGGCGTTTGCGTTTTTGGATCACGGTTACCAGACCTTTGTGCTCAACTATGTGACGAGTGGCACGGGTGACGTGAGCTTTCCGCACCCCCAGGCAGATCTTGCCAAGATGGTCGCCACGGTTCGTGCGAATGCCGACGAGTGGCATGTCGATCCCAAGCGCGTGTGCGTTGTGGGCTTTTCTGCGGGCGGTATGATCTGCGCCTCGCTGGCGACACAGTGGAAGACCGGTCCCTTCGCGGGCCTGGCAGGGGCGCGTCCGGACGACATTCGTCCCGATGCCGTGGTGCTGGGCTATCCGCTGCTCGACTTTGCCTATGTGCGCGACATGCAGACGCGCGATCCGCGCATTGACTTACGTGTGCCCAAGACGGGCGGCAAGACGGGGCGCGATCTGCTCAACGACTACCTGTCGATGGTGACGGGTGGCGAGGCAACTGACGAGCACCTGGCCGATATCTGCCCCTCCACACATGTTTCGCGCCAGATGCCGCCGACCTTTGTGTGGGGCGTGTCCGATGACAAGACGGCGCCGATCGCGCAGGTCTATCCGTTTGCGCAGCGCATGGCCGAGGAGGGCGTCGCATGCGAGATGCACGTCTTTGACCAGGGCGGCCACGGCCTTTCGCTCGGCAACGCCAACACCGCGGTCGACAACGAGGACAAGCAGGTGGCAGTCCGTCCCTGGATCCGCCTAGCCTTCCGCTTCCTGGAGCGCCACGGGTTTTAGTTGCGGCGTTTTACCACACGCCGCAACCACTTGACGCTGCGAGCCCGCCAGGGCGGCAATCTGCCTTTCAACTTCGGCGGCATGACCAGAAGGTCAATGCCGCCTCGTTTCAAGGCACCTTGCTCGCTCTGACGGGCTTTCGCTGTCGTTGTCAAAAGAATGATCCCTTGGGGACGGAGGAAAACGGATCAGTTTGGGCGGTGCTGGCGCCAAGGTTTAAGACCGACGTTGTCCCTTGTTGCTTCCCTACCAGACGGTGAACTGGGCGTTTTCTGTGTTCCAATGGACATCGCGAACGTAGTCGCGCACGCCCGTCGCATCTCGTGCTTCGAACAACTCAAGAATATGGGCATGTTCGTTGTTGGCTTTGTTGAGCAGTTTGCACGCCGTCTCCTGGTCGACAGTCTCGTAATCGCGCTTGATAAAGCAGCGCTCGAGCTGCGAGATCATATCGCGCAGACGGTCGTTGCCGCAGCGGTTGAAGTACGTCAGATGAAAGTCTCGCTGAATGTCGTCGTACTTTCGGATGAGACCGCCTTGGATCGCGAGGTCCATAGAGCCGACGAGAAATTTCAGCTGCGTAATGTCATCGTCGGTTAGGTTCGGACAGGAGAGATATGCGGCCTGCCCGTCGAGCGGTCCCATAATCTCAAAGACTTCAACGGCGTTTTGCTGATCGAACCCACGGACGCGGAATCCGCGGCGGGGGAGATTGTCCAGGTAGCCATCGCTTGCCAGCTGGATGAGCGCTTCGCGGACCGGCGTGCGCGACACGCCCATGGCATCGCAGATCGTCTGCTCGCTCAGCCGGTCGCCGGCGGACAACTCGCCGGCGTCAATACGGCTCGAAATATAGTCGTATACGTGGTCCTTCAGGGGCCTTCTGAGCGTTTCCATGAGCTTATGTTCCTTAACTGTATATTTCTAAAATTAAATACGTTTCGCTTGAATAGCTCAATTGAATTATAGAACGACCAGCTAAATCGTGCTACTTTGCGCCGATACGTAAGAATACGCTTACCGATGAATATCTACCGTTCAGTATTGTATACAATATACAAAACAGGAAAACCGCACTAAGATAAAGCCATCGAAAGGAAGGCGGGCGCGAAGAAGTCCCGCTCTCTGCTAAGAGATCCAAGGAGGATCATCATGACCAAGTTCAGCCACGTCATCATCCGCCGCCCCGGCAAGTCCCTGAGCAATGGCATCACGAGTGCCCCCGAGCTTGGCCAGCCCATCTACGAGCGCGCCATCGAGGAGCACTACGATTACGAGCATGCGCTCGAGCAGTGCGGCGTGGATGTCTCGGTGCTGCCGGCACTCGAGCAGTATCCTGACAGCTGCTTCGTCGAAGATCCGGCCGTTATCACTCGCTGCGGCGCCATCATTACCAACCCCGGCGCCGATAGCCGCAACGGCGAGAAGGACGAGATCGAGCCGGCCGTCCGTCGCTTCTTTGACGACGAGCATGTCAAGCACATCGTTTCTCCGGGCACGCTCGACGGCGGCGACGTCATGATGGTCGGCGACCATTTCTACGTCGGTCGCTCCGCTCGCACCAACGAAGAGGGCATCCGCCAGTTCTGCGAGATTCTCGAGGGCTGGGGCCTCGAGGGTTCCGAGGTTCCGCTGGAGGAGGTCCTGCACCTCAAGACGGGCGTCAACTACATCGAGGACAACAACATGCTCGTCTCCGGTGAGTTTATCGATAAACCCGACTTTGCCCAGTACAACAAGATCGTCGTGCCCGAGGACGAGGCTTACGGCGCCAACTGCATCTGGGTCAACGGTACGGTCATCGTCGCCGAGGGCTATCCGACCGTGCTCAAGGCCGTGCAGGATCTGGGCTACAAGACGCTCGTCGTCGATACCTCCGAGTATCGCAAGGTCGACGGCGGCCTTTCTTGCCTGTCGCTGCGCTTCTAACGCGATAGCTGTAACAGTCTGATGATCGCTTGACCGATGGCCCGGCACCCGATTCGGGACGTCCGGGCCATCTTTCGTCCGATCACATGATGAAGGGGGTGCACATACAATGGCCTCTAAAGCTCAAAACGACGAGATTATCGACCCTAATGGCCTCGATCTCTTTCGTCTGACCATGATGGTCATTACCGCCAGTATTTGTGGCGGCATCTTCTCGCTTGCCGGCGATATGGCAGCGGGCGGGGCAAATACCGGTGCAGTTATCGTCTCGTGGGGAATTTGCTTTATTGGCGTCTTTGCGCTGATGATGGTGTTCAACGGTTCGTCTCAGGCCCGTCCCGACCTGACCGGCGGCATCTATGCATACGCTGCGGCCGGTTTTGGCGATTACATTGGATTCAACTCCGCCTGGGGCTACTGGATCAGCGCATGTCTTTCCAACGTGAGCTTTGCGCTCTTGCTGTTTAGCGCGCTGGGCTATTTCTTCCCTGCGTTTGGCGCGGGCAACAACTTGCTTTCCATCGTCTGCGCCAGTGTGTTTTTGTGGTTCCTTACCGCCCTTGTGCTTCGTGGCGTTAAGGAGGCTGCGGGCATTAACGCGATCGTTACGTTGGCGAAGCTGGTGCCGCTGGGACTCTTTGTGCTGAGCATCGTGCTCCTGGGCAAGTTCAACGTCGATATCTTTATGGACAACTTCTGGGGAGAGCCGGCTGGTCCTGGCTTTGGCGAGCAGGTTGTCTCGACCATGATCGCCCTTGTCTGGGTCTTCACGGGCATCGAGGGCGCTGTCGTTATCTCGGGCCGTGCAAAGTACGTGCGTGACGTCGGCCGCTCGACGGCACTTGGATTCGCGGCTGTGTTCACGCTGTATCTGATCATCTCGATGCTGTCACTCGGCATTATGCCGCGCGAGGAGATGGCACAGCTCGCAACGCCCTCCATGGCGGGAATTCTCGAGTGCGCAATCGGTCCTGTTGGCGCTGCCATCGTAAACCTTGGCGTTATTCTCTCGCTGGTCGGCGCGATGCTGGGCTACGTCATCATTGCATCCGAGACGCCGTTCGAGGCAGCGCGCCAGGGGTCCTTCCCTCTGGCGTTTGCCAAGACGAACAAACACGATGCCCCGGTGGTAACGGTTCTCGTGAGCTCCGGCATCACGCAACTCTTCTTGATCGTGTCGTATGTGGCGGCGAGCACCTACCAGTTCTTCTACAGCTGCGCAGTCAATACGATCCTAGTTCCGTACGTGTGCTCGGCAGCCTATTACATGGTGATCGGCTGGAAGAACGAGCATCTGGACGGGCCGCATGCGCCAAGCGTCGGCAAGGCGCGCTTCTTCGGTACGCTCGGCTTCATCTACACATTGTTCCTGGTGTGGTCGACGGGTCTTCAGGGCGTTATGATCACGACGATCCTTTTTGCTCCGGCCATTCCCGTCTATATGCTGGGCGAGCGAGGTCGCGGTAAGCCGGTGCTTCCGCACCTGCACGACAAGCTGATCGCAGCGGTGGTCATTGTCGTGGCAATCATTTCGCTGTATCTGCACTTTGCCGGCATTGCGCCGATTGTCTAAGGCTATGGCGAGTTTCATTGCTAGGTAAGCCGGCGGGCATCGCGTATCGGTGCTACTTGGCATTCCATAGCTGATGTGGGTCTCTATAACGTGCCTATGTGAGCGCCCACCAAGCCCGCGCAGGTGACATTTGTTGCCAGCGCGGGCCTTTGCTGTTGCGGCGAAATGCTGCCGGCAGCTGGGGACGTTCCTGTTGTGCCGGCGCCTTGGGACACTCCTTGGTTGTTTTGCATGCGACGAAGGGAATGGATCATTTTGTCGAGGGGGCGGGCGGCTTTCGGTCCTCGGGGAAACCACGGCCCGGAATCCCCCTTGCACCAATCTGTCGATTGAACATCGGTGTGTGTTCGCGCTATCATGCGTGGTTAAATGGTTAGCCATGGCAAACGGTTAGCCAAGTTAAACAAAATGCAACGCCCTGTGGGCGCCGGGGGAGGAACGCGGACGTGAGACTCGATACACTCGAGATTGGAAAGGATGCCGTTGTCGCATCGGTGGCATCGGACGATCAGGCACTCCGACAGCATATTTTGGACATGGGCCTAACGCCGGGCACCGAAGTCACCATGATGAAGTACGCCCCTATGGGCGACCCGCTCGAGATTCGCCTGCGTGGCTACGAGTTGACGCTGCGCAAGGACGATGCCGCTCGCATCGAGCTCGTGGGCATTCACGACACCGATACGGGTCCGCGCGCTAACGCTGCAATCGGCACGACGGAGCATCCGGCCCTGGGCGAGGGGACGTATTCGCCCCGCGCGGCAAAGACGGCCGTGCCCGAGGGCGCACCGCTGCATTTTGCCCTCGCCGGCAACCAAAACTGCGGCAAGACCACGCTGTTCAACCAGCTGACGGGCTCCAACCAGCATGTCGGTAACTTTCCTGGCGTGACGGTCGACCGCAAAGATGGCACCATCCGCAACCACCCCGAGGCAAGCGTTACCGACCTGCCCGGCATTTATTCTCTGTCGCCGTACACGGGCGAGGAGATCGTAAGCCGCCAGTTTATCCTGGATGAGCACCCCGACGCCATCATCGATATCATCGACGCCACCAACATCGAGCGTAACCTGTACCTGACGCTGCAGCTTATGGAGCTCGATCGACCCATGGTCATCGCGCTCAACATGATGGACGAGGTGACGGCCAACGGCGGCGCCGTGGACGTCAACCTGCTCGAGAGCCTGCTGGGCGTGCCTGTTGTTCCCATTAGTGCTGCCCGCAACGAGGGTATTGGCGAGTTGGTGGATCATGCCTTGCACGTGGCGCGGTTCCGCGAGCGTCCCGGTCGCCTGGACTTCTGCGCGCCCGATGGTCCGGACGGCGGCGCGCTGCATCGCTGCATTCACGGCATCGCCAACCTTATCGAGGACCATGCCGCGACGGCGCACATTCCCGTGCGTTTTGCGGCGACCAAGCTGGTTGAGGGCGACGAGCTGGTGACCGAGGCGCTTCACCTGGACCGCAACGAGCTCGACGCCATCGAGCACATCATTAGCCAAATGGAGGGCGAGGCCGGCACCGACCGTCTATCTGCGCTGGCTGACATGCGCTTCGGCTTTATCGGCGACGTGTGCGGGCGTTGCGTCGTCAAGCCGCACGAGAGCCGCGAGCACGTGCGCTCCGTCAAGATTGACCGCATCCTGACGGGTCGTTACACGGCCATTCCGGCGTTCCTGGTGATCATGGGTCTCGTCTTTTGGCTGACGTTTGGCGTGATCGGCGCGGCGTTGCAGGGACTTATGGAGGACGGCATCGCTGCCATCATCGCCTCGGCCGATGCGGGTCTCAAGGCGTTCGGCACCAACGACGTAGTGCGCTCGCTGGCTGTCGACGGCGTGCTTACGGGTGTGGGTAGTGTACTGACCTTCCTGCCGATTATCGTCGTGCTCTTCTTGTTCCTCTCCATTCTGGAAGACTCGGGCTACATGGCGCGCGTGGCCTTTGTCATGGATAAGGTATTGCGTCGCTTTGGCCTGTCGGGCCGCAGCTTTGTGCCCATGCTCGTCGGTTTTGGCTGTACCGTGCCGGCTATCATGTCGACCCGTACGCTCCCATCCGAGCACGACCGCAAGATGACCGTCATGCTCACGCCGTTCATGAGCTGCTCGGCCAAGTTGCCGGTCTACGGTCTGCTGTGCGGGGCGTTTTTCCCACAGGCGACGGTTCCCGCCATGGTCTCGCTCTATCTGATTGGCATTGCGGTTGGTTGCATCGCGGCTTTGGTGCTTAACCGCACGGCATTTAAGGGCGACCCGGTGCCGTTTATCATGGAGCTTCCCAATTACCGTCTGCCGAGCGTCAAGACGACGGTGATGCTGGCATGGGATAAGGCCAAAGACTTTATTACCAAGGCCTTTACCATTATCTTTGCCGCGACTGTGGTCATCTGGTTCCTTCAGACGTTCGACATCCGCTTTAATGTGGTCGCCGATCAGTCGCAGAGTCTGCTTGCGGGCCTCGGCAGCATCATCGCGCCGGCGCTGGCGCCGCTTGGCTTTGGCGATTGGCGCGCATCCACGGCGCTCGTCACCGGACTTATTGCCAAGGAGAGCGTCATTTCGACCCTCACCGTGCTTTTGGGCGCGACCTCGCCCGCGGCACTGTCGACCATGTTTTCGCCGTTCACCGCCTACGTGTTCTTGGTCTTTACGCTGCTGTACCCGCCTTGCGTGGCGGCAATCGGCGCCGTCAAGAGTGAGCTGGGCGCGCGCTATGCCGTTGCCGTGTTCGCGTTTCAGGTGACGGTCGCCTGGATCGTGGCGTTTGTCGTGCATTCGGCAGGTATATTGCTGGGGTTGGCTTAGTTATATATTGACGGCGCAACCTCTGTGTATCGAATTGTTTTCGGCCCCGCATCTGTTGCTGACGGATGCGGGGCCGTTGCTATATAATCGCCTCCGCTCAAAACGATTGGAGACGTTATATATGACTCAGGCAAGGCAAGACGGCATCACGCTCAGGCAGTGGCTCCCGCTCATCGGGCTCACCTGCTGCGCATTCGTGTTCAACACGTCGGAGTTCATGCCCATCGGCCTGCTGACCGACATCGCTGCATCGTTTTCGCTCACCGAGGCCCAAGCTGGCATCATGATCTCGGTCTATGCCTGGGGCGTCATGCTGCTGTCGTTGCCGCTCATGGTGTTTGCCTCGCGCTTCGAGTTCAAGCGGATGCTGCTGGGCGTGCTGGCCGTGTTCTCGCTCGGTCAGTTCCTGTCCGCTGTGGCGCCGACCTATCCCATCCTGGTCTGCGCGCGCCTGGTGGTCGCTTGCGCACATGCCGTGTTCTGGTCAGTCGCCTCGATTATGGCCTCGCGCCTGGTCGACACTCGCCACGGCGCGCTCGCCATCAGCATGATCGCCACGGGCTCGTCCATCGCGCAGATCTTTGGCCTGCCTCTCGGTCGCGCCATTGGCTTGGCCGTGGGCTGGCGCATGACGTTTGCCGTGGTCGGGGGCCTCTCAGCCATCGCGGTCGTCTACCAGGCAGCGGTGTTCCCGGCCATGCCGGCGGGTGAGCGCTTTACCGTCAAACAGCTGCCCGAGCTGCTCAAGAACCCTCTCCTCATCGCGCTCTACGCAGTCACGGTCTTCATGGCGACCGGCTATTACGCAAGCTACAGCTATATCGAGCCATTCCTGGCGCAGGTCGCGCACGTCGATGCGGGCGCCATCACCATGACGCTGACGGCGTTTGGCTGTTCCGGCTTGGTGGGCAGCTGGCTGTTCAGCCGCCTGTTCGACGGGCACCGTTTTCCGTTCCTTGCTATCACGCTTTCCGGCGTGCCGGTGGCTCTGCTGCTCATGGGGCCGGCCGCATCGTCGCTCGTGACAGTGCTTGCCGTCTGCGCACTGTGGGGTTGCTGCGCCACGGCCTTTAACGTGGCGTTTCAGGCCGAGCTCATCAAGCACACGCCGGCAGATTCGTCGGCCGTCGCCATGTCGATCTTCTCGGGCCTGTTTAACCTCGGTATTGGCACGGGCACCGCAATCGGCGGCGCCGTGGTTTCGGGTCCCGGTATCGCTTGGATCGGCTTCGCGGGCGGGGCGATTGCCGTCGTGGGCGTCATCCTCGCCATCACGGTGATGTTCCCAGCCATACGCCGCGCAAAGCCCGTCGCCTAGCCACATCCTCCTCATCAGTTGCGGTGGAATAGTTCCTGTTTAAGGCCTCTGAAGGCCCAAGCAGGAACTATTCCACCGCAACTTATTTTGGGGAAGAGGATACAAGCCGGGCATACAATGGATGTCGTTGTGTTGAGCTTACCGGGAGGCTGTTATGTGGGCATATGAGACGACGTTCTATCAGATCTATCCGCTGGGCTTTTGCGGGGCTCCGCGCGAAAACGTCGCGCCCGTTGCCGAGGATGAGCTCGCCCAGGCTGCCAACGCCGCGCCCAACCCCGATGCGCCCATCATGAAAATCGCCCAATGGGCCGACTACTTGCAGAAACTTGGTATTGGCGCTGTACTGATCAACCCGCCGCTCGAGTCTGATAGCCACGGCTACGATACGCGCAGCCTGCGCCATATCGACCGCCGCCTGGGTGGGGATGCCGACTTTGCCGCCGTGTGTGAGACGCTGCATGCCCACGGCATCCGCGTGGTGCTCGACGCCGTCTTCAACCACGTCGGTCGCGGCTTTTGGGCCTTCCGCGATGTGCGGGAGCGTAAGTGGGACTCGCCGTACAAGGACTGGTTCCACATTAGCTTTGACGGCGACTCCTGCTATGGCGACGGCTTTTGGTACGAGGGTTGGGAAGGCCATTTTGAGCTCGTGAAGCTCAACCTGCAAAATCCCGCTGTGATCGATTACCTACTCGAGTCCGTGCGCTTTTGGGCCGATGTCTTTGGCGTCGACGGTCTGCGCCTGGACGTTGCCTACATGCTCGACCGCGATTTCATGCGTCGTCTGCATAACTTTGCCCGTGAGCTTAAGCCCGACTTTGTGCTGATCGGCGAGACGCTCCACGGCGACTACAGTCAGATCGTCAACGACGAGATGCTCGACTCCTGCACCAACTACGAGTGCTACAAGGGCCTGTACTCCAGCTTTAACTCGGTCAACATGTTCGAGATCGCCCATTCGCTGCACCGTCAGTTTGGCGGCGACCCCTGGTGCATCTACCGTGGCAAGCACCTGCTGTCGTTTGTCGACAACCATGACGTGCCGCGCCTGGCGAGCATCCTTACCGACAAGTCGTGCCTGCGTCCCGCCTATGGCATGCTCTTTGGCATGCCGGGCATCCCGTGCGTCTACTATGGCAGCGAATGGGGAATTACCGGCGAAAAGGGCGGCCCCGATGGCGACTGGGCGCTGCGCCCTGCGCTCGATGAGCCTGCGCCCAACGAGCTGACGGCTTTCATCAAGCAGCTCACGCACCTGCGCTCGGCCGACGACGTGGCGGCCCGTGCTCTCAACTACGGTGCCTATCGCAACGTGGTGATCCAGAACAAGCAGCTGCTGTTCGAGCGCGCCTGCAACGACGCGACGGTGCTCGTGGCGGTGAACGCCGTGGACGAGCCTTACACCTTTGGCGCCGGCGAACTCAACGGCTCCTTCGTCGACCTGCTTGCCGACGATGCTCCCACGGTCGAGCTGCCGGGCTCTCTTGAGCTTGCACCCTACGAGGTGCGCTATCTGTTGAGGGTCTAGATCGTGACTGCGTCCGACGAGGGCTATCAACATATTGAGCATGGGTTTGAACCCGTGTTTGACGAGCACTCGCGCGTTTTGGTGCTCGGGTCGTTTCCCTCGGTGCTTTCGCGTGCCAATGCCTTTTATTACGGTAACCCTCAGAATCGCTTTTGGCGCGTGATGGCCGCATGCCTCGGTGTGCCCGTGCCGCCCAACGAGGGCGACCCTTTGGCAAGCGGTGAGCCCGCGACGCTCGACGTCTCGATTGCCGCCAAGCGGGCTATGCTGCTGAACGGCGGTGTGGCCCTGTGGGACGTGATCGAGAGCTGTGACATCAAGGGCTCAAGCGACGCGAGCATCAAAAACGTCGTTCCGGCGCATGTCGAGCGCATTACCGGCGCAGCTCCCATTGAGCAGGTGATATGCAACGGCGGTACAGCTGGCCGGCTCTACAAGCGCTATCTACAAGAACGCACCGGGCTACCGGCCATCGTTCTGCCGTCGACAAGTCCCGCCAATGCGGCATGGCGCCTGGAACGCCTTGTCGAGCGCTGGCGCGAGGCCGTTGAATGGGGCGCTCTGTAATTTAGATATCTGATTGGGCGCGGCTGCCGAGGTATTTCATGATGGCATGCCATATCGGTGCGGGCAGCGCGGGCTTGACGCGCACCATGCCGTCAGCATCGACGCTATCGGCATTGCCGCCGCCAAGCAGCTGCGCATGCTCAATGGAGCAGCCCATGCGCACAGCGCCCACAAGTTTATCCATCGCTTCCGAAAATGGCCGTCGCAGGAGTCCCATGCGCGGTGAGTGGCGAAGCGCTGCGATGCCGCTGCCGGCACAGGCAACAATGCCGTTGCACCACGGCAGATCACGTAGAAGGCATTCCCGATACAGGCGGTCGAGGGCTTCGTCCGCCTGCTTGGTGCTTTTGGACAGGGCTTGGACGATGACATAGACGCGCGCGTCTGTATTCTTAAGGCGATCGAGTATCTGCTCGACAGCGATCATAGCCTCATCGTCAAATGCATCATCAACGGCGAGCACCATGCCATCGACTGCACCGGCATCATCCACCTTCAAATCGACCGGGCGGGGGAGCGCGGTGCCGGAAAGCTGCGCATAGGCGGCGATGGCATCCTGCAGGTCCCAGAGCAAAAACTCAAGATCGACGCTATCGGGAATGCTGATATATGCAATGGTTTGCAACGTTTTTGGTACATCGCCGCGCACGGTCGTCTCCATGCCGCCTCCTTTCCGGTTGGTTTCCGTTTAGGTTACACCGTCTGGCAGCGCCTCGCCGCGCTATCCTAGTGCAACCCTTACGAAAGGAACGCCATGCGCCTGCCCATGAATACCTCGCTTGCCACGCTCAAGCCCTCCGGCATCCGTCGGATCAATGCGCTCGCCGCCCAGCACCCGGAGTGCATCGCGCTCGCGCTCGGCGAGCCCGATTTTCCCACGCCCGATGTGATTAGCGCCGAGGTGACGGCTTCGCTCGACCGCGGCGACACGCACTATCCGCCTAACAACGGTCGCCCCGCCCTGCGTGAGGCGTTGTCTGCCTACATGGGGGACGCGGGCCTTACGTTCTCTGCCGACGAGATCATCCTGACCGACGGCGCGACCGAGGCCCTGTCGGCAACATTCATGGCTATGCTCAACCCCGGCGACGAGGTCATCATCCCCACGCCGGCCTTTGGCCTGTACGAGAGCATTGTCGTGGCCAACCACGCCAAGGTGGTCTTTTTGGATACGGAGTCTGCGCAATTCCAGATTGACGAGGACGCACTTCGTGCTTGCGTGACGCCGGCGACCAAGGCCATCGTCATCTGCACGCCCAACAATCCTACGGGCTGCATTCTCAACGCGGCGTCGCTCGACGCCGTGGCACACGTGGCAGAGCAGGCGGGCATCTACGTAATCTGCGACGATGTATATAACCGCCTGGTCTACGTGGACGGCTACGAGCGATTTGCCCAGCGTCACCCGGAGCTTCGCAATCAGACAGTAGTTATCGAGAGCTTTTCCAAGCCCTGGGCCATGACCGGCTGGCGCTTGGGCTGGCTCGCAGCCGCAGCCCCCGTCATCGCCGAGATCGCAAAGGCCCACCAATACTTAGTATCGAGCGCCGTTTCATTTGAGATGGACGCCGCAGCTCGAGCTCTGACCGTCGACCCCACCCCCATGCTCGAAGTCTACCGAGCTCGTCGCAAACGTGTACTCGCAGCCTTAAACGCCATGGGCCTCGACGTAGTGGAACCGGCGGGAGCCTTCTACGCCTTCCCCAGCATCAAACAATACGGCCTAACGAGCGAAGACTTCTGCATCAAAGCCATCAAAGAGGCCAACGTAGCCCTAGTCCCGGGAGACTGTTTCGGCACCGAAGGCCACGTCCGCTTAAGCTACTGCGTCTCCGACAAAAATCTGGACGAAGGTCTCCACCGCCTGTCAACCTTCGTTTCAACCTTATAGCCCAACGGGACGCAACACATCAGCCCACCGACCCAAGCATTATGAGTGGAGGCGTTGCTCAACGGAAAACCGGGCTGCCCCAAAGTCACCGCAGGCCGCGCCGCCGAAGGCCGGGCGCAAGGTTTTCGTAGATTCCGCACGAGCCGGAAAGCACTTAATGTGCTTTCCGAGCGAGCCCAGGACCTGACCGAGCGAAAACCTTGCGCCCGGCCTTCGGCGGCGCGGCCGGATGGTGGAATTGTGTGCAGCCCGGTTTTCCGTTGACCGACGCCGGGGTCCCCGCCATAATACTTTCGGTTCACGCACGAATCCGCTGCCAGAGACAGCCGGTGCGAACGGGCATCGCCCGCGAGCTTAATGGGATATCCCGCCAGCCGAGGTGGTCGAGTAGATATGTCTTCTCGCCCCCGTCGCTCATGCAGCGCGGGGGCTTTCTTTTTGGACATGCCCCCGTCACGTCCTTGTGGCGGACCGTGCCCGGAAAGAATTCGAGGAGGTGTAATTCATGCCCCAGCAGTACAAAATCGACAAGGTTGCAGAGATCGAGTCCCGTATCGCCGAGAACGCCGGTCTGTTCGTCGTCAACTACAACGGTCTGACGGTTAAGCAGGCTCAGGAGCTGCGTCATCAACTTCGCGAGTGCGGCGCCGAGATGAAGGTCTACAAGAACAACCTGGTCAAGATCGCTCTCAAGAACCAGGAGCAGCCCGAGCTCGACGAGATCCTCGCCGGCCCCGTCGCTTATGTGTTCTACGAGACCGAGCCGGTCGAGGCCGCTAAGACCCTTAAAGACTTCTCCGCTAAGTCCAAGGGCGTCCTTGAGATCAAGGGCGGTATCTCCGACGGCAAGGTCGTTTCCGCTGATGATGTTAAGGCTATCGCCGAGCTGCCCACCAAGGACCAGCTTCTCGGCCAGATCGCCGGTCTCATCTCCGGTTTCGCTCGCGACATCGCTGTCTGCGTCAACGGCGTTTCCTCTGGTCTCGCTCGTTCGATCCAGCAGGTCTCCGAGCAGAAGGCAGCCTAGTCGCTGTTTTCACCCGCGGCGGCAACGCCGCACCCCTGGCGCATTCGCGCCGTGTTTTAACTGATCTCCGTGCACAGACACGGAAACCGAAAGGACTTAGAAATGGCTAAGCTTACCACCGATGAGATCATCGATGCTCTTAAGGAAATGACCCTTCTCGAGGCTTCCGAGCTCGTTAAGGCTATCGAGGACACCTTCGGCGTTTCCGCCGCTGCTCCTGCCGCCGTTGTCGCCGCTCCCGCTGCTGGCGCTGCTGAGGCCGAGGAGAAGACCGAGTTTGACGTCGTGCTCGAGGGCTTCGGCGACAACAAGATCCAGGTCATCAAGGCCGTCCGTGAGCTCACCAACCTTGGCCTGAAGGAGGCCAAGGAGGTCGTCGAGGGCGCTCCCAAGGCTGTTCTCGAGGGTGCCAAGAAGGAGGACGCCGAGGCTGCCAAGGAGAAGCTCGAGGCTGCTGGCGCTGCTGTCACCCTCAAGTAATCAGGCTTTCTCGCCAGATTTCTTTGCAGACGGGGTTCGCATTGCGAACCCCGTCTTTTTCGTTTTGATCCCTCTATTTTGTTGGCTCGGCATACAAATTGCTGCCGCTTGCGGTGCTTTGGCGTTGCTACCGTTGGGCGATAAAATTGCACCATTCGAGCAATAATTTGCGTTGACCTGCTGAAGAATGGCGCTTGCCTACATTAACGTTAATTAACGGCGGTAAGATAAACCGGTATCGCAATTTGGTCTGCGGCCGCCGTGCCGCACGCACAGGGCGCATCCTGCGCCTGCGAAAGGATCCTTGAATAACATGAAGGCAATCATCCCCGCCGCCGGTCTTGGCACGCGTTTTCTGCCTGGCACCAAGTGCACGCCTAAAGAGATGCTGCCGGTGCTCGACAAACCGGTCATCCAGTACGTCGTTGAGGAGGCGCTCGACCCCGATGAGATCGACGATGCTATTATCGTCACCTCTCCTGGCAAGCCCGAGTTGCTGAGCTACTTCCAGCCCGATCGCTCGCTCGAGAACCTGCTTCGCGAGCGTGGCAAGGACGCCTACGCCGACGCCGTCGCCCATGCTGGTGGTATGCCGGTCGACTTCCGTTATCAGTACGAGCCCAAGGGCCTTGGCCACGCCATTCGCTCTGCCGCCGACGCTGTGGCAGGGGAGAACTTCCTGGTTCTTCTGGGCGATTACGTTGTGCCCAACCGTGACATCTGCGACAAGATGCTTGCCGTCTCCAAGGAACACGGTGGCGCTTCTGTTATCGCCGTTGCCGCGTGCGCTCCCGAGGAGGTCAGCCGCTATGGCGTTATCGCCGGCGATCGCGTGGGCGCTCTCGAGGGCTTCGAGAATGCCGCCGACGACGAGCCCGGTGCCGTTTGGCGTATCGGCGGCCTGGTCGAGAAGCCCGCTCCCGAGGCGGCTCCGTCCAACCTGTACATCGTCGGTCGCTACCTGCTGAGCCCGTTGGTCATGGATCTGCTGGCCGATCAGCAGGCCGGTAAGGGCGGCGAGATCCAGCTGACCGACGCCATGGCCCGCTCGCTCGACCGCGAGGCCATGTATGCCGTCGTCATCGACCCGCTGTCGGGCTACGATACCGGTACCCCGTCTGGCTGGATGGCTACCAACGCCCTCATGGCTGCAAGCGATCCTCGCTTTGCCGGCGCCTTCTGGGATGCCATCGACGAGCGCGGCGGTTTGATGCGCAAATAAGCCTTTCGGGCATCGACATTTACGGGTGCGGACTTCGGTTCGCGCCCGTTTTTTTATAAGAGCTGCGATTGCCAGCCCTCTGTTCACAGAAAATATATGAACAGGTGTTCGATACACATACATTTACCTGCGCATTTTCTGTCGAAAAACTTTGCTACTCCAAAAACTCAATCGCGTCAAGGCTTTTCTTGCTCAACGGTCGGTACCTGATAAACTATTAGGTTGCGATAACTGGCGAAGCTATGCCTCGCCAATCCACCGAGCATTTCCGTGAAGGAGGAAAAACCTGGTGACCTACGCATACACTGCCACTGAGCGCAAGCGCGTCAGCTTCGGGAAAATCCCGGAGGCCATGGAGCTCCCCAACCTTATCTCTGTTCAGAGGGAATCCTTTGAGCGTTTTAAGGACGAGGGCCTTCGTGAGGCGTTCAAGGAATCCAGCCCCATCCAGAGTCAGAACCATGTTCTCGAGGTTACCTTCGGCGAGCATCAGTTCGGCGACCCCGCGCACACCGTCGAGGAGTGCCGCGAGAAGGACATGACCTATCAGGCCCCGCTTCTGACTGACGTCCGTCTCACCAACAAGGAGACCGGCGAGATCAAGGAGCAGCTCGTCTTTATGGGCGACTTCCCCATGATGACCGATCAGGGCACCTTCATCATCAACGGTACCGAGCGTATCGTCGTCTCGCAGCTCGTCCGCTCCCCGGGCGTGTACTACAGCTCCGAGATGGATTCGGGCAAGCAGATCTACAAGGCTCAGATCATCCCGTCCCGCGGTGCCTGGCTCGAGTTTGAGGTCGACAAGCGCGACCAGCTCATGGTCTCCATCGACCGTAAGCGCAAGCAGAGCGCCACGATGTTCCTGCGCGCCCTTGGCATCGCCGTCACCAACGACGATATCATCGAGCTGCTCGGCAACTCCGATGTGATCAAGCGCACCCTCGAGCGCGATACCGCCCTCACTCGCGAGGACGCCCTCATCGAGATTTACCGTCGTCTGCGCCCGGGCGAGCCTCCCACCGTGGATGCTTCCCGCAGCCTGCTCGAGGGCCTGCTCTTCAACCCGCAGCGCTACGATCTGGCCCGCGTCGGTCGTTACAAGGTCAACAAGAAGCTCAACCTCACCACCGAGGAAGAGGTCACGGTGCTCACCGACGAGGACATCGTCGCTACGCTTCGCTACCTGCTGTCCCTCGCTGCCGGCGAGCAGGGCTTCAAGGTCGACGACATCGACCACTTTGGCAACCGCCGCATTCGCACCGTCGGCGAGCTCGTCGCCAACCAGTTCCGTATCGGCATGAGCCGTATGGAGCGCGTCGTCCGTGAGCGCATGAGCTCCCAGGACATCGACGAGATCACCCCGCAGTCGCTCATCAACATCCGTCCGATCGTGGCCTCTATCAAGGAGTTCTTCGGTTCCTCGCAGCTCTCGCAGTTCATGGACCAGGCGAACCCCCTGACCGGTCTGACTCACAAGCGCCGTCTGTCCGCACTCGGCCCTGGCGGCCTTGCCGGCCACAAGTCGGGCTCCAGCCGCCGCACCAACGTGCCGACGGCCGTCCGCGACGTTCACAACTCGCACTACAGCCGCATGTGCCCGATCGAGACCCCCGAAGGCCCCAACATCGGCCTGATCGGCTCGCTCGCCCTCTACGCCCGCGTCAACGAGTATGGCTTCATCGAGGCCCCGTTCCGTCGTGTCGAGAACGGCGTTGCCACCGACCAGATCGACTGGATGACCGCTGACGAGGAAGAGAAGCACGTCATCGCGCCGGCCAACACGCCGCTCGATCCCAAGACCAACGAGTTCATCACGACCGATGCCGAGGGCAAGATCGTCCGTCCGCATACCGTGATCGCCCGTACCCGCGACTTCGACGGCTCCTTCGGCGCTCCCGCCGACGTGCCTGTCGAGGACGTCGACTACATGGACGTCTCGCCGCGTCAGATGCTCTCCGTCGCAGCCACGCTGATTCCGTTCCTCGAGCACGACGACGCCAAGCGTACGCTCATGGGCGCCAACATGCAGCGTCAGGCCGTGCCGCTGGTTCACCCCGCCGCTCCCTATGTCGGTACCGGCATGGAGCGTCGCGCCGCCTTGGACTCTGGCGAGGTTACCCTGGCCAAGAACGCCGGCGAAGTCATCTATGCCGACGCCTCCAAGATTATCGTCAAGCACGCCGGCGGCATGGACGAGTATCACCTGGCCAAGTACCAGCGCTCCAACCAGTCCACCTGCATCAACCACCGTCCGCTCGTGCGCGTCGGTGACACCGTTGAGCAGGGCGAGCCTCTGGCCGACGGTCCTTCGACCGATCATGGCGAGCTCGCACTGGGCCAGAACCTCACCGTGGCATACATGCCGTGGGAAGGCTTCAACTACGAGGACGGTATCGTCGTGTCCGAGCGCCTGGTGGCCGAGGACCTGCTGACGACCATCAATATCACCCGTCACGAGATCGACGCCCGCGACACCAAGCTCGGCCCCGAGGAGATCACTCGCGAGATCCCGAACCTCTCCGAGGACATGCTTGCCAACCTCGACGAGGACGGCATCATCCGCATCGGCGCCGAGGTCGGCCCTGGCGACATCCTGGTCGGCAAGGTCACGCCTAAGGGCGAGAGCGCTCTGACCGCCGAGGAGCGCCTGCTGCGCGCCATCTTCGGTGCCAAGGCTCACGATGTTCGCGACACCTCCCTTAAGATGCCTCACGGCGCTTATGGCCGCGTCATCGACGTCGTCCGCTTTAGCCGCGAGAACGGCGACGACCTGGCTCCCGGCGTCAACGAGCAGGTGCGCGTCTACGTCGCCCAGCGTCGTAAGATCCAGCAGGGCGATAAGATCGCCGGTCGCCACGGCAACAAGGGCGTTATCTGTAACGTTCTGCCGGTCGAGGACATGCCCTACATGGCTGACGGTACCCCGATCGACGTTATCCTCAACCCGCTGGGCGTTCCTTCGCGTATGAACGTCGGTCAGCTGCTCGAGTGCCACCTTGGCTGGGCTGCTGCCTGCGGTTGGGATACCGAGGATGCCGACTCCGACAAGTATGTCCCCGGTCCGTTCTTCGTCTCGACGCCCGTCTTCGACGGCGCCAAGGAGGACGAGATCGCCGAGGTCATCCGTCGCGCCAACAAGAACATGCTCAACAAGGCCACCGCTGCCTTTGGCGATCACATGCGCCCCGAGTTTGTCACCCAGCTTGACGAGCGCGGCAAGACCCGCCTGTTCGACGGCCGCACCGGCGAGGAGTTCCGCGAGCCCATTACCGTGGGTACGTCCTACATCCTCAAGCTCGGCCACATGGTCGACGACAAGATCCACGCCCGTTCGACCGGCCCTTACAGCCTGGTTACCCAGCAACCGCTGGGCGGCAAGGCTCAGTTCGGCGGCCAGCGCTTCGGCGAGATGGAAGTTTGGGCACTGTACGCATACGGTGCTGCCAACGTCCTGCAGGAGATCCTGACCGTCAAGTCCGACGATACCGTGGGCCGCGTCAAGACCTACGAGTCCATCGTCAAGGGCGAGAACGTCCCGGTTCCGGGTATCCCCGAGTCCTTCAAGGTTCTCGTCAAGGAGATCCGTTCCCTCGCACTGGACATCGAGCCCATGCACGATGCCGACGAGGACGCCTCCGCCCCTGTGACCACCGAGGAGACCTCTGCTCTCGACGACCTGGCTGCGCTCGCCGGCGTTGACACCGACGTCGAGGCCCAGGATGCCGAGACCGCCGAGGCACCCGAGGCTGTCGCCGCCACGACCACTGATAAGGAGTAGTTGACTGTGGCAGATTTCGAAGCTACTGATTTTGACTCGGTAAAGATCTCCCTTGCCTCCGCCGACCAGATCCGTTCCTGGTCGCACGGTGAGGTCAAGAAGCCGGAGACCATCAATTACCGTACCCTCAAGCCCGAGAAGGACGGCCTGTTCTGCGAGAAGATCTTCGGTCCCGCCAAGGACTGGGAGTGCTCCTGCGGCAAGTACAAGGGCATCCGCTTTAAGGGCATCGTCTGCGAGCGCTGCGGCGTCGAGGTCACCTCGGCCAAGGTTCGTCGCGAGCGCATGGGTCACATCGAGCTCGCCGCTCCCGTGTCCCACATCTGGTACTTCAAGAGCCCCACGAGCTTCCCGATGAGCCGTATGCTCGACATCAAGTCCAAGGACCTCGAGAAGGTTCTGTACTTTGCCAGCTACATCATCACCGAGGTCGACTACGAGGCTCGCGAGGCCGACGCTGACGACCTGCGCGAGGAGCTCGCCGCCGATCTGGAAGAGATCGATGCCGAGTGCGCCCGCCAGATCGAGTCCCTCAAGGAGCAGGGCAACCCCGAGAACTTTGACGAGTTCTCCGACGAGGAGCCGCTGACCCCCGAGGAGATCGCCTCTGGCATCGTCGACATCGAGGAAGAGTGCAAGGACGAGAAGCAGCTCCGCACGGACGCCTTCAACGCCTTCATGAAGCTCACCGAGCGCGACCTCATCTCCGATGAGCCGCTGTTCCGCGAGATGACCCGTTACTACTCCATGTACTTCAAGGGTGGTATGGGTGCCGAGGCCGTCCGCGACCTGCTCGCTGCCATCGACCTCCCCTCCGAGGCCGAGAAGCTCAAGGCCATCATCGCCGACGAGGATTCCCAGAAGCAGAAGCGCGAGAAGGCCGTTAAGCGCCTCGAGGTCGTTGACGCCTTCCTGAAGGGCGGCAACAGCCCCGCGAACATGATCCTGGATGTCATCCCGGTCATTCCGCCCGATCTGCGCCCGATGGTCCAGCTCGACGGCGGCCGCTTCGCCGCGTCTGACCTCAACGACCTGTATCGTCGCGTGATCAACCGTAACAACCGACTCAAGCGCCTGCTCGACCTGGACGCCCCTGCGATCATCGTGAACAACGAGAAGCGCATGCTCCAGGAGTCCGTGGACGCCCTGTTCGACAACGGCCGTCGTGGTCGCCCGGTCTCTGGCCGTGGCGGTCGCCCGCTTAAGTCGCTCGCCGAGGCCCTCAAGGGCAAGCAGGGTCGTTTCCGTCAGAACCTGCTGGGCAAGCGTGTCGACTACTCCGGCCGTTCGGTAATCGTTACCGACCCCAAGCTGCTGTTGCACCAGTGCGGTCTGCCCAAGACCATGGCACTGGAGCTCTTCAAGCCCTTCGTCATGAAGCGCCTGGTCGAGCTCGGCAAGGTCGAGAACATCAAGGGCGCCAAGCGCGCTATCGACCGCGGTGCCACCTTTGTGTGGGATATCCTCGAAGAGGTCATCGACGGTCGCGTCGTGCTGCTCAACCGTGCACCGACCCTGCACCGTCTGTCCATCCAGGCCTTTGAGCCGGTGCTGGTCGAGGGCAAGGCTATCCACCTGCACCCGCTGGTCTGCTCGCCCTTCAACGCCGACTTCGACGGCGACCAGATGTCTGTCCACGTGCCGCTGTCCAGCCAGGCTCAGGCCGAGGCTCGCGTGCTCATGCTCTCTGCGAACAACCTGCGCTCGCCGGCATCCGGCAAGCCGGTTAACATCCCTTCGCAGGACATGATCATCGGTGTGTACTACCTCACCCAGGTCCGCGACGGCCTGCCCGGCGAGAACCACGTGTTCGCCAGCTTCGACGACGCGCTACACGCCTATGACTGCCGCTCCGAGGTCGACATGCAGGCCAAGATCCAGGTTCGCGTGTCCGCCGAGAACGCCAACGTCATCAACGAGGACGGCACCCGTATCTTCCGCGTCAAGAACGGCAAGAACGAGTTCGTCGACTACGACGTCACCGGCAACAAGACCGCGCGCTTCGAGACCTCTATCGGCCGCATCATCTTCAACCGCCAGTGCCTGCCCGAAGACTACGAGTTCATGAACTACAAGATGGTCAAGGGCGATGTGGCCAAGCTGGTTGCCGACTGCTGCGATCGTTACCCCGAGGCCAAGGTCGGCCCGATCCTCGACGCCATCAAGTACTCCGGCTTCCACTACGCTACCCGCGCCGGCCTCACCATCTCGGTGTGGGACGCTCTCATCCCTGCCGAGAAGCAGGAGCTGCTCGATCGCGCCCAGGCCAACGTCGACCAGATCAACGAGTACTTCGAGGAGGGCTTCATCAACGAGACGGAGCGCCACATCGAAGTCGTTAACGAGTGGACCGCTTGTACCGACAAGGTTGCAGCGCTCATGCTCGACATGTTCGACGAGGAGAACCCGCTGTACATGATGGCCGACTCCGGCGCCCGTGGTTCTAAGACCCAGCTGCGTCAGCTCGGTGGCATGCGTGGCCTGATGGCAGACATGTCCGGCGAGACGATCGACCTTCCCATTAAGGCGAACTTCCGCGAGGGCCTGCTGCCGCTCGAGTACTTCATTTCGACCTACGGCGCCCGTAAGGGCCTGGTCGATACCGCATCCCACACCTCGGACTCTGGTTACCTGACCCGCCGTCTGGTCGACGTAGCCCAGGACGTCATCGTCCGCGAGGAGGATTGCGGTACGCACGAGGGCGTCACCTACAACCTCATCATCCCTGGCACCACCGACCTCAACACCGACCTCGTCGGCCGTTGCTTCATCGAGGACGTCGTGGCTCCCGATGGCACCGTGCTCTTTGAGCAGGACGGCTACATCGAGAAGGTCGCCGACATCCAGAAGATGGTCGATGCGGGCCTCAAGAAGGTCAAGCTTCGCGCGCTGCTCACCTGCCGCTCCAAGTACGGCGTGTGCCAGAAGTGCTACGGCTGGGATCTTTCCACCCGTCGTCCGGTCGCCATCGGTACTGCCGTCGGCATTATTGCCGCCCAGTCCATCGGCGAGCCCGGTACGCAGCTTACGATGCGTACCATTCACTCCGGCGGCGTCGCTGGCGTCGACGATATTACGCAGGGTCTGCCTACGGTCAGCCGTATGTTCGATATCGTCGGCAACGTCAACGAGAAGATTCTGGGTCGCGAGGCCGAGCTGGCCCCGTACTCCGGCCACCTCTCGATTAAGCCCGAGAAGTCCGAGTACGTGCTGACGCTCACCGACTCCGAGGATCACACCCGTGTCCTCGACGAGCGTCGCGTTCCCGCTTCGGTGCGCTTCATGCCCGAGATCGAGGACGGCTGCGAGGTTCGCGCCGGCGACCAGATCACCAAGGGCTTCGTCAACTTCCGCAACCTGCGCAAGCTGACCGACATCGAGTCGACGATGCACACCTTCGTCGAGAGCGTCAAGGACGTCTACACCAGCCAGGGCGTCGACCTGAACGACAAGCACATCGAGGTGCTCGCACGTCAGATGCTGCGTCGCGTTCAGATCACCAACCCCGGCGACTCCAAGTACCTGCTTGGTCAGTACGTCGACCGCTACGAGTTCGCCGACGAGGTCGAGCGCGTTGCCCGTCTGGGCGGTCAGGCTCCCGTGGCTGAGCCCGTCATCCTGGGTACGCTCAAGGTCGCGTCCAACATCGACTCCTGGCTGTCGAGCGCTTCGTTCATCCGTACCGCCGGCGTCCTTACCGAGGCTGCCATCGAGGGCAAGGTCGACCACCTGCTCGACCTTAAGTCCAACGTCATCGTCGGTAAGAAGATCCCGGCTGGTACCGGCCTCAAGCCGTACGCCAACGCCAAGCTGACGTATCGCACGGCCGACGGCTACGTGGACATCGACGGCCCGGCTTCGCCCAACGCCAAGTCGCTGCCCGAGTGGGCTCCTGTGGAGCTCAAGGACCTGGACGAGCAGCTCCCGCAGCAGCTCGACTGGGCCGGCTACGACGAGTTCGGTGGTGCTGACGGTTCGTTCACCCGCAACGGCCACACCATCTCCGCCGAGAAGGCTCGTCTGTACCTGTTCGACGACCTGGGCGTGTCGCAGCGTTGGACCAACAAGTTCAGCGAGGTTGGCATCGAGACGGTCGGCGACCTGGTCGGCAAGTCCGAGGAGGATCTGCTGCGCATCGATGGCATCGGTGCCAAGGCGATCGAGGAGCTCCGTGACGGCCTCGAGGCCCACGATCTGCTCTACATCCTCGAGAACAACGACGACGTTGCCGACGAGGAAGACCTCTCGCAGCTGCTGCAGATGGTCTTTAGCCCCGACGGTCCGGACGATATCCTGCTGGGTACCTCCGCTCCGACGCATCACGCCGACGCCGACGAGGAGCTCCTGGGCGCCCCGATCGACGACAAGAAGGCTCCCGCCAACGGTGCCATCAATGAGGACATGGCTTCCCTCGACGAGCTGCTCAACCAGCTCGTGGACACCGGCGACGCCGAAGAGGCCAAGGACAACGACGAGGAGTAACTAGTTCCGCCGTTCTAACGAACGGCGGCGATCTCCGTCGCTGCGCGGCTCCCAGAGCTACAATCTGTCATTCAAAAGGCAGGGCATGACCAAAAGGTCAATGCCCTGCCTTTTTCATGCCACCTTGTACGCTCTGGGGGCCGCTCGCTTGCGTATGCTCAACCTGTTGCGTTCCGTCGATCCCTTGCCAATAAGGGGCAGGGTTTTTTTGGTAGGTTATTCCTGCTTGAATTTGAAACATATCGTTCGGTCAAAGCGTATCTATGGTGAGGGCCTCAGCAAGAATCATTAACGTCACCGGGAGGTGATTATGGAAGAACAAGCATTTAGACAGGCGGTCGAGGATCACCGTGATGTCGTGTTTCGAATCGCATTGACGTACCTGCGCGATCGTGCCGATGCCGACGATATTGCCCAGGATGTCTTTCTTAAGTTGCTTAAAAGCGATGGACACTTTGAAAGTTGGGAGCATCTTCGTCGCTGGCTTATTCGGGTCACGATCAATGAATGCAAATCGCTCTTTCGAAAGCCATGGAGGCGCATAGAGGATATTGAGAACTTGGCCGATTCACTCTCGGCAGCGCAGGATGAGACCAAGGTGGTCCTGTCAGACGTTATGCGACTTCCGGAACGATTCCGTGTTCCCATCGTGCTCTATTACTATCTAGGCTTTTCGACCTCAGAGATTGCCGAGTTGTTGCATGTACCAGCCGCGACCGTTCGAACGCGTTTAGCTCGCGGTCGATCGAAGCTCAAATTCATCCTAGAGGAGGGCGACCGTGAAATCCAATCAAATCAAGCAGGCCTTCGAGTCCATCCAAGCCGATAGCAATCTTGCAGATCGCGTCCTTAATACCGCTGCGGGTGAGCCGCTTCATCGAAAGGGCCACGCGAAGCCTCTCTATGTTGCCGTAATCGGATGTCTTGTCGGAGTGCTGGCGACCGGAGGGGTTGCCTACGCCGTCGTCAATTCCAGATATTTTGCCTCAGCCTGGGGAAACCACGGCAACGGGGATTCCATTACCTGGACCAACGGTGGCTCATCGGGGACTAAATACACCTACACCAGAGAGTTTGGTGACGGCATTGCGCCCCAAAGCCTGGAGGGCACAGTCCAGAAGGTTGATCTGTCCGTCGAGGGTAATGGCTATACGCTCGATATCCATGAGATGGCTATTGACCAAAACGGCTGCGGAGCCGTGACGTTTACGTTGTCCAATCCAAATGGCGTTAACTACTACAAGCCGGCAGCAGAGACAGGCGAACTTGTTCTCTATGGTGAAGAAGAGCAAGGCATCGGTACGCCCAGCATGAACTTCGGCGAGGAATGGGCTGACACACGCTGCACCATTGATAAGGACACATCAAGCGATACTGTCATTAATGGCACGATGTACTTTGCATCTTGGAATCGCGATCGAGATTTACGACGCGCTGTCACTTGGAATATCTCCTGGACAGAGGGCGAAGGCGAGGATGCGAAGCCGTTCGAGGCATCGACGCCCGAGTTTAGCGTCGGAGCGTACGTCGATACAAAGGAACTCCGCTCCGATGACTCGCCTCTCGAGATCAGCCCGTTTTCCATCCAGACGCACATCGATGATCTGGGCATTGACGCAGTCACGAAAAAGTTGACCGTTACCTACAAGGATGGATCGGAGCAGATTATCGAAGATGATGCTGCGGGCGCGTACAATTTCTATGTCTCGCTGACGCGCAATAGCGGAGAGAACATCTCGGTGCCGACAAAACTGATCAATGTCGATCAGGTGGTCTCGGTAACCCTTGAGGGCACGAGGTACACATCAACAGGAGAGACCGAAACAGAAGTACCCTTTACCATCGTCTATTCGTAAGGTCTGAGGTCGCTTCCTACTAGGGAAAGCGGCCTCTTTTGCGGTAAATGGGCGGTTAAAGCGAGCGATTTACTTCCGAAAGCGCCGCCGATTTCCATGCGACAGATGAGAGCAGATCATCGCTGGAGTGCGACGTTTACCCAGATAAAACCGACCAAAATAAACCTGTCCCTTTTTGGAAGGGAATGTTGCCCCGACGAGCACGTCGGATTCCCGGCCCGGGCGGCCCAGGTTTTAAGTTTGTCGCGAGTTCCGCACGCAAAGGAAAGCACTTAATGTGCTTTCCGTCTTGCGCAGGACTGTAGAGCAGCAAACTTAAAACCTGGGCCGCCCGGGCCGGGAATCAGCCCAAGCGCACAGGAGGGGATTCCTTTTGTGTAGGGTTTGCGGAAATATGCCAATTTTGGGATACGCCCGGCGGCGTGGTCTGTTGACGACACAGCTATCGGCACGTATCCTATCGAACTGCGTGTTTCGTAGGGGGATGCTGACCCCTCGATTCAAGCCGTTGCACTTTACAGAAAGCTGGAATCATTCGAGAAGGAGTACGCTTTGCCTACTATTAACCAGCTGGTTCGCCAGGGCCGTCGTTCCGTGCCCAAGAAGTCCAAGAACGCTGCTCTGCAGCACAACTCCCAGAAGCGCGGCGTGTGCACCCGCGTCTTCACCACGAGCCCCAAGAAGCCGAACTCGGCTCTTCGTAAGGTTGCCCGTGTTCGCCTCGTCAACGGCATCGAAGTTACTGCTTACATCCCGGGTGAGGGCCACAACCTGCAGGAGCACTCCATCGTGCTCGTCCGCGGCGGTCGTGTCCGTGACCTCCCTGGTGTCCGTTATCACGTCATCCGTGGCGCCTACGACGCTGCTCCGGTCCAGAACCGTATGCAGGCCCGTTCCAAGTACGGTGCTAAGCGCCCCAAGGCTAAATAAGCCAGATAACGTTTTGATACTTTCGCCGTGTGCCGCCTAAGCGCCGCACGGTAGACACTTAAGGAGATTTCACATGCCGCGTCGTGCAGCAGCTAATCGTCGTGAGGTTCAGCCTGACGCCGTTTACAACAACCGCCTGGTGACTCAGCTCATCAACAAGGTCCTTCTTGACGGCAAGAAGGCCACCGCTGAGCGCATCGTTTACACCGCTTTCGAGATCGTTGCCGAGAAGTCCGAGGGTGGCGACGCTCTCGCTACCTTCAAGAAGGCTATGGACAACGTCAAGCCCACGCTCGAAGTTAAGCCCAAGCGTGTCGGTGGCGCTACCTATCAGGTCCCGATGGAGGTCAACTCTCGTCGTTCCACCGCTCTGGGTATCCGCTGGATCGTCAACTTCTCCCGCGCTCGCAAGGAGAAGACCATGGCCGAGCGTCTCGCCAACGAGATCCTCGACGCTTCCAACGGCCTGGGCGCTTCCGTCAAGAAGCGTGAGGACGTCTTCAAGATGGCCGAGGCCAACCGCGCGTTCTCTCACTATCGTTGGTAAGTTAAGGTAAGGAACTAACATGGCTAAGCCTAAGTACAAGCTTTCCGATACCCGTAACATCGGCATCATGGCCCACATCGATGCCGGTAAGACCACCACGACCGAGCGTATTCTTTACTACACCGGTAAGACCCACAAGATCGGTGAGGTCCATGAGGGCGCTGCCACCATGGACTGGATGGTTCAGGAGCAGGAGCGCGGCGTAACCATTACCTCCGCTGCTACCACCTGCTTCTGGAACAAGGACGGTAAGGACTACCGCATCCAGATCATCGACACCCCGGGCCACGTTGACTTCACCGCCGAGGTCGAGCGCTGCCTGCGCGTCCTCGATGGCGCTGTCGCCGTCTTCGACGCCGTTGCCGGCGTTCAGCCCCAGTCTGAGACCGTTTGGCGTCAGGCTTCCACCTTCAACGTCCCCCGCATCGCCTTCATCAACAAGTATGACCGCGTGGGCGCTGACTTCTTCAACGCTATCGAGACCATGAAGGATCGTCTCGACGCCAACGCCGTGGCCGCTCAGGTCCCGATGGGCGCCGAGGACAACTTCTGGGGCGTCATCGACCTGGTCACCATGACTGCATGGGACTTCAAGGCCGACGAGAAGGGCATGACCTACCCCGAGCCGATGGACGAGATTCCGGCTGAGTTTGCCGACATCGCTGCCACCAAGCGCGAGGAGCTCCTCGACGCTGCTGCCAGCTTTGACGACGAGCTCATGGAGAAGATCCTCATGGAGGAGGACTTCACCGTCGAGGAGCTCAAGGCTGCTCTGCGCAAGGGCGTTCTGGCCAACGAGCTCAACCTCGTCTTCGTGGGCTCCGCTTACAAGAACAAGGGCGTCCAGGAGCTGCTCGACGCTGTCGTCGACTACCTGCCCAGCCCGCTCGACGTTGAGGCCGTCACCGGTACCGATCCGGACACCGGCGAGGAGATCCAGCGTCATCCTTCCTTCGACGAGCCCTTCTCCGGCCTGGTCTTCAAGATCATGACCGACCCGTTCGTCGGTAAGCTCACCTACGTCCGCGTTTACTCCGGCCGCGCTGAGTCCGGCTCCTACGTTGTCAACGCTTCCAACGGTCAGCGCGAGCGTCTCGGCCGCATCCTCGAGATGAACGCCGCCGAGCGTATCGACCGTGACGACGCCGCTGCCGGCGACATCGTCGCTTGCGTCGGCTTCAAGAACTCCACCACCGGTGACACCCTGTGCGAAGAGGGCAAGGAGATCGTCCTCGAGAAGATCGAGTTCGCTAAGCCCGTTATCGACGTTGCCATCGAGCCCAAGACCAAGGCCGAGCAGGACAAGATGTCCCTGGCTCTGACCAAGCTCGCCGAGGAGGACCCGACCTTCCAGGTGTCTACCAACCACGAGACCGGCCAGACCATCATCGCCGGCATGGGCGAGCTGCACCTCGAGATCATCGTCGACCGTCTGCTCCGTGAGTTCAAGGTTGACGCTAACGTTGGTAAGCCCCAGGTTGCCTACCGCGAGACCGCTGGTCACGACGTCGAGAAGGCTGAGGGCAAGTTCGTCCGTCAGTCCGGCGGTCGCGGTCAGTACGGCCACGCCGTCATCAAGCTCGAGAAGATGGAGGAGGGCTTCGGCTACGAGTTCGTCAACGCTATCGTCGGCGGCGTCGTGCCCAAGGAGTACATCCCGTCCATCGACAAGGGCATCCAGGAGGCCCTGAACACCGGTGTTATCGCCGGCTTCCCGGTCCTCGACGTCAAGGTCACCCTGTTCGACGGTTCTTACCACGAGGTCGACTCCTCCGAGGCCGCCTTCAAGATCGCCGGCTCCATGGCTATCAAGGACGCCCTCAAGAAGTCCGATCCGCAGCTGCTCGAGCCGATCATGGCTGTCGAGGTCGAGACTCCCGAGCAGTACATGGGCGACGTTATGGGCAACCTCTCCGGTCGTCGCGGCAAGATCGAGGGCATGGAGGATCGCAAGAACAGCAAGCTCATCCGTGCCAAGGTGCCGCTGGGCGAGATGTTCGGTTACGCTACCGACCTTCGCTCCCAGACCCAGGGCCGTGCATCCTACACGATGCAGTTCGACTCTTATGAGCCCGCGCCCAAGTCCATCGTGGACGAGGTCATGAGCAAGAACGCCTAAGTTCGAGCTCCCTGTTACGTAATCCGCGAGAACATCTCTCGCACTCTTTGGAGGTTTAAGTTGGCTACCCAGAAGATCCGCATTCGCCTCAAGGGCTATGATCACGAGGTCGTCGATCAGTCCGCGAAGCTCATCGTCGAGACCGCTCAGAAGACCGGCGCTCGCGTTTCCGGTCCTGTCCCCCTGCCCACCGAGCGCAACCTGTACACGGTTATCCGCTCGCCGCACGTGAACAAGGACTCCCGTGAGCAGTTCGAGATGCGCACCCACAAGCGCCTCATCGACATCCTCGACCCCACCTCGGGCACCGTTGATTCGCTCATGCGTCTCGACCTCCCCGCTGGCGTCGACATCGACATCAAGCTCTAAGCGATATCGCTCATAGCTTACAGAGCCTCGCTGCCATTACGGTAGCGGGGCTCTTTTGTTTTGAATGGTGGCCTTGGGGCCCGGGTAATGCGGCCGAATGGGTGGCTGTGGCGCCTTATTTACCCATGGGGCGCAGGGATGCCTCCTCAAAATGGAAGGCACGCAAGTCGTCTTCCGTCTCGATGCATGCGCGACCAAAGGCATCGACGGTTTTAAAGACGCCTCGCGCCATCTCGTCTCCAGCGGGGGAGCGGGCGATAACGTGCTCCCCGATCCAATTGAGGTGAGTGACATATTCGCCGTGGACGGGCGCGAGCGGTCCGGTGTTTTCTTTCATGGCGTCGAGCAGATCTGCCCACGCGTCCACAGCGTTTACGACGGTGTAATAGACCTCCTTGAGTAGCACATCGACGGCGGGAACATTCTCGTTGAGGTCTGAGAGGCCAATTGCCGCCAGGCCGCCATCGGGAACCTCCGAAGGCACATAGTTCACATTGACGCCAATGCCGCAGACGGCGAAAGATTTGCCTTCGTTATCGCGCGCGGCTTCGACCAGAATGCCGCCGAGTTTGCGCCCTCGCGCGACGAGGTCGTTGGGCCATTTGAGGCCGATCTCGTTAGCAAGACCCTGTTTTTCGAGCGCCTCGAGCACTGCTAAGCCGCTGACGGCGGCAAGACCAGAGTACTTGGCGGGATCAACACGTGGACGCAGGAGAATCGAGAGCAACAGGTTGCCGGCGGTTGAATCCCACTTGTGGCCGCGTCTGCCGCGTCCTGCCGTTTGCGCGCGGGCGGCAAGTCCCGTGCCATGCGGCGCTCCTTGTTTTCCTGCTTCGAGCAGGTCATCGTTGGTCGATCCGGTTACGTCGACTATCGTTAATTGGGCATCCATAGCGGCTGCTACCTCCTTAATGAATAAGTGAATAACGCAATGGTGTCGAGAGACAGACACAATGTGAAGTCTTTGTCGCATTTGGACAATTTAATGTTAACACGTCAACAACGACTGAAATGCGCTATCCTCTCTTGGTCGATGTAAACACGTCAACAACTCAAAGGAGGTTAGTGATGGGTTTCACGATACTGGGAACGGGCTCGGCTCTTCCCGAGCGCAGCGTTTCCAACGACGAGCTGTCCGAGTTCCTCGATACCTCGGATGAGTGGATTTTTACCCGCACGGGGATCAAGAGCCGCCATGTGTGCACCACCGAGTCACTCGACGACCTTGCCGTGGCAGCGAGCGAGCAAGCGCTCCAGACGTCCGGAATCGATGCGAGTCAGCTGGATCTTATCGTCTGTTCAACGACGACGGGCGACCATCTCGTCCCCGCCGAAGCGTGCGCCGTTGCTGAGCGCCTGGGTGCCACATGTCCTGCCTTCGACGTTTCGGCGGCTTGTGCCGGCTTCGTATTTGCGCTCGATGTCGCCGAGGGTTATATCGCCCGCGGTCGCGCCAAGCACGTGCTGGTCGTTGCCGCCGAGCAGATGACGCGCGCGCTCGACTGGACCGACCGTGCCACGTGCGTGCTCTTTGGCGATGGCGCGGGTGCTGCGGTCATAGAGGCTGGGGGAGAGAATCCCCTTGCTGTTGAGCTTTCGACGTCGCCTGACGTCGAAACACTGCGTGTCCCCGGATTGGCGGGCTCCTCGCCGTATAAGACGGCGCAGGACTGCGAAAGCGTGCTTTCCATGAACGGCCGTCGCGTCTTCAAGTTTGGCGTCAATGCCATCTGCGACACGGTCAACAAGCTCGCCTGCGACGCGAGCATCGCGGTCGAGGACATCGACCACTTTGTATTCCATCAGGCTAACGAACGAATCCTGAGTCAGGCGGTCAAGCGCCTGGGCGTGCCGGACGAGCGCGTGGTTCGCACGTTGCGCGAGACCGGCAACATCTCGAGCGCATGCATTCCGCTTGCTCTCGATCGACTGGCAAATACCGGCGCGCTGCACGCGAGCGACACCATCGCCCTGGTCGGATTTGGCGCCGGCTTGGATGTAGGTGGCTATCTACTTCGTTGGAAGTAGTCGCACATAGGAAAAGAAAACGCCCCTAGGGCACAAACAAAGGAGAACTACCATGGCAGATCAGAAGACCTTCGAGCGCGTTTGCGACGTTATCCGCGAGACCGCTGGCCTTGACGACGTCGAGATGAAGCCCGAGTCCACGCTCGAGGAGATTGGCCTCGACAGCCTGGGTACCGTCGAGGTCCTCGTTGCCGTCGAGGACGAGTTTGGCATTGAGCTCGATACCGAGGAGAACCCCAAGACGGTCGGCGAGTTCGTCGATACGGTCGAGGCGGCATTGGAGAAGTAGTGATGCTCAAGTCTCCTCTCTGCGATCTGCTCGGCATCGAAAAACCCGTGTTCCAGGGTGGCATGGCCTGGATTGCCGATGCCTCGCTGGCATCTGCCGTGTCCGAGGCGGGCGGCTTAGGCATTATCGCGGCCATGAATGCCGACGCAAACTGGCTGCGCGATCAGATTCACGAGCTGCGCGCCAAGACGGATAAGCCCTTTGGCGTCAACGTTATGCTCATGAGTCCGTTTGTCGACGAGGTCGCACAAGTGGTGATTGATGAGCGGGTGCCCGTTGTGGTGACCGGCGCCGGCAATCCCACCAAGTACATGAAGGCCTGGAACGATGCAGGCATCAAGGTCATACCCGTCGTGGCTTCGGTGGCGCTGGCGCGTCTCGTAGCGCGTCGCGGAGCAACTGCCGTGGTTGCCGAGGGCACCGAATCAGGCGGCCATATTGGAGAGACCTCGACGATGGCGCTGGTGCCGCAGGTTGTCGATGCGGTCGATATTCCCGTGGTTGCAGCTGGCGGCATCGCCGATGGCCGCGGTGTGGCGGCCGCTTTTATGCTCGGCGCTGCCGGCGTCCAGGTGGGAACACGCTTTCTGGTCGCAAACGAGTGCACCGTATCCGAACAGTACAAAGAGCTGGTGCTCAAGGCGGGCGACACGTCGACGCGCGCGACCGGTCGCTCGACGGGACATCCGGTTCGCGCCCTCAAGAGTCCCTTCACCAACGCGTATGCCAAGAACGAGGCGGCGGGCGCAAGCCCCGAGGAGCTTGGGGCCATGGGCACGGGCGCGCTTCGTAAAGCCGCAAAGGACGGTAATTACGAAGAGGGTTCGTATTTGTGCGGACAGATTGCCGGCATGGTCAACGAACGCCAGAGCGCACGCGAAATCGTCGACGATCTGGTCGATGGCGCCGAGCATGTCCTGAAGGGTGCGTCCGCATGGGTAGCGTAGCGTTTCTGTTTGCCGGTCAGGGTGCCCAGCATCCCGCGATGGGCGTCGATCTCATCGAGGCATCACCGGCGGCTGCCGAGGTGTTTGCAATCGCCGATGAGGTGCGCCCGGGGACGAGCGAGCAGTGCCGGAGCGCCTCCAAGGAGGAGCTCTCGCAGACCGAGAACACGCAGCCGTGCGTGTTCGTTCACGACCTGGCAGCGGCTACCGCCCTGCGTGAGCGCGGCGTGGTGCCTGCTGCCTGTGCGGGATTCTCGCTGGGCGAGGTCGCCGCGCTCACCTTTGCGGGGGCGTTCGATACGCGAGCGGGCTTTGAGCTCGTGTGTGAGCGCGCGGCATTGATGGCCGCGGCCGCCGAGCGCCATCCGGGCGGCATGCGCGCCGTCATCAAACTCGATGCGGCGCAGGTCGAGGGCTTGGCAAAACAGGCCGGCGAGGACTGTTGGCCGGTCAACTACAACAGCCCCCAGCAGACGGTTGTGGCCGGAGCGCCCGAGGCGCTGCAGGAGCTCGACGTCCTAGTAAAAGAGGCCGGCGGCCGCGCTATGAAAGTCGCGGTGTCGGGTGCATTCCATAGTCCCTATATGGCCGAGGCGACTGAGGGGCTGGCGAGGTATATCCAAGCCGGTCACGCGCCGTCCCCGTTGCTCATTCCTGTTATGGCAAACATGACGGCGGCGCCCTATCCGGCCGACCCGCAGGCGGCATCGGAGGTGCTGGCCAACCAGGTGAGTCATGCCGTGCGCTGGGTCGACACGCTGCATGCTCTGCAGGATCAAGGCATCGACACGTTTATTGAGGTCGGCCCCGGCAAAACGCTGTCCGGCTTGGTCAAGCGTACGCTGAGCGACGTTCGCGTGTATTCGTGCGAAACGGCCGAACAGGTCGCAGCTATTGCCGACGAGCTCGCATAGTCCACAGGGCTGTAACCCGAAAGGAATGACATGGGCAACTTGAACAACGGCGCGCTCGAGCGCAACGACTCACGTCGCGTGGCGCTTGTCACGGGCGGCTCGCGCGGCATCGGTCGCGCTTGTGCCGTGGGCCTGGCGGAGGACGGCTACGATATCGCCGTCGTCTATGCCGGTAGCGCAGATGCGGCGCGCGAGACGTGCGAAGCCTGTGAGGCGGCTGGCGCCACGGCGCGCTCATATCAATGTGACGTGGCCGACCCCGCTGCCGTCAACGCGTGCGTGGAAGCGGTCCTCAACGACTTTGGCTCCATTTGGGCGCTCGTCAACAACGCTGGCATCACCCGCGATGGCCTGCTCATGCGCATGGGCGATGACGCCTTCGATCGCGTGCTCGATGTCAATCTTAAAGGAACGTTTAACACGACGCGCGCGCTCACCAAGACCTTTATGCGCCAGCGCGGCGGTTGCGTCATCAACATGAGCTCGGTTGTGGGCCTGATGGGCAATGCCGGGCAGGCCAACTACGCCGCCTCCAAGGCGGGCGTGATCGGTCTGACCAAGGCGGTGGCGCGCGAGCTTGCGCCCCGCGGCGTACGAGTGAACGCGGTCGCCCCCGGGTTTGTCGAGACCGATATGACGGCAAAGCTCTCGGAGAAGGTTCGCACGGCGTGCGAGGAACAGATTCCCCTAAAGCGCATGGCGCGCCCCGAGGAAGTGGCCGGCGTGGTGTGCTTTTTGGCGAGTGATGCGGCTGCCTACATTACGGGCGAAGTCGTGCGCGTCGACGGCGGAATGGCGATGTAGAAACCAGGGCCGAACAACGGCTTGAATGAGGAGACCATGATGGAACAGAGAGTTGCAATCACCGGTATCGGTGCCGTATCGCCGCTCGGTAACACGGCGCTTGCTACCTGGGCGGCCATGTGCGCCGGCACGTGCGGCATCGGCCCGATCACGCACTTCGATACCGATGCGTTTGCCGTTAAGGTGGCGGCCGAGGTCAAGGGTTTTGACGGCAACGAGTACTTTGGCAAGCGTGACGCCAAGCACCTGGACCCCTGCGTTCAGTTTGCCCTGGCAGCGTCGGACGAGGCCATGCACGATGCGGGCTTTGATGTCGAGGGCGCCATCGATCGCGAGCGCCTGGGCGTCTACGTGGGTTCGGGCGTGGGCGGCATGCAGACACTCGTCGACAACGTCCACACGATTGCCGACCGTGGGCCCCGCCGCGCATCGCCCTATATGATCGCGATGATGATTCCCAATATGGCTTCGGGCAATATCGCAATCCGCCACAAGGCAAAGGGCCCGACCCTGCCCGTGGTGACCGCCTGCGCGACCTCGGCCCATGCCGTGGGCGAGGCGTTTCGCGCCATCAAGCATGGCTATGCCGATGCGATTATCGCCGGCGGTGCCGAGGCCGCAATCATCCCCGATGCCGTTGCGGGCTTTACATCCTGTCGCGCATTGACCACCAACCCCGATCCTGCGACGGCTTGTCGCCCGTTCGATGCAAATCGCGACGGCTTTGTGATGGGCGAGGGCGCCTGCGTGCTGGTTCTCGAGGGCATGGAGCATGCGCAGGCGCGCGGTGCGCACATTTATGCCGAGGTCGTGGGCTACGGCAACACCGATGATGCCTATCACATCACGAGCCCCGATCCCGAGGCTGCCGGCATTGCCCGTGCGATATCGCTGGCGGTGGTCGAGGGCGACGTTAAGCCTTCCGAGGGCCTCTACATCAACGCTCACGGCACCTCGACCAAGCTCAACGATTCGTCCGAGACGGCGGGCATAAAGCGTGCGCTCGGCGAGGACGCGGCACGCGCCGCACACGTCTCGTCGACCAAGTCGATGACCGGCCACATGATCGGTGCCACGGGCGCCATCGAGGTCATGGCCTGTGCCATGGCGCTCGAGCAGGGCGTAGATATACGAGGAGCTAGAGCATGGATTCCAAAAGACTTGCCGAGATAGCC
>CATVYG010000022.1 GCA_958348225.1 uncultured Collinsella sp.
CATCGTAGCCCGAGACGGTCCCGGGCTGACAATTTCAACTGTAATGGACGTTCTTAAACGACTAGTCATTCAAGAACGTCCCCAACGACTACATGAAAGCGCCCTCAAGCGGATGTGCTTGAGGGCGCTTCTTGCTTGCGAGGTTAAGACTCAATATAGTCCTTGAGCTTGCTGCTGCGGCTGGGGTGACGGAGCTTGGCCAGGGTCTTGGACTCGATCTGGCGAATGCGCTCGCGCGTGACGCCAAACTCGCGACCGACCTCCTCGAGCGTGCGGGGGTGTCCGTCAACAAGGCCAAAGCGCAGCTCGATAACCTTGCGCTCGCGATCGGCAAGCGAATCGAGCACCTGGGTGAGCTGCTCCTGCAGCATGGAAAAGCTGGCCGCATCGGGCGGAACGATGGCCTGGGAGTCCTCAATGAAGTCGCCCAGCTGGGAATCCTCTTCCTCGCCGATAGGAGTTTCGAGCGACACGGGCTCCTGCGAGATTTTCTGAATCTCGCGGACACGGTCGGCGCTCATGTCCATCTCGGCACCGATCTCCTCGGGGGTCGGGTCGCGGCCCAGGTCCTGGAGGAGCTGGCGCTGCACGCGGACGAGCTTGTTGATGGTCTCGACCATGTGCACGGGAATACGGATGGTACGGGCCTGGTCGGCGATAGCGCGCGTAATGGCCTGACGGATCCACCACGTGGCGTACGTGGAGAACTTAAAGCCCTTCTGGTAGTCGAACTTCTCGACGGCGCGGATCAGACCGAGGTTGCCCTCCTGGATCAGGTCCAAGAACAGCATGCCGCGACCGACGTAGCGCTTGGCGATGGAGACGACCAGACGCAGGTTGGCGCTAATGAGCGCCTGCTTGGCCTCAAGACCGACATTCTCGATACGGGTCAGACGACGCATCTCGGAACGAGTGAGCTCAAGCTCACCCGCCTCGGCGGCCTCGAGCTTCTCAGTGGCTTCGAGACCCGCCTCAATCTTCATAGCCAGATCGACCTCTTCGGAGGCGGTCAGCAGGTCGACCTTACCGATCTCCTTGAGGTACATGCGGACAGGGTCGCCGGTCAGCATCACCGTGGAGGCGTCGATACCGCGCACGCGCGAACGCGAACGGGACGTGCGCACGGTGCGCTTCTTCTTGCTCTTGGAGGAGCCCATCTCGGCATCGGCCTGACGGGCCATCTTGAGCTCGTGATCGTCGAGCGAGCCGGAATCGTGCTCGTCATCGTCACCAAAGTCGTCGGTATCGGTATCGTTATCGTCATCGTCGACGTCCATGGGGGCGTCGTCGTTACCGCTCGCGGAGATAATCTGGATGCCGCTGTTGCGCAGCGCGGAATACACCGCGGTGAGCTGCTCGTCAGTTACATCGATATCCTTCAGGGCGACCTGAATCTCGTCCTCGGTTACCGAAGTCCTGTTTGAGCCGTTGCCCATGAGCTTTGCAACGTAGGATTCCAGCCCAGTACCCGTGCTCTCAGTCTTTTTTGGCACAGATTCTCCCTTCATAGTCCACAGGACTCAATACTTTAGCACACACAGTGACGTCTATACCCAAAAAGAGGTCTGGATATAGGTGAGAATACGCTGGTTGACCACAACATCTAGGCCTGGTCGGCGCCCGCCGTCTCCAAACCGATCAAACGGAACGGGTCCGCCACGCCGCCGATCGACTTTTGCAGCTCGCGTTGACGCTGCGAATCCTGCGCGGCCTGCACGGTCAGCGCGCGGCGGGCCTCATCATCGAGTGAGCGGTCCTGGCGCAGTTTGGCCTGTGCGGCACGCATGCGGCGTTTGATGGTGTAGAGCTCGAGCGTGTCAAGCATAAAGACGATGTTCGTCTCGGTGGGGTGCTTGCTCGTCGCCGAGATGCGTCCGGCACTGACAAGGGAGGCCGCCTCGGGACACACCGCACGCGCCGCATCCATGCAGGCCGCAGGATCGGTACCCGGGGGCGTCGCCAGTACGGCCCATGCAATCGACTCGTGGCGTGGGTCGACCCACTCGATGGAGCAGATGCGGTCGGCATACGTGCGGAACAAGTCGGGGTAGCTGGTGAGCATCGTCAGCAGCTCGCGCTCCCCCGCCAGCGACTTCCGCTCCAGATCGGTGAGCACAATCGGCATCGCCGGAGCTGCGGGCGTGCCCGTTGCATCGGCAACCGGCGCCGCACCATCCATGCCAACCGGCACATCGATCGGCGGCATATCGTCGACGACATCGACTGGCGCGGCCTCATAGGCCTCGAGCGGCACATAGTCGTACGGGTCTTCCTCGACCGGTGTGGACACTGGCGGCGTCGCGCCCGACGTCCAGGCGCCGCGAGGCGCCCCCTGCGAACTAGACGCCCGACCGCCTGCGTTTCCGGAGCGCTGGGCCTGCGCCCTCTGGCGCTCATAGTTCTGCTCACGGCGGCGCTCTGCATCCTCGCGCTTGGCGACATCGCGAAACACGCGGCCCGAGCTCGCGCGCACGGTCTCAAGGTCCAAACCCAACAGGTCGGCAATCTGGATAAAGTACGTGTCGATCATGTAGCTGTCGCGCAGCGGATAGATAAGCGTCAGAGCATCTTCCAGCGCCTTGGCGCGACCGCCCGGCGTGGTAATATCGCTCGACTCCTGCAGCGAACGATACACGAAGTCCATGAGCGGCTCGGCGGCGTCAATGCGTTTCTGCAGCTCCTCTCCGCCGTGCGCCGTGATGAACTCCATGGGATCGTTGCCGTCGGGCAGGACCACGCAGCGAAGGTCCATCGAATCCTGCTCGATAAACTGAATCGCGCGTCGGGCAGCCTTTTGGCCGGCGGCGTCGCCATCGAACATATATACAATGCGCTTGGCAAAACGGGTGAGCGTCTTTACATGATGTTCCGTCAGCGCCGTGCCCAGCGTGGCGACGACGTTTTTGATCCCCGCCTCCCAGCAGGCGATGCAGTCGGTATAGCCCTCAACCACGATGGCGGTATTTTGCGCGACGATAAACTCCTTGGCCCAGTTAAAGCCATAGAGGTTTCGCTTTTTATGAAACACGCTCGTCTCGGCGGTGTTGAGGTACTTAGGCTGACCGTCACCCATGATGCGCCCGCCAAAGGCGATGTTATGCCCCTGCTCATCAAAGATGGGGAACATCACGCGGTCGTAAAAGCGGTCGGCAAGCTGTCCTCGCCCGCGGCTGACAGCCACGTTGGCGTCGATCATCTCCTGCGGGGTAAAGCCCGCCTGCGACAGATGAGCCACCAGCATGTTGCGACCCGGCGCAAAGCCAAGACAGTAGCGGCGACAGACATCGCCGCCCATACCGCGGCTGGCAAAATACTCACGCGGACGGCCGTCCTTACCGCGCATAAGCATGGTGTGGTAGAACTGAGCCGTCTCGGCGCATAGGTCGTAGATGCGGGCACGCTTGGTACCGCGCTCGCGACGGGCACCGGTATCGTGCAGCTCAATGCCGGCACGATCGGCAAGGTAGCGAATCGACTCGGGAAAACTCAGGTTTTCGCGCTTCATAATATAGGTGAAGACGTCGCCGCCCTCACCGCAACCAAAGCAATGCCACACCTGCGTGGCAGGGATAATGTGAAAGGACGGCGTCTTTTCGCCATGGAAGGGGCAGCAGCCCCAAAACTCGTGACCTCGGGGCTTGAGCTCAACCGTTTCCTGCACGATGGCAACCAGGTCGGACGCAGCGCGTACCTGGTCTTTTTCCTCATCGCTAATCACGGATGCTCACCCCCTGCTCACCCAAGTTGTGGCGAATATCGTCAATATTACCCTCGACGGTCGCGATCAACTCGTCCAGCGAATCGAACACACGCGACGGGCGCAGCCAGCGCGTAAACGCCAGCGAGACGGACGCACCGTACAAGTCGCCCGTATACCCAATCAGATTAGCCTCCAGATGCGCCGAGGCGGCATCATCGGCATACGTCGGCGGCAGGCCTACGTTTACCGCAGCGGGCCACACGGTATCGTCGACCAGCACCAGGCCTTCGTAAACGCCATCGGCAGGCACCTGAATGCCATCGGGCACCTGAATGTTTGCCGTGGGAAAGCCCATGTCAGAGCCCTGATGACGGCCACCGGCGACCAAGCCGCGCAGCATGTACGGACGACCGAGCAGCTCGGCGGCAAGCTCAACATGTCCCTGACGCAGCTCTTGGCGAATACGGGTGGCGCAGATCGTCTGTCCATCAACGCACAGCAGCTCGTGGCCATAGACGTCAACACCGCGCTCGGCACCCCATACCTGCATCTCGGCAACGCCCGAGGCGCCACCACGACCGAGGCGAAAATCACTGCCCACGCGAATCGAGCGAATGTCGACGACGCGCGACAGCAGTGAGAGAAAACCGACATGATCGAGTGTCGCCACCGCCGGCGTAAAAGGAACGGCGACAACCGCATCGACCCCGGTGAGAGCCAGGGCGTGCAGGCGGTCGGCCGTCGTCATCAGTTTTTGGGCGGGCGAAGGACTCACCACGACGTCCGGATCGGGATCGAAGGTGACCACGACCGCGCGGCAGTTATGGGCACGGGCGTCGCGCACCACGGCGTCAATAAGTTCGCGGTGTCCCCGATGTACGCCATCGAACACGCCGATGGCGATTGAGGCAGCACCTAAACGCCCGCACCCATCAAACGCGGCGGCGGAAACGATGCGCGCCCCGCCCGACTCGCCCGCGAAAAAAATACGCGCGAGCTCGTGGGGGGCCAGCATCATCGAACACCGCCAATTGCCTGCGGAAACACGTGCTCCATCACAAAGCGACCATCCTCAATGCGGGCAAGCGCCTTGAGCCCACCATCGAGCACCAGCGCAAACGGCGCCTTCGAAGCATCGAAGTCGACAAGCGCGCGGTCAACGGGAATGCGCCTGCCGCAGAGCAGGTCATCGGCAAGGTTGCCCGGCAAGTCGACACGCGTGGAGCCCAGGGCCGCGATGGGGTCCAAAGCAAAGCCAGTCGCAGACTCGGGAGAAAGTTCCTCCACCGCATGGCAGACGCCAATGGAAACCACGCCGGATGCCGTCCGGCGTAGCGCGGAAACGTGTGCGGCACTATCGCACGCACGACCCAAATCACGAGCGAGCGCGCGGATGTAGGTGCCCTTGCTCACCGAAAATGCCACGGTCCAAACACAAGTATCGCCCTCGCCGCTCATGGCGATCAAGTCGGCGGCATACACCTCGACGGGACGCGGAGGCAGGTCAACGGCATTGCCCTCACGAGCAGACTTGTAGGCACGGACGCCGTTGACCGAAATGGCCGAGAACGCCGGCGGGACCTGCATCTGCGGCCCCAGCATAGCAGCCAGCTGTTCACGGGCGTAGGCCATGTCGTGCAGCTCGGGGGCAACGGAAACGGTGCGAGCGGCCTCGCCCTCCGCATCGTCGGTATTAGTCTCGACGCCAAACGAAATGTCGGCGACGTAGCTTTTCGTGTCGAGGGTGAGCATGCCCAGCAAACGCGTGGCCTGACCCACGCCCACAACCATGACACCGGATGCCATGGGGTCGAGCGTGCCGGCATGACCGACGCGCCGCTCATGGAGGGCGCGTCGGCATTGCGAAACCACGTCGTGGGATGTGCAGCCCACCGGTTTATCGACGGCGAGCAGCATATTCAATTGAGAAGGCGTACGACGAGCCATGTACCATCCAAAAAGTTAGAGCTCGACGGTCACCGAAGCGGGATCCTCCCCCACCAGCTCGGCCAGCATGGGAAGTGCCACGGCGAGCGTCTCGCGAATCGTTCCGTTGTTGGAAAAGCCGGCGGCGGCATGATGCCCGCCACCGCCAAAGTTGGCAGCGATCTCGGACACATCGAGGTCACCCTTGGAGCGCAGGTTACCGCGCACCTTGGTATCGCCCTCGATGCCCTTAAGGAACAGGCAGACCTCGACGCCCATTACCGAACGCACCACATCGACCAGACCGTCACATTCATCCGAGGTGACGCCGCAGGCCTCAAGGTCGCTCTGGAAGGCATAGCTATACGCCACGCGCCCGTGCGCGAACGTCTTAATACGGCCCATGACAATGGACTTGAGGTGCAAAAACTCGACGCGCATGCTCTGATAGACCTCGAGTGCGACACGAGCCGGATCGGCACCATGTGCTACCAGGCGCGAAGCGGCGTGGAACGCGGCAGCATCGGCGTTCTGGTACTGAAAACGACCGGTGTCGGTCACCAGGCCGCACAGCAAGCAAGTCGCAACGCCATCACGGGCGACGATGCCGCAATTATCCAAGAAACGGTCGATGATCATGGCGCAGGCCGCGGCATCGACACGCCTCAGGCTCAGCTCGGTAAACTCCTCGCGCGCCGGATGGTGGTCGAAGCACACCACATGCTTGGAGCGGCGAAGTACCTCGGCCGAGTTGTTAAGGCGCTCGACGACCGGCACATCCACCGAGATAAACAGGTCCGGATTGCCGGTGTACGCAGATGCGGGCACCAAGCGATCGGCGCCCTCCATAAAGCGGTAGATGCGCGGCACCGGGTCATCGTCTGCCAGCAGCAGCGCAATGTCCTTGTTGGGGAAAAACTTCATAAGCGATAAGCCAAGGCCCAGCACGGAGCCCAGGGCGTCACCATCGGGAGACGTATGTCCCGAAATCGCAATGGAGGACGCACCCTCGATGAGCTCGAGGATGCGTCGCGTAATATCTGCAGACTCGCCAGCGGCGAGATCAGCGGAATTAGTCATCTAAAGCTGCCTCCTGAGCGGCATCCGCTATGGGGTAGCCGTCCTCGTCCTTTTCGATCGCCAGCGTGGCCGGAACGTTTTCCAGCGCACGCGTGATGCGCTCGGCCTCATCAGTCGAGCGATCGATGCGAAAATCAAGCTCGGGCGTGACACGCCAATCGAGCGAGCGGGCCAGCAGGCTGCGAATGCGGCCCTTGGCGCTGGCGAGCGCCTCCATGACCTCGTCGTAGCGGCTCGCATCGCACGACACGTACACGCGCGCGAACGAACGGTCCACCGCGACCTCGACCGCAGTCAGGGTGACCAGGTCGAGGCGCGGATCGGAAACCTCAAAGAGCAGGATATAACCGAGCTTCTCGCGAAGCTGCTCGCCCAGTCGGCGGGTTGCCTGCGTTTGCTTCATAGCGCTACCCCCTACTCGGTACGGGCAACCTGGTCGATGCGGTAACCCTCGATCTGGTCGCCGGGCTTGATGTCCTGGAAGTTCTCCAGGCCAATACCGCCCTCGGAACCGCTCTTGAGGCTCTTGGCCTCATCCTTGTAGTGGCGCATCGAGGCGATCTTGCCGTTGAAGACCACGATGCCGTCGCGCACCAGGCGCACGGAATCGGTCGCGGCGATCTCGCCCTCTTCGACGCGGACACCGGCGGCGATGCCGACTTTGGGCACCTTGAAGGTGTCCAGGACGGTCGCGGTACCCGTGGAGACCTCGACCTCGGTGGGCTTGAGCATGCCGATACGGGCAGCGTCGAGCTCCTCGAGGCACTTGTAGATAACGTCGTAGCAACGGATCTCGACGCCCTCGCGCTCGGCAGCTGAGCGGGCCTTGCCGTCGGGACGCACGCCAAAGCCGATGATGATGGCATTGGAGGCGTCTGCCAGGACGACGTCGGTCTCGTTGATGGCACCGACCGCGGAGTGGATCGTGTTGATGCGCACCTCGGACTGATCCATCTTGTCGAGCGAGTCCTGAAGGGCCTCGATAGAACCCTGGACGTCGGCCTTGATGATCAGGTTGAGCTCCTTGACCTCGGCGTCGGCGATGGTCTCGAAGAGGTTCTCGAGCGTGACGTGCTTCACGCGGCTCTGCTCCTCAATACGGGCCTTGAGCGAACGCTCGTCGGCCAGCGCACGAGCCTCGCGCTCGTCCTCGAACACGCGGAACTCGTCGCCGGCGTTGGGCACGGACTGCAGGCCCAGGATCTCGACGGCGTCGGAGGGACCGGCCTCGGTGACGGCGTTGCCCTTGGGGTCGAGCATGGCGCGGACGCGGCCGTAGGTAAGGCCGGCGACCAGCGTATCGCCCACGTGCAGGGTACCGCGGGTCACGAGCACCGTGGCAACCGAACCGCGGCCCTTGTCGAGCTTGGCCTCGAGGACGTTACCGGAGGCAAAGGTGTCGGGGTTGGCCTTGAGCTCGAGCACGTCGGCCTGGAGCAGCACGGTCTCGAGCAGGTCGTCGATACCGATCTTCTGCTTGGCCGAGATGTTGACGAACATGTTCTGTCCGCCCCACTCCTCGGGGATGATGCCGTACTCGGTGAGCTCCTGGCGCACGCGGTCGGGGTTGGCGCCCGGCTTATCGATCTTGTTGACGGCGACGACGATGGGTACGCCGGCGGCCTTGGCGTGGTTGATCGACTCGATGGTCTGAGGCATGACGCCGTCGTCGGCGGCCACGATCAGAATGACGATGTCGGTCACTTTGGCGCCGCGGGCACGCATGGCCGTAAAGGTCGCGTGGCCGGGGGTATCGATGAAGGTGATCTTGCGGTCGTTGATCATGACCTGCGAAGCGCCGATGGCCTGCGTAATGCCGCCCGCCTCGCCGGCAGCGACGCCGGTGTGACGGATGGCGTCGAGCAGCGACGTCTTGCCGTGGTCGACGTGACCCATGACGGTGACGACCGGGGCGCGCGGCTTAAGGTCGGCGGGATCGTCGTAGAACGAGAAGGTGTTCTCCTCCTCGGGGGTGATGATCTTGATCTGGCGGCCAAGGTCTTCGGCAACCAGCTCGACGAGGTCGTCGGACATGGACTGCGTCATGGTGAGCGGCGTGCCCAGCAGGAACAGGCGTTTGATGATGTCGTTGGCCGGAACGTCGAGCGCCTCGGCGAGCTCCTGGACCGTAACGCCCTGGGAGACCTTGATGGCATCGAGCTCCTCGGGGTTCACGCCCTGGGCCAATGCCTCCTCTATCTTGCGCTCCTCCTGAGCCTTTGCAGCCTCGCGCTCACGCTTCTCCTTGCGCTTCTTACGACGACCGGTGGACTCGCGAGAGGCCTCCTCGACGGCGGCGCGAGCCTCCTCGAGCACCTTCTCGCGACTATACTCCTCGGCCTCACGAGCCATGCGGCTGTAGTGGTCCTCATCGTTGCCGTGACCGCCCTTGCGCTTCTTGCCCTTGCCCTGCTTATCGGGGTTGGGGAAGTCCATACCGGCAGCGACGTTGTTGCTGGCGTTGGTGCGATGGCTGTGCGGACGGCTCTCGGAGGCGTTGCGCTCGGAGTTGCTGTCGGAGGCGTTGCGATCCTTACGACGGCCACCGCGACGGTCGTTGTTGCCGCCACGACGGTTGCCGCGCTCGGAGGCGCGCTCGGCCTTGGCCTTCTCCTCGGCGTCCTTCTTCTCCTTGAGAACGGTCTCCTGTGCGGCGATCTGGTCGAGCAGCGAACGGAAGCGCGAACCGGAGTCGGAAGCGGGGACGGCGCGGCGCTGGGCCTCGCGGGCAGCCTCCTCCTTCTCGCGGGCAAGGCGCTCCTGCTCGGCCTTCTTCTTGGCCTCGGCCTCGGCGCGGGCAGCCTCCTCGGCAGCCTGGGCCGCGGCGAACTGGCGGCGCTCCTCCTCGCGTGCCTTCTCGGCGGCGATGCGCTCGCGCTCGGCCTCGGCAGCGCGCGCTGCCTCCTCGGCGGCGGCCGCCTCCTCCTCGGCCTGCTTGGCGGCCTCGACTTCCTTGGCGCGGGCCTCGATCACCGAGGCGAGCTGCTTGCGGACCATGGCGACGTAAGCGTCCTCCAGGGCGGAGGAAGCGGACTTAGCGGGAATCTTCATTTCGGCGAGATGACCCATCAGTTCCTTGGAGGTCATGCCGAACTCTTTGGCCAGGGTGGACACACGGACTTTTGCCATATGACTTCACCTACCCTTTCTGGCACCTTGGGTGCCTAGAGACTGAACGAGCGTGGGAGATGCGCCGGGACCCGCCCGGCGCGACCGCGCGCTAGATCAGGTCCTCCGCATCATCGAAGGCGTCGGTGTCGTGGACACCGCAGAAACGGGAGCCGGGGCGGGCCTGGTTGCGGCACTGGACGCCGTCCTCGGACACGTACTCGCAGCGACGGACGTCATCGTCCTCCTCGTCACCGATCAGGTCGGCGGCGGGCTCCTCGTGAACGGGGACGTTCTTGAGGATGTCGGCGGCAAGGGTCTCGGACTTGATGTCGATGTGCCAGCCGGTCAGGCGAGCGGCGAGACGGGCATTCTGGCCCTCCTTGCCGATGGCGAGCGAAAGCTGGTCGTCGGGCACGATGACGCCGGCATAGGCCTTCTCCTCGTCGATGAGGACGCGGGTGACCTTGGCGGGCGACAGGGCGTTGGCGACGTAGACGGCCGGATCGGCATCCCACAGGATGACGTCGACGCGCTCGCCGCGGAGCTCGCCTACGACGGCGCGAACACGGCTGCCCTTGGGGCCGACGCAGGCGCCCACGGGATCCAGGCGATCGTCGAGCGAGTGGACGGCGACCTTGGAGCGCTGGCCGGGCTCACGGGCGATCGACTTGATCTGGACGGTGCCCTCATAGATCTCGGGCACCTCCTGCTCAAACAGACGACGCATGAGCTCGGGATGGGTGCGGGAGATGACGATCGGCGGACGGCTGTGCTCGCCGCGAACCGGCTGCAGGTTGGAGTTGGGGTCTCGGACGTCGATGATCACGGCTTTGATGTGCTGGTTGTGCAGATAGCGCTCGCCCATCGGACGCTCGTTGCGCTCGTTCTCGTAACGGCGCTGGTCAAAATGCGGCAGCTCGGCCTCGACGCCATCGCGGATCTTGACGATCGTGAAGTCGGGCGTGGACTGCAACACGGTACCGCTGATGAGGTCACCGATACGGCCGGAGAACTCCTCGTAGATCTGCTCGCGGGCGGAGTTGCGCACGATGGCGTTGATCTCGGCCTTGGCGTGCTGGGCGGCGATGCGGCTCGTGTTCTTGGGGGTGACGTCGATCTCCTCGAACTCGGTGAAGTTGCCCTCCTCGTCCATGGAATCGTCGATCGGCTCCAGACGGTAGACGTAGATCTTGCCGGTGGTGCGGTCGATGGTCACCTTGGCGCCCCACTCAAGGTGCAGGATCTCGGCATAACTCTTGGCGAGCGACTGCTCCAGGCGGTCGATCAGGTAGAGCTGGTCGATGTGCCTCTCCTGGCAAAGCTCCATCAGGGCGGACATCATGTCGGATGCTGCCATCTTACTTTCCTTCCTTCGCGGGCTTGAAGTCATAGGTGGGCTTCAACTTGCACTTTTTAACATCAGAGAAATCGAGGGTGACGGACTCGCCGTCCTCGAGCTCGAGGGTCACGTTCGTCTCGGTCGCGGCGGCAATCTTGCCGGAGTACTTGCGACGGCCCTCGGTGGCGGTGGAGGTGAGCTCGCAGTCCTCGCCCACAAAGCGGGCAAAGTCGCACGGGCGGCGCAGCGGGCGCGCCATACCCGGGCTCGACACCTCGAGCGTGTAGCTCGAAGAAATGGGGTCAAGCTCCTCGATCACGTCGCCGACCCACTTGGTATTGGCCGTGACGTCGTTGAGTGACAGGCTCTGACCCTCGGCACCCTCGATACGCACACGCACGCAGGGGGCCTTGGTGGCGCCCACGAGCTCAACGTCGACAATATCGACATCGTGCTGGGGAGCGACGGCCTCGAGCGCGTCGATGATCGCCTGCTCGGTCTTGGTCTTGACCATTGCGGCACCTCCATCCATACAAAAAAGAAGCGGGGCCGAAACCCCACTTCTTTCAATTACAACTTCATTTGCAAGCAAACTATACCAATACCTGCGAAAACGTGCAAGCATCAAAGAAATTCGCAGGTCAGCGCGCCCACAGCTTCTCCACAAGAATAGGACAATTGACGGCAGGCATCTAGGCGGGCACATGCAAAACGAGGGACGACCCAACCGGATCGCCCCTCGTCTTTTATGCGTCAGTTATGCTCGCAGTGCTTACTTGACCACCAGGTTGACCAGCTTGCCGGGCACGCAGATGGCCTTGACGACCGTCTTGCCGTCGAGCCACTTGGCGACGGCGGTCTCGGCGGCAGCCTGCATTTCCTCGTTGGAGGCATCGCGGGCCACGTCGATGCGGCCACGGACCTTGCCGAGTACCTGGACGACGATCTGCACCGTGTCCTCGATGGACTCGGCCAGGTCGAACTCGGGCCAGGCGGCGGTGTAAGCGTTGCCCTCGCAGCCGAGCGCCTCGTGCCACAGCTCGTCGGCCCAGAACGGGCAGATGGGCGCCAGGACGCTCACGATGTCCTTGGCCACGCCGTAGCACAGGGCCTTGTCGCGGTCAGCACCCTCGGTGGCGTTGAGGTAGGCGCTCGCCGCGTTGACGAGCTCCATGACGGCCGAGATCGCGGTGTTGAACTGGCCGCGATCGAAGTCCTCGGTGCACTTGGCGATGGTGCGGTGACGCTCACGGTAGAGCTTCATCGCGGTCTCGCCGAGCACGGACTTGTCGAAGGCCACGTTGGCGTCACCCGACTGGACGAGCTGCCACACGATACGCCAGGCGCGCTTGATAAAGCGGTTGGCGCCCTCGACGGCCTTGGGATCCCAGTCGAAGTCCTTCTCGGGCGGGGCGATAAACAGGATCGCCAGACGCATGGTGTCGGCGCCGTAGGGCTCGATGACCGAGCTCGGGGGCACGACGTTGCCTTTGGACTTGGACATGGTGTCGCCGTTCTCGTCCTTGACCATGCCCTGGCACAGCAGGTTGGTGAAGGGCTCGTCAACACTCAGCAGACCCAGGTCGCGCAGCGCCTTGGTAAAGAAGCGGCTGTAGAGCAGGTGCAGAATGGCGTGCTCGATGCCACCAATGTAGTTATCGACGGGCATCCAACGGTCGGCTGCCTCGCGGGAGAAGGGCAGCTCGGTGTTGTGCGGGTCGGTATAGCGCAGGTAATACCAGCTGGAGCAGGTGAACGTGTCCATGGTATCGGTCTCGCGCTTAGCCGGGCGGCCGCAGACCGGGCAGGTGGTCTCGTAGAAGTCCTTGCACTCGGCGAGGGTCTCGCCGGCGCCCAGGTCCAGGTTCTCGGGCAGCGTCACCGGCAGCTGATCCTCAGGCACAGGCACGATGCCGCAGTGCTCGCAGTGGATGGCCGGGATGGGGTTGCCCCAATAGCGTTGACGGCTGATGAGCCAGTCGCGCAGGCGGAACTCGACCTTGCGACGGCCGCAGCCCATGGCCTCGAGGTCGGCCACGATGGCAGCCTCGCCCTCGGAGCGCTTACCGCCGCGCATGCCGGTGTACTTGCCGGACTGGACAAGCGTGCCCTCGGCAGCGTGGGCGCAATCCCAGTCGACGGTCTCGGCATGGAAGGTATCGATGGTCTCGCCGGTGGCCTCGACGGCAGCGCGATCGTCATCGTCCAGGATGATCGGCACGATCGGCAGGTCGTACTTGCGGGCAAACTCAAAGTCGCGCTGGTCACCACAGGGAACGGCCATGACGGCGCCGGTTCCATAGTCGGCAACGACATAATCGGCAACCCACACGGGGACCATCTCGCCGTTGACGGGGTTTACCACGTAGCGGCCGGTAAAGGCACCGTGCTTCTCGAGGGTGCCCTGGGCACGCTCGACGGCAGAGATATGCTTGGAGTCCTCGACGATCTTGGTGACGGCCTCCTCATACTCCGTGCCCTCGACGAGCTCGTGCAGACGAGCGTACTCGGGAGCCAGGACAAAAAAGGAGACGCCAAAGAGGGTGTCGGCACGCGTGGTAAAGACGGTGATCTTGCCCTCGTCGCCCTCAATGGGCTCGCCATCCTGGTCGCACAGGGTAAAGTCGACCTCGGCACCCTCGGAGCGACCGATCCAGTTGACCTGCATCTGCTTGACGCGCTCGGGCCAGCCGGGGAGCTTCTCCAGGTCGTCGAGCAGCTCCTGGGAGTACTCGGTGATCTTGAAGTACCACTGCTCAAGGTCGCGCTTCTCGGGCTCGGTGCCGCAGCGCCAGCACTTGCCCTCGGTGACCTGCTCGTTGGCCAGAACGGTCTTGCAGTTAGGACACCAGTTGACCGGGTTCTTTTTGCGGTAGACCAGGCCCTTTTCCCACAGCTTCTCAAAGATCCACTGACCCCAGCGGTAGTAGTCGGGGCTGCAGGTCTTGACCATGCGATCCAGATCGTAGGAGAAGCCCATGCGCTTCATCGTGGCGAGCGCCTGGTCCATATTCTTATACGTCCAGGCGGCAGCCTGCGTATTGTGCTTGATGGCGGCGTTCTCGGCAGGCAGGCCAAAGGCGTCAAAGCCGATGGGATGCAGCACGTCAAAGCCGCGCATGCGGGCCTGACGGGCCATGGCATCGCCGATGGTATAGTTGCGCGCGTGGCCCATGTGCAGGTCGCCCGACGGATACGGGAACATCTCGAGCACATACTTTTTAGGCTTGCTGTCGTCGGTGTCGACGGCAAAGAGGTTGGAGTCCTCCCAGGCCTTCATCCACTTGGACTCAATGGCCTGCGCGTCGTAGGCAGGGATCTCGTCCTTATGATCTGTGCAATCGCACATATCAGCTCCTTTAATCTTAGCTGGGGTCGGGCGGCTTGGCTTTATTCGCTACTGCGGACAGTCCTGCGCAAGACGAAAAGCACATTAAGTGCTCTTCTTTGCGTGCGGAACTTGTAGCGAACAAAGCCAAGCCGCCCGACCCTAAGGTTAACTTGACTGATGATAGCAAATACGACAAGCGAGATGCCTGCGACTTGCGGGCATCTCGCTTTATCTAAATAACGTGGTTGTGAATCAACCGCTATCTGTTATCCGCCCAAACATGGTCGGGTTTTCCAAGTGCCGCAGATTGCCGTGAAAGAGGAGCGACGCGTACTTTGGTACGCGAGCGACGGTTTGAACGGCAAGGTGCGGTGCTTGGGAAAGCCGCTTAGCGGTAGCTGACGCTTTGCTGGGAGTCCTTGACCACTACGTCGTGGGCGCCGCCTTCGACGATGGAGGTGGAGCTGACCAGCGTTAGGCGTGCCTTTTCCTGGAGCTCGGGGATCGAGAGGGCACCACAGTTGCACATCGTGGACTTGACCTTGTAGAGCGTGCCGCCCACGCCGTCCTTGAGGGAGCCGGCATAGGGAACGTAGGAGTCGACGCCCTCGACGAAGCTGAGCTTCGCGGCACCACCCAGGTCGTAGCGCTGCCAGTTGCGGGCACGCGCAGAGCCCTCGCCCCAGTACTCCTTCATGTACTGGCCGTTGACGTTGACGCGCTCGGTCGGGCTCTCGTCGAAGCGGGCGAAGTAGCGGCCCAGCATCATAAAGTCGGCACCCATGGCAAGGGCGAGCGTCATGTGGTAGTCGTAGACGATGCCACCGTCGGAGCACACGGGCACGTAGACACCGGTCTCCTCGTAGTACTCGTCACGGGCGCGGCAGACGTCGATCAGCGCGGTGGCCTGGCCACGGCCGATGCCCTTGGTCTCGCGGGTGATGCAGATGGAACCGCCGCCGATACCGACCTTGATGAAGTCGGCACCGCAGTCGGCCAAAAAGCGGAAGCCCTCGGCGTCGACGACGTTACCGGCACCGACCTTGACGTCCTCGCCATAGTTGGCGCGGATCCACTCGATGGTGCGCTTCTGCCACTCGCTGAAGCCCTCGGAAGAGTCGATGCACAGGACATCGGCACCGGCCTCGATGAGCAGCGGCACGCGCTCGGCATAGTCGCGGGTGTTGATACCGGCGCCGACCATGTAGCGCTTGTCTTTATCAAGCAGCTCGTTGGGGTTGGTCTTGTGGCTGTCGTAGTCCTTGCGGAAGACGATGCCCATGAGGTGATCGTTGTCGTCGACGATCGGCAGGGCGTTAAGCTTGTTGTCCCAGATGACGTCGTTGGCAACCTTGAGGCTGATGTTCTTGTCGCCCACGATGAGCTGCTCACGCGGGGTCATGAACTCGGAAACCTTCGTCTGGTGGTCATCGCGACTGGGGCGATAGTCACGGCTGGTGACGATGCCCAGGAGCTTACCCTTGGGCGTGCCGTCGTCAGTGACCGGCATGGTGGAATGACCGGTCTTCTCCTTGAGCTCGATGACCTGCTCCATGGTCATGTCGGGAGTCAGCGTGGAATCGGACTGAACGAAGCCGGCCTTGTGATCCTTGACGGCCTTGACCATAGCGGCCTCGGACTCGGCGCTCTGGGAACCGTAAATGAAGGACAGGCCACCCTCGGTAGCGAGCGCGACACCCATGTCGACGCCCGAGACGGACTGCATGATGGCGGAAACCATGGGGATGTTCAGGGTGATTGCCGGCTTCTCACCGCGCTTAAAGCGGGTCAGCGGCGTCTTGAGAGAGACGTTGTTGGGAATGCACTGCGAGGACGAGTAACCAGGGACCAGCAGATACTCCGAAAACGTGTGGGACTCACCGGGAAAGAACGTAGCCATGTTTCTCCTTTTTCCATGCGACCGGTCGGCTGCAGGCCTCGTAGGACCCAGCCCAACCTTGGGCGCCCAATACTGGGGAAGTATCTTAACGCACTTTGACTGCTACAATGCATGATTTAAGAAGAGCACACGAGGGTTTGACGCAGGCTTTGCGTTTGCCCAGCAAACACTTTAGCGGAGAGACGTGGAGCGTATGAAGTACAAGACGACGGCAAAGTTGGTCATTCAAGCGTGCGACAAGGATTTGCCGGGCGTGTTCGGCCACGGCTGCGTCTTGCTGCTGCAGGGGATTGCCCGCGAGCATTCGCTCAACCGCGCCGCCAAGAGCATGGGCATGGCGTATTCCAAGGCCTGGCGCATCGTGAACGAGGCCGAAGGTCAGCTGGGCTGCAAGCTCATCGAGCGCGACGGCGCCCGCGGATCCACCCTCACCCCCGCCGGCGAGCGAGCCATAGCGGTCTACGAGGAGCTGCAGGCCGACATCAACAACGTCATCGCCACCAAAGCCAACGCCCTCATCGCCAGCATCAAAGAGTAGCCAATTTGGGACGGGGCTTTTTAGCTACCCAACCCCTTCTCATAAGTTGCGGTGAAATAGGGACTGTTTATGCGGTTAAAGCCGTAAATCAATCCCTATTTCACCGCAACTTATGGAGTCGAGGATGATTTAGCTAGTTGCGGAGGGCATTATCTAGGGTGGCGGCCACGATCAAGGGGTCGTCGGTGCCGGCGAAGAGACGGATGGTGCTCCCCTGCTTGCCGCGTGGGGCCGAAAGGCGCGTTGTTGGGCCGCCTGCGGGCGATGTGCGGAACTCCCCCGACAAAGCATCGAACAGCTTGCCCGCGCTACGCTCGATAAGGTCAAATTCAGCTGCCGGGCCAAAGCCGTGCTCGAGGATTCCCGTTGCAACAGCATGGTCGGGATGCGAGCTCAGTCCGGGATAGCGTACGTTGCGCACCATCTCGTTGGCGGCCAGATACTCGGCCAGCGCACGCGCGCGGTCGAAATGCGCCTGCATGCGGACATCGAGCGAGTCCAACCCTCGCTCCAGCACGCCGGCCTCGTCAGCAGGCATATCAAGCTTGGCCAAGCCACAGCCCTCAAGCAGGGCATGCGCGCACTCAGCCGCGGCATCCACACGATGGCGCTTGAGCTGCGAGCGCGCAACCGAAGCGGCAACCAACTTGCGCGGAGTCTTACCGGCGCACACGCGGTCGAGTGCCTCAAGCGACAGCGCAGCACCCAGCCGCAGCGGATCGCAGCCAAAAGCCGACGCCACGGTGTTGTCCACAACCAGCAGCGCATGAGCCTCTCGCGCTGCACAGCCTAACGTACGAAGATCGGGTACGCGCAGACCAAACCCACCGATGGAGTTGACAAACCACCACAGGTGCGACCCCTCAGCATCAAGCGAAGCATCAAAACCCTTGGACGCTGCAGCAAACGCATCAGGCGACGATGAGCCCACCAGCGCGACATCGCAGCAATCAAAGCCGCTCGCAAACGCATCAGCAAAGTCGTCCGCAAAAGCAACCAGGCGGTCGCCGGGACGCACAATCCCCAGATGAGACAGCGCTGCTGGCACATGCGGAGCAGCGACAAGACACGCCTCACGCGCGCCGGCTCTCAAAGCCCAAGCCTCTTCTAGCTGTTGAACGTCCACGCGGCACCGTCCCTTCATAAGCAAAAACCCACAATGCGGATGTTTCCCGCATCGTGGGCAACGGCTGCAGTATAGCGCCGATATGCGACGAATCGCCTAAATGTTGAGCGCGTGGTAGGTCACATTCGCGCCCGGAGCGTCAACGGTCACGCCATAGGCCTCGGGATAGATGCGCGTCGAAAACACGAGCGAGCCATCGTTCACAAACACCTCGACCGACGAGACATCACCAACAACGCGCACGTTACGGACCTCGCCGACGGGCTCCCAGCGCACGGTACGACCGCAGCCGGCAGAAGCGCGACCCTCATCGGTAAATCGCATCTCAAAGCGCGCGGGCAGCTCGCCATTGGCGGGCACAAACGCCAGCTTCAGCTCGCCATCAACGGTCGCGGTAAACGCGCCGTCGACACCGTCAACAACAACGTCAAAGCAGGTATCACCGGCAACCTCCAACGAGTCTTCCCCCACACGCACCGAAGCATAATGGAGCTCAATCTCGCGAGCCGGCTGCTGCAGCACCACGCCGTCGGCACCGGCTGTAAGCTCACGCGGCACCGTCATGCAGTGCTGCCAGCCGCACGCCACGGTAGGCGCGTTGCCATAGGTCGGCTCATCGGGCATGCCCATCCAGCCGATTAGAATATGGCGACCGTCCTCGGCCGTGAACTCCTGCGGAGCATAGAAGTCAAAACCGGCGTCCCACAGGCGAAACTCGCCCAGTTCATAAGCGTCATTGCCGCCCGTAATGTCGCCCGTTACAGGCATGTAGCCAGCGGCATACACATTGCCGCGGTCCCAACGGCCGCCCTCAAGGCCCTGAGGCGAGAAAGACAGCCACTTCGTCGGTGCGCCGCCATCCGCCTCAAGCTCAAGGTATCCCGGGCACTCCCACATAAAGCCAAAACGCTCGGGCGTAGACACGCGGCTCTCGAGCTCCCAACTCAGCATATCGGCCGAGCCATACACCAGGATCTCGCCCACATCGCGCCCGGCACCTTCGCCGTGCATCGCACAAAAACGGCTCTCGACATGCGGCCCGTCCACACGACGACGCGCGCCCAGCACCATGTGGTAACGCCCATCATCATCGCGCCACACCTTGGGATCACGCACGTGGCAGGTCAGATCGTCGGGATAATCCTCGGACGCCAGCACCACGCGCTTTTGGCTGAACTCCCGACCAGCAAGGCCATCAACGCTCTCCACATAGACGGTATCGGCGCGGCGGCCGGTATTGACGTAGTCGTACGTGCCGTCCGCATCGGAAAGCTTAACGTTGCCCGTATAAAGTACGCGAATGCGACCGTCCTCGGCAAGCGCGGAGCCCGAGTACACGCCATGGCAGTCGAACGGCTCGTCGGGAAACAGCGGCGCGCCAACATATTCCCAGTTCATAAGGTCGCGGCTTGTGGCATGGCCCCACATCTTTACGCCGCCGTTCACATCAAACGGCGCATACTGAAAATAAGCGTGGAACACGCCGCCCGCTTGGCAAAGACCATTGGGGTCGTTAAGCCAGCCCGCCGGCGGCATAATATGGAAGCGCTGGCCATATGCGCCATGACCGCACCCAGAGGCGGCAGCGTCAACAGCAGCAACCAGCTTTGCAAGGTCGCGACCAAGTGCATTAGACATATCAAAGTCCTAACGGATCGAAAGTTACAAGGCGCCAGAGATCGGCACCAGATACGGGAAACGCCCGCGAGCATACAGCCCGCGGGCATTCCCTCAATCAAAAGCTCTTAGGCCTGCTCGGAAGCCTTGGGCTCGTCCTTGTACAGGACAAACGAGACGCCAAAGGAAACCATCGCGGCAACCGCAAACATGATCGCGTACTGCACGGGCTGTGCCAGGCACAGCAGGATACCGAAGATACCGGTAACGCCCGTGCCGGAGGCAGCCAGCGAAGTGAGCGCGCAGACCAGGGCGCCGCAACCACCGCCGATGCAGCCGGCGATGAAGGGCTTAAAGAAGCGTAGGTTCACACCGAAGATGGCAGGCTCGGTAATGCCCATGAAGGCGGACAGAGCCGAAGGAAGCGCCAGGCCCTTAATCTTGGCATCGCGGGTCTTAAAGGCAACGGCGAGCGCGGCACCACCCTGGGCGATGTTGGCAGCGCTGGCGATGGGCAGCCAGTAGGTCACGCCGTACTGGGCGAGCTGGCCCAGGTCGATGGCGGTGTACATCTGGTGGATACCGGTAACGACCGTGGGAGCATAGAACAGGCCGACGATAAAAGAACCGATGCCGAAGGGCAGGGTCAGCAGGGCCTGGATCAGACCGAGGATGGCGTTCTCAGCCCACACAAAGATGGGGCCGACGGCAACGAGCGTCACGAGCACGGTCACGAACACCGAGACAAGCGGGGTCACAAAGAGATCGAACATCTCGGGAACGATCTTGTGCAGACGCTTCTCGAGGAAGGCCAGAATGGCGCAGGCGATAACGATGGGGATCACATGGCCCTGATAGCCGACCCACTCAAAGCTGTACACGCCGGGGATGACGTTGACCATGGTCTGCACGCCCTCGGAGGCAACCGTATAGGCGCTCTGCAGCGAGGAGTTGATGAATGCACCACCGACGACGGCGCCCAGATACGGGTTGGCGCCAAAGGCCTTAGCGGCGGAGTAACCGATCAGGATCTGCAGAATGCCAAAGGACGTGCCCGAGACCAGGTCGGCAATCTTATAAATAAAGTTATTGGTGTCGAGCGCGATAAAGCCGTTGGAGGCCATAAAGTTGAGGGCGCTCATAATGCCCAGCAGCAGGCCCGAAGCCACGATGGCGGGGATAATGGGGACAAAGACGTCGCCGAGCACCTTAATGGCACGCATAAAGATGTTCTGCTGCTGTGCCGCGGCCTCCTTGACCTCGGCCTTAGAGGCGGCATTGATACCGCCGAGGGCGATGAACTCGTCGTACACCTTATTGACGGTGCCGGTGCCAAAGATAATCTGCAGCTGGCCCTGGGCCTCAAAGACGCCCTTGGCGCCGTCGATATTCTCGAGGGCCTCCTTGTCGACCTTGGCGTTATCGGCAACCACCAGGCGCAGACGCGTGGCGCAGTGTGCGGCCGAAACAACGTTGTCGGCGCCACCGATGTTGTCGAGCACCTCTTGGGCTGATTTGCGGTAGTCCATGACTTCCCTTTCCTCCAACGGGAGCATCTGCACCCGGCCACCTTTGACACTTACACTGTAATCGTTTTCAGTTTCATATGTCTGTAATCGTTTTCATAGTAGGGTGAACGGTAGGAAAAAGCCGGCGAATGGTAGTTTTGGGACAAAAAACGGGGGACTCAAAGGCGGGCAGGCACGATCAAGACCTAGACATTCATCAACTGATGGCCGAGCTTAAGCGTCTTTAGGCCGTTCTCCCCCTCCGCGCCATCGAGCGTGTTGAGCAACATATTGGTCGCCTCGACACCGCTGGTCAGGTAGCCGTAATGCACGGTGGGAATGCCGCCCGTCAGCGCGCGCAAAAACGCGTTGTCGCCGAAACCGCTCACGCGGTGCATGCCCTCGCCCATGCCGCGAACCTCATCGATGGCACGCAGCGCGCCCGCCGCCATGGTGTCGGTCGCGCAGGCGATAAACGAAACATCGGGAGCGACGGAAAGCAGCTCACGCGCCGTACCATAGCCCGAGTCGAGCGTAAACGAGCCTAGGCGAATCAAGGCGGAATCGAGCGGGTTGCCCGCAGCGCGCAGGCCGGCCTCAAAACCGCGACGGCGGTCATAACCGGCCGCGCGGTCCTCTTCGGTAACTCCAATATAGGCAATCTTGCCGTCCACGCGACCCGCAAGCGCATGACCCAGCTCAAAGGCGGCCTCGTAATCGTCATGATAGACGCACGCCGCGCCCTCGACATGTTGGCCGATCAACACAATGGGCACGCGGCACGATTCAATCGCGCGACGGTGCTCGTCGGTGATCATGGTTGCCACCAGCACAATGCCATCGACCGGGTGGTTTTGGAATAAATCGAGGTATTCGAGCTCGCGATCGGGGGCGTTATCGGTATTGGCAAGCAGCATCTGGTAGCCACGGCGACCGAGAACCTGGCCAATACCGGCGGTAATGCGGCTCACGGATTCCGAGTTAATCTTAGGTACGATGACGCCGATGAGCTTGGTGGAACCGGTGCGCAGCGCGCGAGCCTGGCTGGATCGCACGTATCCGGTCAGCTCAATCGCCTGCTTAATGCGCTCGGCCTTATCCGCCGAGATATACCCACCGTTGAGGTAGCGCGAGACGGCGGCGCTCGAAACGCCGGCCAACTCGGCCACATCTTTCATCTTAACCACGAGCACCCCTGTCATTGAAATCGCTTTCACCATAATACCCGCGAACGCGCTCAATGAATCAACTCGCTCATCCAGGTCGAGCAAACGTCAGCGAGCGGGCAGCTGCCGTGGCGAGGTGCCGCGAAAGAGGAGCGAAGCGTACTTTATGTACGCGAGCGACGGTTTGAGCGGCAGATCGCCCGGCAGATGCCCGCGCAGCGTCGAGCGGTCCGGCGTTTGTTAAAACGCCGGACCATAGTTAGCCGTGATATTCACCGTTGTATTGGATCAACGTTAGATCTTCCACGCCGTCGAGTGCGCGGATAGCGTCAGCATAGGGCATATCCACGCCGTCCGAGAACACCTCGGCGGCCATTTCGACCTTGTCGCCGCGCATAGTCTTGGACTTAACGGTGAACTTGGTGCGCCCAAACGCACGCACGATATCGTCGCCAGTGGTCTGGCCCGTGTAGTGGATGACCATCATGTACACGCGCGCCTTGTCCTGGTGGCTCGCAAAGCCGGCGATCATCACCACGATGACCACGGCCGTGAGCGCCACGAGCGCGTACATGCCGGCGCCGGCCGTAATTCCCGTGGTAATGGACCAAAACAGATACAGCAGGTCGAGCGGGTCCTTAACCGCCGTACGGTAGCGGACGATAGACAGAGCACCGACCATACCGAGCGAGATGACCACGTTCGTCGAGATCGCGAGCGTGACCATGCAGGCGAGCACGCACATGCCAACAAGCGTCACGGCAAAGCTACGCGAATACACCACGCCGGTAAAAAAGCGCTTGTAGACGTAATAGATCAGGATGCCCATGGCGAGCGCCACGAGCAGCGACAGGCCGATCTTGGCAGGGTCGACCTGGCCAAACGCCTCCAAGACGGAGTTCTTAAAAAAGTCCCTGGTGCTCATGGTCTAAATATCCCCTCGGTTCTCAAAATCCGATTCCCAGTAATTAAATCCGCGCAGGTAGGCGGTCTTTTCGTAACACAGGCAGTACTTGGAGACCGCCGTGAGTTCGGCCGCGCCCGGCGGCACCATATCGCGCACGAGCTGCGGGCAAAACTCCGTAAACTTGACCTCCATCACCAGCTTGCCGGGTTCTAGCACGGGCAGCGCGGGCAGCGTCGCATCAAAGATGTCGAAGCTACCCACCGCGGCACGCACGTTCATGTCAAACGTGATGCGCACGGTGCCCTCGTCCATCACCCACGGCTCGCGCTCGTAGTCCACGATGGTCCGCGGGCGCATCATGTTGCAGATGCACTCGATGTAGAACTCGCGACAGAGCGGATAAGGGCTCCTCAGCAAAAAGTCGTAGTCGCCAGCCAGAATCTGCTCAAACTCACCGCGCGTAAGCGGCGCGTCCTCCTTGTAGATCCAGCTGCCGTACTTCTTTTTGCGCTCAAGCTTAATCACCTTGTCGCTGCCGTTATAGATGCGCACGCGATACTTTTTGCGCATGAGAATGCCGGCGTCTTTTTCCTCGTAGGCCGAGTTTCGGTAGTCATCAAAATACAGGCTGCGAATAGTGTAACCGCCCGCCCGCGCATGCTTGTCCAGCTTAAACACCGGCGCCATGCGACAGGCAAGCGCGGCGTGCTCGCCCTCGTTAATGAGATATTTGAGCTCATGGCGGTAACGCTCCTGCGTGGCACGCACAGGCGGGGCCGCCAAGCGCTCAAGCAGCGCGCTAGCCCTCCTCATACGTGTCCTCCACGACCTTACCGCCGTCTTGCACGTAAAAACACTTCATGCCGTAGTGCTTACCGTCGTCAGTCACATAGTAGTCAAACGCATCTTGCGTAAAGCCGTCGGAGTTGGCGGCACGCACGCGCACAAAATACTGGCCGGCATCGGGCGCATCGCAGGTCACCTCGGGAAGCAGCACGTCCTCGGCCTTAAAGAACACGTCGCTTATGGCATAGTCGCGCGCAAGCTCTACGGTGTAGCGAATGTCGCGCGCCTCAAAGTCGTAGGACGCATCCCAGTTAATGCGCAGCTTACCGTTATCGATCTGCGGCACGCCGATGTAGAACGGCATGGGCTTTTTAAAACTCTCGCGAAAGCTCTTGTAGTTCTCCTCGATCTCGGAGGGAATCGACGCGGCGATCTGCTCGTATTGGTCCTTGGTGACAGGCAGATTGTCGATATCGGGCGAAGCAAAGACCAGGGATTCAGTCACCTCGCGGTAGTGCTTGATCATCTTGGTCAGGCGTGCCTCGGTCATATACGAGCGCAGGTCCTTGACGGCGCGATCGAGCTCACCGCGGAACGCCTTGCTGCGCAGCGCACGATTGAATAGCACGTTGCCCCAGTAGTTGCTTACGCCGCGCTCCCAGCTCGCATAATCCGAGAACCCCGTCAGGCTCAGCTCAAGCTTACGCAGCATGCCGTCGTTATCCCAATCCAGGATGTACCAGACCTTGGAGTTAAGCGGGCTGTACAGATAGCAGTTGCGGTTCTGCGTATCGCAGTTGCCCGTCAGGATCTGAAACGCCAACCAATAGACCAGATTCTCGGTATCAAAGTAGGTGTCGAGCACGTCATCGATCTTTTGCGATTCGTCGTTGAGCGCATCGAGCATCTCGATGAGCTTGGTGTGGTCCGAATCGCCCTTAATCTCGAGCATGCCCTCAAAGCTTGCCTGGTTGTAGTCGGGGTCGTCAGCAAGCTTAATGGTATCCTCGTAGCGATGGAAATCAAAGCTGTTCACCTTGTACAGATGCCCGCTCTTATCCAGGCCATGTGCCTTAAGCGCCGTCTTGTTGAGCTGTTCAACCTGCGTAAACAGGCCGTAGTCCTCAAAGGTGTCGTTGGACTTTTCGGTCTGGTCGCACACCCACAGATGCACAAACTGCGTGCGCAGGCCCATCATCTGGGGAATCCCGCGGATAAGGTCGTAGGCCATCTTGTTGCGAAAACGCATACCCTCGCCCATGTGCTTGTTGAGCGCAATCGCGCGCTGTTGGCGCCAGCTACCCTTGCCCTTTTTGAGCTCAACCTTGTAATTCTTTTGCGAGTTCATGCTCGACGTCTGGCCACGCACCTGCACGGTAGCATTGGGCGCTTCCTCGCCATAGCCAACCTCACCGGCCACCGGGCCGTCTTCGTCGCCCGCCTGCAAAAGCCCCATTACCTGATAGCGCGTCACGCCCATGTCGGCGTAGTCATACACCGAGTACGTATTGATCTCGGCCCAGCTATGATCGGTGTTCTCGGAGCTGTTACCGCGCGAGACCGTCAGGTACATGGTCACAATGCCCGAGTCGTCGTAGACCTCGTACAGCTCGTCCTTATCGCGAAGATGCTTGATCTCGCTAGACGCATCGGCCTTTTTAATCTTGTCCTGCTTCTTGGTCTTTTTTGTCGAGGATTCGTCCTGCGAAGAGCAGCCCGAAAGCAGCAGTGTGCCGGCAGCCGCCTCAATCAAGCGGCGACGCGATATCATCCTATCGGTCATCAGGACCTCCCCAACGATTGCGATACACACGGACCACCGTGCGCTCAAACGCACCATGCGGCTCGCCCTCTAGACGCAGCTCCTCGTAGCGCTGTTCGGCACGGTCGAGCAAGCAGCCCAGCTCCGTAAAGCGACCCGTCTTGTCGGTCGCCACGATGGGCTGCTGACTCAGGATACGATACGGCAAGTTGGCGGTATAGGTATCGAGCCGCATGAGCGCCACAACAAAAAACACCGCCGCGCCGAGCAAAAAGCCAAAGCCATAAAACTGCTGCGGAAAGAACAGCGAGACGATGGTCGCCAGCCCCGCCACGCCCGCGAACAGCCCGGAGGCAAGCACGGCGCCCTTGTAGTCGGTAAAGTACAGCAAGATGAGCATCACTGTATTGCCCACGGCATACAGGCCAAAGCCCACGCACAGCGTGCGGAAATACCCGTGCATCAGGTTGTTGAAGCCCAGTGGCAGGGCCGAGAGCACCGTGGTCTCGAGCGAGATGACCGCTGCCGTCACAAACAGCTGCTTGAGCGCGCAAAACCGCAGCTCCCGGTTGAGCGTGGCGAGCATTTCCTCCTCGGCCACCACGATGTCGCCCACCACGCCGCCGTCGTTAAACAGGCTGTAGTAGTCGCGGTAGCGCGGATAGAAGTTAACCTCGACCGACACCACAAAGTTGACGGTCGTGACCAGAATGGTCAAAAACGCAATGAGCGCCGGCACATCGTGGTAGGGTGCGCCATAAAACAAGCCCTTGACCTGCACACCAATGGGGCCGGCCCAAATAATTACCAGATGTGCAAAGAGTCCCAGGTTGGTAAACAGGCCCGTTAGCGCGAGCGGCATAAACTGGTCGAGCCAGCGCAAAAAGAGCCAGGGGCTGCGGTCGCTCTGCGGAAAATACCGGTACAGCAGCACCACGTCCCAGGCGAGCATGACGCCATAGCCCAGGGCGATTGACGCCAACAGGCCCTCGACCGGCGGCAACCCCAGCACCAGCGCGGCCAAGGCACACAGGCACGCCATGCCAATGGCCGCGGCAAAACTGCACAGAATACCGCGGTAATCCTTAATGGCCGTGAGGTAACTCATGCCGTTCCAGTTGACGATCATAATGTTGAACAGCCACAGGCACAGCAGCCCCTGCAGCAGCGTGGCGCCTGAGAACAGCAAAAAGACGCCGTAGAGCACCGTGCCCGCAACGAGCATGATGGCGCTGGAGCCCCAAAACGAGGGCAAGACCTCTTCTTCGCGCTCGGCAAAGAGCATATCGGCCAAAAAGCGCGTGACCGGCATGGAGAAAAAGCTCGTGAGCGTGAGCGACGCCAGCAGCGTATAGGTCACCATGCACACTAGCAGGTCCTGGTTGGCACGGCCCACACCCCACAGGCCGCACAGCACCAAGATACCCACCTGGAGCAGCACGCCCAGCAGCATGGGGCCCGTACACACAATGCCGGCATAACCATAGGCGCGCATCGTAGCAAACAGGCCCTTGCGCTTAAACAAGCGCTTGAGCTCAAAACCGATTCCGGCCACCGGCTACTCCCCCTCTCTGGGCAGGTCAAACGCACGCGCCGTCTCGTCGTACAGCGCGCGATAGTTGGCGAGCATCTGCTCGTGTAGGTAGTAGGTCGCCACGCGACGCTGGCCGCGCTTCCCCATTTCCAGGCGGCGGGCACGGCTCGCGCACATGCGCTCCATAGCATCGGCCAGACCCTTGCGATACATGGGCGGGCTCACGAATCCAGCCACGCCAAAGTCGTCGCCGGGGGCGCCCTCGAGCAGCTCGCGGCAGCAGCCGACCTCGGTCGTCACGCAGGGGCGACGTGCGCCCAGCGATTCCAACACGCTCAACGGCTGGCCCTCCGAGATGCTCGTCAAAATGGTAAAGTCGAGCTTTTCCATGTACTCGACCACGTTGACGCGGCCGGTAAAGATCAGGTCGCGCACGCCCAATGTCTCCACCAGCGCATGGCACTCGGCGCCATATTCCTCGTCATCCACGCCGCCCATAATGTGCAGGCGCACCTTGGGCAGGCGCTCGTGCAGCTCAAAGAAGGCGTAGATCATGGTCTTGACGTCCTTGATGGGCGCCAGGCGCACCACCGCGCCAATGTCCACCCAGCCGTCATCGGGCTTTAAGGGAATGTCCTTAAAGCGGTCGAACTGGATGCCGTTGGGGATGACCAGGCATTTGTCCGCATCGCAGCCCATATCGATCTGCGTCTTGCGGGCGTTGTGAAACAGGCTTGTCACGCGGAAAGCGCGACGGTAGATCTCCTCCGAGAGCAGGTAGAAAAAGCGGATCCAGCGGTCCTTAAACGAGGGCACCACCCAGTCGGCGCGAATGATCTCCTCCTCGCGCTCGCGCGTGTAGATGCCGTGCTCGGTCAGCAATGCCGGCGCGTTATGAACGCTCGAGCCAAGACTCGCAAGCAGGCCGCCGTAGCCGGTCGAGATGGCGTGGTACACGTCGGCCACCGGAACCTCGCTGCCCAGCAGATAGAGCACGGGCAGCAACATCGAACGCATGGTGTGGAAGGCGTCGGCGAAAGGCGTATACGGGCACTCGGCCAGGCACACGTCGCGGAAGATGTCCATAAACGTGCGGCTCTGCAAAAATGAGAGCGGATGCACGTGGCGGCGCTGGAAAATGTCGAACAGCACGTCCCAGTCCGGATTGGAGAGCAAAACCAGACGGCGCAACGCCTCGCGCTCGCGGTCGTCGAAGTCGACTTCCTCCTGCTCGCCCGAAAGACGCAGAGCATCGTCCAGGAACACCTCGTGCACCTCGACGACGTTGCCGGGCAGCTCGTAGACAAACTTGCCGCGGTCTTCGGCGTGAGCGCCAATCACCCACAGCACAAACTCGTGCTCGGGCATGGCCGTGATGTAGCCGTGCATCCAGGTGGACACACCGCCGTGCACGTAGGGGTAGCAGCCCTCGAGCACTAAGCAGATTCTCATCGGTCGCCGCCCTCCTTGCGCCCAATCGTCACGGTCTTGTCCGTCGCTTTGACTAGGTACAGGTCGCCCGTCAGGTGTTTAATCTCGCCACCGGACACCGTACCCGGCTCGCCGTTATTGGCGCGGAACATAAGCCAAGCCTCGTCGTGGAAGTTGCCCAGGTTGAGCGTCCAGGCATCATCGCCCGTATCCACGCTCACCGTCACGGACGAAAAACGCTGAATGGCACCCGAGCATTCCGAACCCGTCTGGTGGCGCAGGTCGGGCGCAGACTTGGTAAGCCAGTCCAGGTAGTCGGTCAGGCCGCCCTTGTAGACCTCCCAGCCCTCCTTAGCGCCGCGATCGGGATCCAGCAGGTCATCGGGATGCATAAAGTGAGTACTCACGTAGTGCATGTTGAGCTCGGACACCGCGGCCAGACGCATATAGGTGTCATCGACCATGCCGCCCGAAACGATACGCGGCTGCTCCACGATGCCATCGCTCGCCACGCCAAATTCCTGCACGTAGGGCAGGTCGGTTCCGTCCTCAAAGTACGTACTGGCAATGGTCTTAATGCGCGGCACGTCCTCGCCAATAATCTTGCGGGCGCGGGCCGAAAGAATATTCGACGGCGGCACGTAGACCGAGCCGTGCGCGTTGGGCAACACCTCGTCCTGAAAGGCGACAAGCTCGTCGAGAGACGCGACAAGCGTCTCCTTGTTCTTCCACGTCTTGTAGTCGTACAGCGTGCCATAGTCGGTGTCCCAGAGCGCCAGCGGCTGATGGTTGTAGCCATGAAAGCCCAACTCACCGCCCATCTGCAGCAGCATGCCGCCAAAATAGCGGAACTGCGTGGTATCGGCCTGGCGCGCGGGCTCGGTTTGGTTGACCACGTCCTCGTAGTTTTCGATCATCACGCCGGTATAGCGAATGTCGTATTGCTGCGCGAGCTTTTGCAGGTCGGGCCACCACACCTTGGCATAAAAATCGGCGATAGAAAGGCCGTAGTCGCGTTTGATGTACGTGCCGTCGCCCGAGGGAACGGGGCTCGGGAAATCGTCCAGGTAAAACACCGCGCTATTGATGACCGGATAGGCCGTGGCATCGCCCAACAGGCTCACGGCCGCGGCATAGAAACCGCGCATGACCTTGTTGTAGATACCGATATTGCACACCACGGTACGGCCGTTGCCGCAATCGCTCGACCAAATAAGCGGAGTACCCGTGTCGCCGGTTTTAGCCCACACGTGGGCCGTCTCACGCAGCGAAACCGAGAGCGACGAATCGAAGGGATCCGACAACTCATAATGCTGTCCACCGCCGATCATAAAGTCCTCGCTCGGCACGATGCTCTCTGCCGTCGTATATTCATAGCTGGCAGAATCGATGCCTAGCTTGGGACCGATTGCCTGCAGATAGCTCGAATTGTCCGGTGTCATGGCGAGCATCAGCGAACCGCCGGAGCTCACCCAGCTCATGATGTCGGAGAGGTGCGTACCGAGCCCATCGATCGAAGGCATCAGTAAAATCACGCGGTCGAAAGATGTGAGGGAAGGAATCGCATCAACACCATCGGTGGCAATATCCACATCGCGGTGGGCAATTTTCATGTCGAGCAGAATCTGGTCAAACTGCTCTTTGACGTCCTCGACGCCATCTTGGCCCGAGTCGGTAATAACCAAGCACGTGGGCTTTTGGCCAAACATCGCCGAGCTTGCCGGCACCGCATCGTTGGCGGCGAGCATACCCAGCTTATGCTGCCCGGCGCTGTACTGCACGCCGGCACGCTCGATCAACAGCACAGCGGCCATGGCGATAAAGACAGCCCATACCACGAGCAGCCCTATCCAACGAAAATGGCCCGCACGCTCGCGGATATGTTGCACCACGCTCATCGGGCCTCCTCTCCTTCACGCCAAAATGCCAGCCTCTCGCGATTTTCGGCATTCAAATACACGTGCTGCTTGTCGATCGCGTCGACTACACGCCGCACCGCCTGCCCATCGCGACGAATCACAGCCAAGCGCAAGCAGAGCATCCACACGTCCTGCTCGTCTGACGCATCGATCACCAACTGGCTAGCGACGTCCTCTGCCTTATCGATCTCGCCGGCATCGGCCAGCGCCGTGGCATAGCGAATGCGCAGCGCAGGCCCGTCCTCGCGTTCGCAACGACGCGCGAGCAGGCGTGCATACTGCTGACGCTGAATCTGTGCCACGCGGCCTTCTGCCAAACCCGAGTCCAAATAGGCGCCCAAAAAGTCGCAATACGCATCCAAGTTATGCGAGCTTGGATCGGTCTTAAACGCGCGCTCCAACTGCTGCAGTTTAAGGTCGGACTCCTTGGAAATCTGCGCCACCGCCGTCGCGGCATAGTGCGCGACCTCGACATCGTCGTTGAGTTTTGCTGCCTGCAACTGTGCCAGGTACGCATCCGGATCCTCGGTAAGCATGGAGAGCATCAGACGGCGGCGGTCGCCCGGGTCGTTAACGATCAGCGCTTCCTCGAGCGGCACCACGCCATCATCGCCCTCGCGCCCCTGCACCAGCATGCTGCGATGCATGTCGTCGTTAATGCGCAGCGACTCCAGCGTGGCATCCTTAAGGTCGTCACCGAACACCGCGCTACGCAGCGAGAGCAGCACCACGAGCAACGGGCCCCACAGCGGTACGAGCACCATCACGGCAAGCATGTGCCCGCGAACCGGCAGCAGGCCCAGTTTCATAAGCGTCCACAGCACCAGACAAACCAGCGCATGAAGTAATAGCAGTACGGCAGCAACGACAAGCGAGATCAAGCGGCCTCCCCCTCACCGTTGCCAGCGGGCGCAATGCGCTGCAGCAGGGCCACAACATCCTCGCTGTCGACGGGCTCCACCGTAATGTGCTTGGCGTCCAAGCGCGCACAAATAACGGGAAGGTCGGCCTCGGTCGCCTGACGCATGAGCAGGTAAAGCGTGTCGCCATCGACCAGGCCTGCAGCATCGCTCTCGCGAATCGCCGACCCAATGGCGCCGACCAGCTCGCCAACAGGCTCCATGCCCGGCACCACGCGCAGGAGCAAGAAGCTCCCCATCTTGTTGTCCGCAAGCGCTTGCTCGGCGGCAAGCTCCCGGCCAAAGGCATCGTGGTTGAGCACGCACGTGCCGGCAACGCAGCGCTTATCCTGCGCCACGGCCTCGTAATCGAAGGCGCGTCCCAGCGCGCTTTCCACCATTCCGCACAGGATGCGGAACAGGTTTTGGTAGTACAGGGTCATTTGGCTTTCGGCCACGTGACGCACAAAGATCAACACGTCGGGGGCTCCATCGCGCTCGATCGCATAGCCAAACATCGGAAGCCCCGGCGTCAGTGCGCGGTTCACCCACAAACCAGAGATCGAGCCTTGGAGCACGGGCGCAAGGTCGTCGAGCGAGAGCGAGCGCGGCACATTGTTGGAAATCGCCGGGCTCGCCGCTACCAGGCGCGCAAATGCCCCGCCCGAAACATGGTAGATTGTCACCGAATCGTTCTCGAGAATCTCACCCAGCAGCTCGCAGCACTTGCGGTATATATCACGCGGGTTGAGTACGTCGAGCTCCTGCGTCACGGCAAAGATCTTGCCAAAGCTGTCGTGGCGACCCACAATCTGTCGCTTATAGGCACGCTTGTCCTCAATCGCGTCATGATAGAGCCGCGTTAGGAACGTGTTACGGTTTCGCACAAGCTCGTTCTCGTCACGCTCCGCCTTAACGGCCTCGCTGTTGCGCAGCTGTACATAGCCGCACACGGCGCCCACCACAAAGTACGCAATAAACGGCAGCCAGTTGGAAGGCTCATAGAACAAGCCCTGAAAGGTATAGCCGTACAGGGCAAAATAACTCACGGCCAGACCAATCGACGCCAGCAGCGCGGCGACCAGGCCAAAGTCGAGCCCGTAGAGCGTGCCAATCAGGACCACATAGAGCAGTCGATAGTCGAGCACGTTGAGCTGGGCAGATTGGGAGAACAGATGCTCCAGCACCTCGAACAGAACCCAGGCAACGCCCGTCTCCAGGCATTTGATGGGCAGCGAGCGTATCTGGATGCGGTCGATGGCGGCACGCAGCGGGTTGATCTTTTTGATGCGTCCAGCGCCCCAGCGAGCTTGAATGGTCGAGAGATCGCGCAGCAAGTCGTAGCGCTGAAACCAGCCATAGCGCACGCGAGCGACGTCGCTGGCGGGCAGGGCGTAGCCGGCAGAATCGCCATAGGCAACGACAAGGCCGGGGAACAACGCCTTGAGGGCGTCCCCCACCTCACCCGCCGTGTGATGGAAGGTATCGGCTACGTCGAGCGTCTCAAAGGAGGCGTCCCAGCTATCGAAGATACGGCGTACCAGCACCGCGAGCTCCTCGGTGCACAGCAGGGGAAACGCCGCATTCTCCGCGCCCTGCAGAGCAACCGAGCCGGTTGAGCACGCGTCGAACAGCGGCACCAAAAACGGGTCCTCCAGCGCGGCAGACGCGGTATACAGGAACGGCACGCGCAGGATCTTGGTCTGAACGCCCTCGCTAGCAGCGTAGTAGCGGCACAGGTCGTTGGCTGCGCGGGCGATAATTCCCTTGCCCGTTCGCCCCGCAGCATCGGCGGCACCCTCGGCACTCGCGGGCCCCGCTACAAACAGCTGTTGGACCTGGCGACCCGCGCACGCACGAAAGACCGAACGCAGCTGCTCGATATCGCCCACGGTATCGGTATGCGGGGTAAGGTAATTAGACAGGTAGACCACGCGGTCGAACTCATAGGCCTGCTCCAAGTGCTGGAGCAGCTCTTTCCACGAGGCATGGGGCGACGACTCGTCGCGGCGCGTGTCCTGCGCGGCTACGACCTGTACATGGTCCCCGGGGAACGCCTTGGCACAAAAGTCATCGTCAACATATGCGGTGTTGCCAACAACCAGCACCTCCATGGCGCACCCCTCCCCTAAAATCCACTTTAGTCATAGTCAAACATGCGTATTTTACACTGTCAACGCGAGCCAAGGCGCCTTTAAGGCTGTTTTAAGAACTTTTTTAGGGAATGAGGGAATGGTAATTCATTCGACTTAAATTCATCGAAGAAATGCTATTCGCCCTGAAAAGGCAAATCGCAATCTGCTGGCAGCTCTGCGGGGAGAATGCCAGGCGATGTACATTGCTCTCGCACGGAATAGTTGGATGAAAGAGACGGCAGTTCTTTGGAATAGCTGACGATAACCTGCGGAACGATCTTAATGCCCAAAGCAAGTTCGAACTTTGCAATCGTCTTTAGAGTCATATTAGGTTGAGAATTCAAGAGCTTAGAAAGCGACTGAAGGCTTATGCCCATACGATTTGCCAGCTCACTTTTACTCAATCCCAAACGTTTCATTTCGCGATGAACAATAAACTCAATATCTAGTGCATGTTCATAAGCGCGCGTTTCGCTACTTTCTGTTTCGGCATAAAAATCAGATAGATCTACTTTATTCATTGTATTCTCCGTTTCAGAAGCCAGGCATAAAAGTCAGCGCCCAGGCTCCAGAAGCTGACGCGCTATTACGTTCAGTCGCTTGGCCCGCTCGATTTCCCTGCTGATATTTCCCAATCCCTGATGCCCTTTAAACCAAAATAGAAGAACGATTTTGTCTACGCCTTAACATATGGCATAAATCATCTCTCGATTAACCCCGTTAACCCCTTAAGTTCATAGAGGCCGATCTTAGAATCAATACATCGTAGCTTTGAGGTCCCACTCGCGACCTTTAACCCATAATCATAGATTTTTGAAATCTGATCGATCATTTTACGGGCAGCAAGCTTCTTTTTAGGGTCTGTCAACATTTTCTGGAATTGAGAGTTGACGGAAGAAGTCGTCAGCTCCCAAAACGGTCGGCCCTTGGGGTCTCTGTATTCGACAAGTTCATATCCTTCCACCAAGGGCTACCTCCCATTTCTAGTTACACTTAACTTATAAGTTAAGTGTAACTATTTAAATACAAATATCAGGGTCCAGGCAAGATTCATCAGCACCAAACGATAAACAAACCAGTCGAGCTTGTGCTAAATCCGGAAGTGCGGGGAAAATCCGAGATCGGCAGACCAGACCGCTGTTTTAAACTTCCGCGACCTGCGATTTTGTTGCCAAAAATCAGGTTGTGCTCGGTAGTTTTCGATTTTCCCCGCACTTCCGGAATTACAGCCTCAAATCGAGAACCAAGTAACAATGACGATATCCGCGACAACATCCAGTTGTCGCGGAAACGTCAAAGGGCCGTTGCCGGAAAACCGAACAACGACCCCTCTTGGTCATCGCCTCACGTAGAGTGCACGACGACTGTATCACAGAGAACATTTTACCGTAACGTCAAGCGACCCAACAGAGCGACAAGTGGCAATGCGGCTGTTCGACTCCAGCCTGTTCGACTCCATCCTCTAGCTAAATAACCAGAGGATGCCCCCCTTGGAAGGAACCCCTTGTAAAACGAAGGCTTGCATAAGGCCGCTTTAAAAACATCTTAAAAGGACTGGGTGGCAGGGAGGCTAAATTGCGAACTCAATCTGTGGCAAATAAAGCGGCCCCCATACTCCACCAGCTGCGACATTTTCAATAATGCCTCTTGCATAGGAATACAGGTCCTGCATTCCGGTGCTAAGCGCCTCCCTGTCAAAAGCATCGTCATCTAAATCCGCAGGAGCGCGATATATGCCGGAGACGGATATTTCGGAACGGTAATAATGACCTTCATCGCAAGGTAAAAGCTCTATAACTAAATTGAGCTGACGAAACCTGGCGCCATTTTCGTCCGAGAATGCGCTGGTAATAGCATTTTTGACGTTGCATTCAACGTCAGACTTATTGATGCCCTCTTTCGGAGTCATCCCGCCATCAAATGAAAAACTGTCCACTTTTCTGGTCACGCATGTAATCAACGGAGATTCAATGCGTTGCTTCTGTAACGATTCCATCTACATCTCCAATCGAAAGGCATTCTCATCTGCCAAAGGAGTCGAGTCCCTATAAGCTGGAGCCTCTCCTCCCGGTATCACCGAAAAGCGTGATGCGTTAAGTCTTGAGGCCATCTCACCAGAAGAAAGGCCCAGATAAGTGCGCGCCTCAGGAACATCTCGAATGAGCTTCATAAGGTTATTTGCGGTAATAGATTGTTGCGATGCCCCGTTCTCCCAACGAGACGCCGTGGGTTTTGAAACCCCTAATAGCGACTCAAACTCATGCTGAGTCAAACCAAGATCAGAGCGTAAATCCTTTATATCCGAGGGAGATAAAAGTTCATGAGCCTTAGCATATTGGGAAGCCAGTGCATGGGCGAGCTTAGTCGCTTCTGTAGCAGTCATTTCATCGTTGCCGCACTCGCAAACATAATGCTCAATTCCTTTTACGGTTATTTTCTCGCCACGGTAAATTTCAGTCATCGGCGCCGTGGTAAATTGCATTTCTTTGCCGCATTCCATGCAACGCATGACTCCTCCTTTAATGAATGTATCCATCGATGTTCGCAGACAAAACGTTTAAATGCGCATTGCCTTCGGAATCAATTGAAAACTTAACGTACCAATCCTCGCATTCAAAACCTCGGCACACGTAGACATCTGCGTAAACATCATGCAGAGGCCCATCCATATCGAGCGCGATGGATTTTCTAAAATCGTCCGGCTTCAGATAATCAAATAGGTCAGCAAGGAAATGATCAATGTCCAAATAAGCAAACTGATTCATCAGGTGTCTGCGCACCCTACCATTTACAATCATCTTTCCCGAGCGAGCCAAAGACTTCGCTTCGTCAAGTGAATATGTCGGTCGGAGCTTGGTTCGACTCATAACCACCCCTTAGTTAGCATAATGCTAACTATATTCGTCTTGTAGCCAATTGGCAACTTAATATGGCTTTCCGGGCAAAGCATATTGCCACCCTGTTTAGCGTCCAACCGCAAGTGCGGTGAAAAACCGAGTTATGTCGACCAGACCTCGGTTGCAGGGATCTGCGACCTGCACTGATAATTGTTCTCGGGGGAAGCGGGCACTGCGGGGCGCGGCAACGG